>NC_008358.1:2470014-3087517 GCF_000013025.1 Hyphomonas neptunium ATCC 15444 | reverse complement strand
CCAGCCAGTTTGAAACCCCGGCATGTTTGCGCAGTGCCTCAATATCCGCCACCAGATCCCAGGTCGTGTTCTCGCGAAGCTCCGAATGGGGCGTCGAGCGGCCACATCCGCGCTGGTCAAACAGGAAGATCCGGTAACGGTCGGGGTCAAAGAACCGGCGCATTTCCGGGCTGGACCCGCCGCCGGGGCCGCCATGTAACGCAACCACGGGGATACCTTTCGGATTCCCGGACTCTTCCCAGTAGATTTCATGTATATCCGAGACACGAAGGCGTCCGGATGCATGAGGTTCATGCCGGTGATACAATATACGGCGGGACTGGCGTCTGTTCATGCGCTCTTCACTTATGGTCAGCCACAATGCCTAGCGTGACTGGACTTCTCTTATCCACACCCATAGTGTTAATGACACTTGGGGAAGTTGGCTGCTGACGGGTGGCAATTGATGCGTAGCGTTCTTGTTTGTGTATCCCTAGGACTTCTGGCGGGATGCGCAACTGTTTCGGTCGTTCAAGGCGAAACGACTGTTGAAACGGCTCTGACCAAGAGCCAATCTGCGCTGCGCCAAACGTCTGATGCCTATTGCGATCACCTGGCCGAGCAGGGCTGGGCGGAGGCCGATAAAGGCCTCGCCGGCTTTGCAGACCTGCTGATCCGCGGGCGGAGCGCTTCCCAGCCTGAAATTCCCGCCTACGCGTCCGACATCGGTGCCGACTCCCGCGCGCCTGTTCTGGTCCTCGCCAAGATTTCCGCAGACAGCGAATCGGCGCGCTCCGGCCTGGAAGAGGTCACCCGCGAAGCGCGTGAAGTTCTCGACAAATCCGTTGCCGACGCCTCCAACCGGAATGATGTCATTGCCTATGAGCGCGCGCTCGTCCGTGCGCAGATGGCCCATCGCAGCTTCCTGGAAGCGCTCGACATCGTAACCGCCCGCGCGGACATGGATGTCTCACCCATCAAGGCAGAACTGAACGCGTTTTCCGACTCCATTGATGAAGCCCGCCGCGTCGCTGACGATCTGGCCGAGCGGTATACCGGCTCTTACGGCGTTTCGTCCTGAGCCCGGCCCGCTGAGGCGAGCCCGCCCAGCCCGATCATCACCCAGCCTGCCAGCATGCCGATACCGCCCACCGGCGTAATCGCGCCAAACCAGCGCGGCGCGCCCAGCGCCATGGCGTAAAGCGTGCCTGCAAAGATCACCGCGCCACCCAGCATCAGCCAGCCGCCGGCCGCGATCTTGCCGCCTCTGCCCGAAAGCCCCGCCGCCAGAGCCGCGCCCGCATGGGTGAGGCCGTACAGCGTTGCCGTCTGCCACCATTGCGTGCCTTCGCCAGTCAGCGCGCCCTCCAGCGCATGCGCACCAAACGCGCCGAATGCGACAGACAGAAAGCCAAACAGGGCAGCAGCCGGAATCAGCCGGATCATGACGGGGCCTCGTAATGGTGACAGCTCAGCCCTTCCGGGGCAGGGCATAGGTCACGATAGCGTGGCTCGATGGCTTGTCAGCGTGCTCAATGCGCACATCCACTTCGATGATCGCCAGCGCCTGGCCCATCTTCATGATCTTCCCCTCGGCGATCACCACCTTGCCGATGCAGGGGCGCAGGAAGTTGATGTTCAGATTGCTGGTCACCGTCATCGGCTCCAGACCCGTGAGCGTCATGATCGCCATATAGGCGGCGGTGTCGCAGAGGCTCATCTGCGTCGGCCCGGAGATATAGCCGCCAGGGCGCAGATGCGTTTCGTCTGCCTCCAGCCGGATCACCGCCCGGCCAGGCTCCATCACCACCACCTGGTTCTGGTCTCCGCGTCCCGGAAAGGCCTTGGCCAGAAACGCATTTGCCTCGCTGGCGGTGAATTTTGACATGGCGCCCTCCCGTCGCGGCACCGCTTGATCGGCGCGCCGCCTCGCGCAAACCTAACCTCTGAGACCCACCCGCCAAGAGGTCACCTTAAGGAAGGACTACCCCATGCTGACTGCCGGAGACGAATACCCCATCCACCAGACACCCGAGCCCGTCGCTTTCTCAGGGTCCGACCGCAATTTCTACGACCGCTATTTCTTCAACGGCTACAGCGCCGACGGCAAAACCTTCTTCGCCGCCGCCATGGGCGTCTACCCCCATCTCAACGTCATCGACGGCGCCGTCTCGGTGCTGCGTGACGGGAAACAATCTTCGGTCTTCTTCTCCCGCCCGCTGAACATGGAGCGGATGGACACCTATGTCGGCGGCCTCTCGGTCACGGTGATCGAGCCGCTGAAGCGCGTCCGCCTGAAGCTGGAAGAAACCGAAGGCATCGCGCTAGACGTTGAATTCACCGGCCGCGCCTTCCCGATCGAGGAGCCTCGCTTCACCCGCCGCATCGGCCCGCGCATGATGATGGACCTCACCCGCATGACGCAGAACGGCAGCTGGTCGGGCAAGCTGCGCATCGACGGCAAGGAAATCGCCGTCAAGCCAGACGACTTCACCGGCACGCGCGACCGCAGCTGGGGCGTGCGCCCCATCGGCGCGCCCGATCCACAGCCCATGCACCCGCCGGTCCCGCCCCAATTCTACTGGATCTGGGTGCCCACGAACTTTGCCGACATGGCGATGTTCTACCATGTGAACCATGACGAACACGGCGACAGCTGGAACACCCGCACTTCCATCTGCCCGGACGGCGCGCCCCAGGGCGCCGGCCTGCATCTGGGCGACGTCAATATGGACGTGCGCTACGCCAAAGGCACCCGCCGCATGGCCACGGCCACCCTCACGGCCAAAGACCCGTCAGGAAATCCGCATACGGTCGATTACGAACCCATGGGCACCTTCCTCATGAAGGGCATCGGCTACAACCACGCCAAATACCGCCACGGCGTGTTCCATGGCGACCAGCTGATGACCGCGCGCGAAGATTACGAGATCGCCAAATCCCCCTGGAACGAGATCGAAAACCTCCACATCCAGGAAATCGTCCGCGCCACGCATAAGGGCCCGGATGGCAAGGTCTCCGTCGGCGTCGGCGCTTACGAGCAGCTCTTCCTCGGCAAGCACGCGCCCAGCGGCTTCAAGGACATCCTCGACGGCGCGGCTTAAGCCACCGCCGTCCTGCGGCGGGGCAGGGGATGGACGGCGAGCGCCTCGCGCAGATCGTCCATCGCCTCGCCCGCGCCCAGCTCGCTGAGGCGCGTGGCCACCTCACGCGCGTCAAACCGAAAGGAAATCACATTCCCGTCGCGCCCGGCGGCCTTGCCACCATTGGCCTGGAACAGCTTCCGAGCCGGCGCATTCTCGGCCAGCATTTCGGCGGTAAACCGCGTAATCCCGGCCGCAATCGCATCGTGTACCACCGCCGCCATGAGCAGCCGCGCCAGCCCCTTGCCATGATGTTCGTCCAGCACGCCCATCGCCAGATCGGCCTCGTCGCTCTGGCCCCGGCGCACGGCGCGCACCACGCCCATCAGCGGCGCCCCGGCCACATTCAGGTCCAGCGCGCCCCAGGCAATGTGATTATACCCGTCCACGGCGACGAGCTGGTCAATTACGGCATCGGGCAGGGTCGGCGCCCCGGAAAAGAAGCGTAAATACCGCGAATGCTCTGAAAACTTAGAGATAATGTCCACTTCACGCGCCCGGTCCTGCGGCCCGATAGGGCGCAGGAACACCGCGTCTCCGGCCTTCAGCCGTGTGGAAAAGCCTCGCTGGGTCATGCGAAAGATTTGTGCACTGCAACATGACGAGAAAAGGGCCAGCGTGCAGCCTGCGTCATTATGAGCGGTCATTTGCGCAAAGCGGGCTGTTTTTTGCCGCCGGGCGGGTTAAAGCCCCGCCATGTTGGAAATCAAGAACCTCGATTACCGGGTCGAAGCCCGCCCGCTGTTTGATGCTGCCTCTGCGCGCGTGGCGGCCGGCTGGAAAGTCGGCCTCATCGGACGCAACGGCACGGGCAAGTCCACGCTCCTGCGCCTCATCCGCGAGGAAATCGCCTCGCCGGGCAAGGACAGCCCCATCCGCCTGCAGAATGGCGCCCGCCTCGGCTGGGTCGCTCAGGAAGTCGCCCCCACCGACCAGACCATCCTCGACGTCGTGCTGGAGGCAGACGCCGAGCGCCACGCCCTGATGCTGGAATCCGAAACCGCGACCGACCCCGACCGGATCGGCGACATCCACGCGCGCCTCTTGGATATCGACGCCTGGACCGCCGAGCCCCGCGCCGCCGAAATCCTCATGGGCCTCGGTTTCCAGACTGCAGACCTCGCCCGCGCCACGCGCGAATTCTCCGGCGGCTGGCGCATGCGCGCCGCCATCGCGGGCGCGCTTTTCGCGCAGCCAGACCTGCTGCTGCTCGACGAGCCAACCAACTATCTTGACCTTGAAGGCGCCGCCTGGCTCGAGGGGTATCTCCGCCGTTATCCCAACACCGTCCTCATCGTCAGCCACGACCGCGAAATGCTCAACCGCTCGGTCACCCATACGATGGCGCTGGAACACCGTAAGCTGATGATCACGCCCGGCGGCTATGATGACTGGCTGAAACTGCGCGCGGCCAAGCTCGCCCAGCTCGAAAGCCAGAAAACCAAACAGGACAAGGATCGCGCCCACCTCCAATCCTTCGTCGACCGCTTCCGCGCCAAGGCCTCCAAAGCCCGCCAGGCGCAGTCGCGCATCAAGATGCTGGAGAAGATGCAGGAAATCTCGATTCCTTTAGAGGAGCGCGCCGCGCCCTTCAATTTCCCCGCGCCCGAAAACATGCTCGCCCCGCCACTTCTGGAAATTGAAGACGCCTCGATGGGCTATGGTCCGCAGGCGGTCATTCTCAAGGGCGTGAAACTCCGCATCGATCCGGACGACCGCATCGCCATCATCGGCACAAACGGGCAGGGCAAGACCACGCTCGTCAAATCGATTGCCGAGCGCCTGCCGCTGCTTGGCGGCAAGCGCCGGATGCCGAAGAAAGTCGAGATCGGCTATTTCTCGCAGGACCAACTCGATGAACTCAGCATCGGCGACACGGTCCTCGAACACGTCATGCGCGCGCTGCCCGCCAACACGCCCGTCGCCAAACAGCGTTCGGTCGCCGCGCAACTCGGCTTTTCCCATGAGAAGGTAGAAACCAAGGTCGAGAAGCTCTCGGGCGGCGAAAAAGTCCGTCTTATTCTGGGCCTCATCGGGCTCGCCCGCCCGCAAGTCCTCATCCTCGACGAGCCGACGTCTCACCTGGATATCGACAGCCGCGAAGCGCTGATCTACGCGCTGAACGACTTTGCCGGCGCGGTCCTTCTGATCACGCACGATGTCTATCTCGCCGAGGCCACCGCCGACCAGCTCTGGCTCGTCAAGGACGGCAAGGTCGCGCCCTATGCCGGCGACCTCTCCGACTACCGCGCCCTCGTCATGAGCTCAGACCGCGACAAAGGCGGCGCCGCCAAGCCCGCCGCCCCCGCTGCCGTTGTGGTGGAAGACCCCGTCGACAAAGCCGAACAACGCCGCCGCGCCTCCCAGGCCCGCGAATCCGCCGCCCCGCTGAAAAAGAAGGCCGACGCCGCCGAAAAAGCCTTCGAGAAAGCAAACGGCCGTATCAAGACGATTGACCTCGAACTCTCCAAATCCGGCCTCTCCCCGCAAAAGATCACCGAGCTTTCCGTCGAACGCGGCAAACTCGAAGCCGAAGCCGCCAAAGCCGAAACCGAATGGCTCGCTGCGCTGGACGCCTATGAAAGCGCCGTAAAAGAGGCGGTGGGCTAAGCCCTCACCTCCCACGCCCCGCCCCAAGCGCAACGCCACTTACCCCTCTCCCGCTTGCGGGAGAGGAGGGGCCCGCACTCGAAGAGTGTGGGAGGTGAGGGCCTTCCGCCCTATCCAACAAACCCAACCCCCGCCGCCGCAAAAATCCCCATCCCAATCAACCCCTTGCAAAAAACTTCCGCAAACCTTCCCCACCCCCTCCGCCGGCGGACATATACTCGTCCCCATGCCGAGCTTCACGCGCCTCCGCAGACATCCAGACTTCGCCGGGTTCTTTGATCTGGTGCATCCCTTCTTCTGGCCGGTGCTGTTCTGGCAACTCATCCGCGCGTCGAAATACATCGCCAAGCTCGGCTGCCGCGAAGCCCTTGTGGACGTGAACGGGTGGGGCTTTGTCACCATCGCCTTCCTCGGCGACCGAGACCCCAGCCCCTCTGCCTACAGACCACTCGTGGCAACGCGCAAAGCCTGGGACGATCCCTGCTGGTCGACCTCGCTCCCGGTGGACCTTCTGCCCGAAGCACAGCCTCTTTTCTTCCCCTGCACAGGCGGGGGAAGTGGCAGGGCGCAAAGCGCCCTGACGAAGGGGGTCTGCACGTTCACCCCGCACGCCGACACCTCCTAGCGTTAAACTGATCCCGAATTCAGCCCCGCACACCGGTCAGCCTTCGCTGCGTCCGGCCAAACCTGCTGCCCAAAAAAACCACCTACACCCACCCGGGTCATCCCGGACGCGGCAAAGCCGCGATCCGGGACCTTCTCACCGCCCTTGCGCCCTACCGGGAGCCACCCCACCCCCAAAGCCCGGCCCCCGGCGGCGACACCCGCCCCTCCGCATACACCAGCCCACCCTCAATATCGCTCGCCAGCCAGAGCGGTCCGTCGAGATCTGCCGCGTCCGCCAGCTGCGCCAGCAGCACGGCCGGCGCCATCGAGAGCGACCCCGCCACCATACAGCCGACCATCACGCCCATCCCGGCAGTCCGCGCCGCGCGCACCATCGCCAGCGCTTCGGTCAGCCCGCCTGCCTTGTCGAGCTTCACGTTCACCGCGTCATAATTCCTCGCCAGTGTCTGGATATCGGCGCTGGTATGCGCGCTTTCGTCGGCGCAGATCGCCACCGCGCCCGGCCGCCGCATCAGCGCCGCGTCTTTCCCGGCAGGGAAGGGTTGCTCAATCAGCACCACGCCGAGCCTTGCGGCGGCTTTCACCAGCCCTGGCAGGTCGGCTTCGCTCAACCCTTCATTGGCGTCGGCAATCAGGCGCGCCTCAGGCCGGGCTTCATGCACCGCCTTGATCCGCGCCAGATCCTCCGCCCCGCCGAGCTTCAGCTTCAACAGCCGTCCCGGCGCTGCGGTCGCTGCGGCCGCCATGGCGTCCGGCGTATCCAGGCTGATCGTGAGGGCCGTCTCCACTGGCGCAGGCTCAGGCAACCCCGCCAGTTGCCAGACCGGCTTTCCCGTCTTCTTCGCCTCCAGATCCCACAGCGCGCAATCCACCGCGCAGCGTGCTGCGCCCGGCTTCATCAGGCTTTGCAGCGCCTCGCGCGTGATCCCCGCCTCGATCTGGACGCGCACAGCGTCGATCTCTTCGAGTACGCTCTGTACCGTTTCGCCATACCGTCCATAGGGAACGCTTTCCCCCCGTCCGGCGTTTCCATCTTCTGAAAGGCGCACCCGCACCGTCTCGGCGCTGGTCTTCGATCCCCGCGAAATTGCAAAGGCTGCCCTCAACGGCGAGGAAATGTGATCAGTTTCAAGCCGGAGATGACCCATGGGTTAATCCTGCAAAGTGAATTGTATTGGATTGGCACACACCGTCCTTAAGCATGTTTTGGTAGTCAGGTCAGTCAGGACCCTAAAGAATGCTGAACCTTACCGCCCCCAGCTTCGCGCTTGAAGACAGCGACGAGGGAAACGTCCTCCGCCTTGGCGGAGACTGGACGGTGGCGACCATTAACCAGCTCGATGCCCAATTGCGCGCGGTGTCTCAATCTGTCCCGATTTGTCTTGATGTGTCCGGACTTGGCCGCCTTGATACCTCGGGCGCGTATCTGATCGACCGCACCTGGCGCGAAAATGGCGCCGCCTGGCCGCCCCGGATTGTGGGCGACCACGCCTCCGCCGCCAGCCTTCTGGAACAGGTCCACGCCCATGCTGAGCCCGTCCCGCCACCCGCAAAAGCCGATGCGGGCCTCCTCGCCATGCTCGAGCGGACCGGCAAGGGAAGCGTTGATTTCTATAAAGAAACCACCGCCAGCCTCGCCTTCCTGGGGGAGACGCTGGTCACCATTGTCCGCCTTCTGGTGCAGCCCTGGAAGCTGCGCTGGACCTCCATCGTGGCGGTCATGGAAGAAGCCGGGCTCAATGCGATGCCGATCATCGCTTTCCTCTCCTTCTTCGTCGGCATGGTCGTCGCCTTCATTGGTGCAACGACGCTGAAAGACTTCGACCTTGAGATCTACACGATTGAACTCATTGGCTTTTCCATGCTGCGCGAGTTTGGCGTCGTGCTCACGGGCATTGTCCTGGCCGGCCGTACAAACTCCTCCTTCACCGCCCAGATCGGGACCATGAAGATGCGCCAGGAGGTCGATGCCATGCAGACCCTCGGCCTCAAGCCGATGGACGTTCTGGTCGCCCCACGGGTTCTCGCCATGCTGGTGATGACGCCGATCCTTACCTTCGTTGCCACCCTCGCCGGCGTTGCCGGCGGCGCCACCGTTGCCTGGGCAGCCCTCGACATCAACCCGGCTGTCTTCGTGGAGCGGATGCGCAATTCCGTTCCCATCGACCAGTTCTGGATCGGCATGTCCAAATCCCCCGTTTTCGGGCTGGTTGTGGCGCTGATTGCCTGCCGCCAGGGGCTTCAGGTCGGTGGCAGTGTCCAGTCACTTGGCAAGGCAACCACCACATCCGTGGTGCAGGCGATCTTCGCCATCATCGTCATCGATGCCATCTTCGCGATCTTCTATATGGAGTTGGGCCTGTGAGCGAGGCGCCCATCATCCGCATCCGCGACATGAAAGTCGCCTATGGCCGTAATGTCATCCTCGACGGGTTCAGCCTCGATATTCCGCGCGGCGAAGTCATTGGCATTATTGGCCCATCGGGTGGTGGCAAGTCGGTTACTTTGCGGGCCATTGTTGGCCTCAAACAGCCTGAATCCGGCAGCGTCGAGGTCTTTGGCGAGCAGCTGGAAACCTTGAGCAGCGAAGAGCGCACCGCGATCGAGCGCCGCTGGGGCATCATGTTCCAGGATGGTGCGCTGTTCTCCAACCTCACTGTGCGCGAAAACGTCATGGTGCCGATGCGCGAGCATACCGATCTAAATCCGGCCCTGCGCTATGCTCTCGCCGACATGAAAATCCAGATGGCCGGCCTCGACCCCAGCGCGGGCGACAAATACCCCTCAGACCTATCTGGCGGTATGCGCAAGCGTGCCGCGCTGGCCCGCGCTCTGGCGCTCGACCCGGAACTTCTCTTCCTGGACGAGCCGACCGCAGGCCTCGACCCGATCACAGCTGCGGCCTTCGACAAGCTGATCCGCGATCTTCAGCAGGCCCTTGGCCTGACGGTGTTTCTCGTCACCCACGACCTCGACACCTTGCACGCTGTTTGTGACCGCATCGCGGTCATCGGCGAGAAGCGCGTGCTCGCCGTCGGAACGATGGATGAGCTCAGGGAGTTCGATCATCCCTGGATTCAGGAATATTTTGGCGGTCCGCGCGGGCGCGCGGCGTCGGCAGGTTATTAGGAGGACTGGGGACCATGGAAACCAGGGCAAACTACGCATTGATAGGCGGTCTTGTGATCCTCGCTGCCGCACTGGTGGCAGGGTTCGTCCTGTGGCTCGGCCAGTCCGAGTTCAACCGGGACTACAAGGATTATGACATCGTGTTCGAAGGGCCCGTCTCGCTCGAAGAGGGCGGGGCGGTGCGCTATATCGGCATCAAGGTTGGTGAAGTCGCCACGGTTCGGATCGACCGGGCAGACCCTTCAAAGGTCCGCGCTCGCATCCGCGTCTCCCGCGAAACGCCGATCCGCGAAGACTCCAGCGCGTCCATCCAGCTGGCTGGCATCACCGGCACAACCTTCATCCAGATCAGCGCTGGCACCGGCCGTCCGCTGGAGGCGCGTCCCGGCGAGCCGGTTCCCGTGATCCCGTCGGAACGCACTCTTGTGGACCAGATCGTTGCCGGCGGCGCTCAGGCGCTCGGCCGCGCCAATCTCACCTTCGACAATGTGAACAAGATCCTCACCGATGAGAATATCGCCTCGGTCAGCGCCACGTTGAAGAATCTTGAAATCGCAACCGCTAAACTCGCTGCCGATGACGGGCTGCTCGACCAGGCCTCTACAACACTGGATGAGGTATCGCGCGCCGCCGCCGCCTTCGAGCAGGCGTCTGTCGAGTTCCAGGAATTCGGCAACTCTGCGGATGCCAGCCTTGCTGACGCGGCTGCTGATCTGAAAATCGTGGTGGCCGATATTCGCTCCGTAGCCCAATCAGCCAGCGGCACGCTGGACCGCAGCGCCGAGGCCGTTGCGGCGGCCACCGCCATCATCGAAGGCCCCGCCACCGAAACCTTCCAGAATGCGGGCCTTGCGAGCAAGGAGCTGCGCATCATGCTCAACCGTTTTGACCGGTTCCTGAGAGAACTGGAAAGCAACCCACAATCGCTGCTGGTTGGCGAAGCTGTACCCTATGAGGATAACCGCTGATGTTCCGTCCCCTGATCCAACCTCTTGTTTTGGCCGCCGCCCTGGCGCTCAGCGCTTGCGCGGGTATCATCCCCCAGCGTGATCCGGCCAATGCGCTCTACCGCATTGGCCCGCTCGAGCCTGCCCATCAGCTCTCCGCTTCCGTGACGGTGCGCGAGCCGGAGGCCTCGCGTCTGCTCGCCGGCCGGTTCATGTCTGCAGAAGATGAGACCGGCGCTATTCGCTACGTTCGCTCCATTCAGTGGTCAGACCGCTCGACCAGCCTTATGCAGGAAGCCGTCCTCGACCTGCTCAATGGGGAAGGGGGCAATGTAGCCCTGCCGGCCCAGGCGGGCGCGGTGACCGAGTATGAATTCTCGTGGCGCATCTCAGACCTTACCCTGAAAGGGAACACAGCGCGCTGCCGGCTTGAGGGAGCAATCCTTAAAGGCCGCGAACGGAGCATTCAGCGCCAGACCTCGATCTCAACTTCCGCCACAGCTTCGGGCAACACCGATGCTGCCCGCGCGCAAGCGCTGGTCGAAGCTGGTCAGGCGTGCGCCGGGGAAGCGGCCGCCTTCATTGCGGCAACAGCGCTGCCAGAGCCTGAGCCAGAATCAGAAACGCCGGCCCCGCAATAACGGGACCGGCGCTTCAGCGTCTGAAAAATGTAAGGTCGATCAGCCCGACTTCATCTCGTCGAAGGCGCGATCCTTGTCGACGCGGACATCCTGGGGCAGGCCAAGAACGCGCTCGGCGATGATGTTCTTCAGGATCTCGTCTGTGCCGCCCGCAATGCGCAGACCCGGCGCCCACATGAAGCTCTGCTGGAAGATGGCATCGGCCGGCATTTTGTCGGTATCGGTCATGATACCGTAATGGTCCTGCATCTCGATGGCCGAGTTACAGATGTCCTGCAGGTGGTTGGCCGTGATGATCTTGCCGATCGAGTTTTCCGGACCCGGCGTCTGACCGCGAGAAAGGGCAGTCTGGGTACGGAATTTCGTTAGCTTGTAGCCTTGCGCGGCCACATACCAGTCAGCCAGCTTTTCGCGGAAGGCCTGATCATCCATCGAACCGGCGGTCTTGGCATAGGCCATGATCTCACCCCAGTCGGGACCGGGCGAGCCGCCAACGGCGAGACGCTCGTTCATCAGGGTCACGAGGGCCACTTTCCAGCCTGCGCCGACTTCGCCCAGGCGGTCGCTGTCAGGAATGCGGACATCCGTGAAATAGACTTCGTTGAATTCGCGGCCACCGGAAGCCTGGTGGATCGGGCGAACTTCAACGCCGGGCTGTTTCATGTTCACGATGAACATGGTGAGGCCCTTGTGCTTTGGCACTTTGGGATCGGTGCGGACCAGCAGAATGCCGTAGTCGGAATAGTGCGCGCCCGACGTCCAGACCTTCTGGCCGTTGATCACCCACTCATCGCCATCTTTCACGGCGCGGGTCTTGAGGCCGGCAACGTCAGAACCGGCAGACGGTTCGGAGAAGAGCTGGCACCAGACTTCTTCGCCGAACAGCGCTTTCTGGACATACTTCTTCTTGTGCTCTTCAGAACCGAAGGCGATCACGGTGGGGATACACATGCCCAGGCCAATGGCGAACGGGCCGGTTGGCGCGTCATACTTGGCTTCTTCCTGGCCCCAGATAACAGCTTCCATCGAGGTGCCGCCGCGGCCGCCCCATTCCTTCGGCCAGGTGATCTGGGCGAACTTGTTTTCGGCTTTGGTCTTTTGCCAGGCTTTCGCGCGGGCAAGGGCAGACTCGTTGGCCTGGCGGGGTTTGGCGCCTGCCTTCAGCTCGAGATGCTTGGAGAGGAAGGCGTTAGCCTCCTTGCGGAAGGCGGCTTCTTCGGGGGTATCATTGAAGTCCATGGGGCACTCCGTTCGTTTTCTTCAGTGTTTCTGTTCTAATTATATTGGTCTGTAGGGTCTTGGGGGCGAGGATTTCTCCCCGGATTTTTTTGCCGTGTGCGGATGCTGCCAGCGTGCTGCCTTATTCCATCCTGAATCGGAGCGTCCTATGACAGTCAGGCGCCGGGGCGATTCCGCCGGGTGCGCCAAGCAAAGGGACACAACATCATGTCGCATGTCATTACGAAATCTCGCCGGTTTATCGGAGCCACGGCCGCTTCTCTTCTCATCGCAGGCCTGGCCCATGCCGGTATCGAGATCGACGTCAGCGGCTCCAAAATTCCGGCGTCCAGCCTGACTTTCAGCGTCTCGCAGCAGGCCGTGTATGATCCGGTCACCTATGCGCCGGTCGAACCGAAGCGTTCGGAACTCTACACCGGCTCGCTGTACGTCACGCGCAGCTTTGACTCCTCGTCCGTGAAGGTGCTCAAGCATGTCATCGAAGGCACGCAGGTTCCCACCGTCGAGATCACGATGACCCGCGACGGTTCGCCCGAGCGTCAGGTGTGGAGCCTGACCAACGCGACCCTCAACAACTACTCGACCTATACGGCCGAGGGCAGTGAAGTGGTCGAGAACTTCGACATCTCTTATGAGAGCGCCACACTGAAAGTCTTCACCGGCGCCGGCAATACGCCCGCCGATACGCTGACCTGGAAGTCGGCTGCGCCCGTTGCCATGCCGGTCGAACCGGCTGCTGCGACGGAATAATCCGGTATCCGGGCGGCGGGACATCTCCTGCCGCCCGGTAACTCCGCAAGAGGCAGATGCCTCAGGCCGCATTCTTGGCCTCAAGTGCACGCACCAGCTTTTCCTTCCAGACCTTCGGCGAACCAGCCTGCACGTTCAGCAGCTTGGAGCGGCGATAGAAGAGGTGGCAGTCGACTTCCCAGGTGAAGCCCATGCCGCCATGCGTCTGGATGTTTTCCTTCGACGCAAACCAGTAGGCTTCTGACGCGGCAACGCGGGCCGCAGCGGCGGCTTCCGGTAGCTCGGCAGCGCCGGTCGAAAGCGCCCAGGCGCCATAGTAGCAGTTGGAGCGGGCGACTTCGTTCTTCACATACATGTCGGCCAGCTTGTGCTTGATCGCCTGGTTGCCACCGATCGGGCGGCCAAAGGCGTAGCGCTGCTTAGCAAACTCGTTCGCCATTTCCAGGCAGACCGACGCGCCGCCCAGCTGTTCGAAGGCGAACAGGACGGCGACCCGGTTGAGCAGCTCATCATTGAGCATTTCGCCTTCGCCCTTGCCGCCGAGGCGTTCGGCGGGCGTGCCGGAGAAGGTGATCTCGGCATGGCTGCGTGTGGGGTCGAGCGTCTGGACAACTTTGCGGGTGACGCCCGCGCCGGAGAGGTCAACGAGGACGAGCGAGGCGCCGGACCCTTCCTTGGCCAGAACAATCGCGTGCGTGGCGATATCGCCATCGGCAACCGGGATCTTGGTGCCCGAAAGGGTCTTGCCGTCAAAGGTGGTTGTCAGGTTGGACGCGCTCGGATGGCCAGGGCCTTCGCTCGCGGCATAGGCGCCGATCACTTCACCCGCCGCGATTTTTGGCAGGATGGCAGACTTCTGGCCGTCATTGCCGGCGAGTTTCACCGCTTCGGTCAGGTAGTAGGCGGTGGAAGAGAAAGGCACAGGCGCAATCGCGCGGCCCATTTCTTCGGCCAGCACGCACATTTCGAGCATGCCCAGGCCAAGGCCGCCATGCTCCTCAGGGATGGCGGCGCCCAGCCAGCCCATCTCGACGACCTTGCCCCACAATTCCTTGTGGTAGGCGGTCTTTTCATCGTTCAAAACCTTGCGGACTTCGGCAGTCGTGCAGGCCTGCGAGAGGAACTTCCGGGCCTCATTGGCGAGAAATTTTTGGTCTTCGGAAAAATCGAAATTCATGGCGCGTCAGGCTCCCAGTCGCCCGGTCGGGCGTGTCTTGTTTATCGCTGATGAGAGAGCATAGCGCGCTTTACGCGCACGGAAAGCCGTGACCCAAGGGAAACAAATTCGCCAGTGACTTTGGGGAAATTTGATCGATTGCGCTTACTTGCGGGACATATTCCTCTGGCATTCTTGAAGGTTGAACGAGTGGGGTCGTCCAACATGGCCAAGGCAATATTTCACAAGTCACAGCGGGTGTATGTGAAGCCGGTCGGCACATGGGTGCTGATCGAGCGGGTCGTGCCCCATTGGGTCAAGGGCGTCGATGAACCCTTGCGTATTGCCTATGATTGCGGTCTCGGGCGGTTGTTCCAGGCCAATGAGCTCGCATCGGAGCAGGCCATGCACCGCATGGAGCGCTGCGAGGAAGATGACGACGACGAGATGCTCATCGAGCAGTGGCGGGTTGTCCGGCGCATGATGAAATGGCGCACCGGGGACGGGCAAGCCATTATGGGCGCCACCCAAGGCACCTATCCGGCTGTTGCCACCGATGACGGCGCAAACAGCGGCTGGCGTGTGCCGGCCACCGAATATGACCGCGACCCGGCCCGTGTCGAGCATCAGGCCCGTATGATTGCGCATACGCCGGACCTCTTCCGCATGGCCCGCAAGATTGCCGAATTCGCCTCCGCCAACCCCAAGACGATGCCCGATGAACTGCGCCCGGTTGCAGAGCGCTGCGGGAAAATCCTGCGCAGTGTCTACCGGCTGGAAGAAGAAGCCGCCGCAGCCGAGTAGCCGCCTTGCCCCCCTGAAAGGGGGATGTACGGCCGGGCGTCAGACCCTATGCTGGCCAAGAATGGTATTGGAGTTCGCTATGATCCGCGCCTGCCTGGCCGCGCTGGCCTTTGCTTTTGCCCTGTCACAGCCCGCGCAAGCCTGGGTCAGCGGCTGGTCCTCGTTCGGCGAACCGAACTGCACCGGCAAGTTCTCCGACAAGGAATGTTTGACGAAGCCGGCAAGATGGGTCCGTTCCGGCGACGGCGCGGTTCATCTGCGCATCAAGGAGTTCCGGGGGCTGCCGAAGAGCAAGGTTGAGGCGATCTTCAAGTCCCAGGGCGTTGACTGGTCGGTGTTCGAAAGGGACACCTACTGGCGGGACGGCAATGACAAGGAAAACAAGGACAAGGCGCGCCTTGCCCGTTACACCTTGCGCGGCCTCTACACGGCAGACGGCAAGACCGAGCTGATGCCGCCACAATTCCTTGCCATCTATCCGTTCTCGGACAAGGTTGCGCTTGTGAAGATTGTGGATGGCAATTTCCGCATCGCCACCATCGGCAAGAACCCGGTTCTCTCCGACATCCCGTTCCGCTGGGCATCCTTCACCACCAACTTTGGCGGGCTGCAGGCCACGCCCATGACCATCCAGTTCGAAGCGCCCGGCAGTGGTGACACCCGCTCCCACCATCTGATGGCACCCGATGGCACCATTCTCACGACCATCGACAATGTCCTTGTGCCCATCAAACGCGACACAACCCAGCCCGAATTGCGCGACCCCGCCTATTACGGGTTTGACAGCGGCCTGATCGGCTTTCCAATACGTACCGCCGCTGGCACCGAAGCCTCCGTCTTCGTCGATTCCCGCACTGGCGCCATCGACCGGATCGATGATCCGCTGACCTTCCTGCGGGTTAACAATGGCATGACCGAGCAGTATATTTGCGGCCAGAGCCGAGGGAAACCGGAGTGGGGCGGTCCCAAAAGCTATTGGGCGGCCATGGTCAAGGTTGGCATGCTGCCGGAAAGCACGGGCCTCCCGGATCGTAATATCTACATGCCGCTCGATGATCGCGGCCGCCCATTGGCGCAGACCACCGGCAATCTCTTTGTCGGCATGGCCCGCATCAGCGCGGAAGACTCCGAGATTGTGGCGGAGACCAGAGGCTGGCTCTTCGTTTATTCCGAAAAGGGAAAGCTCACTTACTCCGTGGCCGGAGCGGCAACTGATGACGTGGTCTCCAGCGCGCGTTACCAGATGATGCCGGAGAATGTCGCGCAGATGGCGCCGCGCCTGCAGCGCGTCGCCGACGTCTGGTTCGGCCGGCCCGACCAGGACATCCTCGAAACCGTCATCGGTGAGCCGGTCTACCATACCTATGCCATGGAGATGGCGGTGCGCCTGTTCTCCGATCCGGCAAAGGGCGCAGAGGGCGGCATGACAAACTGGACCCATGTTCCCGTGTGCGAGCCCGTGAGCCTGACCTCAAAGTTCCTTGACCTCACCAGTCTGCTGGCCTCGACAGAAACCGGCGCCAATCCACTCGCCGTAGTCAGCGTTGCCGCTGGGCAGAAGAAGGCCAGGTTTCTGGCCACTCTGAAATATTGGGCAGAGGCCGACGAGCGCGCCGCCGCGAAGGAGCACGCCTATCTGCAGACCACCATCAATGAGGCCAATGCCGATATGGCTGCCGGTAAGAATGTCCGGGGTGACCATGGCTTCTTCCATGCGGCGCGCGCCACGGGCGGGCGGATGCTGGACTATTACTGGCGCGACAATCAGCGGCTGCCCCTGATCGAAGACGCCAGCGACATCTGCAGCCGCTTTGGCAGCAACAGCGCGGAATGCCGGCTTGTCTGGCCCTGGGCGCAGGGTATCTATAATCAGGAGGAAGCAGCCCGTCAGGCCGAAGCCGAACGCTACGCCGCCAAGCAGGCCGCCGACCGGGCCGACTATCAACGGGCGATCTCCAAACCGGCCTACGTTTCGTCTAAGCCGAAAGAGATCCAGTATTGCTGGCGAGAGAGTGGCTTCTGGAACTGCTGATCAGCCCCGCACGCCGGCGCTGAAGCGGATCATCGCTGCGCCGAGCAGGGCGCCGGCGAGGTTGGCTAGCGCATCGAGCGCCGAGCCCTCCCGCCCGGCGCCGCCATAGGCCTGACCGAATTCAAGACAGACCCCATAGATCGCCGCGACCAGCGCCGCCACCAGCCAGCGCCGGGGATGCAGGGCGAGCGTCAACGGCGCAGCAAGGCCCGCATAGGCGGCCAGATGGCGGATCTTGTCCGAGATCTGCGGGGCAGGGACCTCGCCCACCGGTACAAGAGAGAGATAGCCGATGGCCACCGCAACGCAGAGCGCGGCAGCGGCGGCAACGCGGCGGATAATCAGAAAGGGAGGGCGCGCAGGCATCGGCCCCCCTTTGCCAGAGGGCTGCCCTATGGGCAACGCCCCTCGACGGGCCGGGCCCTGTCCGGTATCCCCTAAAGCCTGTCACCCCTGCCGGAGACCCTGATTGATGCGTACTGAAACTCCCGTCGCCGTCCGCCTTGCTGATTACACGCCCTATCCCTTCTCGATTGATGAGGTCCGTCTGGAATTCCGGCTGAACCCCGCTGCCACGCAGGTGCGCGCAACCCTGAAGGTGACCCCGGCAGGCAATGGCCCGATGCGGCTGGATGGGGAAGCGCTGACGCTGAAGTCAATCCGGCTGGCAGCAGAAGGCGCCGCGCTCGCACCGCTGGCGGAGGCGGATTATTCAGTAGATGAGCATGGCCTCACCCTGACCGCGCCGCCTTCTGGCCCATTCACGCTGGAAACCACGGTCGAGATTTCGCCGGAGAAGAACACCGCCCTGTCGGGCCTCTATATGTCCGGCGGGCGCTTCTGCACACAGTGTGAAGCCATCGGTTTCCGCCGCATCACCTTTTACCCCGACCGCCCTGACGTGATGAGCAGTTTCCGTGTGCGGATCGAAGCGGAGAAGGCGGCCAACCCCTACCTGCTTTCCAATGGTACACCGGGCGAGGCGGGCGACCTTCCAGATGGCTGGCATTTCGCTGAATGGGATGACCCCCACAAGAAGCCCGCCTACCTCTTCGCCCTCTGCGCGGGGGAGTATGATGTGCTGCGCGATACGTTCACCACCGCCAGCGGCGCGCATGTTGATCTGGGCATCTATGTCGACAAGGGCGAAGCGGGCCGGGCGGCGTGGGCGATGGACAGCCTCAAGCGCTCGATGCGCTGGGACGAGGAAGCCTATGGCCGGGAATATGATCTCGGCGTGTTCAACATCGTGGCCGTGCGCGACTTCAATTTCGGCGCCATGGAGAACAAGGGCCTCAATATCTTCAATTCCGCCTATGTGCTGGCTGATGAAGCAACGGCAACGGACGCCGACTTTGAAGCCATCGAGTCCATTGTCGCCCACGAATACTTCCACAACTGGACCGGCAACCGCATCACTTGCCGCGACTGGTTCCAGCTTTGCCTGAAGGAAGGCCTCACGGTCTTCCGGGATCAGAACTTCTCCGCCGACATGCGCTCGCGCCCGGTACAGCGCATCAAGGACGTGATCCGCCTGCGCGCGCGCCAGTTTGCCGAAGACGCCGGCCCGCTCGCCCATTCGGTGCGCCCGGACAATTACGCCGCCATCGACAATCTCTACACCGCGACTGTCTATGAGAAGGGCTCAGAGCTGATCGGCATGCTCCGCCGGCAGATCGGATCGCAGGATTTCCGGAAGGGCATGGACCTCTATTTCAATCGCCATGACGGCCAGGCCGTCACGATTGAAGACTTCTACGCCTGTTTCGAAGCCGCCACGGGGCAGGACTTTTCGCAGTTCCGCCGGTGGTATGCGCAGGCCGGCACGCCTGAGATCACAGTTGAGGAAAACTGGGACGAGGCCAATACGACCCTGACCGTCAAGCTGTCGCAGTTTACCCGCCCCACAAATGGCCAGCCGGTGAAAAAGCCCGTGCCGGTGCCGCTTCTTTCCGCGCTGCTTGACGGGAAAGGCGGGCATGTCGCTGCCACGGACCGCGCTGCTGAACCTTTCCTCTATGTGCTCGACACCGAGACGGCGGAAATGGTTTTCCATCTGCCCGCCGGCAGCGGCCGCCCGCTTGTCTCGCTCAACCGCGATTTCTCGGCGCCCGTGCGTCTGACGCGCGCGCTCAACCGGGATGAACGCCTCGCGCTCGTCCGTGCCGAGACAGATCCATTCAATACCTGGGATGGCTTGCAGACCCTCATCAAGGAAGAGATCCTTACGCTCGCGGATGGGTCGCAGAAAGCGCCGGATCTCGCTCTTGTCGGCGCGATTGGTCAGGCCGTGCGCGGCGCCATGAACGACCCGGCGTTCGCCGCGCTCCTGACCCGCCTGCCGGATGTGGGCGAGCTGTTCCTGGAGCGCGAGCCGGCTGACCCGGTTGCCCTCGCCGCGGCCCGGCGCAAGTTACAGGCGGCGATTGCCGCAGAGCTTTCGCCCGAGATCACTGAGACACTGGCAGAGCCCTCGCCGGCGCCCTACAATCCGGGGGCGGAGCAAGCCTCCATCCGGGCGCTGCGCTCAGCCTTCATCCTGCTGCTGGGTGGTCGCGGGGACGCCGCCGAAACGCTGCATGATCTTTATCGCAATGCTCCGAACATGACCGAACAGCTTTCTGCTCTGCGCGCGCTGACGCTCTCCACCGGCCCCGGCCGGGAAGAGGCGCTCGCCGATTTCGAGGCGCAATGGAAACAGAACCCGCTGGTCATGGACAAATGGTTCTCGGTTCAGGCTGCTCTTGGTACGGCAGACGATGTCCGCCGTCTGATCGCCCATCCGGACTTCGACCTGCGTAATCCAAACCGGGTCCGCTCGGTCGTGGCCGCCTTCGCCATGCAGAACCTCGCCGCCTTCCATGCGCCCGATGGCTCAGGCTATGCCGCCGTGGAAGAAACCATCCTTGCCGCTGACAAGGCCAACCCTGCGCTCGGCGCCCGCCTGATTACCGCGTTCGAGCAATGGCGCCTGCTGGAGCCCAAAGCCGGCGCGCAGGCGCAGGCCTGCCTGAAGCGTCTGATCGCGGCCGGGCTATCCCCAAACGCCATGGATATTGCCCATCGCGCGCTTGAGGGCGACGCCAAAGGTTAACTTCGCTGTTAACTTTGTTAACGAACGGTCAATGATTCGCGGGGAAAAGGTAAGGCTGCCTATTTCCCGGAAGTTGCAGACGTCAGGCGTCACATTGGCAAGATCGCAGGCCCGTTCTCAGCTGAAACCGGCTGTTGCCGCAGAGGATGCGTCAGCAAAGGCTGAGGCACGCCGGCTGCGCGTCCTGGTGCCGCTGATCCTGGCTCTGCTGGCGGTGGCTCTCGGCCTCAAGGCCTGGGATGAGCGCCAGTCGGCAGAAGCTGTCCGCCTCAGCCAGATCGAGAGCGAAGCGCGCCATATCGCCGATCGCATCACGGCGGCCGCAAATGTCGCCGTTACCGCGATTTCCATCGCTGAGGGCGGCAGCGTTCCGCGCGCGGAAACCGCCAGCCTCACGCCCGGCATCGACGCTATCGTGTCGCTGCGCGACGCCTCGCAGTCGCCCGACGGATCGCGGCTTGGCGCCGCCGCGACCGTTGCCGGGGAGATGATGGAGCAGGGCGCCCTGATTGGCCTTTCCGGGCAAGGTGATCTTGTGTTTCTGGCCGCGCTGGACGCGCGCAATCCTGTCATTGCATTGACGCAGGCCTCCACGATCATTCCGGAACCTGGCAGCGGCGCGCATATATCCGTGCAAGCCGAAGGGCACGTCATCGGCTTCGGAGACCCGGCTCTGCAACCGGCAGCTTCGGCGGCAGATTTGCAACGTCCTCAGGTGACATCCTCCGGCGGCGTGCGCGCTGCCTCTGCCTGCGCCCCGGTGGGCGAGGGGAGCGTGTGTGTCTGTGTGACCGTGGATCAGCCCCTGTTCACGCGCGCCGACCTTCTCAGCCTTGCGATCTTTGCACTGTTGGTTGCCGCGCCGACATTCACCCTGTTTGGCCTCTCCCGCCGGCTTTCGCTACGCCAGCGGGAAATCGCCATCCAGGAAACCCGCAATGAAGAGTCAGACCGTATCTTGGGCCTTGTCATGCGCGGCGCGCGGGCGGGCTATTGGGAATGGTATCAGGACGCGAGTGCCTTGTTTCTGAGCGACGGCGCCGCTGACCTTGTCGGGCTTGGCGAAGGCGGACGGGCGCCGCTGGAAGAATTGCTCGCCCGCGTTCCCGTCGAAAGCCGGGGCTATGTGAAGGAAGGCTTCTCCAAGGCGCGCAGCATTGGCTGGGTCCACCTCACTTTCATTGCCCAGACGAGCCCGCTGCGCTGGATCGAAATGCGGGGCAGCATCTCCACCGATCCGGTCACCGGCACGACCGTGTTTGGCGGCATCATGATGGACGCGACCGAGCGCAAGCAGGCCGAAGACCGCGTGAAGACCGCCGAGCGGCGCCTGCGCAATGCCATCGAGGGCTTCAACGGCCCCTTCGCCCTGTGGGATACGCGCAAGCGGCTGCTCTACTGGAACCGCGCCTTCGCGCTCGACTTCGGCCTTCAGGATACGCTGCGCCCCGGCATGAGCCATGACACGGTGGTGATCGCGAGGGCAGGCGCTGTGTCTATGGAGCGCCAATCCGAAGAGGACGCGCGCACAACGACAATTGCCCTGCGCACCGGCCGCTGGCTGAAGATGGTGGAGCGCGCCACGCCTGATGGCGGGCTGATCACGGTTGGCATTGAAGTGACCGAGAATGTCCGCAATGAGGAAGAACTCAAGAAGCAGAAGGAAAAGCTGCGCCGCGCCGCGCTCGATCTGGAGCGTTCCGAAGGCCATGCCAGTGAGCTGAGCCGAAAGTATTCGGAGGAAAAGGAAAAGGCCGAGCGCGCTGCTCTCGCCAAATCCGCCTTTCTCGCCAATATGAGCCATGAGCTGCGCACGCCGCTCAACGCGGTCATCGGCTTTTCCGAGATCATGACCAACGAGCTTGCCGGACCGCTGGGTGATCCATCGTACAAGGAATATGCCAAGGATATTCTCATGTCCGGCCAGCACCTTCTGGACATGATCAACGACATCCTCGACATGGCCAAGATCGAGGCGGGCAAGATGACCATCAGCCCGCAACCCATCGACCCCATTGATCCGGTTGATGCGGCGATGCGCATGATCCGCCGCAAGGCCGAGGAGAAGGCGATTGATCTGGTTCTGGAGGCTGAGGATAACCTGCCCGACATTGACGCCGACCACCGCGCCATCCGGCAGATGATGCTGAACCTCCTGTCCAACGCCATCAAGTTCACCGACCGTTCCGGCACCATCACGGTGCGGGTCGAGCAGCGGGGCACCGACATCTATTTCGGCGTCACCGATACCGGCATCGGCATTCCGGCCGAAGACCTGCCGCGCCTTGCCCAGCCCTTCGAGCAGGTCGCCAAGACCAAGGACCGCAACCATGAAGGCACCGGCCTTGGCCTGTCACTGACCAAATCCTTTGCCGAGATGCATGGCGGGCGGATGCTGCTCTCCTCGATCTATGGCGAGGGCACAACCGTGGCGTTTGTCCTGCCGATCGGCGGGCCGGCGGCGGTCCGCTTCGACATCCAGCGGGATGTTGCCTGACGCTTCAGGGCCGCTGGTTCCAGTTCAGGATTTCGCTGACGGATCGCGAGACCGTCAGCTCGCCCCAGGCACCGGTCTTCAGCTTCCGGTCTAGCCCTTCAGGCGCCTTGTCCACCACATCCGGTAGGAACCGGGCAATACCGTTGGAGGTGACGATCAACGCGGCGGCGTCTTCGGACAGGGCGGCGGCGCGCGTCAGGAGGCCGCTCCAGCCCGCACGGATCGCCGCCACATCCACAGTCCAGTCTGGCGGCGGTGTCCCGTCCCGGTCCCAAGCCTCCAAGGCCGGTCCAAGGCGCGCGGCGACCGTCTCCTCCGGCTGTTTCTCATCGGGACCATAATCGATCTCGGTCAGGAAAGGGGCAATCAGCAAGGCCGGATTATCTGTCCGCTGGCTGAGGATTGCGCGCGCGGTCTGGCGGGTGCGGATGAGGACCGAACACAGCGCGGCAGAGAACCGGATATCGGCAAAACGATCAGCCAGATGACGAGCCTGTTCGCGCCCGGAGATCGACAATGGCAGGTCCGTGCGTGCGCCAACACGCGTGACGGTATCGCCCTTGTCGAAGGTATTGCCGTGCCGGACGATAAATAGCCGGGCCATGCTGTCAGGCGACGTCCGGCTCGCCGAACTCGGCCACAAGGCGCTCGGCAAGGGCAATGTCTTCGGCCGTATCGATGCCGGGGATGGCGATCTTGCCGGGTTTGACTTCCACAGCCTGGACGCTGAACCCGTTCTCGATCAGGCGCAGCTGCTCAAGGCCTTCCAGCCGCTCATAATAGCTTTCGGGAAGGGCGCAATAACGGCGCAGCGTATCAAGGCGGAAGCCATAGAGGCCGACATGTTGGCAGACCGGCGAGAGATCGTTCAGCTTGCGCAGTTCCGGTTCCTTGCGGATGGCGGGCAGGATGATCTTGGAAAACCAGATGGCCCGGCCCTTGGGATCTTTGACCAGCGTGGTGCCCGAAAAAGGGGTCTGCGCCTTGTGATTTCGCAGCTGATCAAGCGCGGCCCAGCTGAGCCGGATGTAAGGCGTTGCGGCGTCGGTGCCTGATTTTTCCAGAGCCTCGACGACGGCTACGACATGCTCGGCCGGTGTGAACGGCGCGTCGCCTTGCAGGTTCACCACGAAATCCGGGCTCATGCCCAAGCCGTCCACAGCCGCGAGCGCCCGGTCTGATCCCGATGGCAGGGCCGGGTCGGTCATCACCACATTTATGTTGTTGTCGCGGCAATATTGCAGGATGCGCGTGTCATCGGTGGCAACGACAAACTCGGCGCCCTTGCCAAGTCTGGCCGCCGCGCGCCGCGCAAGGTCGGCGACGCGGCTGACCATCGTTTTTCCGGCGATCTTGGCGAGCGGTTTGCCCGGCAGCCGGGTGGAGCCATAGCGGGCAGGGACAACGATCAATGTCTGCATGGTTCAGGTTCCCCCGTATCAGGGGCGCGGGCCGGACTGGAGCTGCCCGTCATCCTGCATTACCTGAACCAGTGCGAGGATCGGCCCGACCCATTGCAGCGATGTTTCGGGCACGCCTTCATTGCGCAGGAACTGGGTGAAGGCAGGTACGAAATTCTCGTGGCGGCCACATTGCTGGATGGCTGAATTCAGTTCCGGCACGACGACGGTTTCAAAGCTGCGGGCAAATTGCTGGATATCTTCCGCCTGGGCGGCGAGGAGGATGCTCTGCACCGGATCGACCTTGCCATCTTCGCGCGTCAGGCGGCGCAGGTCGTTTACCAGGCCCCGGTTTTCCGAGGCGAACTGGCCGAGTATCCGGTCGGTCCGGTATTGCACCCATTCGGTGGTGCAGGGCTCAGGCTGGGTGGCGCAGGCGCCAAGCGACGCGAGGGCCATAGCGGCCAGGGCAAAGCGGATCATCATGCGGAGGGCCTTCCGGAGTTATTACCCGGCTGACCCTAGCCGCAACTGCCGGGCGCGGAAAGCGCTGGTTCAGGCGGCGTCACACGCTTCCTCGTTAAGGCTCAACGCCGTGGAAAAAGGAAAGAGGCTCGTATGCTTCTCCTCTCCGAGCAGATCCGACGGCGGCGCTGGCACTTCTGGGGTTGCAGGCGGAGAAGGCTCAGCGGGCGTTTTCGAAGTGCTGGTCTTTGTGGAGAAGGTAAAGGTGTGTTTGTCGCTATTGGACGAATGCTGGCGGAACTTGGCTTTCTCTTCTTCGCTGAGGCCAGCATTCGAGTTGATAAAGCCCCTCGTCGTTTCGGCGCGCAGGACATCCTCGCCACCGGCGGCGCAGGCGATTTTCACGCTGTGGCCGTCATCCGTCTGGCGCTCGATGATCCGGGTTTCGCCGTCGGCCAGATCAAGTGCGGCGCACTCTTCGGCCAGCTCAGGGATAAGTCCGGTGCGCGCCTCGATCCGGGATTGGAACTCTTCGCCATAATGACGCTCAACCTCGGCTTCGATGCGGGCAGCCTCTGCCTCAATGCGGGCGGCGTTGGCCTCGACGCGGCGCTCTATTTCCAGGGCGCGGGCTTCGCTGGCATGATCCATACGTGCTTCGAACACCGCTGAGCGCGCTTCGATCTCCGCTTCCATCTGAGCGGCGCGCGCCTCGATTTCTTCTGCCTTGGCTTCCATACGGGCTTCGAATTCCTCGGCCCAGGCATCGATCTCGTCTTCGGACATGCCGGCAAAATTCATTTTGAGGCTTTCAAACGCGGCGTCCGTGCCAAGGCTTGCGCCCATCAGAGCCAGTTCGGTGCTCAGGCGCGTGATTTCCTGGAAGTCCGGATCACGGGCCAGGTCGATTACATCGACAAGCCCTTCTGGTCCTGTAAGTTCGGCCACATCCGCTTCAATGCTCATCGACAGATCGTGGATGTCCGAAGGCACGGGTGGATTGGGGACAAGGCCTTCGACCGGGTCCGTGAGCAGAACGACCTGACGGTTATCGACCTTCTCTCCGTCGAGCCAGAGCGTGCCGTTTTCGATCTTGAGGCTATTCTTGTCCTTCTCTCCCGCAGCAGCGACCGAGGCGGTGCCGACGAGCGCAGTGGTTCCCAGGAGAACGGCGGCGCCAAAGCCGATCCAGCGGCGGCGTGTGTCAGGGGCGGGATAGGACATGAGCTTGAGCCTTTCCTTGAGAGCGTGGGTAAGCGGCAGGCTGGTGGTCAGCGCAATGCGGGCCGGCATCTGCATGCGGACGGCTTTGACCAGCGTGGCGCCATAGGCATGGGGGCTGGCATGGCCGCGGCGGAGTACATCGGCGTCGCAAGCGGCTTCCTGGTCCGTGCGGAAGGCCTGGCGGGCGATGTAGGCGAGCGGATTGAACCACATCAGGGCGACGAAGATTTCAGACGCCTGGAGCGCCCAGAGATCGCTGCGCTTCACATGGGTGAGCTCATGGGCAATGGCGGCGCGCGCTTCGGTGCGCGAATAGTCCTGCGCAAACCAGGCGGGCAGGACGACCGCCGGGCGGAAGAGGCCGGTGACGAAGGGGCCGCTGGAGATCAGGCTGGTGACGACGCGCGGCATCCGTTTCAGGCCGGCTTCGCGGGCGACCTCGATCGACAAGGCTTCCAGATCGCCGGTGACGGGCAGGCCTTCGCGTTCAACGATGGCCATGAACTGCATATGCGTGTGCAGGCTGCGGGCGAGAACGTAGAGCACGCCGCCGATCCAGACTGCGAGACCGATCAGGCCGGCATAGACGAAGAGATCAGGCGTCTCCACGAGCGCAGAATGGGGGGCGGGCATGTCGAAGGCTGCCGATGGCGGGGCCGGGACGATCTCCAGGGGCGCGGCGGTTACAGCCTCTGCGGGCGGGGCGGGCACCCCTGGGGTCGCTGTCGCCGATTCCCGGACGGTGAAGGCGGCGGGTTCGGGTGTGCCGGCGGGCAATTTCAGCCAGCTGAAGAGGGAGGCCTGATGGGGCAGCGGCGGCAGCAGCAGCCGCGCTATCGGCAGCAGCCAGAGCGCGTAGGCAATGCCGGCGCCGAAATGGCGGGCGACCGGCTTGCGGATCGCCAGAACCAGAAGGATCAGAAGCGTGGCGGCGACGGCGGCTTCCAGCGCATGGGACAGATAGGTGTCAGGAACCTGCGTGATCATTTCTTCAGCTCCCCCAGAAGCTTCTCGAGTTCGGCGATGTCGTCTTGTGTCAGGCCGCGCGTATCGGCCAGGTGGGCAACCAGCGGGGCGGCGCGGCCGGAGAACACCCGGTCGACAAACTGGCCGGCGGCGCTGCCCTTGTATTCGGCTTCATCAATCGCCGGATAATAGAGATAGCGGCGGCCATCCTCGCGTGTGGTGACGGCGCCTTTCTCGACCAGGCGGGCGAGGAAGGTTTTCACCGTGCGGACGTTCCAGTCTTTTCCGTCACCAAGTTTCTCGTGGACATCGGAGGCAGCAAGGCCCGGCTCTGCCCAGAGGATTCCCATGACTTCGAGTTCGGCGGCTGAAATCTGCATCATGATGCGCGGCTCCCGTGGACTACATACGTGGTCATTATCGGCGACTACAGGCGTGGTCAATAGGGGCAAGATGAATTCCGCGTAAGCTGGAGCCTGCCTGCGCAGCGCGGCTTGCGGTCGCTTCTATTACGCGAAACGGTCCTGTAGGGTTTTCAGACGCCGGGCGTTTTTTCCGGCGAGTCGCGTGGAGTATTGATATGAAACCGGGCCAGTCGGTTGCGCCGTCCGCCAATATGCGGAAAGTGGACAGGAAAGAATTCCGGGAGGCGCAGGTGGGGGTATCTTTTGAGGCAACGCGTGTGCGCGGCGGGGATACCTGCTGATGCGCCGTTTCCGGGAAGAGATGAAATCGGGCGGCGAGATGACCGGGATCGAATTTGGCGATCCGATCAAGCCGTTTGCCGCCATCTGGCTTCACGCGACCGGCTTCAATGCCATGACCTATCAATCGCTGCTGGCGCCGCTGGGCCTGCGGGCCCGCATTGGCGCGCTGGACATGCGCGGGCATGGGCGCACGACGATCCCGACCAAAGGCGGGCTTTCCAGCTGGAACCGCTACCGCGACGATGTGATCGAGTTTCTGGAGAAGGAAGCGCCGCAGGGCGTTGTGCTGGGCGGCCATTCGATGGGTGGCTGTGTGGCGCTGCTGGTGGCGGGTAAGCGGCCGGATTTGGTGAAGGGGCTTGTGCTGGCTGATCCGGTAATCCTTGCCCGGAAGACCTATTTCTGGAACCATGTGTTTCCCCCCTATAACTGGCTGTTTGCGCGCAACAAGATGGCCTCGCGCGCCAAGAAGCGCCGGGCCGAATTCGGATCGTTCCGCGAGGCGCTCAGTTCCTATAATGGCCGCGGGGCGTTCCAGTCCTGGCGCGAGCCGTTCCTGGCGGACTATCTGCTGGACGGGATCGACCGGGTGGATACCGGCCCGCAGGACGCCGAAAACCAGCGCTGGGCGCTGACCTGTACGCCGGCTTGGGAAGCCAAGACCTTTGGCGCGCAGCGCCATGCGCCCTGGGCGGCGCTGAAGAAGGTGCGCCAGAAGAAAATTCCTATCGTCATCATGCGTCCCAACCGGGACTCGGTGATTTCCGGAAAGGTCCGGGCGCAGATCATCCAGCAGAATCCGTCGCTGATGATGCGCGGCATTCGCGGCACATCGCATTTCCTGCCGATGGAAGCGCCGTATGAAATCCGCGACCAGCTGTCGGCGTTCATTGCGCGGCTGGTGGAGCGGTTTACGCTGGAGGAGGACGCGCCGGTGGAGCGCGGTCTGCGCCAGCGGCGGCGCCGGGCGGGGTAGGGCGGTTTCTGGCAGCGCTTGCGGCCGGAACGCGCGCTGTTTAGGGCGCGGCCGGTGCTTGCGTTTTTATTGATCGGATTTCCACCCGCTGCGCGCGGCTAGGAGGTGTCGGGGGTGAGCCCGCTTATCCTTCGACCCCGCGCAGGATGCGCTTCGAGGCGGATGCCGTCGAAAACCTCCGTTGGAGGGATTTCGGATTCCTCCAGGAAAACTCCAACGAGGTTTGGAGATATGTGGCTTTGCCAGACCGGATCATCCCAGCCCGGCTTTACCGCTTCCGGCTTACGATAGGCGCGCCAATGGTCGCCGACCTGGACGATGTGGACCTGGCCCCAGCGGGTAACCGAGATGAGGAGGGTGCGGAGTTCTTTATCCTGACGTTTGAAGATCCAGCGCAGCTGTAGCCAGAGGTATGGCCAGAAGATTGGCGATACGTGGGTGTAGAGGCGGGCGATCTGGGGTGTCATGGGAGGGAGTATAGATCCGTTCCCGGAGGGGGTGGATGAGATTTCTGGAAATCGCGGTTTTGCTGCAGGTTCAGCGGAAATAATGGTGGATAGGCGCCGTTGGAGTTTTTTGCGGAAAACTCCAACAAAACTCCAGCCACGGGCGCGCCAGACTTGGACAGATCAGGACAATCTCGGACAAACCGGGACAGATCAGGACACTTCCCGGACACCCCTTACCAAAGTTCGCGGTCCGGGGAGGCGGATTTGGCCAGCTTGATCATAAGGCGGGTGAGCTCGGCCTGTTCGGATTCTGAAAGGGCGGAGACGAGGTGGGCTTCTTCGGATTTCGCCAGCGGGACGATCAGCGTATAGATGCCCGCGCCTGCGTCGGTGAGGTAGAGGTTGGAGCGGCGGGCGTCGTCTTCTGAGGGGCGGCGTTCGAGATAGCCCATCTCGATGAGACCGGCGACGGCGCGGCTGACGGCGACTTTGTCCATCTGGGTGCGCTGGCCGATTTCGGTGGCGCTGATGCCGGGCGTGTCGGCGGTGACCGCCATGACGCGCCATTGCCAGATGGAGAGGCCAAATTCGCGGTCATAAAGCTCGGCAATCTTCTGGGAGATGGCGTTCGACAGGACCGACAGCCGGAAGGGCAGGAAGGTGGAGAGGCGCAGGGGCGTGTCGGACATCGGGTTTTCTCTCATCGGAAGCATCTTGCGGGCACGCGTGAAATTAGTTACATATGAAACTATATATTTCACACGCGCAATATGGAGCCTTTTGCCATGGCTGATCTTTTCGACAATCCCGCCGGCCTCGATGGATTCGAGTTCATTGAGTTCTCTGCCCCTGAAAAAGGCATTCTGGAGCCGGTTTTTGAAGGCATGGGCTTCACCAAGGTTGCCCGGCACCGCTCCAAGGATGTCGAGCTGTGGCGCCAGGGCGGCATCAACCTGATCACCAATTATGAGCCCAAGTCTGCCGCCTGGTATTTTGCGCGCGAGCATGGCGCCTCGGCCTGCGGGATGGGCTTTCGCGTGCGTGATGCGCGCAAAGCCTATGACCATCTGCTGACGCAAGGGGCAGAGCCCGTGCAGGTGGAGACCGGGCCGATGGAGCTGCATATTCCCGGCATCCGCGGCATCGGCAATTCGATCATCTATCTGATCGACCGGTATGACACCGGCGCGAATGAGCTGTCGATCTATGACATCGATTTTGAGTATCTGCCGGGCGTGGACAAGACGCCGATGGGCGCAGGCTTCAAGCTGATCGATCACCTGACGCATAATGTTTACGGCGGCCGCATGAAATATTGGGCGGACTTCTATGAGAAGCTCTTCAATTTCCGCGAAATCCGCTATTTCGACATCAAGGGCGAATATACGGGCCTCACCTCCAAGGCGCTGACGGCGCCGGACGGGAAGATCCGCATACCGCTGAACGAAGAGGGCAAGGGTGGCGGCGGCCAGATCGAGGAATTCCTGCGGGAGTTCAACGGCGAGGGCATCCAGCATATCGCGCTGATCTGTGACGACCTTTATGCCTGTTGGGACCGGCTGCAGAAGCTGGGCGTGCCGTTCATGACGGCGCCGCCGCCAGCTTACTATGAGATGCTCGACGGGCGCCTGCCGGGGCATGGCGAGGACGTGAAAGCGTTGCAGGCACGCGGCCTTCTCATGGACGGAACGACCGAGGGCGGCGAGCCGCGCCTCTTGTTGCAGATCTTCGCGCAGGCACAGGTTGGCCCGGTATTCTTCGAGTTCATCCAGCGCAAGGGCGACTATAAGGACGGCTTTGGCGAGGGCAATTTCAAGGCCTTGTTTGAATCGATGGAACGTGACCAGATTGATCGCGGCGTACTGAAGACTGAGGAAAAGGTTTGATGGCAGCCCCCAAACTCAAAGGCGTTCACCACGTCGCCTATCGCTGCAAGGATGCGAAGGAGACGGTGGAGTTCTACAAGAAGACGCTGGGCATGGAGTTCCAGCTCGCCATTGCCGAAGACCATGTGCCCTCCACCGGAGCATATGATCCGTACATGCACATTTTCCTCGATGCGGGGAATGGCAATGTGCTGGCCTTCTTTGAGCTGCCCGAGCAGCCCGAGATGGGGCGCGATCCGAACACGCCGGTCTGGGTGCAGCATATTGCGCTGCGGCTGGGCAGCCTTGAGGAGCTGCACGCGGCAAAGGCGCATCTGGAGGGTCTCGGCATCGACGTGCTGGGGCCGACGCATCATGGCATCTTCAAGTCGATCTATTTCTTTGATCCCAATGGGCACCGGCTGGAGCTGGCCGCCGACATCAGCACGCCGGAACAGATGGCGCAGCTGAAATCGGTCGCCGAGCCGATGGTTGAGGAATGGAGCGCGACGAAGAAAGCGCCCCGGCACGCGGCCTGGCTGCATGAGAAGATCAAGGAAGAGAGCTGACGGGTGATCTCCAAAACTGATCCTGGTTACAAGGAGACGATGCGGATCAAGCTTGGCAAGGCCGCTCTTTCAGCACCTGACGCGCGGTTGTGCGCGTGGATTGCATCCCACTACGCTGCGCCGCGCCCGATAAATGTTCACTTCGATGTAATCCATCATGGCGCGCTGCCCCGGCTGAATATCATCTTTGACCGGCGGGGCGATGGCGCCAGCTTTCAAAAGAAGGATGGAATGGGTTTCAACACGCGCAAGCAAAAGAGGGTCTTGAAAGCCGCCCGCGAACTCGGCGTGCTGGATCATCTCGACACGGCTTTGCAGGATAAAACGCTGGTGATTTTCACCGAGTTCGAAAATGCCGTCAGAGAAGAGGCAGCTGCCGCGATCACGGAAGCGGATGTCGAAGCCATCCGGTCTGTCATGCCGGGTCCTGCGGTCTGGCTGGTTTCAAGAATCTTCGGATGCGCCATTGTGTTTTTTGAAACCACCAGTGAAATGAAAAGTAGTGCGGGAAAGCGCGCACAGGAAGCGTGGCGCCAGGCGCTTCAGTCAAAATCGAGCGACTATGACGCGTGCAGGTATTTCGACACAGAGCCTATGCAGGTGCACTTTGACTCAAGAGAGAACTTCGAAAAAACCTACAACGGAAACTGGCGCGCCTACTATAATTAGAAGCTGATCAGAGGGAAATTACTTGAAACTCTCCACACTGAAGAATGGCGCCCGCGATGGCCGCCTCGTCGTCGTCTCGAAAGACCTGACCAAATGTACCGATGCGGCTCGCATTGTGTCGACATTGCAGGGCGCGCTGGACAATTGGTCTGTCTATGGGCCGCAACTCGAAATGCTGGCCGAGCAGGTGGAGCTGGGCTCTGTGCCGACTTTCCGGTTTCATGAGCATGACGCGATGAGCCCGCTGCCGCGCGCCTATCAGTGGGCGGACGGATCGGCCTATATCAACCATGTGGAGCTGGTGCGTGCGGCGCGGGGCGACAAGGTGCCTGAGAGTTTCTATTCCGATCCGCTGATGTATCAGGGCGGCTCGGATGGCTTCCTCGGCCCGCGCGACGCTATTCCTCTGAAAGACGTGGCCTGGGGCTGCGATATGGAAGGGGAGGTGGCGGTGATCACCGATGATGTGCCGATGGGCGTATCGGAGGCAGAGGCCGCAAAGCTCATCCGTCTGGTGATGATCTGTAATGATGTGAGCTTGCGCGGTCTGATCCCCGGCGAGCTGGCCAAGGGGTTCGGGTTTTTCCAGGCCAAGCCCGCGAGCGCGTTTTCGCCGGTGGCGGTGACGCCGGACGAGCTGGGCGATGCGTGGAAGGATGGCCTCGTGCATTTGCCGCTGCGCGTGGACTTCAATGGCCAGCCGTTTGGGCGGGCGAATGCGGGCGTGGACGCGACGTTCAACCTGCCGCGCTTGGTGGCGCATGCGGCCAAGACGCGGGCGCTGGTGGCAGGCTCGATCATCGGGTCGGGCACCGTTTCCAACAAGGATGAAGGCGGCGGAGCGGGCAAGCCCGTGGCCGAGGGCGGGCTTGGCTATTCCTGCATTGCGGAGATCCGCATGATCGAGACGATCCGGGACGGGGCAGCGAAAACGCCGTTCATGAAGCCGGGCGACACGGTGCGCATCGAGATGTGCGACGCGGCAGGGCATTCGATCTTTGGCGCGATCGAACAGACGGTGGAGGCGGTGGGCTGATCGTTTCGGGGCGGTCTTGTCTTGCGCTGCGGGCTGTGTTTCAACGCTTGTTGAAATTCAGCGTCTGGCCCGGTTTTGACGTTTCCTATTCTGCGGGTGGCCGCTAATCAGGCGGTAAGCAGGCAGATGCGGAGCTTCAGGCGGGGCAGGTGATGGACGAGCGAGTATTCAGGAAAAGCTGGGGCAATTATGTCGGCCCGGTTGTGCGGGGCGCGTTGACGCTGGTGGCCATGGGAATGCTGATTATGCACCAGCCGGACGTGCAGCGCTGGATTACCGCTATTGTGTTCCCGATGCTGAAGCCCTTTGCCGAATGGATTGTGGCGGGGGTTATCCTGATCCTTGGCTACTGGTTTGTGCGCTCAGTGTTCAAGTTTCTTTGGCTGCAGACGTTTCATGTCTCGGTCAGCGCGCGGGGCGTATCGGCGGGTCATGGGCTGATGCCCTGGAACAAATGGCACCGGAGCTGGGAGCCGCATCAGATTTATAACTGCCTCTTTCACAGCAAGGGGTTTTTCGACTGGGCGCTGCGCCATGGCGATCTCATCCTGCAGGGATCGGAAGGGGCAACCCAACAATTCACGTTCACCCGGATTGCGCATGTCCGGGCGGCCTGTGATCTGGTAAATCAGGTCCGGGCGCGGCCCAGCATGACACCGGCCTAAACACCTTCCGGAGGCGCAATGGCGAGCAAGATCTATACTACGGCGAAAGAGGCCCTGGACGGGCTTCTGCATGACGGCATGCTGATCGCAGCGGGCGGCTTTGGCCTCTGCGGCATTCCGGAGCTGTCCATCGCGGCGATCCGCGAGAGCGGGGTGAAGAACCTGACCGTCGCCTCCAACAATGCGGGCGTGGATGGCTTTGGCCTCGGCCTGCTGCTGGAGACGCGGCAGGTGAAGAAGATGATGAGCTCCTATGTGGGCGAGAATGCCGAGTTCATGCGGCAGTATCTTTCCGGCGAGCTGGAGCTGGAGTTCAACCCGCAGGGAACCCTCGCCGAGCGGATGCGTGCGGGCGGCGCGGGCATTCCGGGCTTTTACACCAAGACCGGTGTGGGCACCGTCATCGCCGAGGGCAAGGAACATAAGGATTTCGGCGGGCAGACCTATATTCTCGAAGAGGGTATCTTTGCCGACCTTGCCATCGTGAAAGCCTGGAAGGCGGACACGACGGGCAACGCGATTTTCCGCAAGACGGCGCGCAACTTCAACCAGCCGGCCGCGACCTGCGGGAAGGTGTGCGTGCTGGAAGTGGAAGAGATTGTGGAGCCGGGGGAGCTTGATCCCGATGGCATTCACCTGCCGGGGATTTATGTGCACCGGATTGTGCAGGGGACGCATGAGAAGCGGATTGAGCAGCGCACTGTGCGGAAGAGGGAGGCAAGCTGATGGCCTGGACACGCGATGATATGGCGGCGCGGGCCGCGCAGGAGCTGAAGGACGGGATGTATGTGAACCTTGGCATCGGGATTCCGACGCTGGTGGCGAACCATATTCCGGCGGGCGTGAATGTGACGCTGCAATCGGAAAACGGCATGCTGGGCATGGGGCCGTTTCCGTTTGAGGGCGAGGAAGACGCCGACCTGATCAATGCCGGAAAGCAGACGATCACGGAGCTTCCGCATACGGCTTATTTTGACAGCGCGACCTCTTTTGCGATGATCCGGGGCGGCAAGATCGCGATGGCGATCCTGGGCGCGATGGAAGTGGCGGAGAATGGCGACCTCGCCAACTGGATGATCCCCGGCAAGCTCGTGAAGGGCATGGGCGGGGCGATGGACCTTGTGGCGGGCGTTGGCCGCGTGGTGGTCGTGATGGATCACGCCAACAAGGCGGGCGAGAGCAAGGTGCTGAAAGAATGCACGCTGCCGCTGACGGGGAAGGCCGTGGTTGACCGGATCATCACCGATCTTTGCGTGATGGATGTGGTCGAGGGCGGGCTGAAGCTGGTGGAGCTGGCGCCGGGCGTGACTGAGGATGAGGTTCGGGCGAAGACTGAGGCGAAGCTTATTTAGATGGCTCGGTGCTGTCCGTGCAAAGAAAAAGGCCGCCCTTGGGCGGCCTTTTGTTATTTCGCGCGATAGTCCCGCATCAGGCCCGCGAAGCGGGTGAAGAGGTAGAAGCTGTCTTGCGGGCCGGGGGAGGCTTCGGGGTGGTGCTGGACCGAGATGATCGGTTTGCCTTTGACCGCGAGGCCGGAATTTGTGCCGTCGAAGAGGGAGCGGTGGCTCTCCTCCACGCCAGGGGGAAGCGTGTCGGGATCAACCGTGAAGCCGTGGTTCATCGAGACGATCTCGACCTTGCCGGTGGCGAGGTCCTTGACGGGGTGGTTGGCGCCGTGGTGGCCCTGCGCCATCTTTTTGGTCTTGGCGCCGAGGGCGAGACCAAGGAGCTGGTGGCCAAGGCAGATGCCGAGGATGGGCAGGCCCGAGGCGACGAGGGTTTTGATCATTTCGCCGGAACGCTCGAAGGTGGCGGCCGGGTCGCCAGGGCCGTTGGCGAAGACGATGCCATCGGGTTTCAGGGCGAGGACTTCCTCAGCGCTGACATTGCCATTGACGACCGTGGCGCGGGCGCCGGCGCTGGCGAGATTGCGCAGGATATTTTTCTTCACGCCGAAATCGATGACGGCGACGTGGAATTCGGCATTGGCGAGCGCGGTCTGGTGGCCGGTGGCGGCCTGCCAGAGACCTTCGGTATGCTCGAAAGGGGCGTCCTGGTCGACGACATCGGCAAGGTCTGCCCCGTCGAGGCCATTCCAGCTGCGGGCGAGTTCGACAAGCGCGTCAAAGTCGATCTTTCCGTCCGGCTTGTGGCAGATGGCGGCCTTGGGCATGCCTTTTTCGCGGATGCGCTTGGTCAGCGCGCGCGTATCGATGCCGGAGAGGCCGATGATGCCGCGCCGGGCGAGCCAGACGCCGAAATCTTCGGTCGAGCGCCAGTTGGAGGGCGCGGTGATCGGCTCGCGGAAGATGGCGCCGCGGGCGGCGTCGGCTGCTTCAACGGTGGATTCTTCGTGATCTTCGGCATTTGCGCCGACATTTCCGATATGCGGGAAGGTAAACAGCACCAGCTGGGACGCATAAGACGGGTCTGTCAGTATTTCCTGATAGCCGGTAATCGCCGTGTTGAAGCAGAGCTCCCCCACTTTGATACCGGCAGCCCCAGCCCCGAAACCCGCGAAAATCGTACCATCTTCAAGGGCCAAGGCACCAGTGGCTGAGTCCATATCTTGATTCCTGCTCATGGAAGATATACCTCTCACCGCTTGCCAGTCTGGTTGACATCGTTTTAACCGGTCTGGTCAAAACTCGGCCGCTTATTGGGGCTGACTCTCCGCACCGTCAAGCAAGGCGTATGTCGCGGAGTGTAGAAAGGCATAGGACCGGCATGGGCCGCGAAGATATTACTGCCTGTATGGGCCTCAAGGCCCGTATCCTTCAAGCACTCAAGGACGAATCTGCCCGGACGCAGAACGAGACGCGGCTGAACACGCTGCGCCTAGTCGAATGCGCCATCCGGGACAGGGATGTCTGCGCGCGTGGGCGCGGCGAGGGCGAAGGTTGCCCGGACACCGATGTGCAGCGCGTGCTGCACACGATGGTGGCCCAGCGCGAAGAAGCCGCCAGCGAGCATGAAGAAGAAGGCCGCATCGAGGACGCGCTGCGCGAGCGCGACGAGATTGCGATCATTCAGGCATTTCTGCCCCAGCCACTTGCGGGCAAGGCGCTGGATATTGCCGTCAAACAGGTGGTCGAGGATCTGGGGGCATCGAAGCTCAAGGATCTGGGCCGCTGCGTGACCGAGCTGAAGACCCGCTATCCGGGCCAGATCGAAGCGGCGAGCGCCGGCAAGGCGGTTCGCACCGCACTCAGCCAGGGCTGAGCCGCCGCCTGATTTTCAGAAGCGCCTTAGTCTCGCCTTGAGTCTGAAAAGACGGAAAGGTTGGAACAAGTCAGGCCGGGGTCCGTTGGTGGGGCAAGTAACCACTGAAAAGGACTTAGCCATGAAAATGCTTCTTGCTACTGCCAGTGCCTCCGCCCTGCTGCTTGCTGCTGCCGCCTGTTCAGACGCAGACGCTCCGGCACAGACGGCTGGCTATGAAACCAACGGCCCGCAGATCGAAACGGTTGATGACGCTGATGACCAGACGGTCGAAGCGGCTGAAGCAGATACCGATGTCGATGCGTCGACGCGGACCGAGTACACCCTTGCTGCCGGCGAGATGGAAGCTTCCGACCTGATCGGCGCTTCGGTGCACGGTCCGGCCGGTGAAGAGATTGCTACTGTTGCCGACATCTTCCTGGGCACCAACGGCATGGAGCCGGTGCTTCTGGTCCGTGACGGCGGCATCAGCGGCCTGGGCGGTGACCTGCGCACGCTGAACTTTGACGCCGCAACCGTTTCGGGTGAGGCCGGTGATGAGCCAGACCTGATCATTGCGATCACTGAAGAAAATCTCGAGACCTTGCCGGAATTTGAGCAGGACGAAATGAACGATTTCCGTCTCGCTTCGGAAATGATGGGCGCAGTGCCGGCCATGAGCTTCAGCGATGAGCAGGCCCGTGTGAACGACCTGATCGTGACCAATACCGGTGAGCTGAAATATGCCGTGATTTCGCCGGGCCTTGTGTCCACCGACCAGATCGTGATCGACGCCAATGCGATCAAGGTCGCAGAGGGTGATGGAGAAGGCGAGGTCGTGATCGACATTGATCAAGCCGCCTTCGATGAAGCCCCGATGTACCGCTGGGAGTAGTCGCAGCCGTGATCGATCCGAGGGCCCCGCCGAAAGGTGGGGCCCTTTTTCGTGGACGGTGTAGTGGGCAATTGTATTTTTGGGGGAAATGCCAATCTCCGGTCCCGCAGCTCCGGCAAAGGTGGTATCCTGAAACCCATGTCTTCTTCCCCCATTCGCATCCCTGATGGCTTCGTTGATGAGCTGAAGGCCCGTATCCGGCCTTCGGACGTGATCGGGCGCAAGGTGAAGCTGACGAAGAAGGGCAAGGAGTGGGTCGGCCTCTCGCCGTTCACGGCCGAGAAGACGCCGAGTTTCTACGTCAACGACCAGAAGCGCATCTTCAAATGCTTTTCCTCCGGCATGGGCGGGGACGTGATCAACTTCGTGATGGAGACCGAGCGGCTCTCCTTCATGGAAGCGGTCGAGAAGCTGGCTGAGGAAGCGGGCATGGCCCTGCCCAAGGCGAGCCCGGCAGCGGCAGAGGAATATGATCACCGCAAGCGGTTGCAGGCGGCGTGCGAGGCGGCGGCGGATTTCTTCGAGGCGCGGCTGCGCTCCTCTGAAGGCGCGGGCGCGCGGACGTATCTGGAGGGCAGGGGGCTGGCGGCGTCGAGCTGGAGCAAATACCGCCTTGGCTACGCGCCCGATGACTGGCGGCGCACGCGGGCGCATCTGCAAGCCGAGGGCTTTACCGATGGCGAGCTGCTGGAAGCGGGCATCATCAAGGAAAACGACAAGGGCGGGGAGCCCTATGACGCGTTCCGCGGACGCCTGATGTTTCCGATCCCCGATTCGCGGGGCGGGATCATTGCGTTTGGCGGCCGCGCGCTGCAGCCCGATGCCAAGCCGAAATATCTCAATTCGGGCGACACGCCGCTCTTCCACAAATCAACCGTGCTCTATCGCTACAAGGCGGCGCGCGAGGCGCTGGGGCACGGCGAGGGCGGCGGGCTGATCGTCTGCGAAGGCTATATGGACGTGATCGCGATGTGCGAGGCGGGCTTTGGCAATGCCGTTGCCCCGCTCGGCACGGCGCTGACCGAGGAGCAGTTGCAGCTGCTGTGGCGGGCCGGGCCGGAACCGGTAATGTGTTTTGATGGCGACAAGGCGGGGCTGGGCGCTGCGTATCGCGCGCTCGACCGGGCGCTGCCCTTTGCCGAGCCGGGGCGGTCTGTTTTCTTTGTGCTGCTGCCCGACGGGATGGACCCGGACGACCTGATCCGCGCGCGCGGCGCCGGGGCGATGAGCGAGCAGCTGGCCGCTCGGTTGCCGCTGTCAGAGCTATTGTGGCGGCGCGAGCGGGACGCGGAGCCGCTGGACACGCCCGAGCGCCAGGCCGGGCTGGAAGCCCGCCTGATCGCGGCATGCGGGCATATCCGGCATCCTGGTGTCAAATCCGCGTATGAGCGGGATTTGAAGTCGCGGCTGCGCGACCATCTCTGGCAGCTGCGCGAAGCCAAACGGGCGGCCAATTACCAGAAGCGGCCAGGGCGGCCCGGCCGGCCCGGATCGGCACAGATTCCCCCCGGCGGGGAAGAGGCGCAGGAACTTCTCAAGCAGGGCGGGCGCGAGAAGATTGGCGGGCTACGGCTGATCATGAGCGCGGTCGATAATCCGGGTCTGTTATCGATCGGCGCGGAGTTGCTTGCCCAGTGTGCGCCGGCCGAACCGGATGCCGCGTTTCTGCGAGATGCAGTTCTTGACCTGGCAAATGACGGAATCCCCATTGACCGGGGGACAATCACCGCCCATCTAACGAAATCTGGGAACATACGTGCTGCCGGTTTGCTCAAAGATTATCCCGTAACGCCTCAGATAGCGACCAATGGGTCCGAGGCACGGGAATGGCTAATCGCTCTGGAGCAATTTGTGGCGAAGCGGCGTTCCCGCGATCAGGAGACGGGCTCTGGTACGGATAGTGCGAGCGCGGACCCTACGTTGTCTCCGCAAGAATGGCGGAGGCGGCTTCAAATGGTCGCGGAACGAAGGGCCCTCAAGGTCCGTATGAACGAGGCATCCAGCAAGAGCAGCGATAGCTGAACTGAACGGTAAAGCGACAGGCACTGGCACGGCAGCTTGCGAGGCTACCGGTCCGGACGGGAGATAGCTGAGATATGGCGACAGCCACCAAGAAGAAAAAGAACACGGCCGGTGACGGCGAGGGCGAAGACGACAAAGAGACGGAAAGCGGTCTTGTCGATTTTAACGCCACAGACGTCAAAAAGGTTCTGAAGCGCGCCCAGAAGCGCGGCTTCATCACCCATGATGAGATAAACCAGCTTCTGCCGGACTCCGACATGAGTTCCGACCAGATCGAGGACGTGATGTCCCAGATCTCGGAGATGGGCATCGCTGTGGTCGAGACCGAGGAAGAGGCCGAAGAACAGGGCAAGGCCCTCACCAAGATCGAGGACAAGAAAGTCGTCGCCAAGAAGGGCAATGCCCGTGGCAGCGACCGGACCGACGATCCGGTGCGGATGTATCTGCGCGAGATGGGCGCGGTGGAGCTTCTTTCCCGTGAGGGCGAGATTGCGATTGCCAAGCGCATCGAGGCCGGCCGGGACGCGATGATCCGCGGCCTGTGCGAAAGCCCGCTGACCTTCGAGGCCATGATGGTGTGGCGCGATGAGCTCATGAATGAGCGCATCCTGCTGCGCGACCTGATCGACCTGGAAGCCACCTATGGCGCGGAAAATCCGCCGCCCGAGCCCAAGCCTGTCGAAGAACGCCCGCCTGAGCCGGCTGCGCCGGTCAAGGGCAAGAAGCGGTCTGCCGAAGAGGTCGACGAGGTTGAGGCTGAGCGCATGCGCCAGCAGCAGCAGGAAGAGGAAGAGGAAGACGACGCGGTTGCGATGTCGATGTCGGCGATGGAAGGGGAGCTGCGCGAAGGCGTGCTCGCCAAGCTCGACGAGATTGCCGACGCGTTCAGCCGTTTCCGCAAGCTTCAGGATCGCCTGCTGGTCCGCCGGATTGAGGGCAAGGACCTTACCCCCAAGGCACAGGGCGAATATGACGACCTGTCTCTGCAGATCGTGGACAATCTCAAGACGATCCACATCAACAACGCCCGTATCGAGGCGCTGGTGGAGCAGCTCTACGCCATCAACAAGAAGCTGATGGGCCTTGAAGGCAAGCTGATGCGTCTGGCTGACGCTCATGGCGTGCCGCGCAAGGAGTTCCTGCACAACTATATCGGCAGCGAGCTTGAGCCTGACTGGGCCGAGCGCGTGCGCGAGATTTCGGCGAAATGGAAACGCCTGGTCGACGGCAAGGGCGAGGAAGTCCAGGTCGTTCGCGACGAGATTTCCGAGATTGCCCAGGAAATCGGCATTCCAATCGATGACTTCCGCCGGATCGTTCAGACCGTGCAGAAGGGCGAGCGGGAAGCGCGCATCGCGAAGAAGGAGATGGTGGAAGCCAACCTCCGCCTCGTGATCTCGATTGCCAAGAAATATACCAACCGCGGCCTGCAATTCCTGGATCTCATCCAGGAGGGCAATATCGGCCTCATGAAAGCGGTCGATAAGTTCGAATATCGCCGCGGCTACAAATTCTCGACCTATGCCACCTGGTGGATCCGTCAGGCCATTACCCGCTCTATTGCGGACCAGGCCCGGACGATCCGTATCCCGGTGCACATGATCGAGACGATCAACAAGATCATCCGTACACAGCGCCAGATGCTGCACGAGATCGGCCGCGAGCCGACCCCGGAAGAACTGGCCGAAAAGCTCGGCCTGCCGCTGGAGAAGATCCGCAAGGTTCTGAAAATCGCGAAAGAGCCGATCTCGCTGGAAACGCCGATTGGCGACGACGAGGATTCAAACCTCGGCGACTTCATCGAGGACAAGATGGCGCTGCTTCCCGTGGACGCGGCCATCCAGTCGAACCTGCGCGAGACGACGACCCGCGTGCTGGCTTCGCTCACCCCACGTGAGGAACGCGTTCTGCGGATGCGCTTTGGCATCGGCATGAACACGGACCACACGCTGGAAGAAGTCGGCCAGCAGTTCTCGGTCACCCGCGAACGCATCCGCCAGATCGAGGCGAAGGCGCTGAGGAAACTCAAGCACCCGAGCCGGAGCCGGAAGCTGCGAAGCTTTCTGGATACCTGATCCAATTCCAAAGGGCGGCCCAAAAGGCCGCCCTTTTTGTATGGCTTGACGAAGGCCGCAATGCCGGGTCGAATATTCGGATACCCTGTCGGAGCTCGTCCCATGCGCGCACTTATCCTTGCACTGATCGCTCTGGCCGCGGCGCCGGTTTCTGTCGCACAGACATATTGCGCTGCCGAGAAGCTTGCCGAACATTGGGAAGTGTCAGCCGGCAGCAAGAGCTACAGCCTCAAGACCAATGTGTTCTTTGTGTTGCCGGATGCCGCCAAAGTCCGCTTCGCCGAGTTCAATGAACTAATGGGATACGGGTATGTCACCGGCGGCGACGCCGAATTCAATTATCGCAGCGATGGCGACATCTATTTCCGCACGATGGCGCTGGCGGTGAACACCGGAGAAAAATGGGTGAGCGTCGCGGAGGTTCTCAAGGCCCAAGGCAAACAGCTGCTCATTGCATTTCGAGAACCGGGCGGCGGTGTCTTCGCCTATGCTTCCTTGGGCGATCAGATGGCCGGTAAGCTGCCAACGCAATTCGGGATACTTCAAGCTGAGCAAGCGGCGCCGCTGCACGAGCGGCTGGAAAGCGGCACGCCTTTCGATGTGCTTCTGGCTACGAATGATACGGTTATTGCAGAGGTTGCCGGGTTCACTTTTCCTGACTTCGCAGGCGGCAAGGCCGAGGCGGAATCCATGCTGGCGGCGTTGGAAGAGCAAGCCGCAGCAGGCGAGTGCCAATAAAACTGGCAAGAATCGGGTCGCGCATTTCCGGAAACTACATTAGTTTTGTTTTCTCTTTATCTTTACGAAGAGGACCTTCATGCCCCATCCCATTCGTGTCGGTATTGGTGGCTGGAATTATGAGCCGTGGCGGGAGACCTTTTATCCCGCCGAAGTGAAGAAAGCGGGCGAGCTTGCCTATGCCAGCGGGCAGGTGACGGCGATCGAGATCAACTCGACCTTCTATCGCGGCCAAAGCGAGGCGACTTTTGCAAAGTGGGCGGAAGAAACGCCGGATGGCTTCCGCTTCACCGTGAAAGCGCACCGGGCGACGACGATCCGCAAGACCGCAGACGATATGCGCAGCTCGGTCGGCATGTTTATTGAGGGCGGCGTTACGGCGCTGGGCGAGAAGCTGGGCGCGATCAACTGGCAGTTTCCCGAGACGCGCAAGTTTGATGCCGATTATTTCGGCGCGTTCTGCTCCTTCCTGCCGCCCGAGCACAAAGGCGTGCGCCTTCGCCACGCGATCGAAGTGCGCAATGAGACGTTCCGGAATGAGTCGTTTACGGATCTTATGCGCCGGCATGGCTGCGCCGTGGTGTTCGCCGATGATCCCGACTGGCCGATGCCGGATGTGGAGACGGCGGATTTTGCCTATGCGCGGTTGCAGCAGTCGCAAAGTGATGTTGAGACAGGGTACGAGGCGGGCGCGTTGGATGCCTGGGCCAAGACCTTCAAGGGTTGGGCGAAGAATCGCGAGGTGTTCGCCTTCTTCATTGCGGGCGCCAAGGAACGCAATCCGGCCGCCGCAAAGGCGCTGATTGAGCGAGTCGGGCGGCTCGGATAGAGCCGCCCTTTCCCGGTTTTCTAGCCTGCCGCGTTCAGGGCCTGGTCGAGGTCTGCGATCAGGTCTTCTGTGCCTTCGATGCCGATGGAGAGGCGCACCACGTCTGGCGCGGCGCCTGCGGCGATCTGCTGCTCATCCGTCAGCTGACGGTGGGTGGTGGAGGCCGAATGGATGACGAGGCTGCGCGCGTCGCCGAGATTTGCCACATGGCTGAAGAGTTTCAGCGCGGCGACGAACTTCATGCAGGCGTCATAGCCACCCTTCAGCTGGACCGTGAAGAGGGCGCCGGGGCCTTTGGGCGTGATGCGCACGGCGCGGTCTTTATACGGCGAGGAGGCGAGGCCTGGATAGGTGACGGATTTCACCGCCGGGTGGGTTTCCAGCCAGGCGGCGATCTTCTGCGCATTGGCAACGTGCTTTTCCATCCGTAGGGAGAGGGTTTCGATGCCCATCAGCGTGTAATGGGCGCCTTGCGGGTTCATGGTCATGCCGAGGTCGCGCAGGCCAATGGCGATGCCGTGGAAGGTGAAGGCGGCGGGCCCGAAGGTCTCATGGAAGTTGAGGCCTTGATAGGCAGGCTCTGGCGCCGAGAGGGAGGGGAATTTGTCCGATGCCGACCAGTCGAACTTGCCAGAATCGATGATGGCCCCGCCGGTGACGGTGCCGTTGCCGGTCATGTATTTGGTCAGCGAATGGACGACCAGCGTGGCGCCATGTTCGATCGGGCGGCAGAGATAGGGCGTGGCGGTTGTGTTGTCGACGATCAGGGGAATGCCCGCCTCATCGGCAATTTTTGCCAGCGCGTCCAAGTCGCTGATATAGCCGCCGGGATTGGCAATGGTCTCGCAGAAGATGGCGCGGGTGTTCTCGTCAATCGCGCCTTTGACAGCGGCGAGGTCTTCGGTGTCGATGAGCTTTGCCGACCAGCCGAAGCGTTTGAAGGTCTGGGTGAACTGGGTGATCGTGCCGCCATAGAGGCGCGTGGAGGCGACGATGTTCTTGCCCGGTCCCATCAGCGGGAAGAGCGCCATGATCTGGGCCGCATGGCCGGAGGAGCAGCAGACCGCGCCGGCGCCGCCTTCCAGCGCAGCAAGGCGGGCCTGAAGCGCGCCGATGGTCGGGTTGGTGAGGCGGGAATAGATGTAGCCGACTTCCTGCAGGCCGAAGAGGGCGGCGGCGTGGTCAGCGTCGCGGAACACATAGGCCGTGGTCTGATAGATCGGCACCTGGCGCGCGCCCGTTGCGGGGTCTGGCGCGGAGCCGGCATGGATCTGGGTGGTGGCAAAGTCTTTGTATACGCCGTCAGTCATCGGCTTACTCCCTTTTAGTTTTTTGGTCAGGTGGTGTGATCCGGAGCCGGATCAGTTAGAGGTGTTGCAGACGTTTGGATCGCCGCTGTCATAGCCCCGGCGCAGCCAAGTCATGCGCTGCTCGGCCGTGCCATGGGTGAAGTTTTCCGGGGTCACATGGCCCTGGGTGCGCTTCTGGATCATGTCGTCGCCGATGGCGTTTGCGGTTTTAAGGCCTTCTTCCAGATCGCCCGGCTCCAGCGCGACAGCGCCGCTTGATGCGCTGGCCGCGTTGGCCGCCCAGAAGCCGGCATAACAGTCGGCCTGAAGTTCCAGCGCGATGGAATACTGGTTGGCTTCTTCCTGGCTGCGGGCCTGCTGCTGCGCCTGACGGGCTTGCTGGGAAGCGCCGGTCAGCGTCTGGACATGGTGGCCGAATTCATGGGCGATGACATAGGCGCGGGCGAACTCGGCGCCCGAGGCACCCAGCTGGGTTTCCATATCGCGCCAGAAGCCGAGGTCGAGATAGACGCTCTGGTCAGCCGGACAATAGAATGGTCCCATGGCAGATTGGCCGAAGCCGCAGCCGGTATCGGTGCCCTGCTCATAGAGAACGACGCGGGGCGGGGTGTAGCCTTCCAGCGCGCCGCCCCAGACATCATTGATATTGGCGCCGATGACATCGACGAAGAGGCCCGCTTCATCCTCGGGCGTGCCTTCAACGCCGGCCTGCTGGCTGGCGCCGCCCTGCTGCTGGCTTGTTATCTCCGCGATCTGCTGAGGCTCCATGCCGAACACGAAATAGCCGATCAGCGCGATGATGATGACACCTATGCCGCCGCCACCGGCAACCGCGCCCGCGCTCATGCCGCGCCGGTCCTCGATGTTTCCGCCTCTGCGTCCGCCCTGCCATTTCATCTGCAACTCTCCCTGTCCGGCCGCGACCGGTAAAATTTGCTTTCGATATGTCTACAGGCAAGTGGGGGGAGCATGCCAGCATTGCCTGTCGTGGCAAGGTTCAGTGAGGCTCTTTTCTTTCGGGTCTGTTTCAGTCATTTTGCAACCAATCCCATGGTTGCGCGCTTGATGGCCGGGCGCGCGCATCGGCGCTCATCCCACTCCAGAACTACAGGACGCCCAGCATGCGCGTGAAGATAGACGCTTCGCTTGCCTACAACTTTGCCCAGCCGGCCGATGTGCTGCTGTCGCTCGAAGCCATCCGGTCGGACGATCAGACGATTGTGTCTGACCGGCTCGCCGCTCTGCCAGAGAGCGGGTTGAAGCTGGCGGAGGGGCCGGAACGGTTGGGGCGGCGGCGGTGGCTGGAGGCGGAGGGCGACGTGACGATCTCGTACACGGCGCTGGTGGATGTTTCGCGCCGGCCGCTGAGTATTGCGGGCCTGCTTGTGCCAGCCCGGCGCGACCTGCCTTATGATGTGATCAGCTATCTGTTGCCGAGCCGGTATTGCGAGGCGGAGAAGCTGTCTTCCTTTGCGGAGGAGGCGTTCTCCGGCGCTGTGGGCGGCGATCTGGTGCTGAACATGGCAGACTGGATTTTCGAGAATTTCGAATATGCGCCGGGCAGCAGCAACGAGACGACGACGGCGACCGATACGTTTCTGATGCGGCGCGGCGTGTGCCGGGACTTTGCGCATACGCTGATCAGTTTCTGCCGGGCGATGGGTGTGCCTGCACGCATGGTTTCGGCCTATGCGCCGGCGATTGATCCGCCCGATTTCCATGCGGTGGTGGAGGTGTGGCTCGACCATGCCTGGCATCTGATCGATCCGACGCGGCTGTCACGCGAGGAGGAGCTGGTGCGCATCGCCATCGGGCGGGACGCGACCGATATAAGTTTCATGACGATCTTCGGCGCGGCCGAGCTGCGCGATCAGCGCGTGGCGGTCGAGGTTGTCGCGGGCAACGGCTGATGTAGCTGTATCCGGACTGGCGGAGCCATCCGGGTTCGGAGCAGTTTGGGTGGCTCCTTCAGGTGGAGCCTCGTGCGCGGCGGGCGCCGCGGCGCCCTGAAAACTTTGTAGTGTTGCGGAGTGGGCGCTTTCGCCCGCCGCGCACTGCCGCCGGAGTTTCGGGCAGTAGGATTCGGGATGACTTCGGCGCTGCCAGGCCTTGACCACTTACCATTAACTCTCGTGACCTTGGATAAATACCAAGGCGGGCCAGTGGGGATTCTCTACCGGCTTTTTGGTCCGGCTTGCCTGGATCAACGTCCCTAGAGATGCGGCGGGCCGTAAAGTCCACCGCGTCCCATCCTCCGGGGCGACCTCCTCACAAACCGAACGGTACCGGCGCGGCTCCTGTGAGGAGGATGCGCTTAATGTGGGGGAGAAGGAGACCCCGGCGGATAAGTTGGCCGGACTATTTTCGCAAAGCCCGGCGCCGCTGCGCATCTGGATGTGCGCCGGTGTTGGACAGCGGCGCGCGTATCCTTCCCACCTGCTTGGCAGGCGCCGTGTCCGTTGCCATATCCTGGCAGCATAGGAGCCCGCACATGAGACTGAACCAGGTGACCGTTCCCTGTATCGACTATGAGGCAAGTTGCGCCTTCTACGCCGCGCTTGGTCTCACGCGCATTGTCGACTCAGGGCCGCGCTATGCCCGGTTCGAGTGTCCGGCGCGTGAAGGCGAAGAGCCTTCCACCTTTTCGCTGCACAGGGTTGAGCAAGTCGCGGAAGGGGAAGGCGTCAGCGTCTATTTCGAGGTTGAAGACCTGATGGCCGAGGTCGGCCGCCTGTGCATGCACGGCATCCATCCGGCAGAAGGCCCGGCCGAGCAACGCTGGTTGTGGACAGAGGCCTGGTACCGCGACCCCGCCGGAAACCGTATCTGCCTCTATAGGGCCGGCAAGGCGCGCCGCTTCCCGCCCTGGCGGGTGGATGGCCGCGCAGAATAGGCTCAGCGCCCGGCGTTCAGGAAGGTGATGATCGCTTCGGGGAGGGCGGGGTCGCCGACGGCGGTGAGATGGGTGCCGGTAAGTTCGATATACTCTGCCCCCGGAATGATTTCGGCGAGCTTTGGGCCGGAGCCGTTGTCGAGGTCTTCATTGCCGGTGAGGACGAGGACGGGGAGGTCGAAGGTCTCCAGGAGGTCGCGGCCGGTATAGAGGCGCGAGGAGAGCGCGCCGCGATAGCCTTCCAGCGATCCGCCGGTGGCTTTGGCGCGGGCCTGCATCGCTTTGGCGGCGGGGGTGTCTTCGCCTGCGATGGCTGCGTCGAGGGCGGCGCGGAAGGCGGTGTTGCGGTCGGTGTTGGTTTCGTCGGCCGCTGAGTCCCCGATGCCGCCGAGAATGAGGCGGCCACCATCGCGGGAGAGGAGATGGTAGCGCAGGGCGCTGAGGGAGCCCATCGAATAGCCGACCACGGCGTAGGGCTTTTGCTTCAGATGTTTCATCAGGGCGATCTGGTCGCGGGCGATGGCGTCGCGGGGCCAGCCGGCCTCCGGGGCGGTGAAGGGCGAGGCGCCGTGGCCGCGCAGGTCGGGCGCGATGACGGTGTAGCCGGCGGCGGCAATCTTCTGGGCGATGCCGGGGCCAAACCAGTTGATCTGCGCATTGCCGCTGAAGCCGTGGAGCATCAGCACGGGCGGACCTTCGCCGAGGGTCTGGTAGCTGATGGGGGTGCCATCAAAGGAGGCGAAGGTGTGGGTGGCTGGCGCGGTCATGGCAGGCTCCGTCAGGGGCGGCGTGGCGCAGGCTGGGGCCGCGATCAGCGCCGTCAAGGCCAGGAAAAGGGCGGCGAGGCGGCGCATGGGCGGAGCCTTCAGCGTTCTTTGGGGTCGAGGGCGTCGCGCAGGCCGTCGCCGATGAAGTTCAGGCAGAGGAGCGCGACCGACATGATGCCGGCGGGCAGCAGCAGCATCCAGGGTTTGTCTTCCATCACCTTGGCGCCGTCGGAAATCAGCACGCCGAGCGAGGTGAGCGGTTCGTTCACGCCGAGGCCCAGGAAGGACAGGAAGCTCTCTGCCAGGATCACGACCGGGATGGTGAGGGTGACATAGACAGCCACCGGGCCGATGACGTTGGGCAGGATATGGCGGAAGATGATGCCGCGCCGGGAGACGCCGGCGGCGCGGGCGGCCTCGATGAATTCCTTGCCCTTGATGGCGAGGGTCTGGCCCCGGACGATGCGGCTCATCGTCAGCCATTCGATGGCGCCGATGGCGGCGAAGATCAGCACGATGTTGCGCTCGAACACGGTGAGCAGCAGGATGACGAAGAAGATGAAGGGCAGGGCGTAGAGCACATCGACGAAGCGCATCATGACATTGTCGATGCGCCCGCCGAGATAGCCGGCGGTGGCGCCCCAGGTGACGCCGATGACGAGGGAGACGGCGGTGGCGACGACGCCGACCAGCAGCGAGATACGCAGGCCGATCATGGTGCGCGCGAAGAGATCGCGGCCCTGAAGATCGGTGCCGAAGATGTGCCAGTTTTCGAGGGTGGGCGCGATGGTGCGCAGATCAGAAATCGTGCGGTAGTCATGCACCCAGACCATGGGGCCGAAGATGGCGACCAGGACGAGGAAGCCGATGATCCACATCGAGACGACGGCGGCGCGGTTGCGCATCAGGCGGGCGCGGGCGTCGTCCCACAGGGAGCGGCCCCCGGCGATGGCCGTCTGGACCGCTTCGACACGGCCGGTGGGATCGAGCATGGGGTCGATATGCGCCATCAGTCGTATTTCACTTTGGGGTCGAGCATCGCGTAAAGGATGTCTGCGACGAGGTTGAGCACGATGATGAGGGCGGCGTAGACAATGATGGCGCCCATCACGAGCGTGTAATCCCGGTTGAGCGCGCCATCGACGAAATAGCTGCCAAGGCCCGGCAGACCGAATATCTTCTCGATGACGACCGAGCCGGTCATGACGCCGGCCATCGCCGGGCCGGCATAGGAAACGAGCGGCAGGAGCGCGGAGGGGAGCGCATGGCGGACGATCACGTCGCGCTCGGCGAGGCCCTTCGCGCGGGCCGTGCGGATGTGGTTGGCGCGCATCGTCTCGATCATCGAGGCGCGCATCAGGCGCGAGATGATGGCGATCTGGGGGAGGGCGAGGGTGAGCACCGGCAGGGTCATGTTATGCCAACTCATGCCGATGTTGGGCCAGGTGCCGAGGCCGCCGACCGCAAAGATGCCGGCGCCGAGCGAGAGCAGCAGGATGAGGATGGGCCCGGTGACGAAGGTGGGCACCGAAATGCCGAACATGGCAAAGCCCATGACGCCGTAGTCAGCCGCCGTATTCTGCCGGAGCCCGGCAAAGATGCCGAGCGAGGTGCCGACCGTGAGGGCGACGAGCATGGTGAGGGCGCCGATCGTCATCGAGATGGGCAGGCCATCGGAGATCAGGTCGTTCACGCTCTTGCCGAGCGTCTTGTAGGAGGGGCCGAAATCGCCCTGGGCGACGCCGGCCACATAGTTAAAATATTGCTCGTGAAGGGGCTTATCGAGGCCGAATTTTGCCGCGATGGCCGCTTCTGTGGCGGGGGGGAGTTTGCGCTCGCCGTCGAACGGTCCGCCCGGCGCGGCGCGCATCATCAGGAAAGCCACCGTGATGATCGCAAGCATCGTAGGGATTGCGATCAGCAGGCGCCGGAGCGTATAGCCCCACGGAATACGTCCAAAAGCGCGCTGAAGCGTTGTCACAAGTAAAAAAGCCTCTTGTCACAGTGGGTTGAACGGCCCCGCCCATCAGCCAGCTTGGCAGGACACCCAACACTCCTTAGCTTGTCGGGCAGACCGATCAAGCGATGGCTGCAGGAGCAGGAGAATTTTGAGTATGGCTGACATCCACCGGGTCACCCCCGATTTCGCCGTCGCGCCGCAAATTTCAGAGGCGGACGTGGAAGAAATTGCCGCTGCCGGTTTCAAGACGATCATCGCCAATCGCCCCGATGGCGAAGGCGGGGTCGACCAGCCGCGCATGGGGCCGATTCGCGTGAAAGCTGAGTCCCTGGGGCTGACTTTCGCCGCGCTGCCGTTTTCCGGCGCGCCAACGCCCGAGATTGTCGAGCGGATGGGGCATATCCTGAATGAGGCGCCCCAGCCGGTTCTGGCCTATTGCCGGACAGGCACCCGCAGTGTGACCGCCTGGGCGCTGGTCCATTCGGGGCAGGGCGCCGGTGACGACATCGTTGAGGCCGCAGCTGGCGCGGGGTATGATCTTTCCAGCCTGCGCGAACTGCTCTGAATCCGGGGCGGAACCACACTTGCGCCGCAAACCGGGTGTTGATGCAGGCGCGGAGCCGTGCAAGGGCTCTGATCCATCAGAATCCGCCCCCGATGAGGCGTCAGGAGTAGAGCGTATGTCAGGTCGTCTCTGGACCGATGATTTCAAGCTCGATGCAGGCAAGATCCTCGTCAAGAAGACCGGGCACCGGATCGTTCCCGATCTGGCCCTGGCGCACAGCATCTTCATCTGGTTCTGCTTTTATTTCTTTGTGCAGACCTGGCGCACCTCGCGCCTGCTGTCGGGCCACAAGCGGCCGACGATTGCATTCTATCCGGACAAGCCGCGCCCCTGGTATTTCATCTGGTCGGTGATGCATGTGTCGGGCGCCAAGCTGGTCGATGACATCGCCACGGCTGATATTGTCATGCATTTCGACGATTCGACCGAATGCAGCGATTTCATGCCGGTGGTGAAGCCGGGCGCGCATGTGCTGAATTTCAAATGCAACGACATTACGAAATCGCGCGTGGCCGCCGCCTTTGAAATGGCCAGCGGGCAATCTCTGGCGGTCGATCCCACCACGTTCACCGGACGGATGGTCGAAAAATCCGAGATGAATGCCGCCCATGACGGGCGCATCCTTGAAGGGCCTCTGGACGCGCCGGTTGAGGGCAAATCCTATCAGCGCCTGATCGACAACGAGATCAGTGGCGGGCTGGTGGAAGACCTGCGCTGCTGTCTGGTGGGGGGCAGCCCGGTGGTGGTGTTCCGTAAACGCCGCCCGCTGGAGCGCCGCTTCCTGAACGAAAATGTCCAGGTTCTTCTGGACGAACCCCGCAATTGTTACTCCCAGGATGAAATCCGCGTGATCGAAGCCTTTGCGGCAGAGATTGGCCTCGACTGGGGCGGGGTGGATGTTCTACGGGATCGGGCGACGGGAAAGATCTTCATCGTCGATGCGAACAAGACCGATATGGGGCCGCCGGTGGCGCTCAAGCTCGGCGCGAAGCTGAGAGCGACCCGCCGCATGGCGCGTGCCTTTGCCGAGAAGTTTGCAACGAAGAAGCGTTGATCCGCCCACAACCTTTTGGTGCGAGATAAACCCATGGCCATTCCTTTTGTCCGGGAAATTGAGTTCGAATACGGACGGGTTGATCAGGTCTCCCCTCTGGTCCGCCGTGTGATTGCCAACAATCCCGGCCCGTTCACCTATACCGGCACCGGCGTGTTCATTGTCGGCAAGGGCGAAGTGGCCGTGATCGATCCGGGCCCGGATCTTGCTGAACATTTCGACGCGTTGAAGGCGGCGCTGGCGGGTGAAACCGTTACGCATGTTCTGGTCACGCACGGGCATTCGGATCATTCGCCGCTGGCCGGACCTCTGGCGGAGTGGGCGGGCTGCAAAACCTATGCGCGCGAAGCCGGTATCCATACCGCCAAGGACGAACTCGGCAGCGCGGATGACCTGCGCTTTACGCCGGACGTGAAGCTGCGCGACGGGGATGTGGTCTCCGGTCCCGGCTGGACGATCGAGGCGATTTTTACGCCTGGCCACACCGCCAACCATACCTGCTTTGCGCTGCGCGAAGAGAATGCCTGTTTCACCGGTGACCATGTCATGGGCTGGTCCACCACGGTTGTCTCCCCGCCTGACGGGGACATGAGCGACTATATGGAAAGCCTCGAGAAGATCCGTGTGCGCGGATTTGAAACGCTGTGGCCGACCCATGGCGAGGCGATCCGTGGCCAGGAATTCGTGAATACCTTCATCACCGAATACGCCGCCCATCGCCGGGCCCGCGAGGCGGCCATCATCGAGCAGATGCGCCGGGGACGGACGAACATTCCGGAGATGGTTTCCGAAATGTATGCCGATGTCGACAAGCGCCTGCATCCGGCCGCTGCGATGAGCGTGCTGGGCCACATGATTGATCTGGTCCGCCGCGGCGTGGCGCGCACGCCTGACAGCGCGCCGACGACACGGTCGGTGTTCGAACTGGCCTGACCGGTCCTGGCCTGATCAGTCCTCGCGGCGCACCCGGAAGGCCAGGCCGCCATCGATCTTCATCTTGTAGCTGCCCAGCGCCGCCTGATAGATTTCGGCGGACTCAGGATTGCGCGCCCGGATGTTCTTGTCGTCGATCTGTTGCCAGACCGAGCCCCCTTCCAGCGTGACGCGAAGCCGGCCGCCCGAGCTGGAAACATACTTTACCGCTTCGGTGACGCGTTCGAGTTCGGCATCATCGCTTTTGCCGCCCCCGAAGGAGGGCAGGGAGGGGATGCGGAAGCCGAAGGATTCGCGCTGGACCTTTTCGACTTCGGCGCGCGTGATGACTTTGACATCGCCCTGGGCCTGAGCCTGTTCAAGGCGGCCCACGGCAGCATCATAGCAGCCCACCCGCTCGGCTGGGTCTTCTATCACGCGGCAGGCGAGCACTGCGTCGAGGCTGGCCTCCTGCGCGAAAGCCGTTCCGGCGCCGCTGGCGGCAAACAGTGTCATGACAGCAAGAGTACGCAGCATGGATCAACTCCCGTTCACTTATATGCGGGCAAGTCTTTGCTTTTGTTTGCCCGTCTGGCACCTGTTCTGGCAAATCTGAAGCGATACAGGAAGATCAAGGAGGCATAACCGATGAAAATGAAATCCCTGCTGGCCGGCGCGGCCAGTGTGATGATGGCCGTTACGCTGGCCGCCTGCGGCGGCGGTGGCAGCTCTGGCGGCGAGGATGTTCCGACGCTGCGGCGCGGCATCTCCGCCAAAGTCGACACGCTGGACCCGCACAAATCCTCGGCCGCCTGGGAAAACATTGTCATCGGCGACATGATGATCGGTCTGACGACCGATAATGCCGACGGCAAGCCGGTGCCGGGCATGGCGCAGAGCTGGGAGGTCGATGACACCGGCACGGTGTGGACCTTCAAGCTGGGCGACTACACCTGGTCAGATGGCACGCCGGTCACGGCAGAAGACTTCGTCTACGCCTTCCGCCGCATTCAGGACCCCACAGTTGCCTCGCAATACGCCTCCATGCTCTGGCTGGTGAAGAATGCCGAGAAGGTGAACAATGGCGACCTGCCGCCCGAGGAAATGGGTGTGCGCGCGGTGGACGCGAAAACCTTCGAGATCACGCTGGAATATCCCGCGCCCTACCTGCCGGGGCTTCTGTCCCACTACACCACCTTTCCCGTGCCGCGTCAGGCAGTCGAGACGTTCGGCGACGCCTGGATTCAGCCGGACAATATCGTGGTCAACGGCCCCTACAAACTTGTCTACTGGCGCACCGGCGACCAGCTGGTCGCCGAGAAGAACCCGACCGGGTTTGGCGCCGCAGAAGCCTGCTTTGACCGCGTCGTCTATTTCGAGATCGAGAATGAAGCCGCTTATGAGAACAAGATCTCGGCGGGCGAGCTGGACATCAACAATGTATTCTCCGGCCCGCGCCAGAGCGAGATCGAAGCCAAGTTTCCCGGCTGGATACGCACCGGGCCCGGTCTTCTGACCACGTACTGGACGTTCAACCAGCAGCGCGCGCCGTTTGATGATGTGCGGGTGCGCAAGGCGCTCTCGATGGCGCTCGACCGCGAATTCATGGTGCGCAATGTGATGACGCCGGGTTTCCAGGCGGCTTATTCCTTCGTGCCGCCGGAGATCAGCAATTATGACGTGCCGCGCCCGGCCGTCTCGTGGGAGGACATGCCGCGGGAGGAGCGCCTGGTAGAGGCGCGGCGCCTGCTGGAAGAAGCCGGTTTTGGCCCGTCCAATCCGCTGAAGTTTGAGTTCACTCACCGCTCGACCGGCGACAATCCGAAGGTTGCCCCCGTGGCCCAGCAGAACTGGGCGGAGATTGCCGATTGGGTGGAGCCGGTCATCGTGCGCCAGGACACCAAGGTGCTGTATGCGCGCCTGCGCCAGAACGACTTCCAGGTGTCGGATGCGGCCTGGCTCGCCGACTATGACGATCCGATCAACTTCCTCTACCTGCTGCAATCGACCACGGGCCAGCAGAACTATGGCCGCTATGCCAATGCCGAGTATGACGCGCTGCTTGCCCAGTCGAATGCTGAGCTTGATCTGGCCAAGCGTGCGGAAATCTTTGCCAAGGCCGAGGCGCTGATGCTCGAAGAGTATCCGATCACGCCGATGTGGGTGCAGGTTACGCAGAACCTTGTCGATCCCACGCTCACGGGCTGGGAGGATAATGCCAAGGATATCCACCGCTCGCGCTTTCTCTGCCGCAGCGGGGCAGGGGCCGAATAAGCCCTGCCGCCCGGCAGGACGGGCAATATGAAGTCTGGGCCGCAGGGATCGAGGGATGCCTGCGGCCTTTTCTATCTCGGCAGGCGCGGCGGGTGAGCGTGAGTGATTCTGTGCGTCCTGCTCTGGTTGCATCCGGGCGGCCGCGGCCCTGTCACATTTCAGGTTCGGCGCCGCTGGTGGGTGATTGGCACGTCCTGGGGGGCGAATTCCCGGGATTTACGCGGGGGAAATCGGCCATGGTCTTCATTTTACTCAGTTTTTTCGGCGCGGGCGGACGCAGTCCATTATGACGGAGGCGAACGGTCGCCGGGGTCAAAACTTGCGCTGCGTGACACACAACAAGGACTTGTTAACCGGCAGATGTCGCGAAGTGAGGCGTCGGTGCCACAGTTGCCGAGTTTCATGACAATTTTGACAAACCGCAATTGACTTGAAGGTGTCGGCCAACCTTAACTCGTTGCAATCGTCCGCCTAGAGGGTTGGCGGGCGCCTGCTATTTGCGGGCACACTTTACGGGAGAGAATACACTTATGAGTGAAACTAACCTCAAGACACGTCTTTTGATGTCGTCGATGATTGCTGGTGCGATGTTCGTTGCTTCGGCTGCGATCCCCGCCATGGCACAGGAAGATGATACTGTTGTGACAACGGATGCGGCTCCGGAAGATGCCGAATCCCGCCAGCAGCGCATCACGGTGACAGGCTCGCGCATTCTGCAGCCGAACCTCACCACCACCAGCCCGGTTTCGTCGGTTACTTCGGAAGACTTCAAGCTTCAGGGCGCAACGCGCGTTGAAGACCTCGTTGTCCAGCTGCCGCAAGCTTTTGCGGCTCAGAACTCGACCGTTTCGAACGGCGCTTCGGGTACGGCTACTGTTTCGCTGCGTAACCTCGGCTCGACCCGTACTCTGGTCCTGATCGACGGCAAGCGCCTGCCTTACGGCTCGCCGAACGATCCGGCTGCCGACCTTAACCTCATCCCGAGCCAGATGGTTGAGCGCGTTGACGTTCTGACCGGCGGCGCTTCGGCTGTTTACGGTTCTGACGCTATTGCCGGCGTTGTGAACTTCATCATGAAGAAAGACTTCGAAGGCGTTCAGGTTGACGCTCAGTATGGCTTCTTCAACCATGAGAACGACTACGACACGAACGGCAACCTGCGTGACAGCCTCGAGGCCTTCTCGCAAACCAACCCTTCCCAGTTCCAGATCCCGGAAGACAACATCTCGACCGGCTGGTCGAAAGAAGTCACCGGCATGATCGGTGCGTCGACCGACGATGGCCGCGGTAACTTCACCGGCTATATCGGTTTCCGCGACAACGATTCCATCCTGCAGAAAGACTATGACTATTCTGCTTGTTCGATCGGCGGCATCACGGCTGGCAACTTCACCTGCGGTGGTTCGGGCACGTCCTTCCCGGGCCGTTTCACCGACTTCGCCAGCTTCAACTACACGATCGATGCTGCGACCGGCGATTTCCGCGACTTCACCGCGGCCGACAACTACAACTTCGGTCCTGTGAACTTCTTCCAGCGTCCTGACGAGCGTTACTCGGCTGGCTTCTTCGCTGAGTACGAAGTCAACCCGTTCGTGAACGTGTATTCGAACTTTATGTTCATGGACTACAAGTCCAACGCACAGATCGCTCCGTCGGGTAACTTCTTCTCGACCCAGGGCATCAGCTGTGACAACCCGCTCCTGAGCGCCACGCAGCGTTCGCAGCTTTGCGAAGTCGACCTGGTTCCGGATCTCGTTGATGATCCTGAAACGGACGAAGATGAAGTCGCAGACTTCCTGGCGCTCAACCCGCTTGGTGGCCAAGACTTCATCGACGCAACGCTCGGCGTTCAGAACGCTCTGACGGGCGGCGCTCCGCGCCTCAACGCAGACGGCACTGTTTCGCTCACCGCATTTGATGGCGTCTCGCCGGCCTATATCGGCCGCCGGAACGTTGAAGGTGGCGGTCGCCAGGATACCCTCGGCTACCAGACCTTCCGCGGCGTGATCGGCATGAACGGCGATCTCTACAACGCACCGGGCTTCACCTACGACATCTCCGCCCAGTACTCGAAGGTCAACCTGACCCGCGCGTACCGGAACGAGTTCTCGACGGTTCGTCTGGGCCGCGCTCTGGACGTCGTCACCGACCCTGACACCGGCCTCCCGGTTTGTGCCAGCGTGCTGGACGGCACCGATGCGAACTGTGTTCCTTGGAACATCTTCGCGATCGACGGCGTGACACCGGAAGCTCTGAACTACCTGCAGGTTCCGCTGCTTCAGAACGGCACCACGGAGCAGTCCGTCGTGACCGCGTCTCTGACGGGCGACCTGACGGAGTACGGCTTCAAACTGCCAACAGCTGATCGTGGTCTTCAAGTTGCCGGTGGTGTTGAATACCGCCGCGATGCGATCTCCCAGCAAGTTGACGTCAGCTTCGCAACCGGCGACGGCGCTGGCCAGGGTGGCCCGACTCTGCCGCTCTCCGGCTCCATCGACAGCTATGACCTGTTCACCGAATTCCAGCTTCCGCTGGTTGAAGGCCGTCCAGGCATCGAGCTTCTGGCAATCGACGGCGCGTTCCGTTACTCCGACTACTCGACCGGCGTCAGCGCCGAATCGTGGAAAGTCGGCGGTGAATACGCACCGACCTCTGACCTTCGTGTCCGCGGTAGCTTCCAGAACGCTGTCCGCGCACCAAACGTCATCGACCTCTTCCAGTCGCAGGGCTTCAACCTGTTCGACCTGGACGATGATCCATGCGACTTCACTGACCCAGCAGAAGACGGCACCGGTGGTGCAGCTTGCCTTGGTACGAACCCCTGGCAGGTCAACTCGGTCCAGGCGAACAACGGGTCTCTGACCTCGCCAGCTGGCCAGTACAACTTCCTGCAGGGCGGCGATCCTGGCCTCGAGCCAGAACAAGCTGAAACCTTCACGGTTGGCTTTGTTGCAACGCCGTCCTTCCTGCCGGGCCTCAACCTCTCGGTCGACTATTACGACATCAAGATCACCGAAGCGATCTCGCAGGTTGGCGCCAGCGTCACCATGCAGCTCTGCTACGTGTATGACGATGCCGATGCTTGCAGCCTGATCCAGCGTAACCAAAACGGCCAGATCTGGGTTGGTGAGGGCAACGTTGTTGACCTCAACAAAAACATCGGTGGTATCTCGACCTCCGGCTTCGACATCGCAGGTAACTATGCCTTCGATATCGGTTCGCTCGGCGGCCTGAACCTGTCGTACAACGGTACCCTCCTCGACAGCTTCACTGTCGACCCGGCTGGTAACGTCGTGTTCGAATACGACTGCGTTGGCAAATACGGTAACGACTGCGGTACGCCGACCCCGGAATACCGTCACCGTACCCGCCTTTCCTGGGCAACCCCGATGGAAGGCCTCGGCGTAAACGCCACCTGGCGCCACATCGGTGCTGTGGACCTCGACACCGGTGCAACCGGCCGTCCGGACTCCACGCTCGACGCAACAAACTACTTCGACCTGTCGGGTACGTTTGCTGCAGCAGACTGGGCCGCGCTCCGCTTCGGTGTGAACAACGTTCTGGACCAGGACCCGCCGCTGTCGGCTTCGGTTGGCACCACGGGTAACGGCAACACCTATCCGCAGACTTATGATGCGATGGGCCGTTACGTGTTCGTTGGCGTGACGCTCGACTTCTAAGAAGTCAGAACACGCAAAAATCAGGGAACGGCGGTCCTTCGGGGCCGCCGTTTTCTTTTGGGGTGGGTTCCGTATCGGCCCGTTGGGCCTAACCTGAACCAGGCTCAGGGCTGCTCGGGCGCGACTTCCTCTTCGCGTTTCGAAGGCCGCCCCCCCTGTTGCGGGGGTTGGCGGCCGCGGGGAGGGGGCGCATGCTGAAAACCGGGTTCAGCAGGCAGGGGAGACACAGATGCCGGGACGCAGAATTTCAAGAACCACCGCAGGGATGGGCGCCGTTCTGGGCGGCGCGCTTCTGGCCGCCTGTGCCAGCATGCCGGGGGCCGGCGATGCCGGTTGGCGCAAGCTGACTCAGGTGGAAAAGCGTTTTGCCATCTTCATGGATGATCCGGCGCCTGAACCGGTTGATGGGCTCGCCACGTTCCGCCTCGTCTACATCTATGCGCCTGGCGCGGTGAAGCATGAGGGCCAGGAAGTCAGTTGGCAGGAATATTCGGCGATGACCATCAACTGCGCGGAGGACACCGTGAAGGTTGGCCCGCGCACGCGCTATGCGCCCGATGGCTCGGTCATCGCCTCGGACGACACGCAGGAATTTGTCGCCATCATCGGCCCCGCCATTGTGCGGGCTGCCGATCTCAGCTGCCGGGGCGTCGCCGCGCCGGAGCAGGTGATCCTTCCCGATGGCGCAGACTGGCGCGAGGCGGCGCGCGCCAACATTGCGGCCAGCGAGCCATTCTAGGTCCGTACCCTGACGATCCCTGAGGGCCTTGCGCCCTCAGCCCGCGCGCCAGCGGGCGTAAAGCGCCGTGGGCAGCAGGCGGTCTGAGCCCTGTTGGGGCAGGGCCATCTCGCCCATCTCCATCACGCCGCCATAGGGGCTGAGCCGGTCGCCCAGCGCCTGGGCCACGGCGAGATAGGAGAGGCGCACCGCGTAAGCGGTGGTGATGACGAATTGCGGCTGGTCGCTGAGCAGGTCGCGCACCCCGTCGAGCAGTTCAGGCAGGCTCTCTTCAAAGCGCCAGGTTTCGTTTTTCGGGCCGCGGCCAAACTTCGGCGGGTCGAGCACGATGCCGTCATACTTGCTGCCCCGGCGGATTTCGCGGGCGACAAATTTCATCGCGTCGTCGGCAATCCAGCGGATGGTGCGGTCATCGAGGCCGGAGAGGGTCTGGTTGTCCTTGCCGTATCCGTTGGATTTCGGACTGGCGTCGAGGTGGACGACCTCGGCGCCGGCCGCTGCGCAGACGAGCGACATCATGCCGGTATAGCCAAAGAGGTTGAGCACTTTGAGGGGGCGCTTTGCAGCGCGGATCTGGTCCTGCGCAAATCGCCAGTGCACGGAGTGTTCCTGGAAGACGCCCATATGGCGGAAGGCGGTGCGCCGCGCGGTGAAGGTGAGGCCGTTCCAGCGCATCGGCCAGCTTTCGACGGCGCGGGGGGAGAGCAGCTCCCACTGGCCGGCGCCGTCCTCGTCCTGCGCCTTGGTGGCAAAGCGGGCGTCGGCCTTCCAGCTCTGGATGGGGCGGGCCGGTTCCCAGAAGGCCTGCGGATCGGGGCGGATGACGGTCTGGCTGCCGAAGCGTTCGAGCTTCTGCAGGTGGCCGGAGTCGAGCAGGGCGTAATCTTCCCAGTCGTCGGCAATCAGCAGGCGGGTTTCGGTTTTCAGGCTCATGCATACCCCCGCTGGCGCCAGGCCTCATAGATCATCAGGGCGCTGGCCTGGGCGAGGTTGAGGCTGTCGGCGCCTCCGCGCATGGGAATGAGGGAGAGGGTGTCGCAGGCCGCCTCCACCCAGTCGGGCAGGCCCGCCTGCTCATTACCCATCAGGATGATCGATCCGCCGGTGAAATCAGCCCCGTCATGGCGCACAGTCCCGTTTACGGAGGCAGCTGTGAGGCTCATGCCTTCGCCTTTGCGCCAGGTATTGAAGGCGTCAAAATCAGTATGGGCAAAAGGCACATCAAACACCGATCCCATCGACGCCCGCACGGCCTCAAAACTGTAGGGATCACAGCAGGTTCCGATGAGGATGACGCCGCTCACCCCGGCGCAGTCGGCGGTGCGCAGGATGGTGCCCAGATTGCCGGGATCGCGCACTTCATAGAGGGCGATGTAGAGCGGCGTGCCCGCCGGTTTGGGTAGGCTTTCAACACCGAGGTGGCGCTGGCGGAAGGCGGCGACCACGCTCTGCGCGTTGTCCTTCTGGGTGATCTTGGTCATCAGGCGCTCGGGCGCCATCACAACGCGCGCGCCCGCCTTTGCAGCGGCTCTGGCCAAGTCACTGATCTGTGGCCGTTCTGCCATATCGGCGGCAATAATGACGGTTTCGGGCTGCCAGCCACGCGCCAGGCCTTCGCTGACGATCCGTGCGCCTTCTGCGAGGAACAGGCCGGTTTCGGCGCGCTCCTTCTTGCGCTCGAGGCTTTTCAGGGCCTTGATCAGCGGATTGGAGGGGCTGGTAATCAGTTCTAAGGGCTGTTTCATCGCCGGAGGGAGCCTGCCTGGTTCATCTTGCGGTCTGGTAAGGGTTAGGGCATGCCTCGCCCGAGAGGGTGCTGTGGGGGTACTGGTTTTGGGAGGTCAGCGACGTGTTGCGCCTGCTTGACTACCTTATGGGTGGGCTTGCCCTTCTGGCCCTGCCTTTGCTTGTCTGGTGGGGCATCTACCAATCCCCGCAGAGCGCTGTAAACCTCCAAGCGCGGCTTGAGGCGCGCGCCAAGGCGGCGCTGACAACAGGCGGCGCCGATTGGGCCAGCGTCAGCATGGAAGGCCAGCGGGCAGTGCTGACCGGGGCGGCCCCTTCCAACGATGCTGTGACCGAGGCGGCACGCCTCGTGCGGCGCAGCAGTGGGGCGGGCGGGGTCATCTTTGGCGGCGTCACGCTGGTCGAGAGCCGCGCCGATGCCGCGCCGCCCATTTCCCCTTATGTCTGGCGCGCAACCAAGACCGGCGAAGGCCGCATCGTGCTGTCTGGAAATGTGCCGTCCAAATCCATCCAGGCGAGCCTGATCGAGGATGCGCGCCTTGTGGGCCGCGCGGCGGTGGACAATGAAATGAAACTCGCCGCCGGAGCCCCGGCCGGCAACTTCCAGGGGCTGGCCCGGTTTGCGCTGAGCCAACTCGCGCAGCTGGAGGAGGGGGAGGTGACCATCACCGATCACCGCCTGGTGCTGAGAGGCGAGGTTGCCGATCCGGAGCTGCGCACGCAGATCATGGCAGCGGTGGCCGGGGTCGCGGCGCCCTTTCGGGGAGAGCCGGTTCTGTCAGGCGACATCCGCTGGCGGGCCGAGCTGTCCGGAAATGTCCTGACTTTATCGGGAACGGTGGCCGATGAGGACGAGCGGCGTCAGCTGCTGGCGGCCGCAGAAGCGGGCTTTGACGGCGAGATTGCCGATAGGATGACACTTGGCGGACCCGTCGCAGAAGGATGGCTCGAGGGCGCGCTGGCAGGCCTGCCCGCGTTCACGCAGTTCAGCTCCGGAGAGATGGCCTTTGATGAGGCGGCCGGCGTGTTCCTGTTTGACGGGACGGCCAGCGCCAGCACACTTTACTATCTGGCAAACGACATGGCGCGCGGCGCGGGGCGCTGGAAGACCGTCATGGGCGCCGAAATGTCCGGATTTGTCCCGGACGTGTCCGCAGATGTCTCGCCCGCAGTGGCCGGTGACGCAGTAATGCCGTGCGAGGACCAGCTTCAGGCTGCACTTGCCTCCGGCGACATCCGGTTTGCGGGCGGCGGGGCCACCATCGCCCGCGAAAGCGGCCCGCTGCTCGACAAGATTGTCGGGATCGCCCGCAACTGCGACAGAGACACCGGTTTTGAAATTGTCGCTGACAGCAGTGTTCAGGCCTCCGAACTGGCCGATTTTCTCACCGCAGCAGGGGTGCCGCGCGACCGCGTGGCTGCTATCACCTATGGTCCCGCCTCCGGGCAGGGGGCTAATCAGACAGTCGACACAGGCGGAGACATGCTCCGTCCTTTACAGATCAGAATTGTGGAACGGAGCGGCGAATGACCTGGCTTGTGGCACATATGTGGATCGCCCTGGCCGGCGCGGCGCTGGTGGCTTTGCTGCTGGGCTGGTCGCTGCGTGGCATGCTGCTGCTGGGCAAGCTGCGCCGCGCCGAGGTGGACCGCGATGTCGCGCGGGTAGAGCTTGGCGAAGCCCGCGACGAGATTGAGCGGCTGTTCGCCGCGCAGCGCAAGCTGCTGACCGGGCAAGGGGGCGCGCAATCCTTCGAAGCTTCGCAGGTGTCGCCGCAGTCAGACCCCGCGCTGGAACAACAGCTGGCCGAGACGGTCGCCGCCCTGCATGCGGCCCGTGATGAGCTGGACGCGCTGAAAGCGGCGCCGCCCGTTCTGGCGCCGGCGCCAGAGATGGCAGCTGTGCCCGCGATCGATGCCGGCGCGACATTCCAGGTAAAAGAACTTGAAGACCGGATCGCGGGTCTGGAGACAGAACTTGCCGAGGCGCTCAGGGCGCTCTCTGCTGCCGAGGTGGCCAGGGCAGAGGCTGTGGCGGTGCCTGCGCCGCCGGAGGTCAATGCAGTGCCTGAGGCCGATCCCAAGCTCACCTGGAAGGTCGGCTATCTCACCCAACGCGTCAAAGCGCTGGAAAATGAAGTCGCTATCCAGCCAGTGGCTGGCCCGCCTGCTGCTGACATCCCGGCGGACACCGCTGCAGACATTGCTCCGGCTGAGCCGGAAGTCGCGCCTCAAGCAGCGGAGGATGAAGAGCCGGTTGAAGAAGAACTTGCCCGGTTGCGCTGGCGGAACCGCTTCCTGGAAGGCCGGCTCGCCTATTTCGAGGGGGACGCCGACAGCGTGGCCGACGAGATCGCCGCTGAAGACGCTGCCGGCGACGCGGCAGTGGAAGACGATGACGATATGGATGAGGCCGACGAGGCCCATGACGAACAAGATGACGATACCGATACCGATGCCGACGATGACGATGACGATGACGTAGAAGACGGCGACGACGACGCAGACGACGAAGACGGGGACGGGCCCTCTGCGGCGGAAGCCATTCTCGGACGGCTTGAGGCAGAGGACGCCATCGCCGACGCGGAAGATGCCGAGGCCGTGGTTCCGGCGCGCCCTTTGGCTCTGGATGGCCCGGTTGAGGCCACGCCGGATGACCTTACCCTGATCGGCGGCATTGGCCCGCGCATTCAGGATGTTTTGAACTCGCTCGGCATCTATCACTATGACCAGATCGCGGACTGGACACCGGAGAACATCGCCTGGGTCGATGAACACCTCAACTTCAACGGACGCGTAAAACGCGAAGGCTGGGTCGAGCAGGCCGCTATTCTGGTCGGCGAGATAGTCGAGCCCTGATTGCGTTCATATTCAGCGCGGGTTCACAGGTACGCGCCTAGGCCTTCACAGCGATAATTGCATTTTGCGGGGGGAGGAGTAACCTTCACTCCGTGGTTCAGGGAGAACGAGAATGGTCGAACGCATTGATTTTGACGGCGAGATCCTGGCGGGTGCGCCCAAGGTCCGGATGTCGCGCCGCGCGATCATCACGGGGATTGCCGCCGGTTCGGTCCTGCCATTTGTTTCCAGCTGCACCACCAATCCGGAAACCGGCCGCAGCCAGTTTCTGCTGATGGGCGACGCGGAAGTTGCCAGCATGGCAACGGCCGCCTGGTCCGACATGAAAAGCCAAACCCCGCAAACTTCCAATTCGGCGCTGCGCAACCGGGTTCTCAATGTCTGGAACCGCACGGCGAAAGGCGCCAAGCGTGACCATGAGCAGTGGGATGTGGCCGTGTTTGACACCGATGATGTCAACGCCTTCGTCATGCCGGGCAACCGGGTCGGCGTGTATCGTGGCATCACCGAACTGACCGAGAATGACGACCAGCTGTCGTCCGTGCTGGGCCATGAGGCCGGGCACGTTACGGGCCGTCACGCCGCCGAGCGGATGTCGGTTCAGATGGCCGCGTCAGCGGGCATGATGGCCGGGCAGATCGCGGTCGCCTCGTCGGAGGAGCTCAGCAAGTATGGTTCAGCCATTGGCGCGCTGGGCGGCGCGGCGGTCCAGTTCGGCGTTGTTCTGCCCTACAGCCGCAATCACGAGCTTGAGGCTGACCGGCTCGGCGTCGATTACATGCACAATGCCGGCTATGACGTGCGCCAATCAGTGCGCCTCTGGGAGCTGATGGACGCCCAGTCCAAAGGCCAGCGCCCGGCCGAGTTCATGTCGACCCACCCCGATCCGACCCGCCGCGCCGAAGAATTGCGCCAGTATATCAACGCCCGCGGCTATGCGATGATGTAGGAAGCGGCCACACCGGCCCCCTGTGAAATTGGCCCGGACGCCCAGCGTTCCGGGCTTTTTCATGCCTGCGCTTGACCGGGAAGGGGCTTTCCGTCATATGCCCCGCTTCTGCGGGAGGTCGCCAACCCGACCGCGGAGCCTCGTTATCAACCGGGCGGATCGAAAGACCACCGCCCCTTCGCCAAAGTTGTGAGGACAAAATGGCTAAGAAACTTCTGGGGCAGATCAAGCTCCAGATCCCGGCCGGTAAGGCCAACCCGTCGCCGCCAGTGGGCCCCGCCCTGGGCCAGCGCGGTATCAACATCATGGAATTCTGCAAAGCGTTCAACGCGCGCACGCAGAGCATGGAAGAAGGCGTGCCGATCCCGGTCGTCATTCAGTATTACCAGGACAAATCGTTCACCTTCGTCACGAAGACGCCGCCTGCCACCGTTCTGCTGAAGAAGGCCGCTGGCCTGAAGCTCGGCAAGAAACCGGCATCGGGCTCGAAAAAGCCGGGCTATGACAGCGTCGGCAAAGTGACGATGGATCAAGTGCGCGAGATCGCGAAGGTCAAAATGGATGACCTGAACGCGAATGATCTCGACGCTGCCACCAAGATCATCGCCGGCTCCGCCCGCGCGATGGGCCTTCAGGTTGTGGAGTAAACGACATGGCGACCAAAGGTAAGCGCGCCCGCGCAATTGAGCAGACCGTTGACAAGACGAAAGCCTATTCGGTTTCCGAAGCCGTCAAGCTCGTGAAATCGAACGCCAAGGCGAAATTCGACGAGTCGATCGAAATCGCCATCAATCTCGGCGTTGACCCGAAATATGCCGACCAGCAGGTCCGCTCGGTGGTGAACCTGCCAGCTGGCACCGGCAAGACCATCCGCGTTGCGGTGTTCGCCAAGGACAAGAAGGCTGAAGAAGCCCTCGCGGCCGGCGCAGACATCGTCGGCGCAGACGACCTCTTCGAAAAGGTCAATGGCGGCTTCATGGACTTCGACCGCGTCATCGCGACCCCGGACATGATGGGCCTGGTTGGCCGTCTCGGTAAGGTGCTTGGCCCCCGCGGCCTGATGCCGAACCCGAAGGTTGGCACCGTGACCCCGAACGTGGCCCAGGCTGTCAAGGACGCCAAAGGCGGCGCCGTCGAGTTCAAGGTCGAAAAAGCCGGTATCGTTCACGCCGGTGTTGGCAAGGCCAGTTTCTCGGACGCTGACATCGAAAAGAACGTTCAGGCGTTCATTTCGGCTGTCGTCAAAGCCCGCCCATCGGGCGCAAAAGGCACATTCGTGCGCAAGGTGACCCTGTCTTCGACGATGGGCACCGGCGTGGCGATCGACCTCGCTGAAGCCAAGAGCTGATCTCTTTCCCCTCAATGGGGCACTGATTTGAGAAGGCCCGGAGCTGCCCTGCGGCTCCGGGCCTTTTTTGTGCCCGCAAGCTGTTGGGACGGTTGATGTTTTGACATCGCGGACATGGTGCTTAAAACCCAACTGTCGTGAAGCAGCATGAACTGGCGGACCTGGCCAGATAAGGGGGGCTCATGAGCAAATACGATTCGCTCAATACCGTTGTGAATACGCTCACATATCTTGAGGTTTCGTCGACCAACAGCCGCCTGAGCCGGATGGAATCGCAGCTCAACCGGGACATCATGCTGGCCCGCGAACAGGCCTACTCCCAACAGCGCGCCATCGATCAGGTTTATGGCTTCATCAAGCAGTACGAGAAGCTGCGCGAGGCGAGCGATGCCGGCGCGCGGTTCCGCTATCTTCAGGCGACACTTCTGTCGATGGATCTGGAGCGTTTTGACGAAAGCGACCTGCCGGGCCTGGAAGACCGCCGCATTTTTCTCGACCTTCAGAACGGGGTGGAAAGCCTGCGCAGCGCTCTGGGCGAAGAGATCGGGGACGACGGGCAGAAAGTCGTGCGGGATGTCATCCACCTGCCAGGTCTGATCGATACGGCGAAAGAGGAGTATGTTGCGCTTGAAGCGTTGAACGCTGCCAGGCGCGCGTGGCTTGCCGGCGCATGGGGGACCATCCTGGTCGCGCTGGCGCTTCTGACGATACTCGCGGGGGCTTTTCTGCCATCCTATTGGGATACGCAATTTGCCGATCTGATGGGCGGTGATCAGAGTTATACGCTTGCCCCGATGCTGGCTTATGGGGGGCTGGCGGTTCTGATCGCGCTGATCGCGCTGCGCTTCTTTGTACGGGCAGGCGCGCGCAAGCGCATCCGCCGGGCGGCGCAGGCGGCGGGATTTCAAGGCGTTTTGCCGATGAAGGGGGCGGGCGCGTCAAAGACCCGGTTTCTGAGCCTCGTGACCCAGATGCGGCACCTCGGTGCCGATTCCGGCCCCTATGCCTATGACCGCACGACCAACAAGGCGATGCTGGCTGGGATTGAGGGGATGGAGGCGCGGCTGACCGCGGCGCGGGATGGGCTGCACTCAAGCTGAGGCGAGGGTTCAGAGCCCGAAATCGCCGCGCTCACGATACGCAATGATCGCCGCCAGAAAGGCGAGATTGTCGGCATAAAGTGCTGTCGGCATATGATCGAAACCGCCGTCATTCTGCGCCTCGCCATATTTCTGGCGCACGGCTTTCATGGCTTCCAGGTTCCGGTCGATGAACCCTTGCAGGGCCGCGTCATCCTTGTCTGAGAAATACACGAGCATGCACGGGTGGGAGATGTCTTCTGTAAGGAGCAGGGTCTCGAGAATCTGGCGGTTTTTCAGGTATTCGACTTCCTCGGAGGTCTGGCAACTCATCAGGGGCCCCCAAGTCTGCACACCGAAATCCTTGTCGGTCAGTTTGTAACTGACCGGACTGCCGAGGGCTCTTTGCTTTTCGATGACCGCATCCCGGAATCTCGCGCCGGTGTCTCGGCCTTCGACGGTGTTGAGGATCGTGGTCACTTCAAGGAGAGAGGGGAGGGCAAACTTGGAGAGCCCCTTGCTGTAACCGTCGACGCCCTGACTGGCGGACATCAGCGTATCCAGCTTCTCATCGAGCGAGCCTTCGGCATTCATAAGGCGCAGCGTCCAGAGGTATTGTCCCTGACGATCCGAGTTTTCAGACATCGGCACCGAATGGGCGCCGTAGGCGCTATCCATTTCAGCCAGAAAGCAGTTTGCGTCCAAACTCTGCAGACAGGAGACCCCGGCAAATTCTTCAGTCCGGTAATCGGTCCACCAGCGATACCCTTGGGTGAAGTTCAGGATTGCCCAGAGCGCCACTCCCAGCACCAACAGGTCGAAGACCGTTCCTGGAAGGCTGGAGTCTGTTTTAACATGCGTCGCCATGAGTTTTTGATAGGCGGGCAGACCCGCCTGTCAACTTTGTAATCGGCGTAAAGGGCCGGAAGGGGTGGCAATCCTCAAGGCATGCCGGTTGCCGGACTTGACATTTTTCTGTTAGAGGGGGTTGCGAACCTCTGGAAAAACCGTTAACAGCCGCCGCTTGACGGGAGTTCACCGATATGCATCGGCGGTCTCCCGTTTTCCTGTCCTAGACCATAGGTCGTACCCCTTCGGGGTTGCTAAGGGCCATCTGGCCGCCTGTGTAGACGGGGTGAGGCGTTGATACGGTTCGGGATTTTCTGGAATTTTCCAGAAGGTGCAGACTGGGCAGGCCAATCCCTGGGCAGGCGCTGAGGCTCTTTCGGGAGCTTTGGCGATCACCAGGGCGGCCGGATGGTCCGGGCGCCTCAATGGAGACCCGCAATGGATAAAGCTGGAAAAAGCGCGGCTCTCGAGAACCTCAAAGGGGTTTTCGAAGGGGCGGGCGTGGTCGTCGTGACCCACTATGCCGGTCTTACCGTGGCGGAAATGACGAAGCTGCGTGGCCTTCTCCGCAAGGATGGCGCGCACTTCAAAGTGGTCAAGAACCGTCTGGCGAAAATCGCGCTGGGCGGGGTAGGTGGCGACAAGGCGCAGGATCTTTTCCAAGGTCCCGTGGCTATCGCCTACTCGCCGGACCCGGTGGCGGCTGCGAAAGCGGCCGATGAGTTCTCGAGGGAAAACTCGAAACTCGTCATCATCGGTGCCGTGATGGGTGAGCAGGTCCTCGATGCCAAAGGCGTCGAAGCCCTCGCGAAACTGCCATCTCTCGACCAACTGCGTGGCAAAATCATCGGCGTCATTCAGGCACCGGCAACGAAAGTTGCAGGCGTCATCCAGGCTCCGGCGTCGCAACTTGCCCGCGTGGTGTCCGCTTACGCATCGAAAGATGCCGCTTAAGACACCCGTTTTCGCAACACCAAGACCTTAACAACCGAACCAAACAGGAATTGAAACCATGGCAAATCTCGAAAAGATTGTCGAAGACCTCTCGGCTCTGACCGTTCTGGAAGCCGCTGAGCTCGCAAAAATGCTTGAAGAAAAGTGGGGCGTTTCTGCCGCTGCTCCGGTGGCTGTTGCCGCTGCCGGCGGTGCTGCGCCTGCTGCTGCCGCTGAAGAGAAGACCGAATTCGACGTCGTTCTGACCGAAGCTGGCGCGAAGAAAATCGAAGTCATCAAGCTCGTCCGCGAAGTCGTTCCGGCGCTCGGCCTGAAAGAAGCCAAAGACCTCGTCGAAGGCGCTCCGAAGACCGTGAAAGAAGCCGTTTCCAAGGCTGACGCTGAAGAGCTGAAGAAGAAGTTCGAAGCTGCAGGCGCTAAAGTCGAGCTCAAGTAAGCTCTGCAGTTGAAGCATCCGGGAGACGTTCGCGCGAGGCGTCACCCGTTCAAGGATTTGCGCGGCGATCTCTATCGGGGATCGCCGCGTACTCGCGTTCTAATCACAGGCTGCCTGCGCGCGTGCGGGTAAGCCGAAAGACTGGGAACCTGGGATGGCACTCTCCTTCACGGAAAAGAAACGTATCCGCAAAAACTTCGGCCGTATTCCCGAAGCCATCGAAATGCCCAACCTGATCGAGGTCCAGCGCGAGTCATACGAAGCGTTCCTCCAGATGAACACGCCGCGCGAACAGCGCACGGATGATGGCCTGGGCGGTGTTTTCAAATCGGTTTTCCCGATCACCGACTTCTCTGAGCGCGCGACCCTCGAATACGTCTCCTACGAGTTCGAACAGCCAAAGTTCGACGTCGAAGAGTGCGTTCAGCGCGACCTGACTTTCCAGGCGCCGCTCAAGGTCCGCCTCCAGCTCGTCGTGTTCGATGTCGATGAAGACACCGGCGCCCGCTCCGTCAAGGAAGTCAAAGAGCAGGAATGCTATCTCGGCGACATTCCGCTGATGACCGACAAGGGCACGTTCGTCATCAACGGCACCGAGCGTGTGATCGTCTCGCAGATGCACCGCTCGCCGGGCGTGTTCTTTGATCACGACAAGGGCAAGACCCATGCGTCGGGCAAGCTGCTGTTTGCGGCCCGCATCATTCCTTATCGCGGTTCGTGGCTCGACTTCGAGTTCGACGCGAAAGACGTCCTGAACATCCGTATCGACCGCAAGCGCAAGCTGCCGGCGACGACGATGCTCTATGCGCTCGGCTATGACACCGAGCAGATCCTCGACCAGTTCTATACCCGCTCGATCTACCGCCTGGACAAGAAGGGCTGGATCACGAGCTTCCGCGCCGACGCCTGGAAGGGCGTGAAGCCGGAATTCGAGCTGATCGACGCCAAGACCGGCAAGTCGGTTGCTGAGGCTGGCAAGAAGATCACCGCCCTCAAGGCCAAGCGTATGGCCGAGGCCGGCACGGACGAGATCCTGGTCACGTCCGAAGCCCTCATCGGCAAATTCCTGGCGCGCGATGTCGTCAATCTGGAAACCGGTGAAATCTTCGGTGAGGCCGGCGACGCGCTGGAAGAGCCGATCATCGCTGAAATGCGCGAGTATGGCATCGACTCGATCGAAGTGCTCGACATCGACGCCGGTGGCCGTGGCCCCTGGCTGCGCAACACGCTGAAGGCAGACAAGAACGAAACGCGCTTCGAAGCGCTTTCGGACATCTACCGCGTGATGCGTCCTGGCGAGCCGCCGACGCAGGAAGCCGCTGACGCCCTGTTCGGTCAGCTGTTCTTCGATCCGGAACGCTATGATCTCTCGGCGGTTGGCCGGGTGAAGATGAATATGCGTCTCTCGGTTGCCGTGCGTGAGTATGAGTCGGCTGCCGACAACATGCGCACCCTGCGCAACGAAGACATCATCGGCGTCATGAAGGTCATCCTCGACCTGAAGGACGGCAAGGGCGAAGTCGACGACATCGACAACCTCGGCAACCGCCGGGTCCGCTCGGTCGGCGAGCTGATGGAAAACAACTACCGCATCGGTCTCGTGCGCATGGAGCGCGCGATCAAGGAACGTATGGGCGCGGTCGATATCGACACCGTGATGCCGCACGATCTGATCAATGCGAAACCGGTTGTGGCCGCTGTGCGCGAATTCTTCGGCTCCTCGCAGCTGTCGCAGTTCATGGACCAGACCAACCCGCTCTCCGAGATCACCCACAAGCGCCGTCTCTCGGCGCTTGGCCCCGGCGGTCTCACACGGGAACGCGCAGGCTTTGAGGTCCGCGACGTTCACCCGACCCACTATGGCCGTATCTGCCCGATCGAGACGCCGGAAGGCCCGAACATCGGTCTGATCAACAGCCTGGCGACCCATGCCCGCGTCAACAAGTATGGCTTCATCGAAAGCCCGTACCGGCGCGTGAAAGATGCCAAGCTGACCGAAGAAGTAGTGTACCTCTCCGCAATGGAAGAGAGCATCTATTCGATCGCTCAGGCCAATGCGACGGTCAACGACAAGGGCGAGCTCGTGAACGAGTTCGTCAATGCGCGGGTTGCCGGCGAAGCGACGATGATTGCCAAGGAAGAAGTCCAGTACATGGACGTCTCGCCCAAGCAGGTCGTTTCGGTGGCTGCCTCGCTGATCCCGTTCCTCGAGAATGATGACGCCAACCGCGCGCTCATGGGCTCGAACATGCAGCGCCAGGCGGTGCCGCTTGTGAAGTCGGAAGCGCCGTTTGTCGGCACCGGCATGGAAGCGGTTGTTGCCCGCGACAGCCGCGCCGCCATCGTTGCCCGCCGGGCAGGGGTGGTCGAGCAGGTTGACGCGATGCGTATCGTTGTGCGCGCCACGGAAGATCTTGAAGGCTCCAAGTCGGGCGTCGACATCTACCGGCTCGCCAAGTTCCGCCGCTCGAACCAGAACTCGTGCATCAACCAGCGCCCGATCGCCAAGGTCGGTGACGTTGTGTCGAAGAACGACATCATCGCTGACGGTCCGTCCACGGACCTCGGTGAGCTGGCGCTCGGCCGGAACGTGCTCGTCGCGTTCATGCCCTGGAACGGCTACAACTTCGAAGACTCCATCCTGATCTCCGAGCGCATCGTGCGCGACGACGTCTTCACCTCGATCCACATCGAGGAATTCGAAGTCGCCGCCCGCGATACCAAGCTTGGCCCCGAAGAGATCACCCGCGACATTCCGAACGTGGGTGAAGAAGCGCTCCGTAACCTCGACGAAGCCGGCATCGTTGCCGTCGGCGCCGAAGTGAAGGCGGGCGACATTCTCGTCGGCAAGGTCACGCCTAAGGGCGAAAGCCCGATGACGCCGGAAGAAAAACTCCTCCGCGCCATCTTCGGTGAGAAGGCTTCGGATGTGCGTGACACCTCCCTGCGCGTGCCTCCGGGCGACGCAGGTACGGTTGTGGATGTCCGCATCTTCAACCGCCACGGCATCGACAAGGACCAGCGCGCGCTTCAGATCGAGCGTGAGCAGATCGAGAAGCTGCAGGAAGACAAGGAAGACGAACAGTCGATCCTTGAGCGCAACACCTATTCGCGTCTGCGCGATATCCTGATCGGCAAGGACGCAGCCACGGGTCCCAAAGGCTTCAAGGCCGGCAAGATCGCTGAAGCTGCGCTTGAAGAACTGACCCAGCGCCAGTGGTGGGAAATCGAGCTGAAGTCTGAAAAGGCCCAGGCCGAACTCCAGGCCCTGCGCGAGCAGTTCGACGCGTCGATCCGTGAACTTGAAGCCCGCTTCAACGACAAGGTTGAGAAGGTTCAGCGCGGCGATGATCTGCCTCCGGGCGTGATGAAGGTCGTGAAGGTCTTCCTGGCGGTGAAGCGCAAGCTTCAGCCGGGCGACAAGATGGCCGGCCGTCACGGCAACAAGGGGGTTATCTCCAAGATCAACCCGCTCGAAGACATGCCCTTCCTGGAAGACGGCACGCCGGTCGACATTGTTCTCAACCCGCTGGGCGTGCCTTCGCGGATGAACGTCGGTCAGATCCTCGAGACCCATACGGGCTGGGCTTGCCGCGGTCTTGGCAACATCATCGACAAGGCTCTGGAAGAGTTCCACCAGAAGCATGACGTGGCGGCGCTGAAAGCTTCGCTGACCCATGCCTATGGCGACAAACAGGAAATGCCGGAAACCGATGCGGAAATCATCGAGCTCGCGGGCAACCTGCGCGGCGGTGTGCCGATCGCGACGCCCGTCTTTGACGGCGCGCGTGAGGAAGACATCAACGATCTGCTGACCCGCGCCGGTCTCGACACATCGGGCCAGGTTCGCCTGTTCGATGGCCGTACCGGTGTGGCGTTCACGCGTCCTGTGACCGTTGGCTATAAATACCTGTTGAAACTGCACCACCTTGTCGACGAGAAGATCCACGCCCGTTCCACGGGTCCGTACTCGCTCGTCACCCAGCAGCCGCTGGGCGGCAAGGCACAGTTCGGCGGCCAGCGCTTCGGCGAGATGGAAGTCTGGGCTCTGGAAGCCTATGGCGCCGCTTACACGCTGCAGGAAATGCTGACGGTGAAGTCGGACGATACGGCCGGCCGTGCCAAGGTTTACGAGTCCATTGTCCGCGGCGACGACAGCTTCGAAGCCGGTATCCCGGAAAGCTTCAACGTGCTCATCAAAGAGATGCGCTCGCTGGGCCTGAACGTGGAGCTGCTCGAAGATCGTGGCGGAGCTATTGAGGAAGAAGAGGCCCCGGTGGCCGCCGAGTAGACTTTCCGTCCAAATTAGGCCCCGCTGATGAGGCGGGGCCACGCCGACCCGATTTTTTCAGGGCAGGGGAGCCAGATCTCCCTTCAAATGCCCGCCCCAAGGAGCAGACACCCTATGCGCCAGGACGTCGCCAACATGTTCAACCAGAATGCGCCCGCCCCGAGTTTCGAGGCGATCCGCATTTCGATTGCGAGCCCGGAGAAAATCCGCTCGTGGTCGTCGGGTGAAATCAAGAAGCCTGAAACCATCAACTACCGGACGTTCAAACCGGAGCGCGACGGCCTATTCTGTGCGCGGATCTTCGGCCCGACGAAGGACTATGAGTGCCTCTGCGGAAAGTACAAGCGCATCAAGTATCGCGGCATCGTCTGCGAGAAATGCGGCGTTGAAGTCACGCTCGCCCGCGTTCGCCGCGAGCGGATGGGTCACATCGACCTGGCCGCGCCGGTTGCGCACATCTGGTTCCTGAAGTCGCTGCCGTCCCGGATCTCGACGCTGGTCGACATGCCGCTCAAGGATGTTGAGCGCGTGCTTTATTTCGAGAGCTATGTCGTCATCGAGCCCGGCCTGACCGAGCTTGAGCCACTGCAGCTGCTGACCGAAGAAGAGTATATGGACGCGCAGGATCGCCTCGGCGAAGACGCGTTCACCGCTCTGATCGGCGCCGAAGCCATCCGCGAAATCCTCAAGAGCCTCGACCTGCCGACGCTGGCCGAGACGCTTCGCGAGGAACTGCGTGAGTCGAGCTCTGAACTGAAGACGAAGAAGTATTCCAAGCGCCTTAAGGTGGTGGACTCCTTCATTCAGTCGAAAGCCAAGCCGGAATGGATGATCCTCACGGTTGTCCCGGTCATCCCGCCCGACCTGCGCCCGCTGGTCCCGCTGGATGGCGGCCGCTTTGCGACCTCTGACCTTAACGACCTCTATCGCCGCGTGATCAACCGGAACAACCGCCTGAAGCGCCTGATGGAGCTTCGCGCGCCGGACATCATCATCCGCAACGAGAAGCGGATGCTTCAGGAGTCGGTTGACGCCCTGTTCGACAACGGCCGCCGTGGCCGCACGATCACCGGCACCAACAAGCGCCCGCTGAAGTCGATCTCCGACATGCTCAAGGGCAAGCAGGGCCGCTTCCGCCAGAACCTTCTGGGCAAGCGCGTCGACTATTCTGGCCGTTCGGTCATCGTGGTCGGCCCGAACCTCAAGCTGCACGAGTGCGGCCTGCCCAAGAAAATGGCGCTCGAGCTGTTCAAGCCGTTCATCTATGCGCGCCTCGATGCCAAAGGCCTCGCCGGCACGGTGAAAGCGGCCAAGAAGCTCGTGGAAAAAGAAAAGCCCGAAGTGTGGGACATCCTCGATGAGGTGATCCGCGAGCACCCGGTTCTTCTCAACCGCGCGCCGACGCTCCACCGTCTGGGCATCCAGGCGTTCGAGCCCAAACTGATTGAAGGCAAGGCCATCCAGCTGCACCCGCTCGTCTGCGCTGCATTCAACGCAGACTTCGACGGCGACCAGATGGCGGTCCACGTTCCACTGAGCCTCGAGGCCCAGCTGGAATGCCGCGTGCTGATGATGTCGACCAACAACATCCTCTCGCCCGCCAACGGCAAGCCAATCATCGTTCCGTCCCAGGACATCATCCTCGGTCTCTATTACCTCTCGCTCGACCGTAAGGGCGAGATCGGTGAGGGCATGGTCTTTGCTGACCTTGCCGAGATCGAGCATGCGCTGGATGCGGGCCTCGTCTCGCTCCACTCCAAGGTCCGCGCGCTCTATGACGGCGTCGATTCGGACGGCAAGCCTGAGCGCCGCATCATTGATACGACGCCAGGCCGCTACATGGTGGCGAACATCCTGCCGCGCTCGAAGGCGATTGGACCTGAACTGGTCAACACCGTTCTTTCCAAGAAAGCGATCGGCAAGATCATCGACGAAGTCTACCGCCTGTGTGGTCAGAAGGCGACGGTGATCTTCTGTGACAAGATGATGGAGCTCGGCTTCCGCGAAGCCTGCAAGGCCGGCATCTCCTTCGGCAAGGATGACATGGTCATCCCGGAAGCGAAGAAGCGTCTGGTCGACGCGACCAAGGATCTCGTCTCCGATTACGAGCGTCAGTATGCTGACGGTCTGATCACGCGCGGCGAGAAGTACAACAAGGTCGTCGATGCCTGGTCCAGCTGCACCGACAAGGTCGCTGACGCCATGATGGAGTCGGCTGCCAAGATGCAGGTGTCGCGCGGCAAGGAGCAGGTCAACTCGATCTTCATGATGGCCGACTCCGGGGCGCGTGGTTCGAAGAACCAGATGAAGCAGCTCGCCGGTATGCGCGGCCTCATGGCCAAGCCATCGGGCGAGATCATCGAGACGCCGATCATCTCGAACTTCAAGGAAGGTCTGACCGTTCTTGAATACTTCAACTCGACCCACGGCGCCCGTAAGGGGCTGGCCGATACGGCTCTGAAGACCGCCAACTCCGGTTACCTCACACGCCGCCTCGTTGACGTGGCGCAGGACTGCATCATCAACGAAGATGATTGCGGTACGGAGAAGGGCATCGACATCAACGCCGTCATGGAAGGCGCCGACGTTGTGGTGTCGCTCAATGAGCGCATCCTCGGCCGCGTCATCGCCGAAGACATCAAGGGGCCAGACGGCAAGCTCGTCGTTCCGGCCAATACCTATGTCGACGAAGACGTTGCAGCGCTGATCGACACGGCAACGGTGGACCGCGTGAAAGTGCGTTCGCCGCTGACCTGCGAAACCAAGAACGGCATCTGTGCCCAGTGCTACGGCCGCGACCTGGCTCGCGGTACTCTGGTCAACCGCGGTGAGGCTGTCGGCGTTATCGCTGCTCAGTCGATCGGGGAGCCGGGTACCCAGCTCACCATGCGTACCTTCCACATCGGCGGCGCCGCTCAGGTGGCGGACCAATCCTCGCTCGAAGCCAGCTTCGAAGGCACCGTGCGGTTCACCGATGCCGAGATCGTTACCCGCAAGGACAAGACGATCGTGGTCGTTGGCCGCCGCATGCAGGTCGAAATCGTCGATGCCGACGGGCGTACCCGTCAGTCGTTCCGCCCCGCCTACGGCACGCGCCTGATGGCCAAGGACGGCGACAAGGTCATGCCGGGCAAACTGCTCGCTGACTGGGACCCCTTTGCCCAGCCGATCGTCTCGGAAGTTGCCGGTGAAGCTCGCTTCATCGACCTCTCTGAAGGCACAACGGTGCGGGAAGAAACCGACGAAGCGACCGGTATCTCGGCCCGTGTGGTTGTTGACCCCCGGTCGACCTCCAAAACCGCCGACCTCAAGCCGTCGATCCAGATCGTTGACGCCAGCGGCAAGCCCGTGAAGCTGCCTAACGGTTCGCCGGCGACCTATGTTCTCTCCGTTGGCGCGATCCTGTCGGTCTCCGACGGTGACCGGATCGAGCCGGGTGACACGCTCTCGCGCGTCGCAACGGGCGGTGCCAAGACGAAAGACATCACGGGCGGTCTGCCGCGCGTGGCTGAACTCTTCGAAGCCCGGCGTCCGAAGGACCATGCGATCATCGCGGAAGTCGATGGCCGCGTCGAATACGGCCGCGACTACAAGAACAAGCGCAAGGTCACGATCGTGCCGACAGAAGAGGGGCGTGAGCCCATCGACTATCTGGTGCCGAAAGGGAAACACCTTGCGGTTCAGGATGGCGACTTCATCAAGCGCGGTGAGTATCTGATGGACGGTAACCCCGCCCCGCAGGACATCCTCTCGACGCTCGGCGTGGAAGCCCTGGCCAACTATCTCACGGACGAAGTGCAGAAGGTCTATCGCCTGCAAGGCGTGCCGATCAACGACAAGCACATCGAAGTGATCGTTCGCCAGATGCTGCAGAAGGTCGAGATCACCGATGGTGGCGATACGGTGTTCATCACCGGCGAGCACATCGATGCGATCGAGTTCGATGAAGCCAACGAGGCGATCCGCAAGTCGCGCAAGAAAGACCAGCGCGAAGCAACGGCTAACCCGCTGCTGCTCGGTATCACCAAGGCCTCGCTCCAGACGCGCAGCTTCATCTCGGCTGCCTCGTTCCAGGAAACGACCCGCGTGCTCACCGAAGCGGCCATCCAGGGCAAGATCGACACGCTCGACGGTCTCAAGGAGAACGTCATCGTGGGCCGTCTCATCCCGGCCGGTACGGGCGGCGGTATCCGCCAGTTCCGCCGCGTGGCTGCCGAGCGCGATCTGAAGCTCAAGGCGAAGCGCGCAGCGGCCATGGCCAAGGCGGAGGAGGGGATCAACCTCGTCAGCCTCCCGGCCCCTGAGCGCGACACAGCCGAATAAGCCGGCATGACTTGAAACAACCGGAAAAGCCTGCCAGCAATGGCAGGCTTTTTCACGTTTCGGGCGCACATTCATGAAGGCAGGACGGACACAGATCGCAGGCGTAATCTGCGCAATGGCTGCCGTCGCACTCATCGCCTGGATGTGCTTTCAAAGCTGGGGCGGCGTCTCCCCGTTCTGATTCGGCACAAGATCGTTACGGGGCCATGCTGAAAGCGGCGCCAGCGCCCTTGACGTGCTGCCTGCACGAGTCTACACGCCCCGGATCGTCAGGGAGGCAAATGGGCTCTTAGCCCGGTGCCGCACCGGAACAGGAATGTTCCGGAGAAGCTGACCCCCAATTTTCCGCTCGTCCCGGATGCCTGGTTAAGGGCCTTCGGGGCACACGTCATTATAGGCCCCACGGGCCGCTAAGTACGAAGAGACAGTAGGCCCGAATGCCGACGATTCAGCAGCTGATCCGCAATCCGCGCGAGCCAAAGCGCACCCGTACCAAGACCCCCGCTCTGAAGGCTTGTCCTCAGCGGCGCGGTGTCTGCACCCGCGTTTACACCACGACGCCGAAGAAGCCGAACTCGGCGCTCCGGAAAGTGGCCAAGGTGCGCATGACCTCCGGATTTGAATCGCTGTGCTATATCCCCGGTGAAGGCCACAACCTTCAGGAGCACTCCGTTGTGCTTATCCGCGGCGGCCGCGTGAAAGACCTTCCGGGTGTGCGCTACCACATCGTGCGCGGCGCGCTCGACACCCAACCCGTCAAGAACCGTAAACAGCGCCGCTCGCATTACGGCGCTAAGAAACCGAAATAAGAGGACTACCGATCCATGTCCCGTCGTCACAGTGCCGAGAAGCGTGAAGTCCTGCCGGACCCCAAGTTCAAGGACATCATTGTCACCAAATTCATGAACCAGATCATGCGCGACGGCAAAAAGTCCGTCGCCGAGCGTATCGTTTACGGTGCGTTTGATCTGGTCGAGACCCGTGCCAAGAAAAACCCGGTCGAAGTGTTCCACAATGCTCTTGAAGCTGTGGCGCCGGCTGTCGAAGTCCGTTCGCGCCGTGTCGGTGGCGCAACGTACCAGGTTCCGGTTGAAGTGCGCACCGAGCGCCGCCAGGCTCTTGCGATCCGCTGGCTGGCTGCTGCCGCTGCAGGCCGCAACGAGAACACGATGCGTGAGCGTCTTGCCGGTGAGTTGATGGACGCTAGCCAGGGCCGCGGCAACGCAGTCAAGAAGCGCGAAGATACCCACCGCATGGCAGACGCGAACAAAGCGTTCGCGCACTACCGCTGGTAAACCGTACAATCGCCGGGCGGCAGGGTTACCTCGCCCGGAGAGTGACCCACCCTTCCTTCTGGGAAGCAGAAACGAAAGTTTGATCTCATGGCCCGCGAATACCCGCTGGAGCGATACCGCAACTTCGGCATCATCGCGCACATCGATGCCGGTAAGACTACGACGACTGAGCGCGTCCTTTATTACACGGGCAAGTCGCACAAGATCGGCGAAGTGCACGATGGCGCCGCAACCATGGACTGGATGGAGCAGGAGCAGGAGCGGGGCATCACGATCACCTCGGCTGCCACGACCACCTTCTGGGAACGCACCGAAGACGGCTCGACAGCCCTGTCGCCGAAATACCGTTTCAACATCATCGACACCCCCGGACACGTTGACTTCACCATTGAAGTCGAGCGCTCGCTGGCCGTGCTTGATGGCGCTGTTGTTTTGCTTGACGGCAACGCCGGGGTTGAGCCGCAGACCGAAACCGTCTGGCGCCAGGCCGACCGGTACAAGGTTCCGCGCATCGTGTTCGTCAACAAGATGGACAAGACCGGCGCCGATTTCTTCAATTGCGTCGCGATGATCAAGGACCGGACCGGGGCAACCCCGGCGCCGATCCAGATGCCGATCGGCTCGGAAACCGAGCTCGAAGGACATATCGACCTCGTCACCATGACCGAGTGGGTCTGGGAAGGCGAAGACCTTGGCGCGAGCTGGGTCCTGCGTCCTGTTCGCGAGAGCCTGAAGGCGAAAGCCGAAGAGATGCGTGCGCATCTGGTCGAGCTCGCCGTCGAAATGGATGACGCCGCAATGGAGGCGTTCCTTGAAGGCAAGGAGCCGGATGTCCCGGCGCTTCGTGCGCTGATCCGCAAGGGGACGCTTGCATTGAAGTTTGTGCCCATCCTGTGTGGTTCGGCCTTCAAGAACAAGGGCGTTCAGCCGATGCTCAACGGCGTCGTCGATTACCTGCCAAGCCCGCTCGATGTGCCGGCTTATCTCGGCTTCAAGCCGGGCGACGAAACTGAAACGCGCGACATTCCGCGTTCCGCCGATGACGGCCAGCCGTTTGCCGGTCTCGCGTTCAAGATCATGAACGACCCCTATATGGGCACGCTCACGTTTACCCGCATCTATTCGGGCAAGCTGTCGAAGGGCGACGCGTTCCTGAACGCGACCAAAGGCAAGAAAGAGCGTGTTGGCCGTATGGTCATGATGCACGCCAACAAGCAGGACGAAATCACGGAAGCCTTCGCAGGCGACATCGTGGCGCTGGCGGGCCTCAAGGAAACAACGACCGGTGATACGGTCTGCGATCCGGCTCAGCCTGTCGTTCTCGAAACGATGACGTTCCCGCAGCCCGTGATCGAGATCGCGGTCGAGCCGAAAACCAAGGCTGACCAGGAGAAGATGTCGGTCGGTCTGCAGCGGCTTGCCGCAGAAGACCCGTCTTTCCGCGTCGAGACCAATTTCGAATCCGGCCAGACAATCATGAAAGGGATGGGCGAGCTTCACCTCGACATTCTGATCGACCGTCTCCGCCGCGAATTCAAAGTCGAAGCCAATATCGGTCAGCCTCAGGTGGCTTACCGTGAGAAGATCGGCCGCGCGGCCGACATCGACTACACGCACAAGAAACAGTCGGGCGGCACCGGCCAGTTCGCGCGCATCAAACTGACGTTCGAACCGCTGGAAGCGGGTTCGGGTTTCCAGTTCGTCAGCGCGATCGTTGGCGGCGCGGTTCCCAAGGAATACATCCCAGGCGTTCAAAAAGGCCTCGAAATGGCCAAGGAAAACGGTCTGCTTGCAGGCTATCCGGTGACGGATTTCCGCGCGACGCTGACGGATGGCGCTTTCCACGATGTCGACTCCAGCGTGCTCGCCTTCGAGATCGCAGCCCGCGGTGCATTCCGTGAGCTGAAAGGCAAGGGCGACCCACGCCTGATGGAGCCGATCATGAAAGTGGAAGTTGTCACGCCGGAAGACTATATGGGCGACGTGATTGGCGACCTGAACTCCCGCCGCGGCCAGATCCAGGGCTCCGAAGCCCGGGGTATTGCCACGGCCATCACGGCGATGGTGCCGCTGGTGAATATGTTCGGCTATGTGTCCAACCTTCGTGGTATGTCCCAGGGCCGCGCTCAGTTCACCATGTTCTTCGATCACTATGATGAAGTTCCGCGCGCTGAAGCACAGAAGATCATTCAGGAAGTCTCGGGCTCCTAATCGGGCCCCAAGTATAAGAGCTAGAGGAGAGGCCCGATGGGCAAGGCAAAGTTTGAGCGCAACAAGCCGCACGTAAACATTGGCACGATTGGCCACGTTGACCACGGCAAGACGACGCTGACAGCGGCGATCACGATCACGCTGGCGAAGACCGGTGGCGCGACGGCGAAGAATTACGCCGACATTGACGCGGCGCCGGAAGAGAAGGCACGCGGGATCACGATCAACACGGCGCACGTCGAGTATGAGACGCCTGCCCGTCACTATGCCCACGTCGACTGCCCCGGCCACGCTGACTATGTGAAGAACATGATCACCGGCGCTGCGCAGATGGACGGCGCGATCCTGGTGTGTTCGGCCGCTGACGGCCCGATGCCGCAGACGCGTGAGCACATCCTTCTGGCCCGCCAGGTTGGCGTGCCGGCGCTGGTGGTGTTCCTCAACAAGGTCGACATGGTCGACGATGAGGAGCTTCTGGAGCTGGTCGAGATGGAAGTGCGCGAGCTGCTTTCGTCCTACAACTTCCCTGGCGACGACATTCCGATCATCAAGGGCTCGGCTCTGGCCGCTGTTGAAGACCGCAATCCTGAAATCGGCCAGGACCGTATCCTGGAGCTGATGAAGGCTGTGGACGAGTACATCCCGACGCCGGAGCGTCCGCTGGACAAGCCGTTCCTGATGCCGGTTGAAGACGTGTTCTCGATCTCGGGCCGCGGTACGGTTGTGACCGGCCGGGTTGAGCAGGGCATCGTCAAGGTTGGCGAAGAAATCGAGATCGTCGGCATCCGCCCGACGGTGAAGACGACCTGCACGGGCGTTGAGATGTTCCGCAAGCTGCTCGACCAGGGCCAGGCTGGCGACAACATCGGCGCGCTGCTGCGCGGTGTTGACCGTGAAGGCGTTGAGCGCGGGCAGGTTCTCTGCAAGCCGGGCTCGATCACGCCGCACACGCTGTTCGAAGCCGAAGCCTACATCCTGACGAAGGAAGAGGGTGGCCGTCACACGCCGTTCTTCACCAACTACCGTCCGCAGTTCTACTTCCGCACCACGGACGTCACAGGCATCGTCAAGCTGCCTGAGGACAAAGAGATGGTTCTGCCGGGCGACAACGTGAAAATGGATGTCGAGCTGATCAACCCGATCGCCATGGACAAGGGCCTGCGCTTCGCCATCCGCGAAGGCGGCCGCACCGTCGGCGCCGGCGTCGTCTCCGAAATCAAGAAATAAGCTTCCCTCACAGGAAGTCCGAATCGAAAAGGCCGCCCCTCAAGGGCGGCCTTTTTGCTGTTATGGCGGGCATATCCGCCCACTGCGCCCGCGCGGGGGAGGGGAATGGCTGGCCTGCGTCACTTGTGGCGCCTGATCCTGCAGATTCATCTAAACCAGCTGTTGACGCGCCCGATCGTGTCGCATAGAAGCGCGACTTCGCCGGGATGGCTGCGCTTTACATAGCGAACGCTCCTTCGAAACTGACAATTAATCTACACCCCACCCGGGCGCTCGATGCTGACGAGCCATCGCGCCTTGGGTTAAAGTGTTTTGTGCGGACGGACCTAAACGATGGAACGACAAAATATCCGGATCAGGCTGAAGGCCTTTGATCACCGCGCGCTCGACATGTCGGCCAAGGAAATCGTGAACACGGCGAAGCGCACTGGCGCTGAAGTTCGTGGGCCGGTTCCGCTCCCGACCCGTATCGAGCGCTTCACGGTGAACCGGTCGCCCCACATCGACAAGAAGTCGCGTGAGCAGTTCGAAATCCGCACGCACACTCGCATTCTCGACATCGTGGACCCGACTCCGCAAACCGTTGACGCGCTGATGAAGCTCGACCTGTCTTCGGGTGTTGGCATTGAGATCAAGCTCGAGGGGGCCCGCTAATGACGCTTCCTGCTGCCCGTACTGGCGTTCTTGCCCGCAAAGTCGGCATGACACGCATCTTCGCTGCTGACGGCCGCCATGTGCCCGTCACGGTTCTGTCCCTTGATGGCTGCCAGGTCGTCGGTGTCCGCTCTGAAGAAGAGCGCTCCGTCACCACCAAGAAGGGCGGCCAGGTTACCCGCACTGACGGCTACAAAGCTGTCATCATGGGTTCCGGCGACAAGAAGGCCAAGAACACCACCAAAGCTCTGCGCGGCCAGTTCGCCAAAGCCGGCGTTGCGCCCAAGGCCAAGCTCAAGGAATTCCGCGTCAGCGGCGACCTTCCGGAAGTTGGCTCGACCGTTCAGGCCGACCATTTCGCCGAAGGCCAGCTGGTCGATGTGTCCGCGATGTCGATCGGTAAAGGTTTTGCCGGCGCCATGAAGCGCTGGAACTTCTCCGGTCTGCGCGCCTCCCACGGTGTGTCGATCTCTCACCGTGCCCATGGTTCGACTGGTATGAACCAGGACCCTGGCCGCGTGTTCAAGAACAAGAAAATGGCAGGTCACCTCGGTGACGAACGCGTGACGACCCAGAATCTCGTGGTTGTTCGCACGGACGTCGAGCGCGGCCTGATCCTCGTCAAAGGCTCGGTTCCGGGTCATGACGGCACATTCGTTGAAGTCCGTGACGCTGTGAAGAAAGCTCTGCCGGCCGATGCGCCTGCTGCTGGTTCCTTCAAGGCTCCGGAAAAGCTCTCCGCCGGGGGTGAAGGCTAATGGAACTCGCAGTTAAAACCCTCGCTGGCGACGCCGCTGGCAATATCGATCTCGACGACGCGATTTTCGGCATTGACGAAATCCGTGGCGACATCCTGCAGCGCACCGTGCGTTGGCAGCTCGCCCGCCGTCAGGCCGGTACGCACAAGGCAAAGTCGCGTTCGGAAGTGAACCGCACGACGAAAAAGTCGATCAAGCAAAAAGGCTCGGGCGGCGCCCGCCACGGCTCGCGCAACGCACCGATCTTTGTCGGTGGTGGTATTGCGCACGGCCCACGCGTTCGCAGCCATGCCCACGATCTTCCCAAGAAGATCCGCAAGATGGCTCTGGCCCACGCGCTGTCTTCCAAGGCGAAAGACAGCTCGATCATGGTCATCGACACGTGCGAGCTCGACTCGCCCAAGACCAAGGGTCTGATCCAGGCTTTTAAGGATCTCGGCATCGAAAACGCCCTGATCATCTCGGGCACGGAAGTGAATGAGAACTTCGCCCGCGCTGCGCGCAACATCCCGAACATCGACGTGCTGCCGGTTGCCGGCCTGAACGTCTATGACATCCTGCGCCGCCGCACGCTCGTCATCACCAAGGAAGCCGCCGAGGGTATCAAAGCCCGTTTCGATGGCGCCAAAGCGGAGGCTGAATAATGGCCGAAGTGAAACCCCACCACTATGACGTGATCCGCCGCCCGCTGATCACTGAGAAGTCGACGCTTGTTGCCGAGCAGAACAAGATCATCTTCGAAGTTGCTCCTGACGCTGACAAAAAGGCGATCAAGGAAGCGGTTGAAGTGCTGTTCAAAGTGAGCGTCACGAAGGTCAACACCCTGACCCAGAAGGGCAAGACAAAACGCTTTCGTGGCTTTGAGGGCCGCCGTTCCGACGTGAAGAAAGCTATTGTTACGCTCGCTGAAGGCCAGTCTGTCGATATTTCGACGGGCCTCTAAGGGAGAAGGACGAAGCTCATGGCACTGAAGACATTCAATCCTACCTCTCCCGGCCGCCGCCAGCTCGTGCTGGTGGACCGTTCGGCGCTGCACAAAGGCAAGCCGGTTAAGGCGCTTACCCAGGGGCTCAGCTCCAAGGGTGGTCGCAACAACCAGGGCCGTATCACCGTTCGCCACCAGGGCGGCGGCGTTAAGCGCCTTTATCGCCAGGTCGATTTCAAGCGCACGCGCTGGGATATCCCCGCGACCGTCGAGCGTCTGGAATACGATCCAAACCGCACGGCTTTCATCGCCCTGATCAAGTATCAGGACGGCGAGCTTTCCTACATCATCGCGCCACAGCGCCTTGAAGTAGGGGACACGGTGATCACGTCTGCCACGGCTGACATCAAGCCGGGCAACACGCTGCCGCTGAAATCCATCCCGGTCGGTACGATCATTCACAACATCGAGCTGAAGCCCCAGAAGGGCGCGCAGATGGTCCGCTCCGCCGGCACCTATGCTCAGCTGGTTGGCCGCGATTCGGGTTATGCCCAGATCAAGCTGGCCTCGGGCGAGCTCCGCATGGTGCTCGACAGCTGCCTGGCCACGATCGGTGCTGTGTCGAACCCGGACAAGATGAACGAAGTCAGCTCCAAGGCTGGCCGTAACCGTCACCTGGGCAAGCGCCCGACGGTCCGTGGTGTCGTCATGAACCCGGTCGACCACCCGCACGGTGGTGGTGAAGGTAAATCTTCGGGCGGCCGTCACCCGGTCTCTCCGTGGGGTAAGAAAACCCGCGGTCCGAAAACTCGCAACAACAAGGTTACGGATCGTCTGATCATCCGTCGCCGTAACGCTAAACGCTAATTAGGGAGCCCGAGAGACATGTCCCGTTCAGTCTGGAAAGGCCCGTTTGTCGACGGCTACCTCCTGAAGAAAGCCGAAGAGGCCCGTTCGTCGGAAAAGCGTGCTGTGATCAAAACGTGGTCACGCCGTTCGACGATCCTGCCACAATTCGTCGGCCTGAACTTTCAGGTTCACAATGGCAACAAGTTCATCCCGGTCACAGTGACTGACGAGATGGTCGGTCACAAGCTCGGCGAGTTCGCGCCGACCCGTACCTATTACGGTCACGGCGCCGACAAGAAAGCGAAGAGGAAGTAGTCATGGCAAAGGCCAAGAATCCTCCCAAGCAGGAAGCGCATGAATCGCGCGCCGTGCTGCGCATGTACCGCTCGAGCCCTCAGAAGCTGAACCTTCTGGCGCAGCAGATCCGTGGCATGCCGATCCAGCGCGCGCTCAACGAGATGAAATTCTCGCCCAAGCGCCCTGCGAAAGACGTCTACAAGCTCCTTCAGAGCGCCGTTGCGAACGCCGAGAACAATCACGGCCTCGACATCGACAGCCTGGTCGTTGCTGAAGCACATGTCGGCAAGAACCTCGTCATGAAGCGCATCCGCGCCCGTGCGCGTGGCCGCGCTGCCCGCATCGTGAAGCCGTTCTCGCAACTCACCATTGTCCTGCGTGACACCAGCCAGACTGCGGAGGCCGCATAATGGGTCAGAAAGTCAATCCGATTGGCCTGCGCCTCGGCATCAACCGGACGGCTGATAGCCGTTGGTATGCTGACAGCGCCGACTTTGGCCGCCTCCTGCACGAAGACATCTCGATTCGCAAAGCGATCCGCGAGAAGTTGAAGCAGGCTGGCATTTCCAAGATCATCATCGAGCGCCCGCACAAGAAATGCCTCATCACGATCCACACGGCACGTCCGGGTCTCGTGATCGGCAAGAAGGGCGGGGACATCGAAGTGCTCCGCAAAGAGCTCGCCAAGATGACCTCGGACGAAGTCCGCGTGAACCTGGTCGAGATCCGCAAGCCGGAAATCGATGCCACCCTGATCGCAGACGACATCGCACGTCAGCTTGAGCGCCGGGCTTCGTTCCGCCGCGCCATGAAGCGTTCGATCCAGTCCGCCATGCGCCTCGGCGCAGAGGGTGTGAAAGTGGTTGTCTCCGGCCGTCTCGGCGGCGCGGAAATCGCCCGTACTGAAAAGTATGCCGAAGGTTCGGTTCCGCTGCACACGCTGCGCGCCGACATCGACTACGGTACGGCCGAAGCGACCACCACCTACGGCATCATCGGCGTCAAGGTCTGGGTCTACAAAGGTGAGATCCTGGAACATGACCCGATGGCTCAGGACAAGCGTCTTGAAACGTCCGGCCAGTCGCGCGCTCGCGCCAATACCAACCAACGCGGCCCGGCATCGGGCGCCCAGGCTGCAGGAGCTTAATCGATGCTGCAACCGAAACGCACCAAGTTCCGTAAGGCCTTCAAGGGCCAGATCAACGGACAGTCGAAAGGCGGCTTCACGCTGTCGTTCGGCCAGTTTGGCCTCAAGGCTCTCGAGCCGGAGCGCGTCACCGCGCGCCAGATCGAAGCCACTCGCCGTGCCATCACGCGTGAGATGAAGCGTCAGGGCAAAGTCTGGATTCGTGTGTTCCCGGATGTTCCGGTTACGGCGAAGCCAATCGAAGTCCGCATGGGTAAAGGCAAGGGCGGGGTTGACCGTTGGGTCGCCCGTGTTGCGCCAGGCCGCATCCTGTTTGAAATCGACGGTGTCCCGGAAGACATCGCCCGCCAGGCACTTGCCCTGGGCGCGGCGAAACTTCCGATCAAGACCAAAGTCGTCAAGCGTATCGAGGGGATCTGATCATGAAGGCCGCCGATGTAAGATCCAAGAGCGTCGATCAGCTCAGCGATGAGCTGGTGAAGCTCAAGAAAGAACAGTTCAATCTGCGCTTCCAGGCAGCTACGGGCCAGCTGGAGAAGACGGGCCGCGTTACCGAGGTTCGTCGCGATATCGCAAGGGTCAAAACGATCCTTCGCGAGAAATCCCAGGCAGGCAAGTAAGGAGACCAAGCATGCCAAAACGTATTATGAAAGGCGTTGTTGTCTCCGCGAAGCAGGACAAGACCGCCATTGTCCGTGTCGAACGTACCTTCACGCACCCGATGCTGAAGAAGATCGTCCGGAAAACGAACAAGTACCACGCACACGACGAGAACAACGTCGCGGTCGAAGGTCAGACTATTGCGATCCGCGAATGCGCACCGAAGTCCAAGCTTAAGCGCTGGGAAGTCGTAGCCGAGGAAGGGACTGAAGCATGATCCAGATGCAAAGCCACCTGCGGGTCGCCGATAACTCTGGCGCGCGCCGCGTGATGTGCATCAAGGTGCTCGGTGGCGCTGGCCGTCGTTACGCCTCGGTGGGAGACATTATCGTCGTGTCGATCAAGGAAGCGATTCCGACCGGCCGCGTGAAGAAGGGGGATGTCCGCAAGGCCGTCGTCGTTCGCGTCGCCAAGGACATCAACCGCGCTGATGGGTCGACCATCCGCTTCGACAGCAATGCTGCCGTTCTGATCAACAACAATGGCGAGCCAATTGGCACGCGCGTTTTTGGTCCGGTTCCGCGCGAGCTTCGCGCCAAGAACCAGGTCAAGATCGCTAACATGGCGCCGGAGGTCCTGTAGTCATGGCTGCGAAGATCAAAAAAGGCGACACGGTCATCATGATCGCTGGCAAAGACAAAGGCACCAAGGGCGAAGTCCTGAAGGTGATCCCCGACGAGAGCCGGGTTGTCGTGCGCGGCGTGAACATGGTGAAGCGTCACCAGAAACCAAGCCAGACGGATCCAGGCGGCCTCAAGTCCTTCGAGGCGCCGGTCCATGTTTCCAACGTGGCAATTGCTGATCCGCGCGATGGCAAGGCAGTCCGCGTCGGCTTCAAGATTGACCAGCATGGCCGCAAGACGCGCTTTGCTAAACGCTCAGGGGAATCGATCGATGTCTGAGGCATATGAACCCCGCCTCAAGCGGAAGTACCGGGAAGAAATCCGGACGAAACTGCAAGAGCAGTTCAACTATTCGAACCCGATGAAGGTTCCCAAGCTCGACAAGGTCGTGATCAACATGGGTGTTGGCGAAGCCGTCAACGACTCCAAGAAGATCAAGGCGGCCCTCGCTGAGCTGGAGCGCATCGCAGGTCAGAAGCCGGTCGCAACCAAGGCCCGCAAGTCGATTGCCGGCTTCAAGGTTCGCGAAGGCATGCTGATCGGCGCGAAGGTCACCCTTCGCCGCGACCAGATGTATGAGTTCCTCGACCGTCTCACGACGATCGCTCTCCCGCGCGTGAAAGACTTCCGTGGTCTGAACGGCAAGAGCTTCGACGGCCAGGGCAACTACGCCATGGGTATCAAGGAGCACATCGTGTTCCCTGAGATCAACTATGATGAAGTTGAAGAGGTGCGCGGCATGGATATCATCGTGTGCACCACCGCTGAAACGACGGAAGAAGCCAAAGCACTCCTCGCTGAGTGCGGCTTCCCGTTCCGGAACTAGCGCCAGGAGATCTGCTGATATGGCAAAGAAGAGCGCAATCGAGAAGAACAACCGGCGGAAAGCTCTGGCTGCCCGCTATGCGGCCAAGCGCGCCCAGCTCAAGGCGGCGGCGATGGACGAAAATCTGTCGCTCGAGGAGCGCTTCAAGGCGCGCCTCAAGCTTGCTGAGCTGCCGCGTAACTCGGCGCCGAACCGTGTTCGCAACCGTTGCGAGATCACCGGCCGTCCGCGTGCATTCTATCGTAAACTCAAAATGTCGCGTATCGCGCTGCGTGAGTATGGCTCACGCGGTCAGGTCCCCGGCCTTGTAAAGTCCAGCTGGTAAGAGAGGAGGGAAGCCCATGAACATTTCCGATCCCCTCGGCGATATGCTCACCCGGATTCGCAATGCGCAGATGCGGGGCATGTCGAAAACGACGTCGCCGGCATCCAAACTGCGCGCGCGTGTTCTCGATGTCCTTACGGACGAGGGATATATCCGTGGCTACGCCGAGATCGAAAAGAGCGGTCACAAGACCCTCGAAATCGAACTCAAATATTATGAGGGCCAGCCGGTCATCTCCGAGATCAAACGTGTCTCGAAGCCTGGCCGCCGGGTCTATTCGTCCGTCTCGGACATTCCGCTGGTGCGTAACGGCCTCGGCATTTCCATCCTGTCTACGTCTCAGGGTGTGATGTCGGACAATGCTGCGCGCGCCAAGAATGTCGGCGGCGAAGTTCTGTGCCGCGTATTCTAGGAGGCAGGTTCCATGTCCCGTATTGGTAAGCTTGCGATCCCCGTCCCGGCCGGTGCTACTGTCACCGTCGCCGGCCAGACGATCAAGGTCAAAGGTCCGAAGGGCGAGCTTGAGCTCGTGCTTCCGGAAGTCATCACGCCGAAGTTCGACAATAACGAGCTGTCGGTTAATCCGCGCGCTGACCTGATCCAGGCAGCGAACGACGTCATCGAAGCCGAGACGGCAAAAGGCAAGCGTCCTCCGACGTTCGCCCAGTCGCTCTCGCAGGACGCGCGTACCCAGTGGGGAACCGCCCGTGCCCGTGCCGCCAATATGGTGGAAGGTGTCACGAAGGGTTACTCCAAGACGCTCGAACTCGTCGGCGTCGGTTACCGCGCCCAGATGCAGGGCGTCGACCTGAAGCTGGCGCTCGGCTATTCGCACGACGTGATCTACAAAGCGCCGCAAGGCATCAAGATCGAAGCGCCCAAGCCGACCGAAATCATCATTTCGGGTGCTGACAAGCAGGCCGTTGGCCAGGTCGCCGCCGAGATCAAGAAGTTCCGTCCGCCGGAGCCGTACAAAGGCAAGGGTATCCGCCTCCAGGGCGAATATGTCCGTCGCAAGGAAGGCAAGAAGAAGTAACGCCATGAAGACGTCACGCGAAAAGTTGCAACGCCGCGCCCAGCGCGTGCGCACCAAGCTCCGCCGGGTCGCCGAAGGCCGTCCGCGCCTTTCGGTATCGCGCAGCCACAAGAACATCTCGGTGCAGATCATCGACGACGAGAAGGGCATCACGCTCGCCTCGGCTTCGACGCTCGAGAAGGAAGTTATTGCCAGCGCGAAAAGCAGCGGCAACGTCGAGGCAGCGGCTCTCGTGGGTAAGGCAATTGCCGAACGCGCGAAGAAGGCCGGCGTCGAGGATGTTGTCTTTGACCGCGGCGGCTACATGTTCCACGGCCGGGTGAAAGCCTTGGCAGATGCTGCCCGCGAGGGCGGCCTGAAATTCTGAAGGAGTTTGCCTGATGGCTGAGGAAAGAGGTGAGAAAAGAGGCCGCCGCCGTGATCGCGAGAATCCGCGCGATCGGGACGACGAATCCTCTGAACTCGTCGACAAGCTGGTTGGTATCAACCGCGTCGCGAAGACAGTGAAGGGCGGCAAGAACTTCGGTTTTGCTGCGCTTGTGGTTGTCGGTGACCAGAAGGGCCGTGCCGGCTTCGGCAAGGGCAAGGCCCGTGAGGTTCCTGAAGCCATCCGCAAGGCAACCGAGGAAGCCAAGCGCAACCTGGTCCGCATTCCGCTCCGCGAGGGCCGGACCCTGCACCATGATGGCAATGGCCGTCACGGCGCTGGCAAGGTCGTGCTCCGCGCGGCCCCTCCCGGTACTGGCGTGATCGCCGGTGGTCCGATGCGCGCCGTCATGGAAGTGCTCGGCGTCCAGGATGTCGTCGGCAAGTCGCTCGGCTCGTCGAACCCTTACAACATGGTGCGTGCCACCTTTGATGCCCTGAAAGGTCAGGCCAACCCGCGTACGGTTGCCTCCAAGCGTGGCCTCAAGGTCCAGGACATCGTTGGCCGCCGCACCGATGGCGCTTCCGAAGCCGGCATGGCCGACTCGGTGAACTGATAGGAGACCTCTATGTCCCAGAAGAAAGTCACCGTCCGCCAGGTTGGCAGCCCGATCGGGCGCAAACCGGAACAGCGCCAGACCCTGCAAGGTCTAGGCCTGAACAAGATTGGCCGCACCAGCGAGCTGGAAGACACTCCGGCTGTGCGCGGCATGATCCGCAAGGTCTCCCATCTCGTGGAAGTGGTCGGCGAATAAGGCTGTTTCAGCCCGCCGGCTTCTTTCCTCCGCATACTCGAAAGCTACTGCCATGAAACTCAATGAACTTTCCCCCGCCGATGGCTCCACCAAGAAGCGCATGCGCGTTGGCCGCGGCGTTGGGTCGGGCAAGGGCAAGACGGCCGGTCGCGGCGTGAAAGGCCAGAACGCACGTTCGGGCGTTGCGGTGAACGGCTTCGAAGGCGGTCAGATGCCGATCTACATGCGTCTGCCAAAGCGCGGCTTCACCTCGCCGGGCTCCAAGAACATGTCCTGGGTCAATCTGGGACGTATCGCCAAGGCGATCGAAGCGGGCACGCTGGACGCGTCCAACGTCACCGAAGAATCGCTGGTTGCGGCCGGTGTGGTGCGCAAGGCGCGTGACGGCATCCGTCTGCTGGCCAAGGGCGACGCCCCCCAGAAGCTGACCATCACGGTTACCGGCGCCTCGAAAGCTGCCGTGGAAGCCGTTGAAAAGGCTGGCGGATCGGTCACCGTCACGGGCGCTCCGAAAGACGCTGCTGAGGAATAATCAGGGGTTCTTGCTAAACCCCTCTTCACAAATCCTGTGTCGCCGCCGATCTTGGCGGCGAACGCTTTTCAGGGAGGCTCGTGCGGCCGATGGCGAATGCTGCGGAACAAATGGCTCGCAACCTCAACTTTGCGACCTTTGCGAAAGCCAAAGACCTTCAGGCGCGTATCCTTTTCACGCTCGGTATTCTGGTTCTCTACCGGCTAGGGACGTTCATCCCGATCCCCGGCCTGGACCCCTCGCAATACGCAGCGTTGTTCGAAAGCCAGTCGAGCGGCATTCTCGGCTCGATGAACATGTTCGCCGGCGGCGCTGTCGAGCGGATGGGCGTGTTCGCGCTGAACGTCATGCCCTACATCACGGCGTCAATCATCATCCAGATGATGACCTCCGTTTCGCCTTCGCTTGAGAAGCTCAAGAAAGAAGGGGAGGCGGGCCGCAAGCAGATCAACCAGTATACGCGCTATCTGACCCTCGGCTTCGCCCTGGTTCAGGCCTTTGCCATCGCTGGCGGCCTTGTTGCCGTGCGGCTTGAAGGCATCTCGTCCTGGTTCTTCATCCTCACCGGCGTCGTCACGCTGACCGGCGGCACTATGCTGCTGATGTGGATGGGTGAGCAGATCACCGCCCGCGGTATCGGTAACGGCATCTCGCTGATCATCTTTGCCGGCATTATTGCCGAAATGCCTCGCGCCATCTTCAACCTGGTTGCCCAGGCCCGCACCACCTCGGTGGACATCGGCTTCATCCTGGCCATCGTGGTGATGGTGATCGCGCTGGTCGTGTTCATCGTGTTTATCGAGCGCTCGCAGCGTCGCCTGATCATCCACTATCCCAAGCGCCAGCAGGCGCAGGGCTTTGCCCAGGGCCAGAAAAGCTTCCTGCCGCTGAAGATCAACACCTCGGGCGTTATCCCGGCGATCTTCGCGACAGCGCTCCTGATGCTCCCGCTGACGGCCGTTGGCTTCCTGGGTGGCAATGCCGCCGATACCGAAGCGACCGGCATGACGGGCGTTCTGGGCTGGCTGGCGACCAACTTCGCGCCGGGCTCGTGGACCTACATCGTGACCTACGCCGTGCTGGTGGCGTTCTTTGCCTTCTTCTACACGTCGATCATGTTCAATCCGCAGGAAACGGCGGACAATCTGCGCAAGTATGGCGGCTTCATTCCGGGCATCCGTCCGGGCTCCAATACGGCCGCCTATATCGACTATGTGCTGACCCGCCTGACTACCATTGGTGCCCTCTACCTGGTCTTCATCTGCATCCTGCCTGAGCTCCTGCGGCGATATTTCCCTCAAATTCCGTTTTACATTGGGGGCACGTCTCTGCTCATTGTTGTTTCGGTGACTATGGACACTGTCACGCAGATCCAGTCACACCTGATCGCCCACCAGTATGAGGGGATGATCAAGAAGTCGAAACTCGGGGGCAAGAAGAAGTGAACCTGATACTGTTTGGTCCGCCGGCTGCGGGCAAGGGCACGCAGGCCAAGCGACTCGTTGAGCAGCGTGGCTTTGTGCAACTTTCCACCGGCGACATGCTCCGCGCCGCCAGGGCGTCCGGGTCCGAACTCGGCCAGCGGGTGGCGAAGATCATGGATGAGGGCGGTCTGGTCTCCGATGAGATCGTGATTGCGCTGATCGAGGAACAATTGACGGTTCAGGCTGGTGCGCCGGGGTTCATCTTTGATGGCTTCCCCCGCACCATCGGCCAGGCCGAGGCGCTCGACAGCCTGCTGGAATCGCGGGAATCGAAGGTCGATCTGGTCATCCGCATGATTGTGGACGACACACGCCTGCTTGAGCGGGTTACCAAGCGCTTTGAGGAGCAGGGAAGGGCGGATGACAATCCGGCCACCTTCTCGCGCCGTCTGGAGCGTTACTACGAAGATACCGCGCCCCTCGTACCTATGTACGCGGAGCGGGGTGTGCTGGTCGAGATCGACGGAATGGGCTCAATTGAGGCCGTCTCCGCAGAAATCGATGCGGCCCTGAAACAATCCGCGTGAACGGCGCAGTTCTGCTGTTGACGGGGAGAAAACCGTGGCTATAAGCCTCAAAACTTAGCTTCAGGCTTAACCGCCGGTGCGCGCGACGGGTATTCTTCCCGCTTGGCGCGCATTTCATGTTTTATTATCCGCTTGAGGAGAAACGGCCTTGGCCCGTATTGCAGGCGTCAACATTCCGACTAACAAGCGCGTCGAAATTGCGTTGCGCTACATTCACGGCATTGGCCCGTCTTTCTCCAAAGAAATTTGCGAGAAAGTTGGCGTTGAGCCGTCGCGCCGCGTGAACCAGCTGACGGACGCTGAGGTCATCAAGATCCGCGAAGCCATCGATGCCGGTTACATGGTCGAAGGCGACCTTCGCCGCGACACTTCGATGAACATCAAGCGTCTGATGGACCTTGGCTGCTATCGTGGCCTGCGTCACCGCAAGAAACTTCCGGTGCGCGGTCAGCGTACTCACACGAACGCACGGACCCGCAAGGGCCCTGCGAAGCCGATCGCCGGCAAGAAGAAATAGGATCTGACGCCCCATGGCCCGCGAAGCTACCCGTATCCGCCGCCGCGAACGCAAGAACATTACCTCTGGTATTGTTCATGTGAACTCGAGCTTCAACAACACGATGGTCACCATCACCGACGCACAGGGCAACACCATTTCCTGGTCGTCGTCGGGCGTGATGAACTTCAAAGGCTCGCGCAAGTCGACGCCTTACGCCGCTCAGATGGCTGCTGAAGACGCTGCCAAGAAGGCGAAAGAGCACGGCCTGCAGACGGTTGAAGTGCGTGTTCGCGGTCCCGGTTCGGGCCGTGAGAGTGCCCTGCGCGCCCTCCAGGCCGCTGGCCTTACCGTGACGGCGATCAACGACACGACGCCGATCCCGCATAACGGATGCCGTCCGCCCAAGCGCCGCCGCGTCTAACGAATACTCTCCGGCAGCGCCTCTCGGCGCTGCTGTCCTTTTCGAGGAAATCTGAATGACCACTGTGAACGACCGTAACTGGAAAGTGCTGATCCGTCCTAACCGTCCTGTTGTGCAGGCCGGATACGACGCGAAGCGCAAAGCAAAGCTCGTGGTCGAGCCTCTGGAGCGCGGCTACGGCACGACGCTCGGCAATGCCCTGCGCCGCGTTCTTCTGTCGTCGCTGCAAGGCGCTGCCATCATCGGCGTCCAGATCGACGGCGTTGTCCACGAATTCTCCGCCATCCCCGGCGTGCGTGAAGACGTCACGACGATCGTTCTGAACCTCAAGCAGGTCGCGATCTTCATGGAGTCCGACACGCCCAAGCGCATGGTTCTGCGCGCCAAGGGTCCGGGCGAAGTCAAAGCCGGTCAGATCGAAACCCCCGGCGACGTGAAAATCCTCAACCCCGACCTCGTGATCTGCACGCTGGACGGCGGTTCGGAAGTCCGCATGGAATTCACCGTTGCCACCGGCAAGGGCTATGTCGCTGCTGAAGCGCACCGTCCCGAAGACGCCCCTATCGGCTACATTCCGATTGACGCGATCTATTCGCCGGTCCGCCGCGTTGGCTACCAGGTCGAAGACACCCGTGAGGGCACCGTCCTCGACTATGACAAGCTGACCCTCGACATCGAAACCGATGGCTCGCTGTCGCCGGAAGATTCGGTGGCTTACGCTGCCCGCATCCTCCAGGACCAGCTCCAGCTCTTCATCAACTTCGAAGAGCCCACCCTCGAAACAGGCGGCGCGGCAGACGAGACGGATCTGGGCTTCAACCCGGTTCTCCTCAAGAAAGTCGACGAGCTCGAACTCTCCGTTCGCTCGGCCAACTGCCTCAAGAACGATAACATCGTTTACATCGGTGACCTGATCCAGAAGTCCGAGGCGGAAATGCTCCGCACGCCGAACTTCGGCCGCAAGTCGCTCAATGAGATCAAGGAAGTTCTCGCCGGTATGGGCCTGCATCTCGGCATGGAAGTGCCAGACTGGCCACCTGAGGACATCGAAGGTCTCGCCAAGAAATACGACGATCACATCTAGCCCAGAAATGACCGGGGCCTGACCCCCTCGGAAGGAACGAAGCCATGCGCCACCAGATTGCCCACCGCAAGCTCAACAGAACGGCCTCGCACCGCAAGGCGATGTTCGCCAACATGGCTGCCAGCCTGATTGAGCACGAACAGATCGTCACCACTCTGCCGAAGGCCAAGGAAATGGCCCCGCTGATGGATAAACTCGTCAGCCTGGCAAAGAAGGGCGATCTTGCGGCCCGCCGCGCGGCCCTCTCGCAGGTCCGCAATGAAACGGCTGTCCGCAAGCTGTTCGACGTCTTCGGCGACCGCTACAAAGACCGCAACGGTGGCTACACCCGCGTTGTGAAAGCCGGCTTCCGTCCTGGCGACAACGCGCCGATTGCTGTCCTCGAACTCGTGGACCGTGACGAATCGGCAAAAGGCGCCGCTGATAAAGCCCGCCACGCCGCTGAGCTGGAAGCTGCCGAAGGATAAGGTCCCGGCCAGCCAAAAGCTGACAAAGTTCAAGACGCCCTGAAGCACCCGCTTCGGGGCGTTTTGCTTTGGCGCGCGGGTGTCGCGGAGGGCAGGGCGGCGCTGGCCCTAAAAACTGTCACCCAATGCCGCTAGGCGGTCTTTCAAGACTGGTGGCGAATCCGGGAGACAGCCTCATGAAACATCCATTCCTATCCGCGCGGCCCTTCATGGCATCGGCCATGCTCGCCGCTCTGGCCGCCATGGCCGCCTGCACGAACGTGCCGGCTGATGCGCCCGCCACCCAGCTGGCGCCCGCCGCCACCGCTGAGCAAACGCCCGCCGATACCGCCTTCACCATCGCCGTCATCCCCGACACGCAGAACTATCTCGATTTCACCCACCAGACCGCCGAGGGCTTCCCCTTCGATGCCAGCGAGCTCTTCCTCGAGCAGATGGCCTACATCGCCGAGAACCTCGAAAGCGAAGGCGGCGAGATCGCCTTCGTCACCTCCCTGGGCGATGTCTGGCAGCACCAGACGCTGGAGATAGACGCCGAACACGCCGCCCGCGGCTTCCGCAAGGTGGCCAATCCCATCCTCGACGCGCACTTTGCGCCCACCGAGAAAGTGAAAACCGTCGAGATGCCCATGGCGCACGAAGGCTTCTCCCTCATCGCCGGCAAGACGCCGTTCTCCGTTGTGCCCGGCAATCACGACTATGACGCGATGTGGTCGGACTCCCAGTTCCCGCCCCGCGCCATGACGCCGGCTGAAGTCGACCCCAACGACCTCACCTCCCTTGGCGTGCTGCATCCCGGTGGCCTCGACAATTTCCGCTCTGTCTTCGGCGCCGATACGGCCTTCTTCAAGGACCAGCCCTGGTATATCGCCTCCCATGATGGCGGCGCCGACAGCGCCCAGATCTTCGAGGCCGGCGGATACCGCTTCCTGCATATCGGCCTTCAGTTCGATCCGCCCAACGACACGCTCGCCTGGGCCGCCTCCGTCATTGAGGCGAACAAGGGCCTGCCGACCATCATCTCGACGCATGATTATCTCAGCAAGGAAGGCAAGCGCGTGCCCAACGCCATCATCGATGGCAATGCGGTCGATCCCATCCACAACACGCCCGAAATGGTCTGGGAAAAACTGATCAGCCAGCACGACCAGATATTCCTCGTCCTCTGCGGCCACCAGCATGGCCAGGCCTGGCGCGTCGATGAAAACGCCAATGGCAATAAGGTCTGGCAGGTGCTGGCCGACTATCAGGACCGCAACCAGACCCTGAAAGCCACCGGCTTCAAATCCGACTGGCCCGTCGGCATCGGCGATGGCTGGATGCGTCTGATGACCTTTGATTTCGGCGCAGACACCCCCGTCCTCAAGGTCGAAACCTATTCGACCCATTATGCTGAGCTCAGCCGCGAAGCGGCCGAGTATGCCGCCTGGTACAAGCCCGGCGAACAGCCCCAGATGACCGACGAAGAATTCCACGACGCCGACGATTATGTGCTTGATCTGGAAGACTTCCGTGCACGGTTTGACGCCGCCGCAAAGATCGCAAACTAGCCCACCTCCTCAAAAAACACGAAAGGCTCCGGGCACCCCGCCTGGAGCCTTTTTTGATTTTGGAATTGACAGAGTGCCGCAACCCTGACATTACGCCCACCTCGCCGCCTGAAAAGAAGTCCGTAACGGGATGAATTTCAAAAGGCGCATGAAACTGGAAACACAGATGAAGCAGCGTATTGAAACCCATACCTGCTCCTCGCCTTGCCGGGGAGCGCTGTCCGCAGCCCCCGCGCGTTTGCCGGTGGCTGACTGACCTCGCATGAGTTGATCTGACCCTTGCCCGGCGCGCCAAAGGTGCGCCTACGGCATATTCAGAAGGAGGTGGATCATGGGCACGCCCATGACCCTGCAGGTGTTCCTGGCTGATGGCCGGGCGCAGCCGGTCACGCCCCTCATGGCATTCCTTGCCGGGGCACACGCTGATGCCATGGCCCGCATCTGGCCCGCGCCGCATGAGGATTTCCTCCTGCTGCCGGCCGCGCGCCGTCACGCCGCCATCCTCCTCGCCCTGCGGGGCGGGTACAGCGCGCAGCGTCTGCAATGGCTCGCCGCCCGCGCGCGGGATGGGGAGCTGGCCGCAGAAATCCTCGGCGATCATCCGCCCGGCGGCGTGATGAAAGCGCTCGGCCGCATGGGTGAAATCCTGTGGCCGGGGGAGGCGTACCGCGTCTTCACTGATCTCTTCCGGGAAGAGGCCGCGCGCCAGCTCATCCGCCACATGCCAGCGCTTCACCCCGGCGTGCTCGCCATCATCAGCCTGCTGCCGATCCGGCTGCGTCAGGCAAATGTGGTCAGCCTTCTGGGAACGGAGCGTGCGGCTGCGGCAGATCTTGCGGCGGCGTTTGCCATGGCCCTGCGCGTGCGGGGTGAGGCCGCCGCCGGCGACATCGCGCAGCGTTTCGGCCGGGCGAAAACCTGGGCGGCGCTGTTCGAAACCGCCGTTCAGGTCGTCCAACCGCTCGAGTTCGCGACGGTGCTGACCCCGCCGGATCTGCCTGCGCCCTTCGTCCCGGTACGGCGTTTCGAGATGCTGTCGAAAACAGCGCTCGAATTCCGTAACTGCCTGCGCGACTATGCGGCAGATCTTGCCGCAGGCAATATGACGGTCTGGGTCTGGCGGGGGGAAGGCGGACCCGCCGCGATTGCGCTGCGGCGGGACGCGGCAGGCTGGCGCCTCGCCGAAGCCCGCGGCCGGGACAATGCCGATCTGTCCGACGCGGCATTGATGGAAGTTGCCGCCGCCGTCCGCGCCGCCGGGGTGCGCACCGGAGAGGCCTGGTCGGCGCTCTACCGGCGCCTGCAAGACTGGGTGCATGAAGATCCCGCCGGCCGCGCGCCAGCTAGCGCGCCCACCTGGCGGGAACAGCTCGGCCTCGGCTGTCTGTGGGACTGATGCGGGCAAGGGCGCCCCGGCCAGGAACGGCTCGGGCGCCCTTGCTTTGCAGCCGCCCCGATCCGGGTTAGTCTCCTGTCAGGGAACAAGGAGGAAACATCATGGCCGACGGACAAGACATTGAATCAAGAGCGAAATTCCGCGAAATGCTGGAAGGCTCCAAGGAAGATTGGGACATCATCGCGGAGCATTCCAAACACTTCAACCGCGGTCTTGCCCAGCGCGTCATCGACCATCTGAAATTGCTGGACGGTGATTTCGGCGGTTTCCCGGTCGACCGGCTGACCCATTCGCTGCAAACCGCCACCCGCGCCCACCGCGATGGCCGCGACGAGGAATATGTCGTCTGCGCCCTGCTGCACGACATCGGCGACACCCTCGGCAGCATGAACCACCCGGACGTCGCCGCCGCGATCCTCAAGCCCTTCGTATCAGAACAGAACCACTGGATGGTCGCAAATCACGGCATGTTCCAGGGCTATTATTTCTTCCACCATCTGGGCCTCGACCGGAACATGCGCGACCAGTTCCGCGATCATCCGTATTTCGAATACACCGCCCAGTTCTGCCACCTCTACGACCAGTCCGCCTTCGATCCGGAATACCAGAGCGAACAGCTGGACTTCTTCGTGCCGATGGTCGAGCGCGTCTTCTCGCGTCCGAAGAACTCGATGTATCTTCGCAAGACTGAAGAATAGGATCAGCGGGCGGTCATGCTGAAGCTTCTCGTACTTGTCGCGCTCATCCTGGCCGTCCTCTATTTCTTCACCTGGCGAGGCCGGCGCCCACCAGGCGACTGGCGGCGCGACGGGGAGGATGACGGCCCGGTCATTCCCACGGGCCGCATCGGCCTTGACGATGACAGCCGCCCGCCGGTCACGCCCGCGCCGGAAGATGAGCTGGAAGACGCCGGCGCCGGAAACAAGCGCCACGACACCTGATCCGCCTACTGCCGATCAGTCCGCAATCGGCGCGCACTCGCCCGGCGTATCGACGCTCACGCCTGCAGCCTGGGCGGCGCACTTGTTGCCATAAGTCTCGCCATCACAGCCGCAGACTGGCGCATATTCATACGTACACATCTGCGGCGCGCTGAGGCAAATGCCCGCCGCGTCGGCAATCGTGCGGCATGCCCCGTCATCATAATAGCAGGTGAGCCCCTGCGCGCACTCGATGCCCGCAATCCCGCCGCACATTCCGCCCGCATCCGCCAGAGGCCGGCTCACCGGCGCCGGCGCAGCTTCCTCCACCGCCTCAGGCTCAGCTGCAGGCGCTGTCGCCGCGCATCCGGCCAACAGAACAAACGAAACCGCAAAAAGAAAAAGGCGCATGGCTGAAACTCCGTTTCCAGAGTCCAGCCTTGCGCCTTTTAAGCCCGTTTTGGCAAGCCTTGCGGCTTACTTCGCAGCGGCAGCCGCCACCGAAGCGAAGATGTTCTGGCCATGCTCGCCGCCGGATTTGAACGCCGGACGCGTGGTGTTCACGTCGGTGATCTGGTCCCATTTGGCGGCAACGGCTTCCACCGTCAGCGCCTCGCCCTGGCCCACGAACACGCCGGCCGTTTCCACGATCCGCGCCATCGAGAAGGCGCCTGCGCCGGCCGAGAGGATCATGCCGGTCGGGGCATCTTCCTTCACGAGGTTGAGCACGCCCGGCGTCACATATTCCGGCTTCAGCGCGTCGAGCATCTGCTCGGACATGATGTCCTCGGTCATCCGCGTCGCCGCAATCGGGCAGACGGCGTTGATCTTGATGTCGTTCTTCGCGCCTTCGATTTTCAGGGTGTTCATCATGCCGACCACGCCGAGCTTTGCGGCGCCATAATTGGCCTGGCCAAAGTTGCCATAGAGACCGGTCGAGGAGGTGGTCACGACGATACGGCCGTAATTCTGGGCCTTCATGATGTCCCAGGCCGCGTGGATCGGCAGGAAGGAGCCGCGCAGGTGAACTGCCAGAACGAGGTCGATGTCTTCAACGCTCATTTTGGAGAAGGAGCGGTCCCGCAGGATGCCGGCATTCGCGATGAGGATGTCGATCCGGCCCCATTTGGCCATCGTGTCGTCGATCATGCGCTTCACGCCGTCAACGTCCGAAACCGACGAGCCATTTGCGATGGCCTGGCCGCCGAGGGCTTCGATTTCCTTCACAACGGCCTGCGCCGCGTCCGAGCTGCCGCCCGAGCCATCGCGCGAGCCGCCCAGGTCGTTTACCACGATTTTTGCGCCGCGGCGGGCAAGTTCAAGCGCGTGAGCGCGGCCAAGGCCGCCGCCAGCGCCGGTGACAATGGCGACGCGGTCGTCAAAACGGATCTCGGACATGGGTATCTCCCTGTAAACGGTGGTCCTAGGTTTGGCCGGTGTCACACCAGACGTTCACGTCAACGTCAAGCATCTCCGCTGCGTCACCCCTTGCCGCAGGGGCTGCGGCATGATTGCTGACGCGGCGCGAATAGGGAGGATACCATGCTCGCTTACCTGACCCTCGGAACCAATGACAAGGAAAAGGCCTTCGCCTTTTATGACGCCGTGCTCGGCGAAATGGGCGCCAAGCGCTTCTTCGCCAATGACCGCCTGCAATTCTACGGCGTCGCCCCTGGCCAGCCGATGTTCGCCATCGGCGCGCCCTATGAGGGCACCGCGACTGCCGGTAACGGCGTGATGCCCGCCATCGCCGTGGCCGACAAGGAAACCGTCGACCGCGTCTACGCCAAGGCCCGCGAACTCGGCGCCGCCTGCGAAGGCGAGCCCGGCAACCGGATGCCCACCTTCTACGGCGCTTACTTCCGCGACCCCGACGGCAACAAGATCTGCGTCTGCAAAGTCGGCTGAGCCTCTCTCAGGACTGCAACAAGAAAGCCCCCGGTCATGCGGCCGGGGGCTTTTTGTATGGCAACTAATCGCCGAAGGCAGACGTCACCGCTGCCAATGCATCGAAGAAATGGCGCCGTCACACTTGCTAATCCGCATTGTGAGACCTCCGCCCCCTCGGACGTCTTGGCGCTCCTTGGGAGATTGAAACGCTATCCACGCGTCTCCGTCGTCCCTAATGTTCAAATCATACTCAGCTTGGAGATCGTGCCACTGCATCTGCTCAACAACTGCCTGGGCGATTGAGCGCGCCGTTGACTCCCCCGCCACGTAAGGGCCCTCGATCATGCCGCCGACGTGCGGGCAACCCGTTGCACCGCCAACCGCTTGCTTCGCTTCTACCTGCTCCCCCGAACAAGCAGTCAGAACTATGAGGACGAGAACCGCCGGGAGCCGCATGGTTCTATTTTAAGCACCAATCGAGGAAAGTCTCAAATGGGCCAAAGGCGGTCATCCGCTTAAGCGCCCAGTTCGTTGGACGGCCGTCACATGCTAAATCCTAATCCGGCCGCTGATCCTCCAGCGCTCCGGTATAAAACGCGCGCAGGTCTGCCGCCAGCGCGTCCAGCGCCCCGTCATTCAGATACATCATGTGCCCGCCCTGGTAATAGGTCATCGCCACCCGCTCCTGCGGAATGCCATAGCGTGCGAAGGTGATTTCCGCGTCGAAGAAGGGCGTGATCATGTCGTAATAGCCGTTCGCCACCCAGGCTTTCAGCTCAGTGTTCCGGCGCATCGCGGTCGAAAGCTGGCGCCCGGCATTCACATATTTCGGCTCCCAATATTCGCCCTCGGGCGCATTGCGAAAATTCCACGCATTGCCCGCCGCTTCGCTTGAGACGATGTAAGGCCGGTCCATCCGCACGCCGAGATCGCTGTAGAGATACTGGTTGAGAAGGGACGTGTAGGCCGACTCGATGAAATAGCTCGCGGCATCGCCGTCAGGCACTTCGGCCACATCATCGGCCTCATCCCCGGCATACCGCCCGTCCAGCCGTCCGATCGCCAGCCCCTTGTCCCGCAACAGCTCCTTCTGGAACCGCGGCATCAGAATGCGCAGATCAGAGCGCTCCACATACTCTGCTGAAAGCCCGGTGAAATACACCAGCCGGTCACGGATATGCGCGCGTTCTTCGGTCGAAAGCTGCGCGCCTTTCCACAGCGCCGGGCCATATTCGTCGCGCGCAAAGGCGCGGGCGTCGGCCAGAAACTCCGCCTGCGGAATACCTTGTCCCGCCTTGCCGTGATACTGCGCCGCCGCCGCCATGCTCGGCAGGTAGGTGATATAGGAATATACATTGTCATGGGCAGAGGTGGAGCCCTCATAGTCCAGCGCCTGAGAGATCAGCACCAGCCCGTTGAGCGAAATATCCACTTCGCCGGTGGTCATCCGGTGGGCGAGGTAAGCGGCCCGCGTCGTCCCGAAGCTTTCCCCGATCAGGTATTTCGGCGCGTTCCAGCGCTCATGCTTGGTGATCCATATACGGATGAATTCGGCAATCGAGCTGCCATCGCCTTCCTCGCTCCAATAGTCCTTGTCCTCGCCCTTGCCCACAGCGCGGCTATAGCCAGTCCCCACCGGGTCAATGAACACCAGATCGGTCACGTCCAGCAGCGACAGCGGATTGTCCAGCATCGTATAGGGCGCCGCGCCATCATCGCTGTCGGCCTCGCTCGCCACCTTCACGCGCTTGGGCCCCAGCAGCCCCAGATGCAGCCACACCGAGGCCGAGCCCGGCCCGCCATTGAACACGAAGGAAACCGGCCTTGGCCCGCTCGCATTCTCGCGGATGTAAGACGTGCTGAACAGGCTCGCGGCCGGCTCGCCGTCCTCGCCGGCAATATGCGTCTCACCCGCTTCCACGCGGTAGGTCATCTTCTGTCCGCCAAAGGTGCCCGAATGCGTGCTGGTAAACATCACCGGCTCGGGCACCGGCTTTGCGGCGGCCTCTTCCTCGGTCGCAGGTTGGGCCTCGGGCGCAGCAAAAGCGGGCAGGGCCATCGCCACCACCCATGCTGCGGCCAGCGCGTGTATCTTCGTCTTCATGCTTGATTGCCCCGGCTTTGCGTCCCCGGCGACCTGCGTGGTGGCCAGTGTCTTGATAACAAAGGCAAAAGCTACGCTTCTCTGCGGGCGCCGTCAAATCTGCCGGTCGCGCGCTCTCCCGATCCGCAATTGCCATTCCCGCTTTCCAAGCCTTTCCCCGCCCGTTAAGTCTCAACGCTTGGGTCTGATTTGCGGGAGGGCTGACGCAACATGCCGGCAGGATATGAATGGGGCTGGGACAATGGGCGCGCGCTGATCGGCATCGCCCTGATCTATGGGCTGTGCTGGCTCTTGTCCGAAAAACGCAAACTCTTCCCCTGGAAGATCGTGCTCGGCGCCACGGCCATGCAGTTTGCCTTCGCGCTCATCCTGTTCGGCATTCCCTTCATCAAGGACATCCTCCTGGCCGCCAACGGCCTCGTCGATGGCCTCCAGAACGCCACCCGCGCGGGCACCAGTTTCGTCTTCGGCTATGTCGGGGATAATGTCGCTGCCAGCGAAGTCATCGGCGGCTCCCCACCACCGCTGTTCTTCTTCCAGATCCTGCCCATCATCATCGTCGTGGCGGCCCTCTCGGCCATCCTCTGGCACTGGCATATCCTGCGCTGGATCACCAACGGCTTTGCCTTCGTCTTCCGGCGCGGCATGGGCCTGGGCGGGGCCACCTCGCTCGCCGTCTCCGCCAACGTCTTCATGGGCATGACCGAAGCCCCCGTCCTCATCCGGCCTTACATCAAAGGCATGACGCGCTCTGAGCTGCTCATCATGATGACCGCCGGCTTTGCCACCATCGCCGGCTCGGTCCTCGTCGTCTATGGCGCCTTCCTGGAAGGCAAGATGGCCAATCCGCTGCCCCAGCTTCTGGCCGCCTCAATCATCGCTGCGCCCGCCGCCGTCGGCGTCGCCCTCGCCATGATCCCGGAAACCACCCCGGTGTCGGAGCGGATGAAAGACCCCGATTTCAAATACGCCTCCACCATGGACGCCTTCTCCACCGGCGCCACCGATGGCCTGAAGATCGTCTTCAACATCGCCACCATGCTGATCGCGGCCCTGGCGCTGCTCTGGCTGGTCAATGCCGGCCTCGGCGCCTTCCCGGATGTGAACGGCGCGCCGCTCTCCATCGAGCGTATCCTCGGCTGGATCTTCGCGCCCCTGATGTACATGATCGGTGTGCCCTGGAGCGAAGCCTCCCAGTCCGGCTCATTGATGGGCGTGAAAACCGTGCTGACCGAATTCGTCGCCTTCCTCCAACTCGCCGAACTCCCCGTCGAAGCGATGGACCCGCGCACACGGATGATCACCGCCCACGCCATCTGCGGCTTTGCCAATTTCGGCTCGATGGGCATCCTCATCGGCGGCCTGACGATTGTTGAGCCTGAGCGCCGGGATGACTTCCTCAGCCTCGCCTGGCGCACCCTGCTGGCCGGCACGCTGGCCACCTGCCTCTCCGGCGCCGTCGTCGGCGCGCTGCCCTACGCCCTGTTCGCGGGCGGCTGACGCAGCGGCCGGGGTCGCCATCGGCCCCGGCAGGCCCTAGATGTGACGCGGGTGAGGGCAACCGCCGCGCCCTGAAAACAGGGAGCGTAGATTTGCCTTATCGGTCCGGACTGCTTGTCATTGCCGCTGCCATCCTTGCCCCATCGGCGCTGGCAGAAATGCCCCAACGCCTCGATCCCGTCGAAGTCTACGGCGACCGCCCGCAAGAGGCCCCCGGCTCCCGCGCTATCCTCGATGCGCAGCTGATCGCCGACACCGCCGCCGACCGTCCAGCCGAAATCCTGAACCAGGCCCCCGCCGTCAACATCCAGATGAATTCCGGCCAGGAGCATCTCATCGCCATCCGCTCACCCGTCCTCAGCGGCGGGGCAGGGCAGGGCAGCTTCCTCATCCTCGAGAACGGCGTCCCCATCCGCTCGCCCGCCTTCGGCAACGTCAATTCCCTGATCGAGCCTCACCATGAAGTGGCCGATGCCATCGAGATCGTCCGCGGTCCCGCCAGCGCCAAATACGGCTCCAACGCAGTCCACGGCCTCCTGAACTTCATCCTGCCGGATGCGGCGAGCCCCCAGAGCCTGCGCCTCAGCTACAGCACGCTGGAACGCCTGCGCGCCGACGCCTCGGTCAATCTCGGTGCCTCAACGCGGCTGAACCTCTCCCTGATGGACGACGCCGGCTGGCGCGACGATACCGAAAGCCAGCAGCAGAAACTCTCCCTCATTACGCAGGCAGACCTCGCCGGATGGGACAGCGCCTTCTGGCTCGCCGCCTCCAGCCTCAACCAGGAAACCGCCAGCTTCATCCAGGGCCCCCGCGCCTATGAAGACGACGCCTTGCGCGAAACAAACCCCAACCCCGAAGCCTACCGCGACGCCTGGTCGGCCCGCCTCGGCGGCCGGCTCTCCCGCGAGGTCGGCCCCGGCACGCTCACCCTCCTGCCAAACCTGCACACCCAGGCGATGATCTTCTCCCAGCATTTCCTGCCCTATGGCGGCGTGGAGAAGAACGGCCATACCGGCGGCGGCGTCCTCGCCCGCTATGAGTTCACCCCCACCGGCCCCGTCCAGTGGCGCCTCGGCGCCGATACAGACTTCGCGACCGGCTACCTGCGCGAAATCCAGCCCGAACCAAACCCCAGCCCGAACTTCCCGCAAGGCATCCACTACGACTACACCGTCGACACCCAGCTCTTCGCCCTCTGGGCCGAAGCCGATTGGCAGCTCACGGAGGGGCTCCGCCTCCTCGCCGGCCTGCGCGGGGAAACGCATAGCTACGATTACACCACAGACGCCCCCACCGGCATCAATGGCCGCTTCAACGTGCCTGAAAATCGCACGGACGATTTCACCTTCCTCACGCCCAAGCTCGGCCTCGTCTGGGACCAGCCCTGGGGCGCCCTCTACGCCAACTACGCCCGCGGCGCCCGCGCCCCGCAGGTCTCAGACCTCTACCGCCTCCAGAGCCTCCAGCTTCCCGGCGAAATCGACACCGAAACCCTCGACAGCCTCGAGATCGGCGTGCGCGGTCAGGGCCTCTACGGCCATCTCGACTTTGATGTCGCCGCCTGGTGGATGGACAAGGAAAACTTCTTCTTCCGCGATTCCGATGGCCTCAATGTCCCCGACGGCTCCACCCGCCATTTCGGCATAGACGCGCAGGCGACCTGGGCGTTCACAGACAATCTCTCCGCCACCGGCAACGTCGCCTGGAGCGAGCAGACCTACACCTTCGACCGCCCCGTCGTCGCTGCCCAGGAACGCATCGTCGACGGAAACCTGATCGACACCGCCCCCGAATGGCTCGCCGACGCCCGCCTCGACTGGCAGGCAACAGACGCCCTGCGCCTCTCCCTCACCGGCGAACATGTCGGCGAGTATTTCATGGACCCCGCCAACACGGTCACCTATCCCGGCCACACAGTCTTTGGCGCCCGCGCCGGATACACCTTCGCCGGCGGCATGGAAGCCTACATCCTCATCCGTAACCTGACGGACGAAAAATATGCCGACCGCGCCGATGTCGGCTTCGGCAATGAACGCTATTTCCCCGGAGAACCCGTCAACGCGGTCTTCGGCCTGACCAAGACATTCTAAGGAGGAAGCAATGAAACTCTACCACAGCCCGATGGCGCCCAATCCGGACCGCGTCGTCTATTTCCTGCGCGCCAAAGGCAAGCTCGACGCCGTCGATCTGGAAGAAGTCTCCATCATGGCGCAGGACCATAAAAAGCCCGAATACCGCGAGGTTTCGCCTTTCTCGCAGGTCCCCGCGCTGGTTCTGGACGACGGCACAAAGCTCACCGAGAGCCGCGCCATCTGCACCTATCTGGAAGGCATCTTCCCCGAGCCGAATCTGATGGGCGCGGACCCCAAAGAGAAAGCCCTGATCGAAATGTGGGACCGCCGCATCGAGCTGATGTTCTTCATCCAGTTCGCCGGCTGGTTCCGCAACGCCCACCCGATGATGGCCCCCCTCGAAGTGCCCCAGAGCGCCGAAGCCGCCGCCAAAAACGAGAAGGCGGCCAAAAAAATGGCCGAACGCCTCAACGAACATCTCGCCAATAACGAGTTCGTCGCCGCCGACCGGTTCTCGATCGCCGACATCACCCTCTTCATCACCTGCGGTTTCTGCCGCGTCATGAAATGGGCGCCGCATAAGGAACATGCCAACCTCGGCCGCTGGTACGACGCCATGGCAGCGCGCGGCTTCGCGGGCTGAGGCCAGGCCGCACGCGGCTAAGACCCTCACCTCCCACGCCCCGGCAAGCACAACGCCAAACCCCTTGTATGTCATCTTTTGCCCGGCCTGCTATATTTCCGCGGTCGGCAGCGGATGAGAGCACCCCACCCCTGAGGGACACCAAGCCCGTGGGAGAGCGTGTCGCCTCATCCGCCTTGGTCATCACCCCGGACAGTCGCTTGGGCCGGCGAAAGCGAAGCCCGCATGCGCAAGGTCGGGATATGAGCGAGAGATTTGTTGGAATTGATGTGTCGAAGGAGACATTGGACGTCCATGTATTGCCGGAGGGGCGTGCCTTTGCCGTCGCGCGCACTCCAGCGGGGATAGACAGCCTTCTGGCCGCGTTGTCGGAGCTGGGCGCGGACCTGGTGGTGCTGGAGGCCACCGGCGGGCTGGAACGGGTGGTCACCGCCGCCCTGGCCGGGGCGCAGATCCCGGTTGTTGCGGTCAATCCCCGTCAGATCCGGGACTTTGCCCGCGCCACCGGGCAGCTGGCCAAGACGGATGCGATCGATGCGGCGGTAATCGCCCGGTTCGGACAGGCGATCCGGCCGGCCCCGCGAGCCCTTCCGGACGCCGCGGCCCAACAGTTGGCAGAGCTGGTCACCCGGCGGCGGCAGGTCATCGACATGGCGGTGGCCGAACGCAACCGCCGCCGCCTGGTGACGGCCAGGCCGGCCCTGCGCAGCATCGACCGGGTGCTGAAGGTTCTGGAAGCCCAGCTGGCAGACATCGACAGGGAGATCGGGGACCGCATCCATGCCAGCCCGGCCTGGCGGGAGGCAGAGGACCTGCTCAAATCCGTACCCGGCGTTGGCGACCAGACGGCCCGCACCCTGATTGCGGCCCTCCCGGAACTAGGCACCCTTGGCCGCCGTCAGATCGCGGCCCTCGCGGGGCTTGCCCCCCTTCAACCGCGACAGTGGCCAGTGGCGCGGCCGCCGCTCCATAACCGGCGGCCGCGCCGATGTGCGCAGCGTCCTCTACATGGCTGCCCTGGCCGGCATCAGGTTCAACCCAGCCCTGAAAGCCTGCTACCAGCGCCTCCGGACCGCCGGAAAACCCGCCAAGGTCGCCCTCGTGGCCGTCATGCGAAAACTTCTCACAATCCTCAACGCAATCCTCAGAGACAAATCCCCATGGCAAACACAAAACGCTTGAAAGCGAACACAGTCGCTCTCCCTCTGGGAGAGGAGGGGCCCATCGCGTAGCGATGGGAGGTGAGGGCCTCCGCCTTATCCAACAAACCCAACCCCCGCCGCCCCAAAAATCCCCATCCCAATCAACCCCTTGCAAAAAACTTCCGCAAATCCTCCCCACACCCTCCGCCCGCGGACATATACTCGTCCCCATGCCGAGCTTGATGCGCCTCCGCAGACATCCAGACTTCGCCGGGTTCTTTGACCTGGTGCACCCCTTCTTCTGGCCGGTGCTGTTCTGGCAACTGATCCGCGCGTCGAAATACATCGCCACGCTCGGCTGCCGCGAGGCCTTGGTGGATGTAAACTGGTGGGGCTTTGTCACCATCGCCTTCCTCGGCGACCGCGATCCCAGCCCCTCCGCCTACAGACCACTGGCGCCCACACGCAAACCGTGGAGCGACCCTGTCTGGTCGAGTTCCGTTCCCGCAGACCTTCTCCCCGAAGCACGACGCCTTATCTTCCCCTGCACAAGCGGGGGAAGTGGCAGGGCGCGCAGCGCCCTGACGAAGGGGGCCTCCGCCCTCACGGCCACCGCCGACACCTCCTAGCTTTGAACTGATCCCGAATTCAGCCAACTCCACCGGCCAGCCCCGCTGCGTCCGGCCAAACCTGCTGCCCAAAACACTCGCCCACATCCCCCCGTGTCATCCCGGACGCGGCAAAGCCGCGATCCGGGACCTTCTCACCGCTTGCACGTAACCGAGCGTCACCCCACCCCCGCGCGCCCACCACCCCCCAAAACCACGATCAAGGGTTTCCTCCCCCGCCTGATGCGCTATTCATAGGCCACCAGCAGCCGGGGGAGTTTTGATGCGGTTTCTGACATTGGCATGCGTCGCGGGTCTCTTGCTTCTCGGCGCCTGCGCCCAGAGGTCTGCCTGGACGGTTCCGGTCCAGCCTGTTGACGTGGCCGCCCTCGCCGAGGTCGCCCCCAGCGGCCGTCTCCCCGGCACCGCCCGCCCGCAGGCTTACCGCGTCACGCTCGATCTGGACCCCCGCGAAACCCATTTCTCCGGTCAGGTGGAGATTGATATCCAGCTTGCGGCCGCCACAAACGGCATCTGGCTGCATGGCGATGATCTCGACGTTTCCCGCGTCACCGCCACTGCCGGGCGCGAAACGGTCGAGGCCGGCTGGGACGAAATCCTCGACACCGGCGTCGTCTGGGTCAGCTTCCCGCGCCGCCTGGAAGCGCGCCGCGTCACCCTCGCCATCGACTACACCGCCCCGTTTGATACGAGCCTCGCCGGTCTCTTTCGCGTCGAGTCCCAGGGCAACTGGTATGCCCTCGCCAAATCCGAAAGTATCCAGGCCCGCCGCTTCCTGCCCGGTTTTGACGAGCCGGGCCTGAAGGCGCCCTTCCATGTCACGATCACCGTGCCCGAAGGTATGCACGCCATCGCCAACACGCCCGAGGTCGCCCGCGAGGCAGCCGGTGATGGCTTCGAGACGATCCGCTTTGCGCCAACCCGTCCGCTCTCCACCTATCTGCTCTCCGCCGCTGTCGGCAATTTCGACAAGGTCGAGCGGCCCGATCTTCCGCCTAATGATGTTCGTCGCGCCGCCATTCCGCTCACCGGTTATGCGCGCGCGGGCAAGGGGGAGGAGCTGGCTTTCGCCCTCGATCTCACCCCGGAAATGATGCGCGTCTTCGAGGAGATGCTGGGCCAGCCTTACCCCTATGAAAAGCTCGACATCATCGCCGCCCCGCAATGGCCGTCGGGCGCCACAGAGCTCGCCGCTGCCATCACCTACCGGGAGGGCCGTATCCTTGTCGGGCCAAACACCGGCCCGTCGCTCCTGCGCAGCGTGAAGGAAATCCACGCCCATGAAATCGCGCATATGTGGTTTGGCAATCTCGTCACCCCGCCCTGGTGGGATGATCTCTGGCTGAAGGAAGGCTTTGCCGTCTGGAGTGAAACCGCCGTCCTCTCGATCATGGAGCCCGGCAACAATCACGAGCTGGCCGCCGTCATTGACGGCATCCGCGCCATGTCGCTCGACAGCCTGAAGGGCGCCCGCGCTGTGGCCGAGCCGATCGACCGCAATGAAGACGTGCGCAACGCTTACGACGCGATCACCTATTCCAAGGGCCAGTCGGTCATCCGTATGGTCGACGCCTATTTCGGACCGGAAGTCCTGCGCCCGGCGCTCGGCCGTTACATTGCCCGCTACGCCGATGGCGAAGCCGACAGCGCCCGCTTCTATGAGGCCATCGGCCGGGCCAGCGGAGAGCCTGAAATCGGCCGCGTCTTTGAAAGCTTCGTCACCCAGCCCGGTGTGCCGGTGGTGCGCGCCCGTCCGGTCTGCGGCGCGGGCATCGCCAAGATCGAATTCACCCAGTCGCGCTATCGCCCCATCGGGTCGGAAATTCAGTCCGGTTCACAATGGCGCATTCCCGTCTGCGCCACCTGGAAAGACGGCGCCAATGGCGGGGAAGTCTGCGCCCTGCTTTCTGGCGCCAAACGCACCGTCGATGTGCCCGGTGCCATCTGCCCGGAAATCATCGTGCCCAATTCGGAAGGGTCAGGCTATTACCGGTTTGATCTGCCGGCGGAGAACTGGCGCGCGCTGACGGAAAACTTCGCCGGGCTGGAGGCGCGCGAAGCGCTCGTCAGCCTCGACAGTGCCCAGGCTGGTTTCAATGCCGGCACGCTGGACGCTGAAGAATATCTCCGCCTCCTCGAAGCCAGCCTCACCCATCCCCACGGCACGGTCCTCATCACCGCGCTCAACGCCTGGGACAGCCTGCTCCTCCAGCTGGGGGAGGGCGCCGATCCCGCCCGCGCCCGCGCCGCCGCGGCGCTGGCAGATCGGGAGGCCCCGGCCGAGCTTGAGGCTCAGCTGCGCCTGCGCGGTTTTGAGGCCGGCTCGCTGCAAGACCCCGCCGCCCGCGCGGCGCTGGTGGAAGAGGTCGATGCGTTCCTGTCCGGTCAGGGCCAGCTCTCCAGCGACCTCTACACCTACGCCCTGCGCGCCGCCCTTGAAGACGGCGGCACGGCGATGTTCGACCGGGTGGTGGAAGCCACGTCCCGCATCGATGATGCCGTCTTCCTGCAAGCGGCTGCCAATACCCTCGGCGCTGCGGCCGCGCCCGAGGACGCCGCCCGCGCGCTCGACCTGATCTATGATGGCGGTATCAGCCAGCAGGTCACCTTCTCCCTGGCCGAAAGCCTGATGAACAATCCCGATCATCGCGCCGCCACCTGGGCCCGCATCACCGGAGACTTCCCCGGCTTCACGTCCAGACTGCCCGCCCAGTCCCGCCGCGCCACGCCGCGCCTCGCCCGCGCTTTCTGCGACCCGTCGGTGATCCCCGATCTGGAAGCCCTCTTCGCCGCCGGCAGCCGGGACCTTGCCGGCCATGAGCGCGCCCTGGACGAAACGAAGGAGTATCTCACCCTGTGCGCCGCGCAGCAGGATCACGCCCGTCAGGCATTCGGCCCTGTTTTGGCCGATCCTGTCCAGGAATGACCGGAAGTGTCTCAATCTGTCCCGAACTGTCCGGATTTGTCCTGAAGTGTCCGCCGCGTGTCCGGTGAAGGCACACGCGGCGGCGCCGGAATAGCGCGTCAGGCGTTCTTGATCGTCAGGCCGCCATCGACCGGGATATGCACGCCGTTGAGAAAGCTCGCCGCCGGCAGAACCAGTGACAGCGTCATGTTGGCCACCTCTTCAGGGATGCCATAGCGGCGAAGCGGTACGCGACGTTTCGCGTATATCTCTTTGTGTTCATTGGAAATTCCTGCCGTAATGCCGGTGATGATCGGCCCCGGACAGATGCAGTTCACCGTGATGCCTTCGCGTCCCAGGTCAACCGCCAGGCCCCGCGTCAGGCCAATCACGCCATGCTTGGCCGCCACATAAGGCGAATTGCCCGGCGTCGCCCCCAATCCTTCGGTCGAGGCAATGTTCACAATCCGCCCCCAGCCATTCTTGCGCATATAGGGCAGGGCCGCCCGGATCGCCCGCTGGTGCGAGGTCAGCATGACGTTGATGGAGGGGCCCCAGCTATCCTCATAGCTTTCCTCTCCGACCTGTCCGGGAATGGCAAAGCCTGCATTGTTGACGAGAATATCCATGCCGCCAAAATGCGCGGCCGCCTCGTCCACCACCCGCTTGATCGCCGCGCCATCGCTGACATCCAGCGCCCAGCCCTTCACATGATCAATGCCGGCAGCTTTGATTTCATTGACGACTTTATCGACGTTCTCCTGTTTCAGGTCGGTGACCGCCACATTGGCCCCCTCGCGCGCAAAGAGGTGGGCAGTTGCCCGCCCCATCCCGCTGGCCGCGCCGGTGATCAGCGCGGTCTTGCCTTTGATGGATCTCGATAGTTCCTGATAGGGCGGTTGTTCGCTCATGCCTGTTTCCTCCGTTTTTTGATTGTGCCTGAAAAGTTCAATACCGGCCGGCCATCCTGGCCCGTCACCAGTCCGCGCACAAAGCTCAGCGAGCCGCCCTTGCGCAGCGTCTCTCCGCGCGCCTCCAGCCGCTCGCCTTCCAGCGCGCCATCGATAAATTCTGCTGTAAAAGCAACGGTTACGCCGTAGCCGCCCTCCATTGCCTCATGCCCGATGGCGAACAAGGCAAAATCCGCGAACGTCATCAGACACCCGCCATGCACCACGCCCCCGGCATTCATATGCTTGCGCGCCACCCGGAAGGCCGCGACTGGCCCGTTCTCATCGACGCGAAAGTAGAACGGCCCTGCGGTCTCATGCTCGAAAGGCTCCTCAGCCCAGGTTGTCCAGCCTGCAAATTCGCCGTCTGCTACTACCGATGTCGACATGGGACCCCTCTCTTGATTGACTGCGGCACCTTACCCGCATGCGCCCCTTCGACAAGCGCTCCAATGGCGCATAAAGTATCTGCCGAAGAGGAAACCGGGAGACGAAACAAGATGGCCTTCGACGCCGAAACCCGCGCCGCGCTGATCGATCAGGTCCGCCGATTTGTCACTGAAACCTGCGTACCGGTAGAGGCCCAGGTGGGGGATGAAGACGCCGTTCCCCAGCATGTGGTCGACGCCATGAAAGAGCTTGGCCTGTTCGGCATCGCTGTGCCGGAGGAATATGGCGGCCTCGACCTCGACATGGAAACCGAATGCCTCGTCGCCATGGAACTCGGCCAGACATCTCCGGCTTTCCGCTCGGTGGCCGGCACCAATATCGGCATCGGCAGCCAGGCGCTCATTCTCTTCGGCACCGAGGAGCAGAAACAGAAATGGCTGCCCGGCGTCGCCTCCGGCGACCTGATCGCGAGCTTTGCGCTGACCGAGCCCGAAGCCGGTTCTGACGCTGCCGGCCTCAAGACGAAGGCTGTGCGCGACGGCGATCATTACATTCTCAACGGCACCAAGCGCTACATCACCAATGCCAACAAGGCTGACCTCTTCACGGTCATGGCGCGGACAAATCAGGACGAGCCCGGCGCCAAAGGTGTCTCCGCCTTCATCGTCGAGCGCGACACGCCCGGACTGTCGGTCGGCAAGCCCGAGAAGAAGATGGGCCAGCAGGGCGCCCATATCTGTGACGTGATCTTCGAAAACGCCCGCGTGCCTGCCGCCAACATGATCGCCAAGGAAGGCGAAGGCTTTAAAGTCGCCATGAGCGTGCTGGATAAAGGCCGCCTCCACATCTCGGCTGTGGCGACCGGCGTTTCCAAACGCCTGATCCGCGAGATGGTGAATTATTCGCTGGAGCGCAAACAGTTCGGCAAGCCGATCTTCGAGCACCAGATGCTCCAGGCCCTGATCGCTGACAGCCAGGCGGAAACCTATGCGGCCGAATGCATGATCATGGACGCCGCCCGCCGCCGCGACGCAGGCGAAGATATCACCATGCTCGCCTCCTGCACCAAGCTCTTCGCCACCGAGGCCTGCGGCCGCGTGGCTGACCGCGCCGTGCAGATCTTCGGCGGGGCAGGGTACGTCTCCGATTACGGCATCGAACGGTTCTACCGCGATGTGCGCATCTTCCGCCTCTATGAAGGCACCAGCCAGATCCAGCAGATCATCATCGCGCGCGAACTGGCCCGCGCCGCCAAAGCAGGAAAACTCTGATGTTTGAACATGACATGGCCGACCCCGGCGAAGTGGGTATGAATGCTGAGCGGCTCGCCGCGATTCCGGAGTTCTTCCAGAAGAACTATCTCGACAGCGGCAAGCTGCCCTGCATGGCAACGCTGATCTCGCGCGGCGGCGAAGTCGCCCATGAGAGCTATATCGGCGCAACCGAAATGGGCGGCAGCCGCCCGATTGGCCCGGAGACAATCTTCCGCATCTATTCGATGACGAAGCCGGTCACCTCGCTCGCCATCATGATGCTGTTCGAGGAAGGAAAGCTGCGGCTGGAACATCCCGTCAGCCGCTACATTCCCGAATACAAGAACGTGAAAGTCTGGGACGGCGGCACGCGCGACGCGCCCAAGCTGAAAGACCCCGACCGCGAAATGACGATCCTGGATCTGATGACCCACACGTCTGGTCTTACTTACGGCTTCCTGATGCAAGACGATACCGACGCGATCTACCGGCGTGAAAAGGTCGGCACGCCGAAACAGACATTGCAGGAAATGGCCCGCCAGATGGCGGGCCTGCCGCTTGCTTTCTCGCCCGGCACCGAATGGCGTTACAGCCACTCGATTGATGTGCTCGGCGCGATCGTTGAGGTCATCACCGGCCAGGAGCTGGATGCGTTCTTCCGCGAGCGGATTTTTGGCCCGCTGCAGATGAACGATACCGATTTCTGGGTTGCCGAAGACAAGATCGACCGTCTGATGGCCTGCTATCAGAAAGATGCGCAGACAGGCGAGACAACGCTCGCCGATCCGGCCGGTGCGGCCTCGCGCCTTTACGCCAAGCGTCCGGTACAGCTCAATGCTGGCGGCGGGCTTGCCTCTACGGTGCGGGATTATCACCGCTTCGCCCTGATGCTGCTGCGCGGCGGCACGCTCGACGGCGCCCGCATCATCAGTCCCAAGACCTGGGAATTCATGCGCCAGAACCATCTGCCAGGTGGCCAGACCATGCGCGGCATGGGCCGCTCTGCGTTCACCGAGGTGATGTCGGAAGGCGTGGGCTTCGGGCTCGGCGGTTCGGTCGTCACCGACATCGTGGAAACCCGTCAGCCCGGCAGCGACGGCACGTTCAGCTGGGGCGGCCTTGCCTCCACCTTCTTCTGGATCGACCCGGAAGAGGAGCTGATCGCCGTTCAGGCCACCCAGCTTATGCCATCCTCCACCTATCCGATGCGCATGCAGCTTCAGCAGCTTGTCTATGCGGCGATTGACTGGTGAGCGAAGAACCGAAAAACGCCGTTCGCGAGGCCATCCTTGCGCTGACAGCTGCAAAAGGTGCTGGCAAAACCATCGCGCCAGAAGATGCAGCAAAAGCGATCAGCCCGGAACATTTCGTTCGGGTGCTGAAAGATGTACGCGCCGAGGCGGTCCGGCTCCACAAGTCGGGCCTCATCGCCATCTACCGCAAAGGCAAGCCGGTGGAAGACCCGGACACCTTCAAGGGGGTGTATCGTCTGGGGCTGCCGGCCTGAGGGCGCTTGAGACTTCATGGCAAAGGCGCCCGACCCCCTTCATGAATTTGTGCTGGAACTGCTCTCGGGCGCCGGGGCGATCAACATCCGGCGAATGTTCGGTGGCGCCGGGGTGTATCAGGACGGGGTAATGTTTGCTCTGCTCTCGGATGACCAGATCTATGTGAAAGTGGACCCGGCGCTACGCGCTGATCTTCTGGCGGAAGGCGGCGCGCCGTTCCTCTATCTCCGCTCAAGCGATGCCAAGCCTATTGATCTGGGCTATGTCAGTCTGCCCTCATCTGCGATGGATGATCCCGATGAGGCGACGGTGTGGGCTAGGCGGGCGCTCACCGCAGCGCGGGCGGCAAAGGCCAAAAGCCCGCCAAAGAAGCGTAAAACCAAATCAGATTGAGTTCAGGCGACGGCGGGACGCGCGGTTGGTTGATCCAGAGAAAAGGCGTAGTCGGACGATCCGTTCTGGCGCAGGTGCTGGAGGCGTTGAAAGCCATCCTCAAGCGCGAAACGTTCGCCGCGCGGCGCCCACCACATCACAAAGCCGGGGCCATCGCTGCGGTCGATTTCCTGGCCGAGGCGGCGCATGCCGGGCGGGTGGGTTCGTCCATTATAGGTGAAGGCTTTGAGATCTTCGAGCGAACGCCAGACCGCCATGGTCGAGACTTCCGGCGCGCGCCATCCTTCCGGGTACGGAAAGGCATCATTGTAGGATCGCCAGCTGCCATCGGGGCAGCGCAGGCCGTGATTGTGGAAGTGCAGACCTTCAAAACTGTCGGCATCGGCAAAGATGCGCGGCAGGACCGACAGGAACGTCATCACATACGGATTGTCGAGCGCGAAAGCGCCCAGCGGCCGTACGCAATTGAAGTGAACCAGTCGAAAATCCATCTAAATCTCGTCCCCATAAGGCTCTCTTTTGAGAACCCTATGGAGACAATATTGAATAATCCTTAAGGTGAACCTCAAGAAAATAAGGCAATCGAAGGTTACTTGCCTTTGAACTCGGCCTTGCGCTTCTGAAGGAAGGCGCTGACGCCTTCTTTGAAGTCGTCCGTGCGGCCTGCCGTGCGCTGGGCGACGCGCTCGCCGTGCAGGGCAGAACCGAAATCGGATTCGCTCGCGTCCCAGATGATCTTGCGCGTGAGCGCCAGGGCGACCGTCGGGCCGGAGGCGAGTTTCTGGGCAAATTCCAGAGCGGTCGGCAGCAGTTCGGCGTCATCCACCACGCGGTTGACGAGGCCCCAGTCGAGCGCCTGGTCGGCGGAAACCTTTTCGCCGAGGAGAGCCATTTCCATGGCGCGGACGCGGCCGATGGTGCGGGCGAGCAGCCAGGTCGAGCCACCATCGGGCACAAGGCCGATGCGGCGGAAGGCTTGGAGGAAGTAGGCGCTTTTGCCGGCGATCACGAGGTCGCCCATCAGGCCGAGCGCGCAGCCGACACCGGCAGCGGCGCCGTTGACGGCGGTGATGACCGGGTGGGGATGTTCGCGGATGGCGGTGACGAGGGGATTGTAGAAAGCATCCAGCGCCTTGCCGGCATCAGGCTTGGAGCCGGGATAGGCGATTTCCGGGCCAGAGCCCATGCCGCCGAGATTGGCGCCCGAGCAGAAGCCGCGGCCTTTGCCAGTGAAGATCGTGCAGCGCGCTTCACTGGCGGCCACTTCAAAGGCGTGGAGCAGCTCGATGGCGGTATCGACGCCACAGGCATTCAGCGTCTTGTCATCGTTGAAGGCGATGATCGCGGTGTCGCCATTGCGCTCATAGGAAATCTTCTCGTACGTCGCCATTGGCGTCTCCCTCATATGGTTCTGATCTTACTGGCCTGCTTGTAGAGCGAAGCAGCGCGGGCGGGAACGCCTCACGCCGGGTAAGCGCTTTGCGGCGCCTATTGGGGAAATACTGAACAGGCGCTACAATGTTCACCAACCACTGACGGGATTGGGAGAAACAGCACATGGCCCTTGATGGCACGCCGGGCACCGGCATGAACGCACTGCTCGCGAAACAGAAGGCGGCGCATCTGCGCGACGGGATACCGCCGGTCCAGAAACGGATCGAATGGCTCGACAAGTCCATCGACCTCCTGGCCACGCATGGCGACGCGCTGAACGAGGCGATGCGGGCTGATTTCGGGCATCGCTCGAAGGACCAGTCCAACCTCACCGACATTGCCGGCTCCATCGGCGCGCTGAAGCATGCCAAGGCGCATGTGGCCAAATGGATGAAGACCGAGAAGCGCAAGGTGGAGTTTCCGCTTGGCCTGCTTGGCTCGAAGGCCGAGCTGCAGTTCCAGCCCAAGGGCGTGATCGGGGTGATCAGCCCCTGGAACTTCCCGGTGAACCTGACCTTCACGCCGCTGGCCGGTGTGTTTGCGGCCGGCAACCGCTGCATGATCAAGCCATCCGAATTCACCGAGGCGACCTCGGAGCTGATGAAGGAGCTGATCGCGAAATACTATTCGCCGGAAGAGTGCGTTGTCGTTACCGGCGGGCCGGAAGTGGGCGCGGAATTCACCAAGCTCGCCTTCGATCACATTCTCTTCACGGGCGCGACTTCGGTGGCCAAGCATGTGATGCGGGCCGCGGCGGACAATCTGGTGCCGCTGACCCTGGAGCTGGGCGGGAAAAGCCCGGTTGTTCTGGGCCGGTCGGCTGACCTTGAGAAGGCGGCAAGCCGGATCATGGCGGGCAAGACGCTGAATGCCGGGCAAATCTGTCTGGCCCCGGATTATGCGTTTGTCCCGAAGGAGAAGACGCAGGAGTTCGTGATGGCGGCGACCAAGGCGGTTGAGACGATGTATGCGTCCGGCCTGAAGGATAATGACGATTATACGTCGATCGTGAACCAGCGCCACTTTGACCGGATCACCGGTTATATCGAGGATGCGCGCGCCAAGGGCGGGCAGGTGATCGAGATCAACCCGAAGGGCGAGAACTTCTCCCAGCAGCCCTATCACAAGATTGCGCCGACACTGATCATTGATCCGACCGACGACATGAAGGTGATGCAGGACGAAATCTTCGGGCCGATCCTGCCGATCAAATCCTATAATGATGCCAAGGACGCGGTGGCCTATATCAACGCGCATGACCGTCCGCTGGGGCTTTACTATTTCGGGGACGATCAGAGCGAGAAAGACTTTGTGCTGAACAATACCACTTCGGGCGGCGTGACCGTGAATGATGTGGTGTTCCATGTGGCGCAGGAAGACCTGCCCTTTGGCGGGGTTGGCCCGTCAGGTATGGGCTCCTATCATGGCCGCGACGGCTTCCTGGAGTTCAGCCACAAGAAGGCGGTCTATTCGCAGACCAAGAATGAAATCCTGGCGATGATGCGCCCGCCTTATGGCGACAAGTATCGCGCGCAGGTCAAAGGCCGGATGAAGAAATAGGCCTTGTAAGGACGAGACATTCTGATGCGCCGGCGGGGAGACCTGCCGGCGCTTTTGTTTGAGGCAACAGGGGCGGCCGGAACGCGCGTTGTTTAGGGCACGGCCGGTGGTGTGTTTATGCGGTGGGGTTGCTTTAGGCTAGGAGGTGTCGGGAATTGTGCTTGCCGCTCCCCCCTCCGACCCTTCGGAGCCTTCTCGGGGAAATCGCAATGCGATTTCTGATCCCTCGAAGCCCCGCAAGCACGGGAGTATACCAGCGCAGGATTCCTCCAGAAAAACTCCAACTAGGTTTGGAGATATGTGGCTTTGCCAGACGGGATCGCCCCAGCCCGCTTTCACGGGCGTGGGCTTTCTGTAAGCACGCCAATGGTCGCCGACCTGGACGATGTGGACCTGTCCCCAGCGGCTAACCGAGATGAGGAGGGTGCGGAGTTCTTTATCCTGACGTTTGAAGATCCAGCGCAGCTGTAACCAGAGGTATGGCCAGAAGATTGGCGATACGTGGGCATAGAGGCGGGCGATCTGGGGTGTCATGGGAGGGAGTATAGATCCGTTCCCGGAGGGGGTGGATGAGATTTCTGGAAATCGCGGGGAGACTACAGGTTTGGGGGAAATGATGGTGGATAGGCGCCCTTCGGGCGGCCCTCACCTCCCATTGCTGCGCAATGGGTCCCTCCTCTCCCGCAAGCGGGAGAGGAGTAAGAGGCGTTGTGCTTGCTGCGAAGTGGCAGGTGAGGGCTGCACCGTTGGAGTTTTTTGCGGAAAACTCCAACGAAGCTCCAACGGAACTCCAAGCGTCAGGCCCGGACACTTCCGGACAGGTTTGGACAAATCTGGACAAACCGGGACACTTCCGGTCAGCGGCGGCCGCGTTTGAGGTCTTCCGTGATCTGGATGTCGGCTTCTTCGCCGGAGATGCGGTGGCGGTAGACCTGGATGTTTTCCAGGACGCGCTGGATGTAGTTGCGCGTCTCGGAGAAGGGGACGAACTCGACCCAGTCGACGGGGTCGATCTGGCCGGTGCGGGGGTCGCCATAGTCGCGGGCCCATTGGCTGGGGCGGGAGGGGCCGGCGTTGTAGGCGGCCGCCGTCATGATGTAGCTGCCGTTGAACTGCTTCAGCAACGTGTCGAGATGGAGCCCGCCGAGCGTCATGTTGTAGGCGGGGTCATTCGTCAGCCAGGACTGTTCGTATGGCATGCCGCGCAGGCGGGCTTCGTTGCGGGCGGTTGATGGCATGAACTGCATCAGGCCGAGGGCGCCGACGGGGCTGCGGGCGTTGGGGTTGAACTCGCTCTCCTGGCGCGTGATGGCGAGGATGAAGGCGCGTTCGACTTCCGGCTGGCGTGAGAGCGGGTGCATCAGGATGGGATAGGCGGCGTCCGGCGCGAGGACGCCCTTGAAGAGACCGGCCTTGCCCGCGCGCACGGCGGTGTCGGGCTGGTCATACTGGTGGTTCAGCTGGGCCAGCAGCTCGAACTCTGCCGGGGTGGAGAGGATGTCATCCAGATGGTGGGAGAAGGTGCGGTAGAGACCCATCTCCCCCGTGGCGCCGATGAGGCGGAGCGCGCGGACCATCGGGTTTGTATCGAAGGCGGCGAGTTCTTCCGGGGCCGGAGCAATCGCGGGGCCGAAATTGATGGTCCGGTCGCCAAGCCGCTCGGCCGAAAGCTGTCCGTAATAAGTGTATTTGTGGGCGGCCGCCGCGCTGTAGGCGAGGGCTGCCTGGTCTGACTGGCCCAGCGCATCGCGCGCGCGGCCGGTCCAGTACTGGCCCCGCGTGAGGCTGACGGGCGAGCCGACGCCATTAGTCATGGTCTCGAAATGCTTGAGGCCGCGGGTCGCGTCGCCATTCAGGCGCAGGGCGATCCAGCCCGAGAGCCATTCGGCCTCGGCAAAGTCTGCGCCCGCGCTCATGCCGTGGGGGGCGGCCATCGCGTAGGCACGCGAATAGTTGCGGGCCTTGAGATCATTGCGGATGGCGATGGCGCGCTCATCCCAGAGGCGGCCGCGCCCGGCAGCGGGCACGTCCTTGCCGTTGATCTGGGTGAGCAGCGGGGCGACGGCGTCGTCCATATTCTTGGCGCGGCGCCAGTTGGCGCGCTCATACAGCAGGCCGGGATGGTTTTGCAGATTAGCGGGCACGGCCTCGATGGCGGCGTCGACATTGCGGGCGCGCTGGGAGAGGGCGATGCGGGCATCGACGAGGTTGCGATAGTCGGCGGTGAGCTGGGGCTTGAGGGCCTGGGCGTCTGAGCGTTGGCCGGTCCAGAGGAGGAAATCGACGCGGGCGCGGTGATCGTCCTGGCTGAGCGATTGGCCCCAGCTGGCGAGCACCGTGCGCTGGACGCTCGATTCCAGCGTGTTGTTGCGCCAGACATCGCGGATGACTTCCTGCGCCCTGGCGGCCTGGCCAGACTGGCGCAGCGCGGTGGCGAGGGCGACCTTGCCGGCGCCGGTGATGGGGCCGGACTCCTCCAGCCATTTCACCTTGGCCTCGGCGGTGAGGTTGCTGTCGCCGATGATTTCCTCGGCGCGGCGGCGCATCCGGTCGGTCAGCGGCCAGGTCGAGAGGGTGGTGAGGGCGTAGTTGATTTCGTCAAAGGTGGTGCCGGGCACGCCGTCGGAGGCGCGCTTCCAGAGGATCATGTCGCGCACGGCGGGGTCGGACGTTTCGTACTGGATGCGGGTGACTTCGCTCCATGCGCCGCGGTCGATGGCGGAGAGGGCGGCTTTGAGCTGGGCGACGCTGGTGGGGTTTACCGGCTGAGCCGTCAGGGCGCTGGGGGCGACCGCCGGAAGCTGGGCGCCGTTGGCGGCGGGCGTGGGCACGGGCGCAGCGCCAGGCTGAGCGGGGGCCGCGCCGGGCAGGATGACGCCGGGGGTGAGCGCGCGCAGGACGGGCGCCGGGGTGGTTTCGGCCATCTGGGCCGGTGGCGGGGCCGGAGAATCGGCGCGCGGCTTCAGGCTGGGCGCTTCGGGCCGGGAGGCGGCCGAAGTGCCTGTAAGAAGGAAAGAAATCGCCACAAAAACAGCGGAAATCCGGAGCATGGTTCGGCTCACCCAAGTTTATTTCTGCGCCAAAGCGTGACAAGTCCAGAGACAGAGCCTAGCACGCAATCCCAACCAATCCCTGAATACGGCACGTTAAAATGTTTCACGGCTCAATCCCAGCCCTTGTAACACCCTTCAAGAATGGCGCTGTCGACGAGGCGGCCTTTGCGGCGCTGGTCGAGCGGCAGATTGCGGCTGGATCGGCCGCGCTGGTGCCGGTCGGCACGACGGGGGAAACCTCGACGCTGTCGACCGAGGAGCACAAGCGCGTTGTCTCGCTTTGTGTAGAGGTGGCTGCAGGACGCGTGCCGGTGATCGCCGGGGCGGGATCGAATTCCACCGATGAAGCGATTGACCTGGTGGCCCATGCCAAGGCGGCAGGCGCAGACGCGGCGCTGGTGGTGAGCCCCTATTACAATAATCCCAATCAGGATGGCCTGTTCGAACACTTTCGCGCGATCAATGACGCCGTCGCCCTGCCCGTGGTGCTTTATAATGTGCCCAGCCGCACGGTGGTGGACCTGAAACCGGAGACCGTGGCGCGCCTGGCGCGGCTGCCCAATATCGTCGGCATCAAGGACGCGACCGGCGACATGGACCGGGTGAGCTATCATTCGGCGCTGATCGGGGACGAGGAACAGTTCGTGCAGCTTTCGGGCGATGACCCTTCGGCGCTGGGTTTTCTGGCGATGGGCGGGGCGGGATGTATCTCGGTGACCGCGAATGTGGCGCCGGAGCTCTGCGCGGCGATGCATCTGGCGTTTGAGGACGGCGATCTGGAAAGCGCGCGGGCAATCGAGCGGCGGCTGATTAACCTGCACCGGGCGATGTTCTGCTCACCTTCGCCGGGGCCGGCGAAATATGCGCTCTCGCGGATGGGGCTGTGCGGGCCGGAGGTTCGCCTGCCGCTGACGGCGCCAGATGCGGCCGCTGAAGCGATGATCGACGCGGCCATGGCGCTGGCCGGTCTGAACACCTAGATTGGGCCGATGGCTACGAAGAAGAACGAACAGATCAAAGGGCGCACCGACGGGCTGGTGGCGGAAAACCGCCGCTCCCGGCGCGAGTATTCCGTGGAGGATACGCTGGAGGCTGGCATCATGCTGGTCGGCTCGGAAGTGAAATCGTTGCGCGAGGGGCGGGCGAACATTGCCGAGTCCTATGCGTCGGTCGAGCAGGGCGAGCTGTGGCTGATCAATGCCGAGATCCAGACTTATGGCGGGGCCAACCGCTTCAACCATGAGCCGCGCCGGAAGCGGAAGCTGCTGGTGTCGCGGCGGGAGCTCTCGAAGCTCAGCCAAGAGGTGGAGCGGGCGGGGCGCACGATTGTGCCGCTGAAGCTTTACTTCAACGACAAGGGCCGGGCGAAGCTGCTGATTGGCGTCGCAACGGGCCGCAAGGCGCATGACAAGCGCGAGCATGAGGCCAAGCGCGACTGGGCGCGGGATAAAGCGCGGATCATGAAGGCAGGGTAGATGAGTTCTCGAAGAGATCGAACGCTTTTGATTCTTGATCTTGATGAAACGCTCGTCCACGCAAGTTCAACACCGCTGGACCGCGCAGCAGATTTCAGGGTTGCTCATTACCACGTCTATCGGCGGCCGCACCTTGATGATTTTCTGACTGCGGTGTCGGCGACGTACGATCTCGCAGTTTGGTCATCGGCAAGCGACGATTACGTTAAAGCAGTTGTGGCAAACATTTTTCCCAACTTGGACGCGCTTCAGTTCGTATGGGGACGAAGCCGTGCCACGTATCGTCACATAGCTTGCACAGATGACTACGTCGCGAACGCCTATGACCCCGAGCATTTTTTCTACATCAAAGATCTTTCAAAAGTTAGGCGTAGAGGATGGCCTCTCGAAAGAGTGCTGATCGTAGATGATACGCCGGAGAAATGTATCCGGAACTATGGAAACGCCATTTATCCGGCACCTTACGAGGGAAGCCTCCAGGACGAAGAATTACCTCACCTGGCGAGTTATTTGGAAACGCTTCGTGATGTCCACAACGTTCGGAAGGTCGAGAAACGACGCTGGCGCACGTTGATCCCAAAGTCAGAGAAATGAGTTTTTAGCATGCCGCCCCTACCTCAAGCATTACCTATGTAAATCAGTCTGCATTTTTTAATGCTGCTACCCCACCCTAAAACGCATATGCGGGAGCTGGCTCATGGCATGGTTGCCGAGCCAGGCATAAGGGGCATCGGTGAAGGAGAGGCGGAGGCCGCGTGCGGCGATTTCTTCCAGCAGCAGGCGGATGAGCATCAGCGCGACGTGGCGGCCGGGGCAGATATGCGCGCCGCCGCCGAAGGTGGTGATGCCGCGATGATCGCGGTCCAGACGGAAAATCTGGGGCTTGGGGAAGACCGCGGGGTCGTGATTGCCCGCGGCCCATAGCATGAGCACCTGTGTGCCTTTGGGAATGTGGATGCCGGCATAATCGAGATCGCGCAGCATATAGCGCCTCAGGAAGAGGACGGGCGGCTCCAGCCGCAGGGCCTCCATGATGACGGCGGGAAGTTTTTCCGGAGCGGCGAGAACCTCCGTGAACGTATCAGGGTGTTGCAGCAGGGCGAAGAGGGTGTTGACCGCGCCGATGGCGGCTGTGTGGAAGCCGTCGACGAGATTGCCCGCCAGCAGCTTGCCCACATTGGGCGGGACGATTCCAGCTTCATCGGGATCATCCTGTGCCTCGATCTTTGCGAGGTCTGCGGCCAGCTCGGTGACGAAGGGATGTGTGCCGGCGGCAAGGCTGCGCAGGGCGGCGGTTTCGACGAGGCGGCCATAGGTGGCGGTTGCGGTGTCGGCTGTTTGGAGATCGCCTCTCGTCATCTGGATAAGGAACATCGCTGTCATGTCGCGCACGGCCAGCGCGGCTTCAGCCATTTCCGTTTCGGTCATGCCGATGAGGGCGCCCCAGAAGCGCGCGGTGAGGCGCTCGGCGATGTCTTCCACAAGGTCGATCTCGTCCCGGTGTTTCAGGGTGTCGAGCAGACCTTGCACGACATTGCGTGCAACCGGCTCCAGAAGCGCGGCCTGTTTGGGGCTTAACTGACGCAGCAGGGTGAGGCGCACCGGCATGTGGATGGGCGGATTTGCGGTGAACACCTGATGGGAGATGACGCCGCCGATGCCCCCGCCCGGCGGGAGCGGCGCGCCGGGGGGAAGCTGGTGGAGGCCGGGAAACATGACGCCGGGCGGCAGGGCGCCGACCTCCGGCAGGGCGCCGAACGCGCGCAGATCGCCATGGCGGAAAACGACAAGCTCGCCCGCTTCCGTGCGCAGGAGGCGGGGGGCGTCATCAGCAAAGACGCGGGCGCAGAAGGCGCGGAAGCTGTCACGGCCACCGGTGAAACCGAGGGATTCCAGACTTGTGAGCGATGCGATGTCTGGCATGGGCGCAGCCCCTTCATGTTCGATAGTTATCACTACTGAACATGAAGGGGCCGGTCTGGCAATGTTTGGTGAGATTTTGTTGGCGCCGGGATCAAAGCGTCAGGTCAAACACCATCTTCATCGCGCCTTCGGTGCGTTTGTCGAAGATGTCGTAGGCGCGGGCGCCGTCTGACAGGGGGAGGGTGTGAGTGATGTATTTTTCCGGCTTGATGCGGCCGGATTGGACGAGCGGGATCAGCTCGGGCCATTCCTGGGGGACCGAACATGTCCCGATACGGAAGGTGAGGCCCATGCCGAAGGCTTTTGACATCGGGAAGTCGAAGGTGCGGTCCTGAGCGACGCCGACGACCGAGACCGTGGCGCGCTTGCCCGAAAGGCCGAGGGCGGCGCGGATGGTGGCCGAGTGGCCGACCGCTTCGATGACGCTGTCGCACATGCGGCCCTTTGTGGCCTCCTGGATGATGGCGCGGGCATCCGCCGGGTCTGGCGTTTCAAGGCCGATGGCGCGGCCCGCCGCGCGGCGTTCCTCCACAAGGTCGATACCGAAGACGCGGGAGGCGCCCATGATGAAGGCGGCTTCCGCAGCCAATAGACCGATGGGGCCGAGGCCGACGACGGCGACGGTGGCGCCGCGCTGAATATCCGCGTTGCGCGCGCCGAACCAGGCGGTGGCGAGGGCGTCGGTCATCATCAGGGCCTGGTCGAGGCTGATGCCGTCTGGGATCTTCTGGGCGTTGAAGTCAGCGGCGGGGACACGGACGGCTTCGGCCTGGCAGCCTTGCAGTTTTGCCGAGAGGCCATAGCAGCTGCCGGCATTGAATTCGCAGCGGTTGACGACCCCGGCGAGACAGGCGCGGCACTGGCCGCACCCGACCGCCGCCGAGATCATCACCTTGTCGCCCACTTTCAGCTGGCGCACGCCGCGGCCGATTTCGACCACCTCGCCGACGGCTTCATGGCCGACACAATAGCCGGTGTCCTCGGAGAAGGTTTCGCCATGATAGATGTGCAGGTCGCTGCCGCAGATGGCGCATTTGTCGACCTTGATGATCGCGTCGCGGTCATCGTGCAGGTCGGGGTCTTTCATCGTTTCAAAGGCGATGTCGCGCGGGCCGCGATAAACGAGAGCTTTCATGGCGTTTCTCCTTGAGCGGACAGATCAGCGGACCGGAAGGGCGTTATATTCCTGGATTTTCAGCTTGCCGAGCTGGGACATGTGGACTTCGTCCGGACCATCTGCGATGCGCAGGAAACGGTTGAGGGTGAAGAAGCTGGCGATGGGGGTGTCGTCGCTGACGCCCATGCCGCCATGGGCCTGGATGGCACGGTCGCACACGGTCTGGGCCATTTGCGGCGCGATGACCTTGATGGCGGCGATGAGATCCTTGGCGCCCTTGTTGCCATGGCGGTCCATCGCGTCGGCGGCCTTCAGGGTAAGCAGGCGGGCCATCTCGATTTCGCAGAAGCTCTTGGCGACATCCTGGCGGATGGAGGACTGATCGGAAATCTTCTTGCCGAAGGCGACGCGGTTTTCGACGCGGCGCGACATGATTTCCAGCGCGCGCTGGGCCTGGCCGATGGAGCGCATGCAATGGTGGATGCGGCCGGGGCCGAGGCGGCCCTGGGCAATTTCAAAGCCGCGGCCTTCGCCGAGGATGAGGTTTTCCTTGGGCACGCGGACATTTTCAAAGCGCAGCTCGCACTCGCCGCCGGGGGAATTGTGAGAGCCGAAGACGGTCTGGTTGCGCACGATGGTGATGCCGGGCGTGCCGGGCTCGACCAGGATTTGCGAATGCTGCTGATGGCGCGGATTATCCAGCAGGGTCTTGCCCATGACGATCCAGATCTTGCAATTGGGGTTCATCGCGCCGGAGATCCACCATTTGCGGCCATTGATGACGTAATCGTCCCCATCCGGAAGGATGGTGAGTTCCAGATTGGTGGCGTCGGAGGAGGCAACCTGCGGCTCTGTCATCACATAGGCTGAGCGGATTTCGCCGGCCAGAAGCGGCTTCAGCCAGCGCTCCTGCTGGGCCGGAGAGCCGAACTTGGCGAGGACTTCCATATTGCCGGTGTCGGGCGCCGAGCAGTTGAAGAATTCTGAAGAGTGGGGCACGCGGCCCATGATTTCCGCCAGCGGGGCATATTCCAGATTGGTCAGGCCGGGGCTGAACTCGCCATACTCATGCGGCAAGAAGAGGTTCCACAGGCCTTCGGCCTTGGCGTGTTCCTTGATCTTGTCGATGCCGGGCCAGCGCTTCCAGAGATTTGCCGGATTATGGTTCCAGTCGTAATGGTCCTGCTCGGTCGGGTAGACATGCTTGTCGAAGAAGGCTTCGAGGCGGTTGATGAGGTCTTGCGTTTTCGGGCTGTGATCGAACTGCATGAGGGTGTTCCTGTTTTTTGTGTTTCGCGTGTCTTGAGGAGGCTTAGCTGATCCAGCGCAGGGCGCGTTCGAGCAGCCAGATGGTGCGGCGGTGGAGATCGTCTCCGGTGGCCTTGGGCGCCTTGCCGGCGCAGGCGCGCGCATAAGTGCCTTCCAGGATGATGCCGAGCTTGTAGCAAGCGAGCACGCCATACCAGTGAATACCGGAGAGATCGCGCGTCGTCTGTTTTGCATAATGGGCGACGAGTTCATCCGCTGACGGAAAGCCTTCCCAAGGCTGGACGGCGACTGTGCCGGCACTCGATTTGTCGGCAGTGTCCGGCCAGGTTGCCAGCAGCCAGCCGAGATCGAGCAGCGGATCGCCGATGGTGGTCAGCTCCCAGTCCACGATGGCGGCGAGGCGGGGCGCGTCGAAGAGGTACATGACATTGCCGAGGTGATAGTCGCCATGGATGATGCCGGGCTGAAAACTCTGTGGGCGGTGGGATTCGAGCCACTCGCCGATGCGGTTCACGCCGGGCAGGTCCTTGCGGCCATCCCATTCGGGAGTGTCGGCATAGCTTTCCAGCTGGGCTTTCCAGCGGCCGACCTGGCGTTCGAGATAATTATCGACCTTGCCGAGACCTTCCAGGCCGAGGGCGAGATAATCCTGCGCGCCCAGGGCGGCGATGCCATCGACGAGGGAGAGGCCCATCTGGTGGCGCAGCTCCGGGGATGAGAGGAAGGGTTCGGGCAGGCCGGTGGTGGGCGCGTAGCCATCGACGGGTTCCATCAGATAGAAGGCGGCGCCGAGAATGGTTTCATCCGGACACGCTGCAATCAGGCCGGGATGGGGGACATTCGTGCCCTTCAGGGCGGCGAGCATGCGGGCTTCGCGGCGCATGGTTTCGTTGGAATTGGCGCGCAGCACCGGGGGCGGGCGGCGCAGCACATAGGCGCGGCCCGAGCGGGTGAACTTCAGGAGGATGTTCTGCGTGCCGCCGGCGAGGAGGGCGGCCTCGGTGATGGGGCCTTCGCCGAGATGCTGGGTATCCATCCAGGCGGCAAGGGCGGTGAGGTCTACCGGAATGCTCAATTGTTCCTCCCGTTTGATCTTTTTTTAAATCAATTGGATAATATGATTGACTGAAAGCCCGGCATTTTGCAAGCATGCCGTATGGTCCGCCTGCACGAAAAAACCGAAAGTGATGCTGTTGAGGCGCTCAAACGCGCAGCGATGAAGCTGTTTGCCGAGCGGGGCGTGGACGGGGTGACGGTGCGCGAGATTGCCGCCGCCGCCGGGCAGCGCAACCATGGCGCGGTGGGCTATCATTTCGGCTCGAAGGCGGACCTCATCCGCACGCTGATCGTGGACGGCGCAAAGCTGATCAATGACCGGCGCAATGCCGCGCTCGATGCGCTCGAAGGGGTGGGTAGACCGCTGACGCTCGAAGAGGTGGCCGGTATCATGGTTTACCCATCGGTCGACATTACGCCCGATGGCGAGGAGGAGTGTTACAACCGTTTCGTTGTGCTGTTCTCGATGACGCATCGGGCGTTGTTCATGGAGGCGCTGGGCGGGCAGTGGAATTCAGGCTTCAAGCGGTGCCTGGAGCAGTTGCGCGGGTTCATGGGGCATTTGCCGCGGGCGAAACAGACCGAGCGGATCGTGTTTCTGGAGTCGTATCTGGGCTCCGTGCTGGCGGCGCGGGAGGCGCGGCTGGCTGATACGAGCCGGGCGCATCCGACCTGGTCGCGGCCGGCGACACTGGAACATCTGGTGACCACGATGGTGGCGATCGTGCGGGCGGATTAGTTCAGGATGCGGCGGGCCTCTGCGAAGACGGTTTCGAACATTTCGGGCGTCAGGCGGCCGGTGTTCGTGTTGTAGCGGGAGCAGTGATAGGAGGAGAGGAGCGTGACGGGTTTGCCGTTTGCCTCGACTTCGTATTTTGTTCCGTGTCCGAATGGATGGGCGGCGACTTTCAGGCCGAGAGCGCGCAGGGTGGAATCGTGACTGATCTTACCCAGGCACAGGATGACTTTCAGTTTCGGCAGGGCTGCGATGCGCGCTTCGAGGAAGGGGCGGCACTGGTTGATCTCGGCGCCGACGGGTTTGTTTTCCGGGGGCACGCAGCGCACGGCGTTGGTGATCATCGCGCCGGTGAGGACGAGGCCGTCATTCGGGTCGGCGGCGAATTTGCCTTTGCTGAAGCCGAATTTGTCGAGGGTGGCATAGAGGAGATCGCCGGCCCAGTCGCCGGTGAACGGACGGCCGGTGCGGTTGGCGCCTGTAACGCCGGGCGCGAGGCCGACGATGAGGAGCTGCGCATCGTCCTTGCCGAAACTTGGGACGGCGCCGTTGAACCAGCTGGGCTCTTTGGCGCGCACGGCTTCGCGATATGCCACGAGGCGCGGGCAGAGGGGGCAGTCGCGAGGGGCTTCGGGGGCCGCGGCAGGTTTAGTACCCATCCGCGTTGCCGTCTTTGCGCATTTCGGTGGCGGCGATCCAGGCGCCGGAGCGGAAGTCGCGCATGATGGCCTGGTAGCCGCCATAATTGGCTTCGCAGCAGGCGACGTCGTAGCCGCGGGATTCCAGTTCATCGGCAATGCCCGCCAGGCCGCGTTCGAGCATGACGGTGCCGGTGCCGGTATCGCAGTCGTCGCCGAGGGCATTGGTGGGCTCGCAGCCGCCATCATGTTCCCAGCGGGCCGCGTCGCCCGCTTCCTGGAGGCCCATGTCAAAGTCGATCAGGTTGGTGATGATCTGGACATGGCCCTGGGGCTGGGTGGCGCCGCCCATGAGGCCGAAGCTGAGCCAGGGCTCATACGGGCAGGCGAGATCCGGCGCGGTGGCGGCGGTCTGGCAGCCGGGGAGATCCTTGCGGAAGGCGAAGGCCGGAATGATCGTGTGGAAGGGGCGCTTGCCGGGGGCGAAGACGTTGGGGTGGTTCGCATCAAGACTGAACAATTCGCCCCGGTCCTGGAACATGAAGCCCATGCCATCGGCAACGAGGCCCGAGCCCATGCCGCGATAGTTGGACTGGATGAGGGACACCATCATGCCGTCCTTGTCGGTGACGGTGAGGTAGGTGGTGTCGCCGTCGCGCAGGGCCGCGTCTGTGATCTCCGTGCCCGGAGCGACTTCCGGCATGGCGCGGGTGACGTCGATGGCTTCGGCGCGTTTGGCGTTATAGCCGGGGGCAACGAAGATCGACGGGTCGATGCCGGAGAAAGCGGGGTCTGCATAGCCGAGCGCGCGGTCAGCGAAGGCGAGGCGCTTGGCCTCGACCATGGCGGTGACGGCATCGGGCGAACCGAAGCCCATGGATTTGAGATCAAAGCGCTCAAGCATTTCCAGCATCTGGAGGGCGGCGACGCCTTGCGTGTTGGGGCCAAGCTCGCAGACTTTCACTTCGCTGCGGTATTCGACGCAGATCGGCTCAACCCAGTCGCCGGTATGGGCGTTGAAATCATCATAATCGAGCTTGCCGCCGATGCGGCTGAAATAGGCCGCCATGTCTTTGGCCATGACGCCTTTATAGAATTCGTCGCGGCCCTTTTTTCCGATCGTCTCCAGCGTGTTGGCAAGGTCGGGATTTTTAAAGAGGGAGCCCGCGACAGGGGTGGGGTCAAAATAGGTTTTCTTGGCGTTGGCGAATTCTTCCAGCTCGCCGCGCTCGAAGGCGGGCTCAAAGCGCAGCGGGCCGCGCGACCAGTACCAGGCGATCATCTCCGGGATCGGCGCGCCCTCGCGGGCATATTTTACGGCCGGGGCGAGATTGTCCGCCATCGGACGCTGGCCGAATTTTTCATGCAGGGCGAACCAGCCATCGACCGTGCCCGGCACGGTGACGGTGATGGCGCCGTAGGAAGGGAGGGATTTGCCGTCCTTGAACTGATCGGCCTTGGCCTGGGCATCTTCAAGCGTGGCATCCATCGCCGAGCGGCCCGAGCCGTTATAGCCGTAGAGCTGCTCTGTTTCAGGGTCCCAGACGATGGCATAGAGATCGCCGCCGATGCCGTTGCCGGTGGGCTCGACAAGGCCGAGCATGGCGTTGGCGGCGATGGCGGCGTCAACGGCCGTGCCGCCGGCCTTGAGCACATCCAGAGCAGTTTGCGTGGCGAGGGGGTGGGCTGTGGCGGCGGCGCCGTTGGGGGCGACGACGGCCGAGCGGGTGGCGATGGGGCGGCCGCTTTCAGGGCGCTGGCCGGTCATCGGGAAGGCTGCATTCTCGCGCGCAGCCGGGGTGGTTTCCGGCGCGGCGGTGACAGGCGCGGGTTCCAGCGCCTGGGGCGCAGGCTCGGGCGTCTGGGCGCAGGCGGCAAGGGCGAGCGCGCAGGCGGCGCCGGTCAGCAAAGCGTATTTCATTCGAATCCTCCTCCGCCGCGGCGGGTATCTTTTGGAAAATAGTGTGTGGCCAGGCGCCCGGCGATTTCCTCGCCCCGGCGCGCATAGCGGGCCTCAGCCTCTACGGCGCGGCCATCGCAGATGCGGAACTGATCGGCGGTCTGGCTATAGGTTTCGTTGAAGGAAGAGACGAGGGACGAGCGCAGATTGCCAGGCTCTGGCGCCTCAGTGGTCAGAAGGTCGGCCATATAGCGGCGCCAATACTGGTCTTCATTGCCATTGCAGAGCACGCGGATGGCATGGGCGCCGCCCAGCACACCGGCCAGATCGGCGGCGTCGCGAAAATAATCGGGGCCCCGCACCGGCAGGTTTCCCTGCGGCAGGGCGGGCATCATGCTTGTGCTGGCGCCAAGGGCCAAGCTAAGCAGGAGGGCATGAAAACACTTCTTCTTCATGCGCGGACATTCGCGCGCATCGCGCCCCGGCTCAAGGGGCTGAACGCCGCTCTGAATATCGTGACCGTTGATGATGCGGCCCGGTTCCATGATGCCTGGACCTCGGAGGCGCTCAAGGAGGCGCCGGCGGTGGACCTCGCCTTTGGCAATATTGACGCCTTCTATTCCCCGTCTGTGCGGGAATTCATGACGGCAATCCTGAAAAGCCCCGATTTTGACTGGTTCCAGTCTGCGGCTGCCGGCATCGAGAACCCGGCCCTGGTGGCCATCGGGCAGAAATCGAAGCGCTATACGACCAACCATACCCAGGCCGAATCGATGGCCGAATGGGCGATCTGGCAGGCGATGGACTTCTTCCGGGACGGGCCGGGCCACCGGGCCAATCAGGCGCGGGGGGAATGGAAGCGGATTGCTGTGCGGGAAATGCAGGGCTCGCGCTGGCTGATCGTTGGCTATGGCTCGATCGGGCAGGCGGTTGGCAAGCGTGTGAGCGCGCTGGGCGGGGTGGTGACCGGCATGCGCCGCACGCCGGGGCCGGCAGGCGGCGCAGCCCGTGTTGTGGCGCCCGATACGCTGATGGCGGAATTGCCCGGCGCCGATGTCGTCTTGCTGTGCCCGCCGCACACGCCGGAGACCGAAGGCATGGCGGACGCGGCGTTCTTTGCGGCGATGAACCCGGACGCGCTGTTTCTCAACCTCGGGCGCGGCGCGCTGGTGGATGAGGACGCTTTGATGGCGGCGCTGGACGCTGGCAGGCCAGCCTTTGCCGCGCTGGATGTGACCAAAACGGAGCCTTTGCCCGAAGACAGCGCGCTCTGGAAACATCACAAAATCGTGATCACGCCGCACGACAGCTCCGATACGCCGGGCACAGTTGCGCGCGGCGACGAGACTTTCCTTGCCAACCTCCAGCTCTATCTGGACAATGAACCCATGAAACATCTCGTTGATCGCTCGGCCTTCCTGGCCGGTTGATCCGGATGCAGAGGAGTGAGTGATATGACACAATTCAAGCTGGTTTCCGCAGCCGCCATCGCGGCAGCCCTGACCCTCACAGCCTGCGCGACTGAGAATTCCGAAACTGCGGCCCCGGCAGGGAGCGACGGCAGTTTCATCGTGACGGGCAGCGATGGCGTGAAGCTGAAAGCGACGCCGCTTGAGTTTTTCGACAATCCCTGGGCGATGACATTCCTGCCCGATGGCCGCGCTGTGGTGACTGAACAGGCCGGAGATATCTGGCTGGTGGGCACCGATGGCAGCAATGCCGGAGAGATCACCGGCGGGCCGGATGTCATGATGCGCGGCCAGGGCGGCCTCGGCGATATTATCCTGCATCCGGCGTTTGCCGAGACGGGCGAAGTGTACCTCTCCTATGTCGAGCGCGACGATGACGACGATTCCCTGTCTGGCGCGGCAGTGGAGATCGCCACGCTGAGCCTGACCGAGGATGGCGGAACGATCAGTGACCGGAAGGTTATCTGGCGCCAGAATCCGAAAGTGAAAGATAACGGGCATTATGGCCACCGCATGGCCGTCTCACCCGATGGCTATCTCTTTATCACGTCGGGTGAGCGCCAGAAGTTCACGCCTGCGCAGGATATGAGCGGCAATCTTGGCAAGGTCGTGCGCCTCAATCTGGATGGCAGCGTACCGGAAGATAATCCGTTTGCCGATCAGGGCGGGGTGGCTGCAGAGGTGTGGACCCTGGGGCATCGCAACCCGCTGGGCATCGACTTTGACAATACCGGGCGCCTGTGGGTGCAGGAGATGGGGCCAGCGCATGGCGATGAGCTGAACCTGATCGTGGCGGGGGAGAATTACGGGTATCCGGAAGTTTCCAACGGCGATCATTATGATGGCCGCCCCATTCCCGACCATGATACGCGCCCTGAATTTGCCGCGCCTGCGGCCTATTGGGTGCCGGCGATCAGCCCGGCGGGGCTCGACATCTATTATGGCGGCGTGTTTCCGGACTGGAACGGCAACGCCTTTATCGGGGGGCTTTCCTCCAAGGCGCTTATCCGCGTGGAGCTTGAAGAGGAAGGCGGCGGCGCTGCCGAAGGTGGGCGCTACAGCTGGGACAAGCGTATCCGCGAGGTCGAGGAAGGGCCGGACGGGGCGATCTATGTGCTGGAAGATGAAGAAGGCGGGCGGCTGATCCGGCTGACACCGGCTGAATAAGCCTCACCTGTTGCCAAGTAAGGCGACTTTACGCAGACATGGGCGGACCGTTTTCCGGGGCCGCCCATGATCCGCACGTTTACCAATTCCGAGCATCGCTTCGTTCTCTCGGGCGAAACGCTCGAGCATCTCGACACGGCGGTCTGGGTCGACATCCTGCGGCCGAGCAAGGATGAAGAAACCGCGATCGAGCGCGCGCTTGGCATTGATGTGCCCACCATCGAGGAAATGAGCGAGATTGAAGTCTCCAGCCGTCTCTATACGGAGGAGGGGGCGACGTTCATGACCACGATGATGCTCTCGCATACCGATGGCGACAATGTGCTGCTGTCACCGATCACCTTCATCCTCAAGGGCGAGCAGCTGATAACGGTGCGCTATGCCGAGCCGCGTTCCATCGATGCGTTCATCGCGCGCTGCCAGAAGGGCGCAACCTATACCGCCGATGGGGTTGTGGCGGGGTTGCTGGATGGGCTGATCGAGCGGATCGGGGATGTTCTGGAGCGGACGGGGCATGAGCTGGACGCGCTGTCTGACAACATCTTTGCCATCAAGGCGCCACTTGTGGACGGGGCGGTGGCGGAGAAGGTGTCGAAGCGGAACAAGGCCCGGCCCCGCAACTATCAGTCCGTCCTCGAACAGATTGGCCGAAAGGGTGACCTTCTCTCGAAGGTGCGTGAGAGCCTGATTTCGTTTCAGCGGTTGCTGGCATTCGGAACCGAAATTGCCGTCAGCCGCAAGCCGGGCAAGGAGTATGAAGGACGGTTGCGCACGCTGACGCGAGACGTGCAATCGCTGAGCGACCACACGAGCTTCCTTACACAGAAGATCAACTTTCTGCTGGATGCCACGCTTGGCATGATCAATATCGAGCAGACGGGCATCATCAAGATTTTCTCGGTGGCGGCGGTTGTGTTCCTGCCGCCGACGCTGATTGCCTCGATCTACGGAATGAATTTCGAGGTGATGCCGGAGCTGTCCTGGCCGGTGGGGTATCCGTTGGCGCTCTGCCTGATGGTTCTCTCGGCGGTCGTGCCCTACCAGTTCTTCAAATGGCGGGGCTGGCTGTAACGTGAAGCGCGGGGCAGGCATGAGCCCGCCCCGCATGTCTCGACGTCTCAGGCGGTGACGCGCAGGCCCGCCATGCGGGTGATGGTCGCTTCGGCGTCGCGCATGATGTCGGCGACGATTTCGGCGACCGGTTTGACTTCCTTCACACCGCCGGCCGACTGGCCCATAGCGAAGCAGGACTTGTCCATCGAGAGTTTGGCTTCGTCCGTGATCCCACCAATGCCGCCGATAACGCCGGTCTGGGTGGAGTGGATTGCCTGGAACGGGAAGGGTTTGATGTCCTGCGGACGGCTTTCCCAGTCATCGATGTAATCATTGGTGCGGCAGCGCATCGGCTTGCCGGAATAGCAGCGGGTGCGGGTGGTGTCGGTATCGCCGGCGGTGACGACGGCGTCCTTGTACATGCCGGCGGCGTGGGCTTCGGCGGACGCGATGAAGCGTGTGCCCATCCAGACGCCCTGCGCGCCGAGGGCAAGCGAGGCGGCAAGGCCGCGGCCATCATAGATGCCGCCTGCGGCGATGACGGGGATTTTGACCGCTTCGACCGCCTGGGCGACCAGGGGCATCGTGCCGACGAGGCCGGTATGGCCGCCGCCTTCGCCGCCCTGGAGAATCACCGCGTCGCAGCCGGCCTGTTCAGCCTTGATGGCGTGCTTTACCGCGCCGCCGACAACCATGACTTTCAGGCCCGCTTTCTTCAGACGGTCCATGATCGGCATCGGGACGCCGAGGCCGGCGATGAACGAATCGGCGCCGCCATTGATGATGACGTCCACAGACTCTTCGAGGCTTTCCGGGCTTGCGGCGAGCAGGTCCACCCCGAACGGTTTGTCGGTCAGCTGACGCACTTTTTTCATCTGTTCGGCGATGAATTGGGGCGATGTGCCCGCCATGCCGAGAACACCATAGCCACCGGCATTACACATGGCTGCGCAGACTTCTGCATAAGAAACCCCGCCCATGCCTGCGAGCATGATCGGGTGCTGCGTTTTCAGCAGGTCAGTCAGGCGTGTCTTGATAGCCATCTCTAAGTCCCTTTTATCCAAGCGAATTCATGATCCAGACCGGTAGACCCGCGCCCCAGCGTCAACGCAATAGGGAACAGGTTGCCGGCATGTTGCCTTTTTTGCCGCCACTTTGCCGCAATCTGGCCGTGTTCCCCAGCCAGAGTTTTGGAAGTTGGCTGGGTTGATCTGGGCAACGGGTGTCATCTGACAAAAAAATTAAAGAGGGGAAGCTCTGATGAAGAAACTTTTCGCTGGTGCTGCTGCTGCAGCTTTTGTCTCCGGTTTTGCTTTCGCGAGCGAGCCACCGGTTGAAGCAGAAGTCGCCGTAGAAGCCGCTGAAGTTGCTGAGGACACAGCCGAAGTCGCTGAAGAAGCGGCCGTGGTTGCTGAAGAGGCTGCCGCCGAAGCTGAAGAAACTGCCGTTGAAGCTGAAGTGACAGCCGAAGCCGCAGACGAAACAGCGGTGGAAGCAGAAGTTGCTGCTGACGTTGCCGAAGACGCCGCTGTCGAAGCAGACGTTGCAGCAGACGTGGCTGAAGAAGCCGAAGTTGCTGAAGAAGCCGCTGAGGAAGCTGCCGACGAGGCTGCTGAATAAGCGGGCAGAAATGCTCACAATCGCCCCTTCCCACAGCGGGAGGGGGTTTTTCTGTAACCAGCCCGCGAAAGGCTTTCCCGATCTGAAGAATGAACTTTCAGTAACGGGACATTGGTGCTAAAGCACCGGCCGTTCGCAAGAACACAACAGGGGTACTACCAACATGAAAAATCTGTTCCTGATGGGCGCTGCTGCGCTCGTTCTCGCCGCCTGCGGTCCAACCGAAGAAGCTGCGCCTGCAGCTGAGCCGACGACCGTCGAAGAGTCTGCTGCTGACGCTGCAGAGTCCGCTGCTGAAGCCGGTGAAGCCACCGAAGAAGCTGTTATGGACGCATACGAAGCAACTGAAGACGCAGCCGTTGAAGGCGCTGACGCCGTTGCCGAAGGTACTGCTGACGCTGCTGCAGCGACCGAAGAAGCTATGGAAGAAGTGACTGAAGAAGCCACTCCTGAGTAACTTCGAGGCTGGGTAACCGGCTAAAAGATAAGGCCGCTTCCTGATGGGAAGCGGCCTTTTTCTTTGCGGGTGGCTTGCGGGGCGGCGCAGGGCGCCGCCCGCAGGAGCTAGAATTTTGCGTAGCCGCCATCGATGACGAGCGTGTCGCCCGAATGGTATTTCGAGGCGTCCGAGCAGAGATAGACGGCCATGCCGCCGAAGTCTGCTGGCTCGCCCCAACGGCGAATCGGGACGCGGGAGATGACCTTGGAGGTGAACACTTCCTGGCCTTGCGCGCCCTCGGTCATGTCGGTGGCGATCCAGCCCGGCAGGATGGAATTGGCGCGGATACCATAGCGGCCGTATTCGACGGCGCAGGCGTTCATCATGGCGATGAGGCCACCTTTGGTGTGGGCGTAAGCCTGGTTGCGGCCAGCGCCTTCGATGCCGGCGAGGGAGGCGGTGCCAACGAGGCTGCCGCCGAGATCGCCCTTCTTGGCGCGGGCGACCATCGACTTGGCCGCTTCGCGCAGGGTGAAGAAGGCGCCGACGGAGTTGATCCGGGCGTTATACTCCCAGGTTTCCAGCGTCATCGTCTCGAAGGAGGCAGCGCCCCGGCCAACGCCGGCGTTTGCGATGCAGGCGTCGATGCGGCCGAATTCTTCTTCAGCCTCTTTCATCGCCTTGATAACCTGGGATTCTTCGCCGACATCGACGGCCCAGGCCTTGACCTTGCCGGTGCCGAGGCCCGAGGCGGATTTGACGGCGGCGTCGTTGTCGGCCGTCTTGCGGCCCCAGATCACAACATCGGCGTTTGAGGCGGCCAGTGCCTCGACCATGCCGAGGCCGATGCCCTTGTTGCCGCCGGTGACGACACAGACTTTGCCGCTCATATCAAAGGGTTTGTAGACCATGAACCTGATTCCTCCCTGGTATCTTCTGGATGACTTAAAGCGTACAGACAGACCTGACGCAGGGGCGGGTCAAGGAAAATAAACGGGGGATAAGGAGCGCAAAAAACTCCAACGATTCCTCCAATGAGGGGCCCAAAAACTCCAACGGGGCTCCGGGTGGTTGGCGTTTTTCAGAGCGCTGAGACCATCGCGCGGGCCGCTTCGATGATCCGGCGGGTCTCCTCCCAGAGGGCGATGGCGGCTAGCCGCTCGGGCGAGACCCATTCGGCATGGCTGGCATCGTCGCCCGCCACCGGGTCGCCCGAGAGCCAGACGGCGGCAAAGTCGAACAGCAGATAGTGGCGTGTGACGTCGCCCGAAGCGCGTGAGGTGAAGATCGCGTCGACGACATCGACGAGGCCGATGAGGCGGGCGGTGACGCCGGTTTCTTCCATCAACTCGCGCAGAGCGGCGGCCTCTGTACGCTCGCCAAATTCGATGCGGCCGCCGGGGATCGACCAGTCACCGGCGAGCGGGGGCGTACCGCGCCGGATGAGGAGTACGTCTTCGCCTTTGAAACAGACGGCGCCGACGGCGGGCGTCGGCCGGCCGGGCAGCGGGGCGGCGGGCACGGTCATGGCTTTTCCAGCAGCGCGACGGCTTCGACATGCGCCGACCAGAGGAACTGGTCGACCGGATGGGCGCGCAGGAGGCGGTAGCCGCCATCGACGAGGGCGCGCAGGTCGCGGGCGAGGGTGGCGGGATCGCAGGAGACATAGGCGACGCGCGGCACGGTGGAGCGGGCGATTTCGGCCGCCTGCGCCGAGGCGCCCGCGCGCGGGGGATCCAGCACGAGACCGTCAAACCGGGCCAACTCGACCGCAGCGAGGGGATTGCGGAAGAGGTCTCTCACATCGGCGGTGACGGGTTTGAGGCCGGGAGCGGCATTGGCGGCGGCGCGCAGGGCCTCGATGGCGGGGCGCCCGCTTTCGGCAGCGAAGACCGGAATGCGCTCTGCCAGGCGCAGGGCAAATGTTCCGCAGCCGGAGAAAAGATCGGCGGCGTGTTTTGCGCCGCCGAGATGGCCGAGCACGAGGCGGGCGATTTCGGTCTCCGCCTCGGCGCTGGCCTGCAGGAAGCCGCCGGGCGGGGGCAGGAGACTGGCCGCGCCGATGGGCAGGCGCGGGGGGCGCTCGGTCAGCACGTCTTCGCCCTCGAGGGAGACACGGGCGAAGCCGGCCCGCAGGGCAGCGCTGGTGACTTCGGCGCGGGCAAGGCGGGTGGCCTGTTTGGGAATGCCCGTCACATGCAGGTCGAGGCCCGAGGCGGTTTCGGTGACGAGGAGGCTGAGGTCTTCCTTGCCGCTGAAAAGCGGGGCGAGGATGCCGGCCAGCTTTGGCAGGGCGGCGACGATGGCGGGGCGGGCCACGGGGCATTCTTCCAGCGCGATCAGCTCATGGCTCTTGCGGCCATGAAAGCCGACCATGATGGTCTTGCCCGATTTGCGGGCGGTGAAGGTCGCGCGGCGGCGGGAAGCGGGCGGGGTGATCCAGGTCTCGGTAACCTCTGCCTCCAGGCCGCGTGTTTTCAGGGCACGGACGATCAGGTCTCGCTTGAAGGCGGCATAGGGGGCGGGCGCCATGTGTTGCAGCGTGCAGCCGCCACAGCGGGTGAAGTGGCGGCAGGACGGGGCTGTGCGCTCAGAGGACGGCGAGGATATCCGCTCCAGCCTCAGCCGGTCGCCCTCGCCGCTGACTTCGACGACCTCGCCGGCGAGAGTGAACGGCACAGACACCCAGCGGTCTCCCTCCCGCGCGCGGCCATCGCCCTGGGCGCCAACATGGTCGATGGTGAGCGTGCGCAGGGGCGCGGCAGGCGGGGGCATCTGATCTCCAGGCGGCGTGTGAGGGGTGGCGGGTTTCGGTGTCCTCCGTTAGCAGGGACAGGGCGCAACCGAAAGGAGCCGGGGCATGGCAAAAGCCAGTGAGAACGGAAAGCCAAACGGAAAACCGACTGGCAAACCGAGGCCGATCAGCCTGGCGTTGCAGGGCGGGGGCTCGCACGGGGCCTATACCTGGGGCGTGCTGGACCGGCTGAGCGAGGATGAGACGCTCGACATCGAGGCGATTTCAGCGACCTCCGCCGGGGCCATCAATGCGGTGGCCTATGCTGCCGGGCTGGCGGCAGGCGGGCCGGCAGGCGCCCGGGCGGCGATGGAGCAGCTGTGGCGGGCGGTGTCGGACGCGGGCTCCGGCATGAATGTGTTCGGCGCGGCGGGCTTTCAGATGGCCAGCGCCTTGCAGAGCTTTGCCAGCCCTTATGATTTCAACCCGTTCAACTTCAATCCGCTGCGCCGGATTGTCGAAAATCAGGTGGACTTTGACGCGGTGCATGCGTCGGGGCTGAAGCTTTTCCTGTCGGCCACGAATGTGGAGACGGGCAAGGTGCGGGTGTTTTCCAAAGCGGAGATTACCGCCGATGCCGTTCTGGCGTCGGCCTGCCTGCCGCAAACCTTTCAGGCGGTGGAGATCGGCGAGGAGGCATTCTGGGATGGCGGCTTCATGGGCAATCCCAGTCTCTTCCCGCTGATCTATTCGGGCGCGCCGCAGGATGTGCTCCTTGTGCTGCTCAATCCTCTGGTGCGGCCGGGCGTTCCCAAACGTGCCGCCGAGATCCAGGAGCGGCTGAACGAGATCAGTTTTAATGCCTCGCTCATCGGCGAGCTGCGCGCGATTGCCTTCGTGCAGCGCCTGATTGATGACGGGATGCTGAAAGAGCCGCTGATGAAGAAATACCGCAGGCTGAATATCCACGCCATTCGCGGCGGGCAGGATCTGCTCGGCTATGGGCTGGCGACGAAATATGACTCGCGCTGGCGCTTCCTGACAGAGGTGCGCGATCTGGGCCGGGGGGCGGCGGACCGGTGGCTGGCCGAGTGCGCCAAGGATGTGGGCACGAAACAGTCGAGCTTTGATATCCGGAAAGAGTTTCTGGAGGTTTAGAGCCGCGCGCAGACTGAACATTCGCGTTGGCGGTTGGCGGGTTTCAGGTAGATTTGGCGCGGAAAGGATACTTCCATGCAGCGTTTTCCCGTTTCCGTGCTTGTCGCCTGCCTCGTGGCCACCAGCGCCTTTGCCGATCCCAAGCTTGGCAGCAATGAGCCCCTCACGGCGGATGTGATGAAAGCTGAACTCTTCGGGGTGCGGATGGCCGGGGTGGTGGTGCAGACCGGGGAGCGCTGGTCTGAATGTGTCGAGCCGGGCGGGCGGACGCTCTATGAGATCGGCGATTACATATCCGAAGGTGTGATGGAGGTGACCGAGGGTGGCCAAGCCTGTTTCACCTATCCGGGCACCGGCACGTCCTGCTTTCGCGGGCAGCGGGCGCCGAGGGGCTATATGTTCTATGCCATCGGCGGGGGCGGCACGTTTCACGCCACCAAGGTGGAGCGCGGCGTGAAGAAATGCATTGCGAGTGATCTGATCGGCTAGGTCTGCTTCAGAAACTGCACGCGGGCGGCGCCGAAGTCGCGCGTGTCGATGGCTTCCCAGCCGCTATACATCAGCGTTTCATCCGAGCCGGTTTCGACCATGGCGATGGCATCTTCGGTGAGCCATTTGCCGCTGATGAGGCCGTCGAGCGCAGGCTGGACGAGGCCTTTGTGATAGGGCGGGTCGAGGAAAGCGAGGGTGAACGGGGCGCCGACGCCGGCGGGCTTTTCGCCCAGGTCGGTGGCCGAGCGGCGGTGGAGGCGTGTGTGGCCGAAGAGGCCGAGGGCTTCGATATTGTCGCGGATGGCGCCGCGTGCGCCGTGGTCGGTTTCGACAAACAGGCAGAAGGCGGCGCCGCGGCTCATTGCTTCCAGGCCAAGCGCGCCGGAGCCGGCGAAGAGATCAATCACGCGGGCGCCTTCGAGCGGCGGGGCCCACGGGGCATGGGCGAGGATGTTGAAGAGGCTTTCGCGCGTGCGGTCGCTGGTCGGCCGGGTGGTCATGCCCTTGGGGGCGGTGAGGCTGCGGCCTTTGTGCTGTCCGGCGATGATGCGCATGGCAGGGGTGTTCCGTTATGAGTGCGCCCTGCCTCTAGGGCCGCGCCGCGCGAATGACAACCGTTCGGGATGACGCCGCGCGAGGGCTTGATTTCTACTCACGCTAGAGTTTCTCTGAGGCCTGCAACTGAGGAGCTTTCCCGCCGTGACCGCCACCGTGAAAATCGAGAATGAGATTGCTGTCGTCACTATGGATGATGGCAAGGCCAACGCCATCAGCCTGACGATGCTGGAAGCGGTGAACGCGGCGCTGGACGAGGCGGAGACGGCGGCGAAGGTGATCGTGCTGGCCGGGCGGCCGGAGCGGTTTTCGGCAGGGTTTGACCTGAAGTTTCTCGCTTCATCCGAGCCCGATCAGGTGCGCAAGCTGGTGATGGGCGGGGGCAAGCTGGCGTTCCGGCTGTTTACCTCTGACAAGCCGGTCGTCATTGCGTGTACGGGACATGCCATTGCCATGGGGGCGTTCATCCTGCTGGCCGGGGATACGCGGATTGCGGCGCGGGGCGCCTACAAGATCGGCGCGAATGAGACGGTGAACGGCATGACGCTGCCAGGCTTCGGGGTGGAGCTGCCGCGGGCGAGGCTCAACCCGATGTATCTGACGCAGGCGCTGGCGCAGGCGAAGCTCTACACGCCCGATGAAGCGCTGCCCGTGGGCTGGGTGGACCAGGTGGTGGAGCCGGGCGAAGTGCTGGGCGCGGCGATGGCGGAGGCCGAGCGGCTGCTCCCGATTGCCAACTACGCTTATGGCCGGAACAAGAAGTATGCCCGCCAGCCGGCAATTGATCTGATTGCGCCGACGCTCGAAATTTAGACGCGGGGCTGTAATCCGTTGACGGATTTACCTTTACTTTCAGGGGCTGAGACGCAATCTGCTGTTCGATGAATATGCAGATTGAAGCAATGGCCCGCGCGATGGAACTGGCGCGTGAAGCGGCGAAGGCCGGCGAGGTGCCGGTGGGCGCCGTGGTGGTGGACCCGGAGACCGGGGAGATCGTTGGCGAGGGGTATAACCGCCCCGTGGGCACACATGATCCGAGCGCCCATGCCGAGATCATTGCCATCCGCGCGGCGGCGCAGAAGCTTGGCAATTACCGGCTGACGGGGCTGGACCTGCATGTGACGCTGGAGCCGTGTGCGATGTGCGCCGGGGCGATCAGCTTTGCGCGGATCGGGCGGCTTGTTTTTGCGGCGGCCGACATCAAGGGCGGGGCGGTGATGAGCGGGCCGCGCTTCTTCGAGCAGCCGACCTGCCACTGGCGGCCCGAATGGCGCCAGGACGCGCTGCACGAAGCTGAGGCGGCCGACCTGCTCCGGGACTTCTTCCGCACCCGCCGGGGCTGACAAAGCCGTAATCAGGCTGCATGACTGGTCTTCACATCTGAAGGGGACGATTTGCCCATGGAGCATGCCGCGCACGGGCCAAGCCCGACCCTGATCAAGGATCTGCTGGTTTTCCTCATCGCCGCGGGCATTCTTGTTCCTGCCATGCGCTGGCTGAAGATGCCGACCATCATCGCGTTCATGCTGGCTGGGGTCGGGCTTGGCCCTTACGCGCTGGGCCATTTTGCCGAAGACTATCCTGTCCTCACTTTCTTCTCGATTACCGAACCGGAAGCGGCCTTGCCGCTGGCCGAATTGGGCGTGCTGTTCCTGCTCTTTCTGCTGGGGGTGGAGTTTTCCTTCCAGCGGCTCTGGGCCTTGCGCAAGGTCGTGCTGGGCGCGGGCGGGATGCAGACGCTGCTCAGCGCAGCGGTGATCGCGGTGGCGGGCTGGGCGCTCGGGCTTGATCCGGCGGTATCGCTGATCCTTGGCCTCGCGCTGGCGCTGTCTTCCACGGCTATCGTGATGCAGGTGCTGGTGGAGGAAAAGCGCGCGGCCCAGCCGGTGGGGCGCACTTCGCTGGGTGTGTTGCTGTTTCAGGACATCATGGTTGCGCCGATCCTGATCTTTGTCGGCTTTGTCGGCCTCAAGAGCGACGCCAATCTGGGCGGCGTGCTGCTGGACGCGCTGATCCGGGGACTGATTGCCATTGCGGTGATCTGGGTGATCGGCAACTTCCTGCTGGGCCGGGTTTTCCGGCTGGCGGCGGCGAGCGGGGGCCGCGACTTCCTGATGGCGCTGACGCTGCTGACGGTCGTGGGCGCGGCGGCCATCACCTACAGCGCGGGTCTGTCGGTTGCGCTGGGCGCGTTCCTGGCCGGGCTGCTGGTGGGGGAGACGGAGTTCAAACACCAGACGGAAGTAGACCTTGAACCGTTCAAGGGGCTGTTGCTGGGCCTCTTCTTCATGACGGTCGGCATGAGCCTCGACCTGCCGGCCATCGCCGGTCAGCTTGGCCCGATCCTCGCCGTGCTGGCGGGGCTGATCGTGGCCAAGGTGGGGATTGCCTATCTTGCCTGCCGCCTGTTTGCCGGGGGGCATCCGATCTCGATCGAGGCAGCGCTGCTGCTGGCGCCGGCCGGGGAGTTTGCCTTCATCATTCTGACGGCGGCGCAGGCGGGCAATGCCGTGACACGGGAAGTGGCGACCTTTGCCGCGGCGGTGGCGGGACTGTCGATGTTGCTGACGCCGCTGCTGGGCCAGCTTGGCCGAAAGCTCGCGGCGCGGCGTCCGGCAAAGGTGGACCCCGAAGGCATGCAGCTGACCGATCCGTCAGAGATGGAAAACCATGTCGTGCTGGCCGGCTATGGCCGGGTTGGCCGGGCTGTCGCGCGGGTGCTCAAGGATGAGGAAGTGTCCATTCTGGCGATCGACCGGGACCCGGAGAAAGTTCATCAGGCGCGCCTCGATGGGCTGACAGCCTATGTCGGCGATGCGGCGCGGCCGGAAATCCTCACCCTGACGGGCATTGCGAAAGCCGAGCAGTTCATCGTCACGGTGGATGATCCGAACCGGGCCAGAGATATGGTGAGCAGCGCGCGCAGTCTGCATCGCGACATTCTGATCCTTGCCCGCGCCCATGACGGCGAACATGCCGCCGAGCTTGAAAAAGCCGGCGCCGCGCATGTGGTGCCCGAAGCGGTCGAGTCCGGGTTGCAGATGGCTGGGATGGCGCTGGAAGGCTTCGGCTATGAAACCGAAACCGTGCGGGACATTCTCGCGGTTGTGCGGGACGAGGAATACCGGCGCGCCTGATGCATTGCTGATGCGTGCACAGATTAAAGCGTGACGGAGACATCCCGGATAAGCCCGCGCAGCCACATCAGGGCCGGGTCCTGTGCATATTCGCGATGCCAGTAGAGCATCGAGCCGGGCGAGGGAAAATCAAACGGCAACTTCATCACGGCCAGGCCAGAGCCTTCGGTGACCGGCTGGGGCGCGGCGAGGGCGAGATGCGTACAGCGCACAACCTCCAGGGCAGGCTGATAGTGGGGCAGGCGGTGAACGGGCGTGATCCGGTGTCCCAGAGAGCGCGCCATCTCCTCGATCAGGCTGCGCCCTTCGCGGCGGCTGGAGACGGCGATATGGCGCATGCTGAAGAATTTATCCAGCGTCAGCGGTTCGTTTGCCAGCGGATGGTCGCTCGCCAGCGCGCAGACATATTTGGTGGAGGAGAGCAGCACACGTTCAAGGTCTGCCCCGCGCAGGTCCTGCACGTCGATGGCAAGGTCGAGACGCCCTGAAGCCAGCTCGCTGGCGATGGCCGAGCGCTGGGGCTGGCTCCAGGAGATACGCACGCCGGGCGCCTGCACTTCCAGGCGGCGGGCAATCGGCGGGGCGAGAATGTGCGCGCTCGCGTCCCGGCTGGAGATATTGAACACGCGGGTGGAGCGCGAGGGCTCAAACACCGAGCGCGGCTCGAGCCCGTTGCGCAGCTTGTCGAGGGATTCCCGGATCGCCGGCATCAGGGCTTCGGTCATCGCGGTGGGCTTCACCCCGCGGCCCTCGCGCACGAAGAGCGGGTCTTCAAAATGCAGGCGCAGGCGCGAGAGCGCGTTGCTGACGGCGGGCTGGGTGATGTGAAGCACTTCGCTGGCGCGCGTCAGGCTGCGCTCGGCGTAAATCGCCTCCAGCACAGGCAGGAGATTGAGATCAAGAGACCGGAGGTTCATGGCAGGGCCTGTGGGAGGAACAGGAACGTATTATCACGGCGAGTGATGATATTGTTTCATAAAATAAAGTAGCCGAATAGTCTTGCATGCGCCATGTGTGGGGCGTGAAATGCACATCCTTACATGATCGCCTGACGCCAGAGCCGGAAATCCGGCAGGCTGAGGCTGGTTCAGAGCCAGCCTGCAGCGCGTATCAGCATGAATATGCCCACCGCGGTCACCAGCCAGCGCATCCAGCGGCGGAAGTCGATGTCGGTCATCTTCTCCAGCAGTTTCCCGCCCAGTGTGGTGCCCAGCATGGACAGCGGCACAGCGGCGGCAAAGAACCAGAGCGGCGGCATCAGGCTCTCGCGGGTGGAGGCCAGCAGGGCGGCGCCCCAGAAGGCGATCTTCACCAGATGCGCCAGCACCTGCGTGATCGCCTTGGTGGCGACGACCGCGCGCCGGTCCATCACGCTGCGGGCGAAGAAAATGTCGAGCAACGGACCGGTGACCCCGGCAAGGGTGTTCATGGCTTGCAGGGCAAAGCCGGCAAATTCGGCCTGGCCGCGTCGCTGAACATCTATGTCGATCCAGGCCTTGGGTATCCAGACCGTGAAGGCGGCGAGCGCCAGGAGGATGTAAACGGCTGTCGCCTCCGGGCGCCAGGAGACCAGGAACAGAACCCCAATGGCGGCAACCGAACCGAGCGCGTAGCGGCGGAAGATCGTCCAGTCGATGAACTTGCGCCAGAGGATCGCGCGGTAGCCGTTGGAGACCATCTGCACGGCGCCGTGCACGACCATTGCGGTGGCAACCGGCAGCAGCGCAGTCAGCGCCGCCATCAGGATCAGGCCGCCCGCCATGCCGAATACGCCGGATATGAAGGAGGTGACGATCACCGTCACCAGCAGCGCAAAGGCGATCACCGGGCTCATGGCCTGCGCCTTAGCGCATTTTCCGGCGTGTCACGAGGGGGCGAAAGAATTTGCACGCGCCCCCCCATCTCAGTTACCCTGAACTCAGGGAAGAAGACGACAAACACCCATCCAGAGAGGAAACACAGCCATGGCTGATACCCAACGTACCCCCGACGCCTATGAGGAACTCAACGACCTGCGCATGTCCGAAGGCGCACGCCCGCTTTACGAGCATGTGAAGAAGTTCATTGCGGAAACCGTTCAGCCGATGAGCGAAGAGTTCCACCGCCTCGGCGAGAACAACAAGGACATCTGGTCCTACGCTCCCGGCCAGCTGGAATGCCTGGAGAAAGCCAAGGACGAAGCCAAGAAGCAGGGCCTCTGGAACTTCTTCCTGCCCGACGCCGAAACCGGCGAAGGCCTGTCGAACCTCGACTACGCCTACATTGCCGCTGAACTCGGCAAGAACTCGCTGGCTTCAGAGACCATGAACTGCTCGGCGCCTGACACCGGCAACATGGAAGTGCTCGAGCGCGTCGGCACGCCCGCCCAGAAGGAACAGTGGCTGAAGCCGCTGCTGGAAGGCAAGATCCGCTCCGCCTTCGCCATGACCGAGCCTGGCATGGCCTCCTCGGACGCAAAGAACGTCTCGATGAGCGCCGTTCTGGAAGGCGATGAGTGGGTGCTCAACGGCGACAAGTATTACATCTCCGGCGCCGGCGACCCGCGCTGCAAGATCATGATCGTCATGTGCAAAACCAATAATGGCGACGATGTGAACCGCCAGCAGAGCCAGATCCTCGTGCCGCTGCCTTATAAAGGCGTCACGATCCTCGGGCCGATGCACGTGTTCGGCGAGCCTGACGCGCCTCACGGCCATATGCACATCCGCTTTGAGAATGTCCGCGTTCCGAAGGAAAACATGCTGCTCGGCGAAGGCCGTGGCTTCGAGATTTCGCAGCTGCGCCTCGGCCCTGGCCGTATCCACCACTGCATGCGCTCCATCGGTTCGGCTGAAAAAGCGCTCGACCTGATGTGCGTGCGTGGCCTGGCCCGCGAAGCGTTCGGCCGCCCGCTGGCGAAACTCGGCGGCAACACCGAGATCATCAGCCGCGCGCGGATTGAAATCGAAGCGATGCGCATGATGGTTCTGAAAGCCGCCAAGGCAATGGATGTTCTCGGCAACAAGGAAGCCCGCGTCTGGATTTCGATGGTGAAAGCCATGGTGCCTGAGCGCGTGTGCCTGATCATCGACCAGGCGATCCAGATCCACGGCGCAACCGGCGTTTCGCAATGGACCCCGCTCGCCCGCATGTATGCCAGCCAGCGCACACTGCGCCTGGCAGACGGCCCGGACGAAGTCCACCACATGGTCGTCGGCCGCAGCGAACTGCGCAAATATGAAGGCGGGGTGGAAGATCCTGCGCTGGCCGCCATCTGGCGCAAATAAGCCTGGCACTTTGCCACACGATTGAAGAAACCCTCCCTGTACGCACAGGGAGGGTTTTTTCGTGCGCCGGCCTTTGAAACCCGCTAAGCCCTGCCGGTCATGACTACCTCAATTCTCACCCGTTCGCGCGCGCTGGCGCTCGCCTGGCCCATCATGCTGGCGCAGGTGGCGACCGCAACGACCGGCATTGTCGATACTGCCGTGATGGGGCGCTACGGCACAGCGGCGGAGCTGGCGGCCGTAGGCCTGGCGGCGGTTGTGTTCAACTTTCTATATTGGGGTTTCGGCTTCCTGCGCATGGCTACCACCGGCCTTACCGCGCAGGCCGATGGGGCAGGTGACACCGGCGAGACAAACGCCATTCTCAAGCGCGCGCTGCTGCTCGGCGGCGGGCTGGGCCTGCTCATCCTCATCACCTTCCCGCTGGTCTCGCATTTTTCCCTCGCCCTGTTCCAGGCAGACGCCCCTGTGGAGGCCGAAGCGGCGGCCTATTTCTGGGGCCGCATCTGGGGCGCGCCTGCCGCGCTCATGGGCTTTGCCATCACCGGCTGGCTGATCGGCACGGGCCGCACGCGCGCGCTGCTCGCCGTGCAGATCGGCATGAACGCCGTCAATGGCGGGCTCGATTTCCTGTTTGTGGCGGTGTTCGACTGGGGGCCGGCGGGGATCGGCGTAGGGACGGCGATGGCGGAATGGGCGGCGCTGGCGCTCGGCCTGGTCATCGTGCGCTCGGCCCTTGGCCCCGGCGGGCAGCTGCTGGACCGGGCGAAGCTCACCTCCCTCATCAGCGCCAACCGCGACATCATGATCCGTACACTGGCGCTTCTTTTCAGCTTTGCCTGGTTCGTGAATTCCGGCGCTCAACAGGGCATAGCCGTCATGGCGGGCAATCAGGTGCTGCTGCAATTCATCGCTGTCTCCGCCTTCGTGCTCGACGCGTTTGCCTTTGTCGCGGAGAAGGAAGCGGGCGCGGCCTATGGCGCGCGGGACCGGGCACGGCTGGTGCGGGCCATGCGGGTGACGAGCGAGTTGGCGCTGGCCTGTGGCGCGCTGTTTTCGCTGGTCTTCTGGCTGGGCGGGGGCGCGGTTATCCACGCCTTCATTCTTGACCCGGCCGCACGGGACGCAGCGCTGGCCTATCTGCCCTGGTGCGCGGCGGTCCCTTTCATCGGGGTCGCCGCCTGGCAACTCGACGGGCTGTTTCTGGGCACGACGCAGGGGCCGGCCGTGCGCAATGCCGGCATGCTGGCGATGGCGGCATACCTTGTAACGGACCTGACGCTTGCCCCGGCGTTCAACAATGCGGGCGTCTGGACGGCTTTCCTTCTCAGCTATGTCTACCGCGCCGGCGCGCTGGCGCTCTACTGGCCGCGCCTGATGGGGCGCCTTGCGCCGGAAACTGCGCGCGGTTGAGACGCTTGCCGCGCGGGCATCCGCAAACATCCGTATTCCGCCCATTCTGCCAGAGGCGCAGGCTTTCCCCGGACAGATGAGACCGGAGAGAGACGATGCAGTTCGAATTCAGCCCAAAGACGAAAGATTATATCGCGCGTGTCAGCGCATTCATGGACCAGCATGTCTATCCCGCCGTGCCCGACTACAAGGCCCACCACGAAAAGGACCGCTGGGGCGTCAACCCCGTGCTGGAACGCCTGAAGGAGCGGGCCAAGGCTGAAGGCCTGTGGAACCTGTTCCTGCCGCCGAGCGAAGATCACGACGAGAGCAGCCATCGCGGCGCCGGACTGACCAATGCCGAATATGCGCCGCTCTCGGAGATCATGGGCCGTGTGTCGTTTGCGTCTGAAGTGTTCAACTGCTCGGCGCCAGATACCGGCAATATGGAAGTGCTTCACCGGTATGGATCGCCGCTGCAAAAGGAGCGCTGGCTCGGGCCGTTGCTGCGCGGTGAAATCCGCTCGGCCTTCCTGATGACAGAGCCGCTGGTTGCCTCCTCCGACGCCACCAATATCGAGACGACGATCACCCGCGAGGGCGAGGAATACGTCATCAACGGCCGCAAATGGTGGTCCTCCGGTGTGGGCGATCCGCGCTGCAAGGTCGCCATCGTGATGGGCAAGACGGACGCGAGCGCCGAGCGCCATCAACAGCAAAGCCAGATCCTCGTGCCGATGGACGCGCCGGGCATCAAGATACTCCGTATGCTGCCCGTATTCGGGTATGATGACAGCCCGCATGGCCATGCCGAAGTGTTGCTGAAAGATGTTCGCGTGCCTGTTGCAAACCTGATCCTTGGGGAAGGCCGGGGCTTTGAGATTGCACAAGGCCGTCTCGGGCCAGGGCGTATCCATCACTGCATGCGCACCATCGGCGCGGCCGAAGTGGCATTGGAAAAACTTACACGCCGCGTTCTGGCACGGGAAGTTTTCGGCAAGGCGCTTTCCCAGCAATCCATCTGGGAGCAGAGGATCGGCGAAGCCCGGCTCGACATCGAGATGACGCGCCTGCTAACCCTGAAAGCCGCTTACATGATGGACACGGTCGGCAACAAGGGCGCGGCCAACGAGATTGCCATGATCAAGGTGGCTGCCCCGCGCGCCGCTCTGAAGGTGATTGATGAGGCAATCCAGGCCCATGGCGGAGCAGGCGTGACAGATGATTTTGGCCTGGCTGAACTTTATGCCGGTATCCGCACGCTCCGCCTTGCAGATGGGCCGGACGAGGTGCACCTGCGCGCGATTGCCCGCAATGAGGTGAGAAAGTACCGCGAGGCACCGGCCTATCCCGCCCACCGCCCGGAGGCCGGCATTGCTTGGCCGCCGGTGCAAGAGAGGGTGTAACTAGAAAGGAACGTTCGGGTCGTCCTCGCCCTTGCCGCCGAGCATCAGGCCGGCAAAGTCGAAGACGCGCGGATCATGCAGATGGCTGGGGCGCACATTGGTAAGTGCCTTGGCCATCACCTGCCGCGTGCCCGGCTTCTTGCGCTCCCACTCGTCCAGCATGCGGTTCATCACCACGCGCTGAAGGCCATCCTGGCTGCCGCAGAGATTGCAGGGGATGATGGGAAATTCCATCGCCTCGGCAAATTTGGCGAGGTCATCTTCCGCAGCAGTGATCAGCGGGCGGAACACCTGCACATCGCCGTCATCGTTCAGCAGCTTGGGCGGCATCGCGGCCAGGCGCCCGCCATGGATGAGGTTCATCATGAAGGTGGCGAGCGCGTCATCCCGGTGGTGGCCGAGCACGATGGCCTCACAGCCTTCCTCGCGCGCGACGCGGTAAAGAATGCCCCGGCGCAGGCGTGAACACATCGAACAATAGGTGCGCCCTTCGGGCACCTTGTCGGTCACGATGGAATAGGTGTCCTCGGTGATGATCTTGTGGGTGACACCGTTCTGCGTCAGCCACTCTGGCAGGATATGCTTGGGAAAGCCCGGCTGGCCCTGATCGAGATTACAGGCGATGAGGTCTACGGGCAGCGCGCCCTGCCATTGCAGATCCAGCAGCACAGCCAGAAGGCCATAGGAGTCCTTGCCGCCGGAGAGACAGACCAGCCATTTAGGGTGTGGCTTTTCGCCGGTTTCGATGGCGCGGCGGTCCACCAGACCGTACGTGTCGATCACCTCCAGCGCCCCGCGCACCAGCCGTTTGCGCAGCTTCTTGAAGCTGACGCTCGACGGCGTGTTCGCAAACAGCGGCAAAACGGGGGAGAGGGAGGTGTCAGCCATCTGTTTTACTCCGCAGCCACCACGGCTTCACCTGCCAACCAGGCGTCAAAGTCCTGCAGCGCACGGATGGCCTGGGCGATTTTTTTTGCCCGGCCCTTGTCCTTGCCGCGCAGGCGTTTGCCATTTTCGTCCGTCTTCGAATAATCGGTAATATCCGGGAAGAGGCCGAAATTCACGTTCATCGGCTGGAAGGTTTGTTTTTCGGCGAGGTGCCCGCCCGTGATATGGCTGATCAGCGCGCCCATGGCCGTGGTTGGCGGAGGCGGCTCGAGCCTCTGGCCAAGGCGCTCAGCGGCGGCAAAACGGCCCGCGAGCAGGCCCATGGCCGCGCTCTCCACATAGCCTTCGACGCCCGTCACCTGACCGGCAAAACGCAGGCGCGGCATCGACTTCATCCGCAGTTGCCGGTCGAGCAGTTTGGGCGAGTTGAGGAAGGTGTTGCGGTGGATGCCGCCGAGGCGCGCGAACTCGGCCTTTTCCAGGCCGGGGATCATCCGAAAAATGTCCGTCTGCGCCGCATATTTCAGCTTCGTCTGGAAGCCGACCATGTTCCACAATGTGCCCAGCGCATTGTCCTGGCGCAGCTGAACGATGGCATGGGCCTTGACCGTGGGATTATGTGGATTGGTCAGGCCGACCGGCTTCATTGGCCCAAAGCGCAGCGTTTCGCGCCCGCGCTCTGCCATCACTTCGATGGGTAGGCAGCCTTCGAAATAGGGCGTGTCCTTTTCCCAGTCGCGGAACTCTGTCTTGGGCGCGGCGAGCAGCGCATCGAGGAAGGCATTGTACTGCTCTTCCGTCATCGGACAGTTGATGTAAGCGGCCGTATCACCTGAAGGGCCCGCCTTGTCATAGCGGCTCTGGCGCCAGGCTTTGTCCATGTCGATGGACTCGAAATAGACGATCGGCGCGATGGCATCGAAGAAGGCAAGGTCTGTCTCGCCGGTATGGGCGCGAACGGCTTCGGCAAGCGCAATCGATGTGAGCGGCCCCGTCGCGACGATCACGCTGTCCCAGTCTTCGGGCGGAAGGCCTGCGATTTCCTCGCGCACGATGGTGACGAGCGGGTGGGCTTCCAGCTTTGCCGTGATCGCTTCGGAAAAACCTTCCCGGTCTACGGCCAGCGCGCTGCCGGCGGGTACCTGATGGTCTTTCGCGGTGGTGATGATCAGGCCGTTCGCCCGGCGCATTTCCTCATGGATCACGCCGACGGCGTTCGTCGTGTGATCATCCGAGCGGAACGAGTTGGAGCAGACAAGCTCAGCCAGCTTGTCGGTCTGGTGGGCGTCTGTGCCGCGCACGCCGCGCATTTCGTGCAGGATGACGGGCACGCCCGCAGAGGCGATCTGCCAGGCCGCTTCGGAGCCGGCCATGCCGCCGCCGATTACATGGATGGGTTTCAGGGTCATGCGCCGGACATGAGCCCGCTGCCCCGGCGCGTCAAGATAGCGTTTGCCGGGCCGGGCGGGAGGCTTTAGGTGTGCGCCCCGAGATGAGACGAGACGATATGACGGCGCGCCTTGCCATTTTTCCCCTGATTTCCGCTGCCTGGGGCGGGGCTTTGGCCGCGTTGAAGCCCGCCGCGCTGTGGCTGATCCTGTTTGCGGTTGCGGGCGGGCTCTACACGGCAGCCCTGCGTTCAGAAACTGGTTTCTGGATGCCTGTTGGCGCGGCCATCCTTGCCTTTCTGGCCGGAACCGAGCTTTCCCGGCGCATCTATCGCGCGCTGATGCCCGGCGCAAAAGCGCCCTTCCTGCCGCTCGCCCATGCCAATTTGTCGGCCTATGCGGCGTTTGTGTTCATCGGTTTCTTCGTCATCTTCTTCCTGATGATGCTGCCCGGCATCCTGATGCAGGAGGCGGGTCAGTATCAGCTCGACAAGGACACCGACCCGGCGGTCGCGCAGGAAGCCTTTATGTCAATGCTGGCAACGCCTTACGGGGCAGTCTTTATGCTTTGCTGCGGGGTGGGCGCCGCTCTGCTGGGCTGGATCGCGCTGCGGCTGACCCTCTATGGCGCCGCCACCAGTGCGCGCGGCGAAGCGCACGTCTTCCGCACCTGGGGCCTCACCAAGGGGCACCTGAAAGCGCTCCTCCCGGCGAGCCTTGCCACACATATCCTGCCGTTTGCCCTCGGCGTTGCGATCAATAGCGCCCTCCACCGGGCCTTGCCGGATACGCCGCTGGGCCATTTCATTGGCGGGGCGGCGGGGGTGATCGTGTTCGCGCCCTTCCTGCTAGCGGGCCACGGTATGGCGGCGGCAGCCTGGGAAAAGCTGAAACCGGCAGAGCCAGCCGCGCCGCCCCCCTCTTCAGGCGATTGATGCAGATTGCCAATCAGGCATACTCTCTCCCGAACGGCTGACGGGGAGACCGAGATGAACACTGCCTTTTCCTTTGACCGCGCGCTGACCTACCCTTTCAAGGCGCCGCATTTCAAAAGCTTCCCCTGGATGTTCGGCCTGTCTTATGCGGCCATCCTGGTGGTGCTGTTCCTGGTGATCGGTCTCCTGAGCTGGCAGGGCATTGCCGAATGGTTCCTGGCGATGCAGCAGATCGAGAACGACCCCAACCCGGCGCCGGATGAAGTCTTCGCGCTGATGTTCGGCGGGCTCGGCGGCTTGCTGCCGGTCCTCGGCGTGGCATCGTTGCTGGGCTGGGTCATCTGGGCGATGTTCGAGGTCGCCTCGCAGAAGCGCTACCTGTTCGGCGAAAAATTCTCGCTCGGCTTTGGCGGGGACGAGCTGCGGATGATGGTCGTCGGCCTTCTCTGGAGCGTGATGAGCATCGCCGTCTTCCTGATACCGGGCATCCTGCTGTTTACCGCCATCAGCGTGATCATGGGCTCAGACCTCAGCGCCCCGATGGATGATCAGACCGCAGGCCGCTTCATGGCGTATTTCTTCGGCGGCTTTGGCCTGATGTTTCTCTTCTTCTTCCTCTATGTCTTCATCGCCACGCGGCTGGCACCCTGCTTTGCGCTGACGGTGAAGGAGCGGGAAATCCGCTTTTTCGACGCGTGGAATGTCTCGCGGGGGCGCTTCTGGCCGATCCTGGGCGCTTATGTGATCATCGCCATCGTCGTCAGCATTGTGTCTCAGATGGTGTCGATGCTGGCGCAGCTCGTGATGATGCCGATTCTGATGACGCTGCCAGAGCAGGGGGACGTGCCAACCGAAGCGCTGGCCGGCATTTTCCTCTCACCGGGTTTCATCATCCCGATGGCGCTGATCTATTTCATGATCCTGTTCGTGCAGGGCCTCACCCAGCATTTCGTGGCCGCCCCGGCCTCACTCGCCGCGCGCCACGACCCCCGCAACGACCCCAGCGAAGCCGAACGCGTCGACGTGTTTTCCTGAGCCGCCGCGCGCCTGCGCTATTTCGCGCTGGCGCCGGCCTTTGTTTTTTTCGCCGGTTTCTTGGCCTTTGGGGCAGGGGCGGGCGCAGCCGCCGTTTTCGCGGCTGCCTTCTCCCGCTTGTTTCGGGCCGCGCGGCGTTCGTCCTGACGGCGGAAGGTTTCGGCGAGGAATTTTCCCGTCCAGCTTTCGGTGATCGCGGCGATGTCTTCCGGCGTGCCTTCGGCCACCAGCTTGCCGCCGCCATCGCCGCCCTCAGGGCCAAGATCGAGCACCCAGTCGGCGGTCTTCACCACGTCCAGATTATGCTCGATGACGACGACCGTGTTGCCCGCGTCGACCAGTTCATGGAGCACTTCCAGCAGCTTCTTCACGTCCTCGAAATGCAGGCCGGTCGTCGGCTCGTCGAGAATATACAGTGTACGGCCCGTCGCGCGTTTGGAGAGTTCCTTGGCGAGCTTCACCCGCTGGGCCTCGCCGCCCGAAAGCGTGGTCGCCTGCTGGCCAACCTTGATATAGCCAAGGCCCACCTGGTTCAGCGTGTCGAGCTTTGAGAAAATCGCCGGCATCGCGGAGAAAAACTTCGCCGCGTCCTCCACGGTCATGTCCAGCACATCGGCAATCGACTTGCCTTTGAAGAGAACGTCCAGCGTCTCGCGGTTATAGCGTTTGCCCTTGCAGGTCTCGCAGGTGACATAGACGTCCGGCAAAAAGTGCATCTCGATCTTGATGACGCCGTCGCCCTGGCATGCCTCACAGCGCCCGCCCTTGACGTTGAAGCTGAACCGGCCGGGTGCATAGCCCCGCGCCTTGGCTTCGGGCAGGCCGGCATACCAGTCGCGGATCGGCCCGAAGGCGCCGGTATAGGTTGCCGGGTTGGACCGCGGCGTGCGCCCGATGGGAGACTGGTCGATGTCGATCACCTTGTCGAGATGCTGCAGGCCCTCCAGGCTCTCATACGGCGAAGGCGGGTCTGATGCGCCGTTCAGCTTGCGCGCCAGCGCTTTGTAAAGCGTCTCGATGATGAGCGTGGATTTGCCCCCGCCCGACACGCCTGTGATGGCCGTGAATGTGGCCAGCGGGATCGAGGCAGTGACATTCTTGAGGTTATTCCCCGTCGCGCCCTTCAGCGTGATGCGGCGCGAGCCTTTCGCCACGGGGCGGCGCTTGGGAATGGCAATCTCGCGCGTGCCGTTGAGATAGTCCGCCGTCAGACTTTTGGGGTTTTTCATCACCTCTTCAGGCGTACCCGATGCAATGATCTCCCCGCCATGCACGCCGGCGGCCGGCCCCATATCGATCACATAATCGGCCAGCAGGATCGCGTCCTCGTCATGCTCCACCACGATCACGGAGTTCCCCAGATCGCGCAGGCGTTTGAGCGTTTCCAGGAGCCGCTCATTATCCCGCTGGTGCAGGCCGATGGAGGGCTCATCCAGCACATAGAGCACGCCCGTGAGGCCAGAGCCGATCTGCGAAGCAAGGCGAATGCGCTGGCTCTCGCCGCCGGACAGCGTGCCCGAGCCGCGATTGAGGGTCAGATAATCCAGCCCCACATCATTGAGGAAGATCAGCCGGTCGTTGATCTCTTTCAGAATGCGGCTGGCAATCTCGTTCTGCTGCTTGGTCAGCGATTTGTGCACCTTGCCAAACCACTCGCCCGCCTTGCGGATGGAAAACTCGCCGGCATCGGAAATATCCAGCCCCGCAATCTTCACCGCCAGCGCCTGAGGCTTCAGGCGCTTGCCGCCACAGGCCGGGCAGGGCGCGGCCGACTGGAAACGGCTGATCTCTTCGCGCACCCAGGCCGAGTCCGTTTCCCGGTAGCGCCGGTCGAGATTGGGGATCACGCCTTCGAAGGTCTTCTTGACCTTGTAGCTGCGCATCCCGTCATCATAGACGAACTGGATTTCCTCATCCCCGGTGCCATGCAGGATGATGTCCTGCACCTTTTCCGGCAGCTTGTTCCAAGGCTTGCCCAGATCAAACCGGTAATGCGTCGAGAGCGCTTGCAGCGTCTGCGTCTGGTAGGGCGAGGAAGATTTCGCCCACGGAGCAATCGCGCCGTTCAGCAGATCAAGATCCTTGTCCGGAACAATCAGGGCCGGGTCGATCTTCAGCTGTTCGCCGAGCCCATCGCAGGACGGGCAGGCGCCAAACGGATTGTTGAACGAGAAAAGCCGCGGCTCGATTTCCGGAATGGAAAAGCCGGAAACCGGACAGGCAAAATTGGCGCTGAACGTGATGCGCTTGGGCTCGGTTTCCCCCGGCGCGATGTCGGCATATTCGCCCACCGCAATGCCCTGGGCGAGGCCGAGCGCCGTCTCGAAGCTTTCCGCCAGCCGCTGCTCCATGCCCGCGCGCACGACAATCCGGTCGACCACCACATCGATGTCATGCTTGAATTTCTTGTCGAGTTTCGGTGGGTCTTCCAGCTCATGGAATTCGCCATTCACCTTCACGCGCTGGAAGCCGTTCTTCAGCAGTTCGGCAAATTCCTTGCGGAACTCGCCCTTCCGGCCGCGCACCATCGGGGCAAGCAGGTAAAGCCGCGTGCCTTCCTCAAGCTCCATCATCCGGTCGACCATCTGGCTGACCGTCTGGCTTTCGATCGGCAGGCCGGTGGCGGGCGAATAGGGGATGCCAGCGCGCGCCCAGAGGAGGCGCATATAGTCATAAATCTCGGTCACCGTGCCGACGGTGGAGCGCGGATTACGGCTCGTCGTTTTCTGCTCGATCGAGATGGCGGGTGAGAGACCCTCGATGCTCTCCACGTCCGGCTTCTGCATCAGCTCCAGAAACTGGCGCGCATAGGCCGACAGCGACTCGACATAGCGGCGCTGCCCCTCGGCATAGATCGTATCGAACGCGAGGGACGATTTGCCCGAGCCCGACAGGCCCGTCATCACGACCAGTTCGCCGCGCGGAATGTCGACATCGACATTCTTCAGATTGTGTTCCTTGGCGCCGCGAACGCGGATGAAGGGGGATTCGGCCATGGGAGGAGTCGCTCAGCAGGTCTGAAAGAGGGGGAAAATCTGAATGGTCATATGTAGGCGTGAGTCCAGCTTGACGACAAGAACAAAATGTGAACTTCTGCAGTCAGCTGCTTTTAAGGGCAGGCGGGGCGGTGGAATTTCGTCCCGATGAGGCGACATGGGGACCGGGGAAGAGTAGAACAACTCGAATCGGACTCGAAACAGTATTTCAGCGCGGAGGCCCCACATGGCGGGATCGGTAAACAAGGTCATTCTGGTGGGCAATCTCGGGGCTGACCCCGAAGTGAAGCAGTTCCAGAATGGCGGGCAGGTCTGCAACCTGCGCATCGCAACCTCGGAAACCTGGCGCGACAAGGCGTCGGGCGAGCGCAAGGAGCGCACCGAATGGCACACCGTGGCCATCTTTTCCGAAGGCCTGGTCAAGGTTGCCCAGAGTTATCTGAAAAAGGGCTCCAAGGTTTATCTTGAGGGCAAGCTGCAGACCCGCAAATGGCAGGACAAGGACGGCAACGACCGGTACACGACCGAGATTGTCCTGCAGGGCTTTGATGCCACGCTGGTGATGCTCGACGGTCGCGGCGAAGGCGGCGGCGCCAGTGCCGGCGGCGGTGGCCGTGACATGGGCTATTCGGGCGGCGGCAATGGCGGCGGACGCCAGCAGATGAGCGGCCCGAAAGAAAGCTTCAGCCAGGATCTCGACGACGAGATCCCGTTCTGAGGAGGACTGCATGACCGCTGCTTCCGCTTCTTCGAGGACGGGCCCGTGGGGCGCCTTGCTGATGCTGGCAGTCGCGGTCCTGGCGGCCTGCGCCAGCCCGGCGGCGAGCATCCCCGTGGCAGAACCCCGCCTGCTTGAGCAGGCCCTGCTTGCCGAGGGGGTTAGCCCGGCGGATTCGGCGCTGGTGATCTATCGGCTTGAGGATGAAAAGGTCTGGGCGAGCGGCGGCGCGCGCATTCGCGAGCGGTTTACGCCCGCCTCGACCTCGAAAATCCCCCACACCCTTCTGGCGCTGGAAACCGGCGCCGTCACAGGGCCGGAGGAAAGCTTCGAGTGGGACGGGGAAACCCGCTTTGTCGACAGCTGGAATGAAGATCAGGATTTCGCGGCCGCCTTCCAGCGCTCTACCGTCTGGATCTATCAGATCGTTGTGCCCCGCATCGGCGCGGCCCGCCTCACCGAAGGCCTTGAGGCCTTCGGCTATGGCAATGCCGACATCGGCGGGCCGGAAATGATCACCCGCTACTGGCTGGAAGGCCCGCTCGCCATTTCGGCGACCGAGCAGGTGGAATTCCTCTCCCGCCTTGCCCGCCGCACGCTGCCCCTCTCGGCCCGCACCTATGATCTGGCGGTGCCGGTCATGGAAGTCGATCGCGGCGAGGGCTGGACGCTCTACGGCAAGACCGGCTGGAAAAGCGTCGAAGGCCAGATGGACATCGGCTGGTATGTCGGCTGGGTCGAACAGTCCTCCGGCGAGGCGCCGGGCACCTACGCCTTCGCCCTCAACATGGACATGCCCGGCGGCATGGACGAGGCCCCCAAACGCCGCGCAGCCGTGGAACGCGCGCTTCGCGCGATTGGCGCCCTTCCGGTAGCCCAGTAACTTTCCGCCTAGTCCCGCTCCGGCGCGCCGAGCGGAAAATACGGCCGGAAATAGCGCGCATCGTCCACGGCGCGCGCAAAAGATGGCCGCGCCAGAAGCCGTGTCCGGTAAGCCCGCAGCACCGGATAGTCACCCGAAATCTCGTGCACCCAATCGGCATAGAAGAGGGCAGGCGACGCCGCGCAGTCCGCCAGCGTATACGCTTCGCCCGCTGCCCATGTCCGCCCCGCCAACTGGCCTTCCAGCCAGCCATAGGCCCGCTCCAGCTTCTCTTTTGACAGCGCCACGCCGTCTGCCCGTTTCACGGGATCGCCCGTCAGCGCGCCATTCACCGCATGCTGGGCGGCGTCCATCACATGCAGGTCAAAAAACCGGTCCAGAAACCGCACCCCCAGCGCCGCTGCCGGATCATCCGGCAACAGGCGTACAGGGCCGGAATGGTGAAGCTGCAGGTATTCGATGATGATGCTCGTCTCGGCGACGTTCCGGTCCCCGTCCACAAGCACCGGAAATTTGCCCAGCGGCCACCGCGCTTTCAGGCTTTGCTCATGCTCGGGCGTCTCTGGCCCCACAGCGCGAAACTCGAACGGCGTGGCGTTTTCATAAAGGGCGATCAGCACCTTCTGCGTGTAGGAGGAGAAGAGGTGACCATAAAGCGCGAGAGTCATTGCAGAGCTCCTTTGAGCGTTTTTCGCCAAATTCAGGGCCGGTAGATTTCGACCAGCGCGCTGGTGTCGGTGCCGCTGGCTTTCAGCGCCCCGCCGATCACATGGATCGCTCCGCCCAGCGCCACCGCGCCCAGCCCGTGGCGGGGATGGGGCATCGGGGCAATTGCGGCCCAGGCGTCAGACGCCGGATCATAGACCCAGGATTCCGGATACACCCCGCCGCCATTGTCAAAGAATTCCCCGCCAAACGCGTAGAGCTTCCCGCCCAGCGCCGCCGCCGCCAGCCCGCCCTGCGCCTGAGGCATCGGCGTAGCGTTCCGCCACCTGTCCTCGCGCGCGTCATATACCTCATGCGCGGCCGTATTGCCGCCTGCCACGCTGCGTCCGCCCACCACATGCAGGTTGCCGCCGATCTCCGCGCCCGCCGCGCTGTTGCGCGCGGTGAGGCAGGGGGCGGCCTTTTGCCAGCGTCCATCGGAGCTCGTCAGCACGAAATGATGCGCCTGATCGGTCTGGTCGCCCCAGGCCGCGTTCGCCGTGCCGGCCGGGGAGCGTCCGCCGATCAGATGCAGCCCGCCGCTGCGATTTGCCAGAACGACTGCCTCGGCGCAGGGCCGGGGCAGGGCCGGCGCCGCGTCCCAGCGGCCTGCCGCAGCGTCGAGCCGCCAGCCCGTGCCCTGCATTTCCCACATCGCGGCGGGAGACGAGGCCTGAAATCCGCCGATGGCGTAGAGTTGACCGGCATAGCTGACGAGGTGGGGATGGTGCCGGGCAACCGGCAAGGCCGCCTGCGCGCGCCAGCCCTGCCCATCGGGGCGCCAGGCATGATGGCGGGCAGTTGGCCCTGTAATCTGGCCATTTTCTGCGATGAAGCCGCCTGCCAGATGGATCGCCCCGTCATGCAGGCAGGGATAAATCTCCTGCACGGGGAAGGGCAGCGCCTCCCCCATCGACCAGCCGCCGGGCAGCCCGGCAGAGCCGCCCGCGATCGCCTCGTCGGGGCCTTTGCAGGCGGTTGCCGCAAGGGCCGCCCCCATCCCCAGCCAGACCTCACGTCTCGACAGGCGAAACTTCAATGATTCTGGCATGTTAGGCTCCGTTCAGGCGGGGGCGGAAATCGGCCGGAAAGCCCGGAATTCACTGCAAATAAAGGCATCTGGATGGTAGCCCCGGCGCGGCGCGGCTGCTAGTCTCATATCCAGCAAAAATGGCGATTCGGACGTCCCCGTCCTGAACCCGGACTCAAGACTGCAGAAGGCCTTTCCATGAGCGATCCGACCACCCCTCCGGACGAGCCGGAAACCCCGGAAAATGGCGCGGGAAAACCGCCGCCGCAGGACGGCATCGAAGGCATCTCGATCGAGTCGGAGCTGAAATCCTCCTATCTCGACTATGCGATGAGCGTCATCGTCAGCCGCGCGCTGCCCGATGTGCGCGATGGCCTGAAGCCCGTTCACCGCCGCATCCTGTTTGCGATGAACGAAGGCGGCAACACGCCCGACAAGCCCTATTCCAAATCGGCCCGTATCGTCGGCGACGTGATCGGTAAGTACCACCCTCACGGCGACTCGGCGGTTTATGACGCTCTCGTGCGCATGGCCCAGCCCTTCTCGATGGGCGTGCCGCTGGTCGATGGCCAGGGCAATTTCGGCTCGATCGACAACGATCCCCCGGCCGCCATGCGCTACACCGAAAGCCGGATGACCAAGGTCACCACCCACCTCCTTGCCGATCTCGACAAGGACACGGTGGACTTCCAGGACAACTATGACGGCAAGGAAAAAGAGCCCGTCGTCCTGCCGGCCCAGTTCCCGAATCTTCTGGTCAATGGCGGCGGCGGCATCGCGGTCGGCATGGCCACCAACATTCCGCCGCACAATCTGGGCGAGATCATTGATGCCACCCTGGCCATGATCGAAGACCCGGCGATCACCGATGAAGCGCTGTGTGAAATCGTTCCGGGGCCGGACTTTCCAACCGGCGCGCTGATCATGGGCCAGTCCGGCAGCCGCAAGGCGCTGATGACCGGCCGGGGCAGCGTCATCATGCGCTCGAAAACGGAGATCGAGGAAGCCAAGAATGGCCGTGAGGCGATCATCGTTTCGGAGATCCCTTATCAGGTCAACAAGGCGGCAATGATCACCAAGATCGCCGAACTTGTCCGTGAAAAGAAGATCGAAGGCATCTCCGATCTGCGCGACGAGTCCGACCGGAACGGCATCCGCGTCGTCATCGAACTCAAGCGCGACGCCAGCGCGGATGTCGTGCTCAACCAGCTCTACCGTTTCAGCCAGCTGCAAAGCTCGTTCGCGGTCAACATGCTCGCCCTCAATGGTGGCCGGCCGGAGCTGATGAACCTGCGCAAGGTTCTCGAATACTTCATCACCTTCCGCGAGGAAGTGATCGTCCGGCGCACCAAGCACGATCTCGGCAAGGCGCGCGACCGCGCCCACGTCCTCGTCGGCCTTGCCCTCGCCGTTGCCAACATCGATGAGGTCATCCGCCTCATCCGCACATCGCCCGATCCGGCCACCGCCCGCCAGCGCCTGCTCGACAAGGCCTGGCCGCAACAGGACATGGGCCCGCTGATCGATCTGATCGCAGACCGGCGCACGCGCCGTGGCTCGGAGGAGGGCACCATCTACCTCTCCGACGAGCAGGCCCGCTCGATCCTCAATCTGCCGCTCCACCGGCTCACCGGTCTTGGCCGCGATGAAATCGGCAATGAAGCCAAAGGCTTGGCCGACAAGATCGCCGAATATCTCGAAATCCTCCGTTCACGTCCGCGCATCCTCGGCATCATCAAGGCCGAGCTTGCCGAGGTGAAGGAAAAGTTTGCCGTGCCCCGCCGCTCGCAATTCGTCGATGGCGGCGTCGACATGGAAGACGAGGACCTCATCGAGGTCGAGGATATGGTCGTCACCGTCACCCATGGCGGCTATGTGAAGCGCACCCCGCTGTCGACCTACCGTACACAGAACAGGGGCGGCAAGGGCCGCTCGGGCATGTCGATGAAGGACGAGGATTTCATTGTCCGCGTCTTCTCGGCGACGACGCATACAGAAATCCTGTTCTTCTCCTCGGCCGGCATGGTCTACAAGGAGAAGGTGTGGCGCCTGCCCATCGGCGGGCCAACCTCGCGCGGCAAGGCACTGGTCAACATCTTCCCGCTGGCCGCCGACGAGCGCATCGAAAGCGTCATGCCGCTGCCAGACAGCGAAGAGGCGGCCGAGCATCTCGATGTCATGTTCGCCACGCGCTCGGGCAATGTCCGCCGCAACCGGCTGGCAGATTTCACGCGCGTCAACCGCGCCGGCAAGATCGCGATGAAGCTGGACGAAGGCGATGGCATCGTCTCGGTCCAGCTCTGTTCAGAGAAGGACGATGTCCTGCTCACCACCGCGCTCGGCCAGGCCATCCGCTTTGCCGTCACCGATGTGCGCGTCTTTGCGGGCCGCGATTCCACCGGCGTGCGGGGCATCCGCCTCGGCGCGGAGGATACCGTCATCTCGATGGGCATCCTGCGCCATATGGGGGTCACCTCCGAAGAGGCGCGGGCTTACCTGAAACACGCTGCGGCCATGCGCCGCGCGGTCACCGGCGAGGAAGAGGAAATCTCTGACGACGAGGACGAAGTCGTCGCCGAGGCCGCCCTGTCGGCCGAGCGGATTGCCGAGTTGGGCGCCGCTGAGGAGTTCATCTTCACCGTCGCCGATGACGGCATGGGCAAACGCTCCTCCGCCTATGACTACCGGGTCACCGGACGCGGCGGAAAGGGCCTTGTTGCCCAGAATATCTGGGGCCGCGACAAGAAAGGCGGGCCGGTCAAGAAGGTCGCCCAGTCCTTCCCGGTGGGCGATGGCGACGAGGTCATGCTGGTCACCGATGGCGGCCAGCTGATCCGCACCCCGGTCGACCAGATCCGCATTGCCGGCCGCTCCACGGGCGGCGTCTGGGTCCTGCGGACGGGAGACGGCGAACGGGTTGTCTCTGCGGCGCGGCTTGTCGATGACGGCGAAGGCGGTATGGATAAGGCGGAGGGTTGATGCTGCGGCGCGGCAACAGGCTCTCGGCGTAAGTTTTGAGAGGAGGCGCCCCCGTGCATCGTATTGGCCTTTACCCTGGCACTTTCGATCCGCCGACCGCAGGTCATATCGACATTTTCAGCCGGGCGGCAAAGCTCGTCGACACGCTGATCATTGGCGTGGCCATAAACGAGGCCAAAAAGCCGCTGTTCAGCCTGGATGAGCGGGTGGCCATGGTCGAGCATGAATGTGCCAATCTGAAGGGCACAGGGCTGGCTGAGATCAAGATCCTGCCCATGCGCGGCCTGCTGATGCATTTTGCAGAGAAGTGCAATGCCAACATCATCGTGCGCGGCCTGCGCGCGGTTCAGGACTTCGAATACGAGTTCCAGATGACCGCTATGAACGAGCAACTGAATCCCGACATTGAAACCATCTTCCTTATGGCCGATGTTCGCCATCAGGCGGTGGCTTCGCGTCTGGTCAAGGAGATCGCGAGCCTCGGCGGCGACATCACGCCGTTCGTAACACCGTCGGTGAAAAAGGCTCTGCTGGAGAAGTATAAACAATGAAAATTCGTGGCTTTGCAGCGGTCGTGGCTCTGGCGGGATGTCTCCTGCCGGCCTGCGCCGATACCACCGATGGCGGCTGGTCGTTCGAGACGCCTGAAGATGTCGCTGCAAGCCCCGGAACCTGGCGCCCGGTTGATCCCGAGCGCCTGTTCATCTTCCAGACTAATAAAGGCCGCGTCCTGATCGAGGCGTTCCCGGATGTGGCGCCCAACCATTTTGCCCATTTCACCTCTGTCACGCGGTCGGGCGATTATGACGGCACCAGCTTTCACCGTGTCATCGACGATTTCATGGCCCAGGGCGGCGACATTCAGGCCCTCAAGGGCCGCCCGTCGGCAGAGCCGGACGTGAAGGGCGAATTCACCTTCCGCCGCGATGTCACCAAGATGCCGCTGCAGGCCACCATCGGCCCGGAAGACAGCGCCAAGCATGGCTATTTCAACGGCTTCCCGATCCAGACCCAGCCATCCTTCTTCGCTGAAATGTCGGTCGATGGCCTGGTCGAAAGCCATATCCCCCATTGCGCCAGCGTCGTCTCCACCGCGCGCACCAGCGATCCGGACTCGGCCAATGGCCAGTTCTTCCTGATGCGCGGCTACTCGGCCCATCTCGACCGTCTTTATACGTCCTGGGGCCGCGTCATCGGAGGCCAGGATGTCGTGCTCTCGCTGAAGTCCGGCTCGCCCCAGAATAACGGCTCGGTCACCAATCCCGACATCCTCACCTCGGCGAAAATCGCCGCAGACCTTCCGGAGGCGGAACGTCCGCGCGCCTATGTCCTGCGCACCGACAGCGAGGCCTTTAAGACCGCGCTGGAAGCCAAGGGCGAGCCCAATATCTGCGATCTGGCGCCGGTGCCGGCCATCATCATCGATCCAGCTGGCACAGGCGCAGAAGCCCCCGAAGCTGACGACGAAGCCGCTGATGACGCTGCTCCAGAATCCGCCCCCGAATCCAACTCTGAAACCACCGGGGAATAGGGGGCATCGCCGGCCTGATCCGGTGACCGTACATGGACCTCTCGGTATTCCAGTTTGATCTGCCTGAAGATCTCATCGCCCTGCGGCCCGCCCAGCCGCAGGATGCCGCGCGCCTGCTCGTGGTGCATGGCGACGGGCGCCTGATTGACGCCACCGTCCGGGATCTGCCGAAATATCTCAACACCGGCGACGTCCTCGTCTTCAACGATACGCGCGTGCTGCCCGCCGCGCTCAAGGGCGTGCGCCCGGCGCGCGACGGGGCCAGCCGCGATGTCGAGGTCGATGTAAACCTGGTCGAGCGTCAGGGCGATTGTCTCTGGCTCGCGCTCGCCCGGCCCGGCCGCCGCCTGAAGGATGGCGACGAGATTTTCTTCGCCGAAGGCTTTTCAGCCAGGATAGCGTCGCGCCGCGAAGGCGGGGAAATCCTGCTGGACTTCAACTGCGAGGGCGAAGCGATGATCGCCGCGCTCGACGCCCACGGGGCCATGCCGCTGCCGCCCTATATCGCCCGCCGCCGCCCGGCCGATGCCGAGGACCGGGAAACCTACCAGACCCGTTTTGCCGGCGAAGACGCCGCCAGCGTCGCCGCCCCCACCGCCGGCCTCCACTTCACCCCCCGCCTGCTGGCGGAGGTCGAGGCTGCCGGCCTCAAGCGCGAAACCGTCCGCCTGCATGTGGGCCTGGGAACATTCAAACCGCTGGAAGACCGACACCTCAGCGAAAACCGTCTGCATGAGGAATGGCGCCGCATCACGCCGGAGGTGGCAGACCGCCTCAACGCCGCCCGTGCTGCGGGCGCCCGTCTTGTCCCGGTCGGCACCACAGCCATGCGCACGCTGGAAAGCTGCGCGGGCGAAGACGGCCAGATCCACGCGGCCACCGGCCCCACCGACATCTTCCTCAAGCCCGGCGATCCCGTCCGCGCCACCGACGCGCTGATGACGAATTTTCACCTGCCGGGTTCCAGCCTCTTCATGCTCGTCAGCGCCCTGATGGGCACGAGCCTCATGCGCGCGGCCTACGCCCATGCCATCGAAGAAAAATACCGGTTCTATTCCTACGGCGACGCCTGCCTGCTGCTGCCTTAACGCGCCTCAGCGCGCATTCCGCCGCTGCCGCCCGAAGCTGAAGAAGCCGGCGAAAAACTCCGCCCACCACCGGCGCCAGCGCCAGGCTTTGCGCAGGTGCGCATGGCGGGGCGCGTCATGCTCTCCGCGCGGGACCAGAATGTTGTTCATCTTGGGCTGATAGCGCCGGATCAGGTCTTCTTCCACGCGCGCCCGGTCGCTCCCGCCGCGCACGATCAGCACATGCCGCTCCGTCGCCCCCCGGTTCCACCAGGCCTCCCACCAGCGCTCATGGCCGTAGAGGCGCGATTTCAGGTTCGTCGCCTTGCCGATGTAAAGCGGGAACAGAAAGAACGCGAAGCGCCGGCGCACGAAGATGTAAACGCCGCTGCCCTCGGTGATCCCCTTGCGCGTCAGGGTGATCTTGAACCGGTAGGCCTGGCCGCTTTCGCCATACCAGGTGTGCCAGCCAAACAGAAACCAGTTCAGAAGAAACATACTGCCGCGTCCCGTAATATCCCGCGGCGAAATTCGGGTGTCCCGGTTAACAAGGTCTTAAAAGCGCGCGAACCGGCGCAAAGCTCTGCCGGTGAACCGGGCAGGGCCCAAGCCGGGTAAGCGCCGCCGCATGCGCCGCTGTGCCATAGCCCTTATGTCCCGAGAATCCATAGCCAGGGTACAAATTACAGAGCGAGGCCATCTGCGCGTCCCGGTGCGTCTTGGCCAGGATCGAGGCAGCTGAGATCGCGGGCTCGGTGAGGTCGCCCTTGATGATCGCGCGGGCGGGCGCGGGCAGGTCGCCGGGCAGGGCATTACCATCAATCAGGATCAGGCCCGCGGTGGCCGAAACTGTCTCAAACTGTCCCGATCTGTCCTGATCTGTCCGGGATTGTCCCAGAATTGCCCGCCGCATGGCCAGGAATGTCGCCTGCCGGATGTTCAGCGTGTCGATCTCCTCCACGCTCGCCTCGGCCACGCACCAGGCCAGCGCCCGCTCCCGGATCAGCGGTGCCAGCCGGTCGCGCGCCTTCTCCGAAAGCTTCTTGGAATCAGTCAGCCCCTCGATAGGCTGGGCCGGGTCCAGGATCACCGCCGCCGCCGTCACCGGCCCCGCCCAAGGGCCACGCCCGGCTTCGTCCACGCCGATGATGAGGGGAAACGCGCTCATCCCATTATCCCAACAGGAGTCGGCACTGCCTGCCAATATCGGGGCTGCATTGGCCTCGCGCGGAGGAAGGGCTGGTCATCTTCCCCCGCCTCGGTCAGCATGCGCGCCACATAGGGAAGGAAAAACATCATGGATCTCGGCCTCACAGACAAAATCGTGTTCATCGCCGGCGCCAGCCGGGGCATCGGCCACGGCATCGCCCGCAGCCTGCTGGAAGAGGGTGCCAAGGTTGCCCTCACCGCGCGCGGCGCTGAAGCGCTGGAGGCCACCCGCGCCGATTTCGCTGCCGAATTTGGCAGTGACAAAGTCTGGTCCTTCGCCGGCGACCTGACCCAGACCGCCGGTATCGAAGCTGCGCTCACCGCCTGCGACGCAGATTTCGGCCAGATCAACGCCGCCGTCGCCAATGTCGGCCTTTCGCCCTCGCCGCTGGGCGTCGATGTGTCCGATGATGACTGGCAGGCCGGCCTCGATCAGAACCTCAACTCCGCCTTCCGCCTCGCGCGCGGCGCCATCCCGCGCATCTCGAAAGCGGGCGGGGGCAGTTTCCTCTTCATCTCCTCCATCGCCGGCCTCGCCGCGCTGGGCACGCCGCTGATCTACGGCGCCACCAAGGCGGCAGTAAATCACCTCTCCACCTCGATTGCCCGTTTCACGGCCGACACGAACGTCCGTGTAAACACTATCGCGCCCGGCAACATCATCTTCGAAGGCAGCACCTGGGAGAAAAACGCCAACGGCCCGCGCGGCGACGCCTGGGCCCGCTGGATACGCCGCGAAGTCCCCATGAAACGCTTCGGCACGCCGCGCGAAATCGGCGACACCGCCGCCTTCCTCCTCTCCGAACGGGCCAGTTTCATCAATGGCGAAGTCATCGCCGTAGACGGCGGCCAGACGCGCTGAGCGCGTAAAACCTCTCATACGGTTGGAGCTCCGTTGGAGTTTTTCTGGAGTTTTCCGGAAAAAAACTCCAACGGCGCGCGCCCCTCAGCGTGCCCCACCCCAACCCTGCCCATAGTCATGGGGAGGGGGCTGTCGCTCTGCTGGGAAATGACAGCTCTCAAACCGCACAACCTGTCCCCTCCCCATGACTATGGGGGTCATGAGGATCAGCAATCGCATTGCGATTGCCCGAATGACGGGGTGGGGCACCTCTCCGCGAAACGCGCCATCACATCCGGAAAACCCGCGCACAAACCTCGCCCTATCCACCCCCCGAAACCCCACACCTCCACCACAACACGCCCCAAATCCCCCCACCCAATCCGCCCCCCTCAGCGCTCCCGCTATCCTCACGCGATGGACTACGCCTTCGCCACGCCGCTCCCCGGCCTCAGCCTCCTTCAGCGCCTCCTCTGGCCGCTGATCTTCGTGCAGCTGATTGCCCTGCGCGACTGGGTGCGCGCGCATTACGGGCGCGGCGTGCCGTACTGGATCACCATTTCGAAATTCGGCCGCGTGCGCCTGCGCCATCTGCCTGCGGACTTTGCCAGCAGCCAGGCTGCGCCTGTCTCTTACGAAATTTTCGGCCAAGACTATTCCGCCGGCCTGACGCGCGACTTGCTCGCTGCCACCTGCGCGGAAGAAGAAACATCCGGCGCGCCCGCTCCGGCGCTCTCCCTCGCCCTGCCCGAAACGCAATCGGGGCAGGCCCCCTCACAAAAGGGAAGGGCCCACCCCGATACGTCTTAAAGCAATTTTCCGCCCCCGGATCACCGGGGATCAGAGCTTTCGCCGGACAGCCCAAGGGCTGCGCCGGGCAAAGCTGCTGGAAAACTAGCCCTCAGCGGATGATGTTCAGCTCTTCCAGCTCGAACGTCCAGTTATAGGGCTCGGCCACGGTGCCTTTGACGAACAGGAAATCGCCGTCCGTCGTCACCCAGAATTCATAGGGCGGGTGGTCATTGCTCGTCATCACGAAGGCGAATTTATAGCATTCGAACGTGCCCGCCGGAACGGTCACGGTCTCGACGCCCGAATATTGCAGGCTGCTGGTCGTGGTGCGTTGAAAGTCCGGCCCGGTCGCCCCGCGATGGTCGATCGAGCTCAGGAGGTTGTTCTTGAAGGTCTGGATGCCTTCGCCTTTGGTAAGGTCAACGCGGGCGGCCAGCCAGGCATCGCCCGTCAGATTGTGCGTGCCAAACCCGCGGATATTGCGGTCGATCTCGACCGTTTCGCTGATGCGGCCGCGCTCGACATTGAAGCCCTGATATTCGGCCTCGGTGTCGGTCCAGCGATACCAGGTGCTGCCATAGAATTTGTTGTCCTTGGTCAGGCGCACGAAGGTGTCGTGGGGATGGAAGTCAGCGTCCACGGTGGCAACAACATCGCGTGTGAGCGCCACATCATGCAACTCGCAATAGGCGCGCATCACGCGGTGCCCGTCGCCATGATGGGTCATGTGAAAGCGCTCGATGCCCCAGGTGCGGTCAGGAAAATCCGGATGGCCGTCGATCTGGTAGCTGATGATGCCGGAAATTTCGCGGTGCTTGGGACCAGATGCCATGGGAGGAGCCTTTCTGCAGCAAGTTGAGCCCCCCGGCTTACGCAAGCAGGCCAGGGGCTTTGATATATCCTTTGCAGACTTTGGTATATCTTTTGAACTTGTGCAAGCCCGTCTCTAGAGAGCGCGGCCTTTCAGCGATGTCAGCCAGGGGATCAGCGCCGCGTTCACTTCCGCCGGGCGTTCCTGCTGGGTCCAGTGGCCACAGCCGGGCAGCACAAGCGCCGTTTCCAGATTGGGCACAACGCTCCGCATGCGGCCAATCGGGTCCTCGATCATGCCAAAGCCGGAATAGGCCGGGTCCTTGTCGCCGGCAATGAAACAGGCCGGCTGCTCGATCTTCCGGTCCTTGTAGGGCAGCAGGAATTCCCAGTCGCGCGTATGGTTGCGATAGCGCGAGAGCGGACCGAAGAAGCCCGACGCCGTGAATTCGCTGGTATAGTAATCAAGGTCCTCTTCGCTCATCCAGGCGCCGATCGTCTCGGGCGGGTTCAGGCCCTCGAGCAGCGGGAAGTCCGATGGCTGGCCAACAGGGAAATCGCCCGTCTTCGCTTCGCCGGAAATCGAATGGTAGAAGCCCTTCAGGAACCGGCGCGGCTCGGCCTCGAAAGCGGCCTCTGCGCGGCCCGGCTCCCGGAAATAGGACTGGTAGAAGAACTTGTTCTTGTCGTCCCACACCTGCTTGATCACCAGATCAAACGACACCTGCGGCACCCCGAAATAGGGCACCGACATCGCCGCCACCGCGGCGATCCGATCGGGATGGATCAGCGAGGTGTTCCACACCTGCGGCGCGCCCCAATCATGCCCGATCAGCACAAAGGGCGAGTCCGGGGAAAGCGCTGCGCCGACGCCCAAAATATCGCCGATCAGCGCTTCCATGCGGAAATCGGGCACGCCATCGAACTTGGAAGAGCCGCCATAGCCGCGCACATCCATCGCCGCCGCGGTGAAGCCCGCCGCCGCTATAGGGCCAATCTGGTGGCGCCAGGAATACCAGCTCTCGGGAAAGCCATGCACCATCAGGGCCAGCGGGCCTGAGCCTTCCAACGCCACCCGGATCTTCGCTTCGCCCGCATCAATCATCCGGAATTCCGGCATCGCTTACCCTCCTGGTTCTTTGCCGGCAAAGCTGCGTCAGGGGCGCGGGTCTGGCAAGCATCACCCTCGCGTCACCCCTTGCCAGAGAGGGATTCAGCGCGTCATCTGCCCGCATGAATTCAATCGGCAAGGTTCCCTGAACATGATCGAACTGATGATGACGCCCGTTTTCTGGGGCTCGCTGGTAACCCTGACATTCCTGGAAATCGTTCTCGGTATCGACAACCTTCTCTTTGTGTCGATTGCCACCGGCAAACTGCAGGGCGCCGAGCAGGCGCGCGCCCGGCGCATCGGCATCTGGGGCGCGATGGTTCTGCGCGTCCTGATGCTGGGGCTGATCTTCTGGATCATCCAGGCCGAAAGCCACGCCCTGTTCCATGTGCCGCCTGATCTTGCGATCCTGCTGGCGGGCGGCGATCCGCTGGTCGCCGAACATATCGGCGAGGTCACCATGAAGGATATAATCCTACTGGCAGGCGGGCTCTTTCTCCTCTGGAAAGGCACGCAGGAAATCCACGCCTCCGTGGAAGGCGCCGGGCATGAAGAGGCCGCCGCCAAATCCACCTTCAAGGCCGTGGTCATCCAGCTTTTCGTGATCAACATCGTCTTCTCGCTCGACTCGGTGATTACCGCGATCGGCATGACCGATGTGCTGGTGATCATGGTGACGGCCGTCATCCTGTCGACCCTCGTCATGGCGGTCGCGGCTGATCCGCTCGCCGAATTCATCGGGCGGCATCCCACCACCAAGATGCTGGCGCTGGCCTTCATCCTGCTGGTCGGTGTCGCGCTCGTGGCCGACGGGCTCGGCTTCCACATTCCACGCGGCTATCTCTACTTCGCCATCGCCTTCTCGCTGGGGGTAGAGCTGCTCAATATCCGGGCCAGCCGGAACGCCGCAAAACCGGGAGGACATTGAATGACAGCACACCATATCAAACTGACCAAAGAGGAAGACGGCATCGCCATCCTCACCATCGACCGGCCGGAGAAGCGCGGGGCGATGACCTATCTGATGCTGCACACCTTCATCGACGCCGTGCGTGAAGTGGGCAAGGATGACAGCGTCCGTGTGCTGATCGTGACCGGGTCGGGCGGCAGCTTCTGCGCTGGCACGGACCTTTCCGATCTCTCCACCATTCCCGGCGAAACCCGCAGCGTGCGCGGGGAAGCCCATCAGGACGACATCTGGTGGCCGCTGGTGTCCTGTCCGAAGCCGGTGATCGGCGCGATTGATGGCTATGCCGTCGGCATGGGCGCTGAATTCACAAGCCAGTGCGATGTGCGCATCATCACGCCGCGCACGCGCTTTGCCTGGAACTTTGCCCATCGCGGCCTGGTGCCCGATACCGGGGCGGGCAGCTGGCTGCTGCCGCGCATCATCGGGCCGAGCCGGGCGCTGCGGCTCTTGTATTCCGGCGGTTTCCTGGAGGCGGATGAAGCGCTCGCCATCGGCTATGCCAATGCCGTGGCTGAGCCAGAAGCGCTGCTGGACGCCGCCCGCGCCGAAGCGCGCCGCTATCTCACCTCCTCGCCGTTCTCCATCCGCCGGATGAAGGAGCTGGTGTGGAAGGGCCTTGAGCGTGACGTTGCCGATCACATGCAGGCCCATGTCACCGCGCTGTCCGCCTGCTTCAAATCGGCCGATCACAAGGAAGGGGTTGCCTCCTTCCTCGAGAAACGCCCGGCGAAGTTTACGGGCACCTGATGACGGACGACATGGTGGTGATCCCTCTGCCGGTTGAGACGGGCGGCGTGACGTTTGCCGTTGCCCGCCTCATATCGGTCGAGGGAGAACCGTTTGCCGAAGCGATATATCCCATTCCCGGAACGGTCTTCGCGCCGCCCCGGCGCATTGCGTTGTCGCGATACGGGCTTGCGCGAATCCGCCCCGGTAATGCGGAGCGGCCCGACCTTTACCTCTATGAAGGCATGATCCTGCCGCCCCCACCGGCATCTCACAATTGAGAACCGGCGGGAGCGGTGGAAGCTGCTTCACCCCATCACGAAAGCATTGAGCTTGTTGCCGTCCGGGTCGCGGAAATAGCCGGCATAGAATGTGTCGCCGCGGGGGCCGGGCGGGCCTTCATCCGTGGCGCCGAGGCTGATGGCGAGATTGTAGATCCGGTCGACCTGCGCCTTGTCCTTCGCCTGAAGGGCGACCATGCCGCCATTGCCGACGCTCATCGGATTGCCGTCATAGGGATAGCACACGCCAATGCCCGCCGCGCCATCGGGCGTGCCCCAGGCGATAAACGTGTCCGTCGTGAACATGCGCGGCGTGCCAAGTTCTTCGGCGATCGCGTCATAGAATTTGCCGGCACGGTCCAGATCCCGAACACCCACGGTTACATAGCCAATCATGATTTCCTCCCTCAATCGGCAGGGCTTGAACATAACATGAACAAAAAGCCTGGTCCAGCGCAGCCTTCGAGAAATTGACGCGAGCGGGTAGACCGGCTTCATTGCGGCGCAAACAGGAGATACCCCCATGACCGAACAAAACGCCTACGCCATCCGTATACAGAAAACAGGCGGGCCAGAGGTTCTGGCGGCCGAAGCGATAGCGCCGCGTGCGCCCGGCGCGGGCGAAGCGCTGGTGCGCCAGACGGCGGTGGGCCTCAATTTCATCGACACCTATCACCGCTCGGGCCTTTACCCGATGAAGCTGCCCGCGACGCTCGGCTCCGAAGCCGCAGGCGTTGTTGAGGCGGTCGGCGAGGGCGTCACGCATCTCAAAGCAGGCGACCGCGTAGCCTATCTGGCCGGCGGAACCTACGCCACCCATTACACCGGCGCGGCCGCCTCGATGGTGAGCCTGCCCGATTTCGTCAGCGACGAAGAAGGCGCCGCACTGATGCTGAAAGGCCTGACAGCCTGGATGCTGCTGTTCGAAATCCGCCCGGTGAAAGCGGGCGACACGGTGCTCATCTGGGCGCCGGTCGGCGGGGTCGGCACGATCCTGACGCCCTGGGCGGCGCATCTGGGCGCGCGCGTTATCGGCGTCACCTCGAGCGAGGAAAAAGCCGCCAAGGCCAAGGCGCTCGGCGCCGCAGAAGTGGTGGTGGGTTATGACGGCGTGGCGGAAAAGGTGCGCGCCCTGAATGGCGGCAAGGGCGTTGATATTGCGTTCGACAGCGTCGGCAAGATTTCCGCTGAGGGCTCCCTTGGCAGCCTCAAGCCGCGCGGCTGGTTCATCACCTATGGCAATGCCTCCGGCCCGGTCGATCCGATCCCGCCTGCACGTCTGGCGCAGGGCGGCAGCCTGATCATGACCCGCCCCGGCGTGTTCACCTTCCTGCAGCCACCGGGCGCTCTGGCGCGGGGCGCAGGCCTCGTGTTCGAGGCGCTCAAAGCCGGTGTGTTCAAGGCTGACATCGGCCAGCGCTTTGCCCTGAAGGATGTTGCCGAGGCCCACAAGGCGCTCGAAAGCGGCAAGACAACCGGGGCAACAATCCTGACGCCCTGACCTTACTCCTGATCGGGTCTTCATATCCCCCCGGTCAGGGGTGTTGACGAAACTGCCGGGCTGATCCCTCATGGCGCGCCGCTGGCAGATGGTCGGCCTTGGGGGGATCTGACATGTTGCTGCTTCGCGTGGTTCTGGTTTCACTTCTGGCGCTGCTGTCCTTGGCGGCGCCGGCATTGGCCGAAGGGCCGCCCTATCCCGGCCAGGTGGTGCACGGGTTTGACTATGGCAGCGAACGGGTCTCGCGCGGGGACTGGAAAGCCTGTCAGGAGCTCTGTAATGGCAACGGTGCCTGCAGGGTCTGGTCGATCATGTCGAATGAGGGCAAGCGGGATTCGGTCTGCTATCTAAAGCATTCTGAAGGCAAGTTTGAGCCCTGGGCCACCATCGACAGTGGCCTGCGCACAGCCCCTCTCGTCAAAGCGGGCGGGGCACCTGACCAGGGCCACGGCTTTTCGGAGAATGACATCACCAGCGTCGGCGTTGACCGCGATGACTGGAAGACCTGCGAAGCGGCCTGCAACCTGAACGGCGCCTGCAAGGCCTGGAGCCTCTATTCACCCCCGAATCATGAACAGTCCTATTGCTGGATCAAAGACGCCGTGGGCGAACGCAAGCCGCTGATCTATACCGATTCCGGGTTGAAGACGCAGCAGACCCCCATTCCCGATCCCGGCAAGCAGGTGAAGGGCAAGGCTTTCTCCGGCGCGGTGGTGATCGACCGAAGCCTCAAGGCAGAGGATGTGCAGGCCTGCAAGGCGAGCTGCGAGGGCAACCGGCAATGCGTGGCCTGGACCTTGTTCAATCCGGAAAAGAAGTCCTATCCCGCGCGCTGCCATGGCTATGCCTGGGCTGGCGAGCAGGTGAAGTTCAAGCGCGCCGTCTCGGCCTGGCGCGAAGCGCCGGTGCTGGCGGAAGTCGCGCCGCCGACGGGCGACGAGATGCTGCGCTGGAGATCGCTTGAGGAGGTGGTCGCCGAGTTTGCGCCTAAGATCACGCCGCGCGCGCTTACGGTGGCTGAAAAGGCCGAGATTGCCGGGCTGGAGCTGGCCTATCTCCAGGGCGGATCGTTCGACTACTTCCGCAAGCTCGACGCCCTCGCGCGCACCGGCGACAAGGCCGCGATGAAGGCGATGATCAACATTCTTCTGGAAACCGGCTTCGGCTATAACCGGGACTGGCCGGCGGATTTTCCCTACAAGGTACGCGCCACGCAGAGCTTCGGCGAGCGCACCCCAGGGGCGACGCCACTACAGAGAACGACCGCGCTCGCCTTGGCGATGCCCTGGGCGGTGCAATACTGGCAGTTGCACGGAGGCGACCCCAAGGCGGCGATGGCGCTGACCCAGTGTGCAAACTCGAACCAGGGCCGCCACTATCAGTATGACTGCGGCTTCACGCTCTCCTACAACGGCAAGAGCAACGCGCAGGCGCTGAGCCAATATGCGTTCGGCGATACAAAAACGCCGCCGGACATCGTGCTGGCCACCCATGAGCCCGCCTCGAGTGTGGAGATGGAACAATACCGCTTCACTGTCGAACGGGCGCGGTATGAGACGCTGGTGAATACGCGGCGGAGCGGGCAGAAACTGCTCGACCTCGACGCCAACTGGCTGAACAAGTATGCCGAAGCCATGGGCCTGACCGACTCGATGAACGCCTCGATCGCGCAGGGCGAAGCCATCCGTATGCAGATGGCGGCGCAAGACGCCGAACGCCGCCGCCGCGACCTGCAGGGGAGCTGGGACAATCTTTACCGCCGCCATCTCAGCGGCGCTATCACGCCGGAGGACATCTCCTCGATGGAATATATCGCCGCCACTTTCGAGGACGAGAAGCTGATCTGGTTCTCGGACAATTATGGCCTCACCAGCGACTATGCGCTGCGCCGTCTGTGCATCGTCGATACCTCGACCGCCCGCTGCCAGAATCAGACCAACCGTATAAACAAGGCAGCAGCGGATGCGGCGGCGCTGGCGGCCTATGTGGCCGACCACAATGCCGGGGTGGACGCCGCGCGGCGGGCGGGGCTTCAATCTTCGCTGAACACGGTGGAAGTGCGCACCTACAATTCCAACGGCATCTACACTGGCACCACGACCATGTCGCAAACCCAGGCCGAGATCATCGGTGCCAGGCCGCAATAATTTTCTATTCAGGGAGGCGGCGGCAGACCGCACCGGTTCCCGTCAATAAGAAGATCCGTCCCCGGACGGCGTCCGCCCTCGAGCATGCGGCGGGTGATACGTTCATAGTACTGGATGAAGCGGGCGGCCCAGGCGCGCCGGTCTTCCGGCATGGGCGTGCCACGCGCCTGCCAGAGACTCGCCTCCTGCTCCAGCCGCCAGCCGAGCACCGTATCGAAGCCGGGCGCAAGGATGTGGAAGAAACCATCAGCTTCATCCCATAGCCTGGCATAGCCGCCCGCCAGCGCCTCTTCCTGAAAGCGGCGCCATGTGCCGGCAGGGTCTTGCGCCTCCACCTCATTGAGCGGCGCGGACGATGGCGCAGTCGCATCCGGCAGCGCGCCCATCAGCCAGCCTTCGATCACGATGGCCGCCGGGCGGCCTTGGAAAACGCGCCACGCGCTGGAGGCGGCGCGATCATCGGCGAGCTTGTCAAAGACTGGGATGGACGTTGCCGACCGGTCGCTCGCCGCGCGCAGACTGGCGAGCGTGGCGCGCAGCAGGGGAAGATCATGTGTGCCGGGCGGCCCGCGCGTGGCCAGCAGGGGGCTTATGGTGTTGGCAAGGTGCGCGCGCGCAGTCCGGGTCAGGTAGAAATCGTCGAGGCTGGCGATGGCCACAGGCGCGGTGAGGGATGCGGCGGCTTGTCTCAGCGCGGTCGATTTCCCCGACCCCTGCGCGCCCGACAGGAAAAGCAGAGGAATATGGCCTGCGGGGGCGACCGTAATTGCGGTGGAAATCCAGTCTTCGACATGCTGCGCAATGGCGTTACGCGCCGCCGGGTTGCTCAAGGCTTGGGCGCCAGCCTCTGCGAGGCCGCTTCGGCGTCCCAATAGGCTTCCTGAAGGTCCACACTCCAGTAGCGCACGGCGCCCAGCGGGATTTTCCGGCCCGTGACCGCGCAGGTCACATAGCTTCCGGCAGAGACCTGCTCGAAATCATTATCACCATAAATGAGACGGGCTTCGCCGCCGTCGGAGCCGGGTCGTGTGAGCATGAAGTCACCCTGCCTGAAAAAGCGTGCTAAGGAAAGTCTCACTGTTCATAAGTTTCTGCTTTGTTCTCCAGAACAAACATGGTACATCCACGTTTGAGATGGCATTCGGGGGCCTTGCCAAACCGGCCCTCATGGTAGACCAAAGGAGACGACTCGTGACCAAACCTGCTCTCATTCTCGTGGACAAGGAATCCGGTGTGGATAAGCAAAAGGCCCTCGAAACGGCGCTCGGCAACATTGAGCGGTCCTTTGGCAAGGGCTCCGTCATGCGCCTCGGCGACAAGAAAACCCTGGATATCGAGGCGGTTTCGACCGGCTCGCTGGGGCTCGACATTGCGCTCGGCATTGGCGGTTTGCCCAAAGGCCGGATCATCGAGATTTTTGGCCCGGAAAGCTCCGGCAAGACCACGCTGTCGCTGCATTGTGTAGCCGAAGCCCAGAAGAATGGCGGCGTCTGCGCCTTTATCGACGCAGAACATGCGCTTGACCCGGTCTATGCCTCGAAACTCGGCGTCGATCTGGACGATCTGCTGATCTCTCAGCCAGATACTGGCGAACAGGCGCTTGAGATTGCCGATACGCTCGTGCGTTCGGGCGCTGTGGACCTTGTGGTCATCGACTCGGTTGCGGCCCTCACCCCGCGTGCGGAGATTGAAGGCGAGATGGGCGACCAGCTTCCCGGCCTGCAGGCCCGCCTGATGAGCCAGGCGCTGCGCAAGCTGACCGGCTCGATCTCCAAGTCGAAATGCATGGTCATCTTCATCAACCAGATCCGGATGAAGATCGGTGTGATGTTTGGCAACCCGGAGACGACGACAGGCGGTAACGCCTTGAAATTCTACTCTTCTGTACGCCTCGACATCCGCCGCATCGGCCAGATCAAGGACCGCGAGGAGGTCATCGGCAACCAGACGCGCGTCAAGGTTGTGAAGAACAAGGTGGCTCCGCCTTTCCGGCAGGTCGAATTCGATATTATTTATGGTGAGGGCATCTCCAAGACGGGCGAGCTTGTGGATCTCGGCGTCAAGGCGAATGTCGTGGAAAAATCGGGCTCCTGGTTCTCCTATAACGGGGAGCGTATTGGCCAGGGCCGCGAAAAGGCACGGCAATTCCTCAAGGATAACCCGGCGGTCGCAAACGAGATTGAAGATGCGGTTCGCCGGAATGCGGGTCTTCTCGCAGAAGAGCTCCTGTCTGCCGGTATGGTGGCTGGTGAAGGCGATGATGACGCCGAGGCCGCCGAGGGCTGACATTCGAAGCTTCCGGTCCCTATCTGATCTCCTGACCGGAAGATTCCCCCCTTTGCGGTACGCCTGAGCTTGGCGGGCCGCAAAGGGGGCTTTATATCGCCGGTGTAATCTTGTGCCGGTTTCTTGTCTGATTCCGGCATATCCATCTGTTGAACCGGCAAGGGCCAGAAACGACACATGAACGGCGTTAATGATATTCGGGAAACTTTCCTCGGCTTTTTCGAGAAAAACGGGCATGCCCGGCGCCCTTCCGCGCCGCTTGTGCCGCAGAACGATCCCACGCTCCTGTTCGTGAATGCGGGCATGGTCCCCTTCAAGAACATCTTCACCGGCGCGGAGAAACCCTTCGCGCCGCGTGCCACCACCTCGCAGAAATGCGTCCGGGCTGGCGGCAAGCACAATGATCTCGACAATGTCGGCTACACCGCCCGCCATCACACCTTCTTTGAAATGCTGGGGAACTTCTCCTTCGGCGATTATTTCAAGGATGATGCGGTCGCCCTCGCCTGGGAGCTGGTGACGAAGGAATATGGCCTTGACGCCAAACGCCTCCTGGTCACCGTCTATGCCGAGGATGAAGAGGCCCCCGCCATCTGGAAGAAGGTCGCCGGCCTTGACGATTCCCGGATCATCCGCATCGCCACCAGCGACAATTTCTGGTCGATGGGCGATACCGGCCCCTGTGGCCCGTGCTCGGAGATATTCTTCGATCATGGCGACAAGGTTGCCGGCGGCCCTCCGGGCAGCCCGGATGAAGATGGTGACCGGTTCATCGAAATCTGGAACCTCGTCTTCATGCAGTTCGAACAGCATGAAGGCGGCAAGCGGACGAATCTGCCCAAGCCGTCGATTGATACCGGCATGGGTCTGGAGCGCGTCGCGGCCGTTCTGCAGGGCGTTCATAATAATTACGACATTGATCTCTTCCGGGCGCTGATCGCGGCCGAAGAAGAAGTCTATGGACAAAAGGCCTCCGGAGACAAAACCGCCTCCTTCCGCGTGATTGCAGATCATCTGCGCACATCGGCTTTTCTTGTGGCAGACGGTATCCTTCCGTCGAATGAGGGCCGGGGGTATGTGCTGCGCCGGATCATGCGCCGGGCCATGCGCCATGGCCACATGCTGGGCGCGCGCGAGCCGCAGATGCACCGGCTGGTGCCGGCGCTGGTCGCCGAGATGGGCAAGGCCTATCCCGAACTTGGCCGCGCCCAGGTGGCCATCGAGGCCGCCATCGAACAGGAAGAGGCCCGTTTCCAGCGCACGCTGGGCAACGGCCTCAGCCTGCTGGACAAGGCCGCTTCGGAGCTGTCTCCCGGCGAGGCGCTGCCCGGTGACGTCGCGTTCCGCCTGTCGGATACGTTCGGTTTCCCGCTGGACCTGACGCAGGACATCCTGCGTGGGCGCGGGATTGAAGTGGATGTGGACGGCTTTGAAACCGCCCTTGATGCGCAGCGCGAGACGAGCCGCGCTGGCGGCTTCTCGTCGGGTGATCAGGCGACTGAAGAAATCTGGTTCTCCGTCCGCGATGAAAAAGGCCCGACGAAGTTCACCGGCTATTCCAGCACGGCAGGCGAAGGCCGGTTGATTGCCATCGCTGCGGGTGGCGCGTTGATTGAAACGGTCACGGCGGGTCCGGCTGAGCTCGTTTTTGATGCCACGCCCTTCTACGCCGAATCCGGCGGCCAGGCGGGCGACCATGGCGAGATCGTCTTTGAAGACGGCGCCCGGTTCGTCGTGCGCGACGTGCAAAAGCGTGCAGGCGATCTGCATGTGCATATCGGCGAGCTTGTTTCCGGCTCTGTGAAGACCGGCATGAAGGCGCAGATGAGCGTCAACGCCGCCCGCCGCAAGGCCGTGATGGCAAACCATTCGGCGACCCACCTGATGCATGCTGCGTTGCGCAAGGTGCTTGGGCCTCATGTCACGCAGAAGGGCTCCCTCGTTGAGGCGGACCGCTTCCGCTTTGACTTCTCGCACGGCGCCCCGGTCACGGCGGCCCAGCTGGAAGCCATCGAGGATGAGGTCAACGCCCAGATCCGTGCCAATATCGAAACCGGCATCAAGGTCACCACGCCGGATAAGGCGATCGAAGCAGGCGCACTTGCCCTGTTCGGTGAGAAATATGGCGATGAAGTCCGTGTGCTGTCGATGGGCGACGCCGGTGAAGGTGGGCGTCCTTATTCGGTTGAGCTGTGCGGGGGCATCCACGTTTCCCGCTCGGGCGATATTGCCGTCTTCACGATCCTGTCGGAGGGCGGTGTGTCTGCCGGCATCCGCCGCATCGAGGGGGCCACGGGCGCAGAAGCTCTGGCCTATCTCAAAGGCCGCGCGCAGATCGCTGCGGACGTTGCCGAAAGCCTGAAAGTTCCGCTCAAGGATCTTCCCCGCCGCGTTGCTTCCCTGACCGAGGAGCGCCGCACTCTGGAGCGCGAGCTCAGCGAAGCCAAGCGCAAGCTGGCCATGGGCGGGGGCGGCGGCGCGCCCGCTGGCCCGGAAGTCATCAATGGCGTCAATCTGATTGCCCGCGTTGCCGAAGGCGTTGGCGGCAAGGAGCTGCGCGCGCTGGTGGATGAGGCCAAGTCAAAGATCGGCTCCGGCGTCGTCGTGTTCGTCGGCGTGGATGGCGGCAAGGCCGGCGTTGCCATCGGCGTCACCAAAGATCTGACGGAGAAATTCTCTGCCGTTGAGCTGGTGAAGGCTGCCGCGGCGGCCATCGGTGGCCAGGGCGGTGGCGGGCGGCCAGACATGGCGCAGGCCGGCGGCCCGGATGGCGACAAGGCCAATGAGGCGCTGGAAGCGGTGAGGGCAGCCCTCAAAGGCTGATTGCCCATAAACGGGCTCCGTTTCTCTGAAATCAGGGCGGCAGGTAGAGATACCTGCCGCCTTTTTTCATGTGCGGGCTTGAAGATCGCCGAATAAGTAATAAATGAAGTTACATGAAAAGAGACAGCCGCCTTTCCTCCGTTCTGCATGCTATTCTGCATATGGCAGAGCAGGACCGCCCGATGACCTCCGACGAACTTGCCGTGTGCATGCGGACCAACCCGGTCGTCGTCCGCCGCACCATGGGCCTGCTGCGCGAGGCGGGGTTCGTCTCCTCCGAGCGCGGACATTCCGGCGGCTGGCGGATTAAAGCAGACCTCGCCAGGCTCACGCTGCGCCAGTTGCATGAGGCACTTGGCGAGCCAACGGTCTTTGCCATCGGCAACCGGCATGAAACGCCCGAATGCCTTGTCGAACAATCGGTCAACTCCGTGCTCGATTCCGCCTTTGCCGAAGCCGAAGCGCTGCTGCTCGAGCGGTTCGCGTCGGTGACGCTTGCTGATCTCGCGGCGGAATTCACGCGGCGGTTCAAGGATTACAAACTCCAAAAAGGATAGACCCATGCGTCATGACGTGATCGTCATAGGGGGCAGCTACGCCGGTATGGCCGCTGCTCTCCAGCTGCTGCGTGCGCGCCGGAAAGTGCTGGTGATTGATGCCGGCCAGCGGCGAAACCGGTTTGCAGGCAGCTCCCACGGCTTTCTCGGACAGGACGGCGCCGACCCCGCCGCGATTGCCACAGAGGCCCGCAAACAGCTTGAAGCCTATCCCACGCTGGACTGGCTGGAAGATGTAGCGCTTGAGGCGGCTAAACTTGAGGATGATGGCGGCTTCCATGTCCGCAGCTGGAGCGGCGGCCGGTATCAAGCCGCGCGCCTGATTTTCGCAACAGGGGTCAGCGATACATTGCCGGAAATTGAAGGCCTGGCAGAGCGCTGGGGGCAGCATGTGTTCCACTGCCCCTATTGCCACGGTTATGAGCTTGCGCAGGGCAAGATCGGCGTCATTGCGACCAGTCCCATGTCACTCCACCAGGCGGAATTCCTGACGGAATGGGGCGATGTCACCTTGTTCCTGAACGGCGTATTTGAGCCGGACGGCGCGGCGCGCGCCAGGCTGGAAGCCCGCCGTGTGCGGATCGAGGCGGCGCCCATCATCCGGATCGAAGGCCGGGCAGAGGTTGTGATCGAAGGCGGGCAACGCTTAACGTTTGCCGGCCTCTTCACAGCCTCGCGAAATGCGCCGGCAACGCCCATTGCGCAGCAACTCGGTTGCGCCCTCGAAGAAACACCTTTCGGAACGCAGATCCGGCGAAATGACATGAAGGAGACAAGCGTGCCTGGCACGTATGCGTGCGGGGACGCCGCGCATGTGCCTCACTCGGTTTCATTGGCTGTCGGTGACGGTGCCTTGACGGGCATAATGGTTCACAGGTCGCTTCTGCTCTAGGGGCGGCGCTGGCGCATCGGGGTCGATGGTCGGAGTGAGAGGATTCGAACCTCCGGCCCCTAGCTCCCGAAGCTAGTGCTCTACCAGGCTGAGCTACACTCCGCCGTCCATCGCCGGGTGGCTCTGGCCAGCCCGAAGCACGGCTGTTTACGCCGGGCCGGGGATTTTTCAAGGGGCAAAAGCGGTTTCCGGGCGCCCCTCCCGCGCCGCTCGCCCAGTGCGGGAAAGTCAAATGCTGGCGATGTCGACCACCTTGTAAGTCAGCGGTGTTTCGCCGTGATACGCGACAGTGATGTATTCGCCTTCGCGGAAAATATGATCGCCCAGGCGGTGAACGCTTTCGTCGTCGCCTTCTTCTTCCTCGTCATAGCGGAAGAACCAGTTATTGCCGCGATGGGTCAGCCATCCGTCGGCCCGTTGCGCCGGATCGGGGTGCAGCCGGAAGACACGGCAGTCTTTGCGGTTCTCGCGCCATCCCTCCACATCCAGGCGCCCGTCGGCCGCCAGGGGGGCGATCAGCGTATAGCCTTGCCCGGAAACGGCGTCGGCGCCGGGGTTGAGGGCCAGTTGCAGGGATATGCGCATCAGCGACATGGGAAGCTCCAGGAACAGTGTGGATTAACGGGCAAGCGCCAGGGCCGGGGCCTCATCGGCGCTGAGAAGGCGCTTGCTGGTGCCGCCGAACAGGCGTTCGCCGATGCGTGAATGGCCGTAGGCGCCTGCCACGATCAGCGTTGCGCCACTGCCCTTGGCCAGCGCCAGCAGGGCGGCAGATACTTCGCCCTCAATCGGGGAAACGCTGGACTTGATGCCCTTACGTTTCAGCCAGTCTTCCAGGGATCCAGGCTCGATGCCCGGCCGGGCGCCATCGCGCTCTGCGTCCTTGCGGTTCTGCGCGATAATGACTTCTCCGGCCGCTTTCAGCAGCGGAATATGAAAACGCAGCGCGCGGGCTGCGCCATTGGAGCCATCCCAGCCGATGATGACCGGGCCGGGCGTGTAGGCGGCCGTGCCCGCCAGAACCAATGGCAGGCGGGCATCCATCATCACATGATCAAACGCGATGGAGAGCGGCTCACCGCTGCGCGCGGCATTGCGGGGAAAAATGATGGCATCCGCCAGCGTCGCGGCGCTCGCCGCGGCCGCTTCGGCATTGGCCACCTGATGCAGGAATACGCTCTCAACGCCGGGCGTCACGCCCACGCCCTGGCGGAAAGCGGCCTCGGCCTTCTCCAGCATTTCCTTCTGCAACTCGATGATGTTTGTGGCCGCTGCTGCGGTCAGCCCCGTGGATTCCGGCGTGGTAACCAGCATGACGGCGGCCTGGGGATCAGGCAGCGCACACAGCCCGACCAGGCTTGTGCCAAGCTTTTGCGCCATGGCGAGCGCTGACCGGGTTGTCTCCACATCCGTTTCCGGTGTGCCCTGAAGCATTGCAACGACTGACATGGGCTCTCTCCTGCTGTTCAACCACTCCCAGCCGGGAGTTATAACATGAACGTAACAGCAGAGGCATGGTTCCGGACTAGGGAAGTCTACTTAGGCGCGAGGCCTTTGGCGTCCGCAATACGTTTCCGGGCGATCCGGTCGGCCACCGCGTTCGCGGGCTGGTTGGTGGAGAGGGCCTCGTCGAGCACCTCGCCCAGCGTCTCGATCAGGCGGGCGAGCTTCCCATCAACCCATTCGCGCGAATAGTTGCCGGAGATTTCGGCGGCCACATTGATGATCCCGCCGCCATTGATGACATAGTCTGGCGCATAGAGAATGCCTTTGCGGCGCAACAGTTCGCCCATTTCCGGCACGACCAGCTGGTTGTTCGCTGCGCCCGCCACGCCTTTGACCTGAAGCCGCTCCAGTGTCTTCTCGTTGATGACCGCGCCCAGCGCGCAGGGCGAGAAGATGTCGGCTTCCACATCATAGATGTCATCAGGCTGAACGACTGTGGCGCCGGTCTGGGTGGACACATCCTTCAGCGCCTCCTGATCGATGTCGGAAATGATGAGCTTTGCGCCATCCTTGGCCAGATGCTCGCACACATGCGCGCCGACAGAGCCGACCCCCTGCACAGCCACGATCCGGCCGGAGAGGTCATCTGATCCGTAAAGTCGCTTGGCCACTTCCTTGATACCCAGATAAACGCCCATGGCGGTGATCGGCGAGGGATCGCCACTGGCGGCGGCGCCTTCATCCAGGCCGGCCACATAGCGCGTTTCCTTGCGCACGAGCGCCATGTCGGATGTGTCGATGCCAACGTCTTCGGCCGTGTAATACTGGCCCTGAAGGCTTTCGACGGCGCGGCCAAAGGCGCGGAAAAGCGCCTCGGACTTGTCCTTGCGCGGGTCGCCCCAGATCACCGATTTGCCCCCGCCCAGCGGCAGATCCGCCATGGCGTTCTTGAAGCTCATCCCCTGCGACAGGCGCAGCGCGTCGGTCAGCATCGCGTCGCCGCTGGCATAATTCCACATCCGGCAGCCGCCGGCCGCCGGGCCCAGCGCCGTGGAATGAACGGCAATAATGGCTCTCAGCCCGCTTTGCGCATCGTGAAAGGCATGAACGCCCTCATGGGCGTCAAAAGAGGGGTGATCAAACATGATGTGCCGGAAATGGTTGCAACTGAAACGGTTGTCAGCGCTGTAGCCGGGTGGGCGCCGAAGCGTCAACTGGCGCCGCCAGCGCAGGCCGTATCATATTGACACCTTTTCAGGGATTGGGGCTTAAGGTGCCCGCCGAATGCAGCTTCGCCCGGTCCTCCTTGCTCTCGGCATCATGACGGTCCTCCTTGCCGGGGCGATGCTGCCCTGCGCGCTGCTCGATCTGGCTGATGGAAGCGACGAAGCCCACGTTTTCTGGTTTTCATCCTTCTCCTCCGGACTCGTCGGCTGCCTGCTCTGGGTGCTCGCCCGTGGCGGGGACCCGAAGATTGGCCAGCGGGAGACATTTCTGCTGACCGTAGCGGTCTGGGTGCTGGTGCCAGCGGTGGCAGCGGTGCCATTCGTGGTCTCGGGCATTTCCGTCACAGATGCGGTCTTCGAGTCCGTGTCGGGCCTTACCACAACCGGCGCCACATCGCTTTCGGGCCTGGATAACATGCCACGCGGGCTGCTGCTCTGGCGGGGTATCCTGCAATGGATCGGCGGTATCGGCATCGTGGTGACGGCCGTGGCGATCCTGCCCCAGCTCCGGGTCGGCGGTATGCAGCTGTTCCAGCTCGAAAGCTCTGACATCACGGGCAAGTTCCTGCCACGTATCAAGGACATCGCGGCCTATATGGGCCTGACCTACCTGATCATCTCGTCGGCCTGCGCCTTTTCCTACAGCCTGGCGGGCATGAATTGGTTCGACGCGATCGTGCATGCCATGTCGACGGTGTCGGCCGGGGGTTTTGCCAATTACGACGCCTCATTCGGCCATGAAAACCTTCAGCCCGCCATGGCGCCGGCCATCTTCTTCATGGCGCTGGCCGGCTTGCCCTTCGCGCTGCTCACCATGCTGGTGCTGCAGGGGCGCATCAGTCCGATGCTGCGCGATCCCCAGCCCCGGCTTTATTTCGCGCTGCTGCTGTTTTTTTCCGCCACCATCGTCATCTGGCATGAAGCTGTGGTCGAGCCGCCGATCTTTGATCATATCTTCCACGGTATAACCGAGACGGTCTTCAACATCGTCTCCGTCATGACCGGCACAGGCTACGCCTCGACCGCCTATGACACCTGGGGCCAGCCGGCGATCATCATCTTCCTGCTGGCGACCTTCATGGGCGGATGCGCGGGCTCGGCCTCCTGCGGCATGAAGATGTTCCGGTTGGAGATTACCGCCAAGGCACTGATCGCCTGGTCCCAGCGCATGGTCCAGCCGCACCGGCGCACACCGGTGCGCTATGCGGGCAAGCCGGTGGATGAAGAGACGCTGCAATCGGTCATGGTGTTCATGTTCCTGTATCTCACCACCTTCATGGTGGTTGCGGCCTTGCTTTCCTTTACCGGTCTGGATGCTTTGGGCGCTATTTCAGCGTCCGCCACGATGGTGTCGAATGTCGGTCCTGGACTGGGCCCGGATGTTGGCCCATCCACGAACTTCGCCTCGGTGACGGATTTTGCCAAATGGGTCTGCTCGGCCGCCATGCTGCTGGGCCGTCTGGAATTTGTCGCGGTGTTCGTGGTGCTGACAGGCCGCTTCTGGCGCGGCTAAAGTCCGAGCGCCTGCCAGAGCATCCGCAGCGAAACCAGCCCCAGCAGAATGCCGAACAGGCGGCGCAGCCGGTCCGCGTCCAGCTTGTGTGCCAACGCCGCGCCGACCGGCGCCATCAGCACGGTGAACACCGAAATCAGCGCAAAGGCGGGCAGGTTGACAAAGCCGGCCGAAAAGGGCGGCAGCCCGTCCCGCCCCCAGCCAACAATCATGGCCGCGATCGCGCCGGGAAAGCCGATGGCCACGCCCCAGCCGGCCGCAGTGGCCACCGCGCGGTGCATGGGCATGCCGCACAGCGTCATCAGCGTCACGCCCAGTGTGCCCCCGCCAATGCCCATGATCGAGGAGAGCGCGCCATTGAAGGCGCCGATAGCGGCGCGCAGGATGCCTACCGGCATTTCAGGGGCGAGTTTCCAGCCGGGCCGGCCGAAATAGAACTGCGCGGCAAACAGGATCAGCACGGTGCCGAAAATGCCGAGCATGACCTGTTTGGAGAAGTACCCCGCCAGCAGAATGCCGATCACCGACCCCAGCACGATCCAGGGCGACCAGGTGCGGATGATGCGCCAGTCGACCGCGCCGCGCTTGTTGTGCGCCATCACGCTGCGCACCGAGGTGAGGATGATGGTGGCGAGCGAGGTTGAGACGGCCACATGCATTGCCGTTTCGGTATAGCCCAGACTATCGAGCAGGAAGAACAGCACCGGCACGATCACCACGCCGCCGCCAATCCCGAACAGACCGGCGGCGAGCCCTGCAAACAGGCCCGCAATCGCCAGCGCGATCAGCATGGGGCCATAGGCGCTCAGAAAATCCATCATGTCTCGCGCTTTAGCCCCCGGTTGCGGCGCTGTCGACTGACCAGAACTTGACCGTCTCATCAGCCATGGCGACACTCCCGCCAAGAGGCAAGGGAGCGCGCCATGACCAAAGCCAACCTGTTCCGCAATCCGGTCCATCTGGGGCTGGGCGCCACCGCCATAGCGCAGCCAGAGATGACCGATATGTCCTGGTATGACGCTTACGGCGAACGTTACGATGCCGAGGATGGCCGGGAAGGCCGGCTGGTCAGCCTCTATACCTTCACCGAGCCCTGGACTTCATGGGAGATGCACCCGCAGGGCCATGAAGTTGTGCTCTGCACGGCAGGCCGCCTGACGCTGATCCAGGAATGGCCCGATGGGCGCACAGATACGGTCACGCTGGAGGCGGGCGAGTACGCCATCAACGCGCCGGGCGTCTGGCACACGGCAGATGTCGAGGGCAGCGCAACGGCGCTGTTCATCACGGCCGGCCTCGGAACCGAGCACCGGCCGCGCTGATCTCTAGTGATGGTGGTGGTGGGCCTCGGTATTGAGGCGACCGCATTTTCCGCACTGGATCACGACGCCATGCACATCACGGTGGGCGACGTTGATCATCAGCTTGGTCTTGCAGGCGCCGCAGCGATGGGTTTCGTCGCCGCCGCCTTCCCGCACCGGCTTGCCGGCGGTGTGCTCAAGAACATCGGCGCCTTCGGCCTGCTGCGGGGTGAGGAGGATCATGTCGAACTGGGGCATGGCAACGCCTTTCTGAAGCGGAAACTCTGATCCTCTCCTCTCAACTACGGGCGCTCCATTATCAAGGCCTCACCCGCCGATCAGCAGCAGGGTCTCCCGGCTGCCTTCCGCGCTGAGGCCCGCCTGCAAGGCGTAGAGATGGCCGATCAGATCCAGCGTGGATTTGGCAGATTTGCAGGTGTCGTCGATGGAGAACCACACACCGCGATAGGGCACGGACACCGCCGCCGTCAGGGGTTTTTCGACGCTCCAGGAAACGCCGAAATAGTCGCCCAGAACATGCGTCCACACGCCGACCGGCGCGCAGGGCGTGGGCGCCGCATCGGGCCCGTTGATAGGGATGACGAAATCCTCGTGTTCCGGCGGAATGTCCACCGCGTGGGAGAGGGCGGCCATCATGCCGAGCACGCTGCGCCCGCGCAGGGGCGAGTCGCCCTTGCGGGTGGACCGGGTGGCAAGCTCTGCCGAATAGAGGCCGTCTTCCACCGTGAACTCGGCGGCCGCATCGTGTTCTTTGAACAGGCGGGCCAGCGCTTCGCCATCGTCTGATCCGGTATGCCAGGTGATGACGACACGGGCGGCCTTGTCCTCGTCATCATTCATCACCTGCACCAGCAGATCGCCGGACAATTGCAGGCGCCGCATCAGGCGGGCGAGGCCGCGGAACGCAGAGTTATCCGGCACGGTTTCCGGCGTTGGCCCCGCGGCGGCGCGGGCATTGTCCACGTCTCCGATACGCGCGACGCAGCACAGCATCAGCCGCTCCACGCTCCAGCCTGACTGGCTGAGCAGGAAGATCGATTCCGGGGCCACCGGCTGCAGCAATTGCTGGGCATAGGCCCCGCCCCGCAGCACGTTGTAGACGGCTGTGGGGGTTTCCGAGCGCTGGAAGCCGGCGTCCCCGGCGAGCACTTCGGTGAAGGGGCCGTCATCCAGGCCGATGGCGCTGGTGAGGCTGCCGCCCCGGCCGGAGAAATCCTCGGTGGTCAGGGTCTGGATTTCCACGAAGCTGACGGGGTCGTTGTAGCGCAGTTTCACGATATTCAGCAGCAACTGGCGCTGCTGGGCGGTGGCGACCTCGTTGGAATAGGTCAGCGTATCCTGCGTGATCGGCGAGGTGGCGCGCGGCGTGGCGCAGGCCCCCAGAAGCGGCGCAAGCGCGGCGCCAAGCGCCAGTGCGGTCCAGATTTTCATGTGTCACGTCCCCAAACTTCCACACATTAAGAGGCGCAGAAACGGGGCAAACCGGGTCAGGGCCCAGACAAACTCGGACAAAACCGGACAAAACCGGACAAATCGGGACAGATCAGACCCGGCAAATGCCCGCTACCAGACGCCCGCATTCTTGAGCGCGGCATCCAGGTCGGCCGGCAGGTCAACCGCCACTTCGCCCGAATTGAGATCGCGCGGCGCCTCCTCCGGTTTCAGATAGCGCCATCCCTGGAAGGGCCGCTTGGGCTGGGCATAGGTGCGCACGAGCTCGGGGTCGAAGACCAGCTCGCACATGTCCTTGCCGTCCTCATCCTTGACGGTGCGGATGTCGATGATGCGCTGGCGCACACGGATGGCGCGTTTGATGACCCAGTAGATCGAGCCGCCTTTCAGCATCTCGTCGGCGCGCTTGGGGGCCATGCGGGTGTGGTGGACCGGCGCAGGCAGCTTCTTCATCAGGCGCGCCTGCCAGTCGGCCAGGTCGTCGATGTCGTCAGCGCCGACGCAGAGTTTCACCATGTGAATCGTCATGAACCCAACCTAGCGGAGGGGCGCGCCAAATCCAGTGGGCAGGCTCACTTCGGTGATCTGGGCCTGACGGTCGAGGAAGGCGCGTTCGGCTTCCGGGCTGGCGAAGAAGAACTGCACGTCGGTCACTTCGGCCTGATAGCTGCGGGTGATGCGCTTGAAGGCCGCGCGGGCTTCCAGGTCGATGGCAAAGCCGGACACGTAGGAGAAGCCCCAGCGCGGCTCGGTGCTCAGGATATAGGTCTGGTTATAGCGGGTCAGCTTGCCGCCATTGGGCACGTTCACGGCCTTGGGCAGCGTATAGTCGATCTGCAGGAAGCGCTCGCCGACCGGATCGAGCAGGGCATTGGCTTGCAGGCGCTCGGCCGCCCAGCGGTCGAACTCGTTGTCATTGTAATTGGGATGGTGGCGGAAGCCGACGCGCCAGGCATGGCCTTCGGTGTTCACCTGAACGGTCTGGCCGAGGCAGGCGCGCAGATCATCCGGGAAGAGGCGGCCATCTGGGGCAGGTTCGCTCGCCCAGTTGGCGGCCACTGCGTCGAGTTCCTCGTCATGGCCTTCCCGCATGAGCAGTTTCCAGCGGGCGCCTTTGGGGTCTCGCGGATCGAAGGAATAGACGTGCCGGGCGGTTTGCGAGCGCAGCTCCACGGTGAACGCGGCGCGCAGCGTGTCGGGCGCTTCGGTTGCCTCCAGCGCGGCATCCATTGGCCCGGTGCCTGTCGCCATCGACAGAGAGGCAAGGATAACGTGCAGCAGCATTTACTCGTCCCGTCACTACCGGTGGCAACTCATCTGGACAGATTGCGGCAACTTCGCGGCGGCCAGTCCCGGCCGCGCATTTTCAGGCAATCTCAGCGTCCACCCGCCTCAAGCTTGCGCGTCCAACATTTACGGGAGTTGAACAAGAAGCCTTCGGCGGCGGATTTAATGTTTGTAGGCCAGCGGGCGCTCGCTTGTGTCGAGGCTGAGATAGCGGTCGCGCAGTTTGGTCTGGCGCGACTCCATCGGCTCGCTCACCCCGTCGATGAACACGGCCGTTGGCGCCGACGTCACCTCCAGCGGGTCGCCGTCCCAGGCCACCACATCGGCGCGCGCGCCGGGGGCGAGAACGCCGAGACCTTCCATGCCGAAGATTTCGGCGGGCGCCGTCGTCAGGGCCTGCATGGCCGTGTCAAAGGGCAGGCCATTGGCCACCGCCGTGCCGGCAATCTGCGTGGCGAGGCGCGCCTGATGGCTGTCATCATCCAGGTTCACGATGGCAACGGTGACGCCGGCTTCAGCCAGTCGGCCAGCGTTTTCACTGGTTGCCGCCAGCTGGGAAAAGCTCGCCGGAAGGTTTGAGAACGCGTCGACGATCACCGGGATGTTCATTGCCGCGAGCCGGTCGGCTACCCGCCAGCCTTCATCGGCGCCGACGATGGCAACCTTCAGCATCGGGTTTTCCTCTTTGAAGTCCATGACGGCTTCCAGGTCGCTGGCGCGGCGGGCCTCGATCAGGATCAGCTGCTCGCCCTTAACTGCCGGCATCAGAGCCTGGGCATCCATGCGGGTCAGCACGTTGCCGTCATTATGGGTCATGTAGCGGGCGCCAAAGAAGCGCACGTCGTCAAAGGCGCCGCGCAGGGCGGTCCAGGCCGCAGGCCGCGAGCCGCCCGAGAGCGACGCGCCGCGCTCGCCCAACACGAGGAAGGCAAAGGCGCGTTCCTCGAAGACCGAACCGGGCAGGCCGCTGGTGTCAGCCAGGAAGCCCTGCCCGGCGAAGAGTTTCGCGCGTGCGTCCGGCGCAACCGCGATGCGGGTGAAGCCTTCAAGCCGGGTGACGGCAATCGGGGTGGCGTCAGGGTTGAAGCCATCGGCGGCGTTGAGGGCGGCGGAGAAAGGCGACGCGCTGGCGCCGGTGTCGTTGGCGGAGCGTTCGCCGGGCACTTCGGTGATGCCGGTGCGCGAGAAGGCGGAGATCAGGCCGGGGGTGACCCATTCGGCCTCGATCGTCGCCATGCCGGCGGGGGCTGTGCCCGTGCCGACCGAGACGATCTCACCTTCATCAATCACGACGACCCCGTTGGTGAGGGTGCCTTGCGCGGTTCCGGTCCAGACCTTTTCGCCGAGGATGGCGACAGGCTCGGCGAGGGCCGCCGGGGCCAATGCAATTGGGGCAAGGGCGAGCGCGGCGAGGGAAAGGATCAGGGGGCGGATCATTTACGGTCTCCTTCGCCAGGCTGGCCGAGTTCAAAGTCCATGACGGGCTGGATGGCAGGATCGTCGCGGTCATACATCAGCGCGCCGTCGATATAGACCTTCTCGGCCTGGGCGTAGACGCTGAAGGGGTTTGCCGACCAGACGACCACATCGGCCATCTTGCCGGGCTCGAGCGTACCGGTCTTGTCATCAATGCCCAGGGATTTGGCGGGGTTCAGCGAGAGCCATTGCCAGGCCACTTCGATGGGAATGTCGATGCCTGCCCGCTTGCCATCCGACCAGGCTTTGGCGGCTTCCTGATTGAGGCGCTGGATGCCGATGTCGCTGTCGGAATGGACGATGGCGCAGGCGCCGGCATTGTGGACCATCGGGATGTTCTCGCGGATGCCGTCATAGGCCTCCATCTTGAAGCCCCACCAGTCGGCCCACATGGATGAGCAGGTGTCGTACTCTGCCAGCTTGTCGGCAATCTTGTAGGCCTCCACGGCGTGGTGGAAGGCCGCCACCTTGTAGCCGAACTCCTTGGAGAGATCGAGAATGACGCCCATCTCGTCGGCGCGGTAACAGTGCATATGGACGAGGATGTCGCCCGAGAGCGCGCCTGCCAGCGTTTCCAGTTCCAGGTCGCGCAGGGGCTCGTCGCCTTCGCCTTCCGCGAAGGCTTCCCATTTCTTCTTGTATTCGCGCGCCTGTATCCAGGCCGTGCGATAGCCTGCGACATTGCCCATGCGGGAATAGGGCGCGCCGCCGGGGAATGTGCCCCGGCCATAGCCATAGACGCGCTTGGGGTTTTCTCCGCAGGCCATTTTCAGCGTGTGCGGGGCGCCGGGAAACTTCATGTCCTGGACTGTCCGTGCAGGAACGTTCTTCAGCACCACGCCGCGCCCGCCGAAGAGGTTGGCGCTGCCCGGCAGGATCTGCAGCGAGGTGATGCCCCCTGCCAGCGCGCGGGTGAAGCCGGGGTCCTGCGGCCAGACGGAATGCTCGACCCAGACCTCGGCAGTTACCGGGCCGGAGACTTCATTGCCATCGCCGTGGGCTTCCACGCCCGGTGACGGGTAGGCGCCCAAATGGCTGTGATTGTCGATGATGCCGGGGGTGACCCATTTGCCCGCAGCGTCGATCGTGGCGGCGCCGTCCGGGGCGGTCACGTCTGCGCCGACCGCCGTGATCTTGCCGCCTTCGATGAGAACCTTGCCGCCTTCAATGAGGCCACCTTTGCCATCGAGCACCGTGGCGCCGGTGATGAGCGTCGCGCCGGACGGGTAGGCAGCGTAGGTGGACGGAAACGGATCGAAGATGCCGGAGGCCGCCTCATCCTTCTTTCCGCCGCCCGCGCCTCCACAGGCGCTCAACACCAGGCAGAGGCCTGCGCCCGCGCTCAACAGCAACTTGTTCATGAATGCCCCGCAAGTCAGCTAATCCCTAGCCCCTATGAGGGCAAAGTTTGCTCAGGCTTGCAAGGTCTTGAGGGCAGGTTTGGCCCGGATGCAGATTATTCTGACACAACCCGCTTTTCGCGACCGAACACGCTGCGCATCAGCCAGTTGGGCGCCATGCGTTCCAGGCGCGGATGGCGAGCCATCACGCCTTCCATCCAGCGGCGGCCCCAGACGGCGTTCCGGCCGAGCAGCACGACGCCGACGATCGCCATCGGCAGACCCACCGGAATGAACGGCGTGGCGACCCCCACCGGGATGGCCAGCGCGATCATGCCCAGACCGGAAACCGCAAGCACCTGACGCGCAGCAACGTTCACACCGTTGCGCAGGACATGGATGGGCTTGGGCGGCAGATATACCGGTTGGCTGAGGAGGGGCGCTGTTTCGTGGGTCATGGCGATCAACATAGGTTTGGAGTTGTTGGATACCAGAGTAACGCATCAGATGTGTCGAAAGTCTGGCAAGGGCGTGACCTCATTGCTACACCTTCGATAATTTCAGCCTTGAACGCACAGAGAGTTGGCCCCGCCGGACATGAAGCTTCAGTCTATCCAGCTTCTGCGCGGCATCGCGGCTCTGCTCGTCGTGTTCTATCACGCCTGGGGTTTACAGCTCCTCACTGCCGGCCCTGAAAATTCCGCATCTGCCCTGCTGGGCGGCATATTTGCGAGCGGATATGCCGGGGTGGACCTGTTTTTTGTTATCTCCGGATTCATCATGGTCTGGGTTACCCGGCGCGCCGGGCCGGGTATGGCCGGGGTGGGCGAGTTCCTGTTCTCACGGGTAACACGCATCTATCCGCTCTGGTGGGCGGCGGCGGGTCTGGCGGCGGCTTACTATATTTTCCTTCATGTTCCGGATGCGAACGATCCGGCCTGGCGCGCCGCGATCCAGGATGGCAGCGGACATCTGTTCCTGCTCAAATCCTTTTTCCTCGTGCCCCAGATAGACCTGCCGGTGCTCAGCCTTGGCTGGACGCTGATGCACGAGATGTATTTCTACCTCGTCTTTGCCGGGCTGCTTCTGCTGCCGCGCGCGGCCTTGCCCTTTGCGCTGCTGGCATGGGGCATCGTGATCGTGGGCGCGTCGCTCGCCGGCCTGTCTCAGCCCTACGCGGTCGACCTGCTCACGCTGGCGCTCCACCCCCTGACGATGGAATTCATCTTCGGGGCCATGATCGGCCTGATGGTCAGTTCGGGTTTTGTCGCCCGGTCTGGGTTCATAACGCTTGGGGCGGCGCTTTGGTTCACGGCAAATCTCTGCCTGCAGGGAGAGCTGACGCCCTATGCCTATCAATGGGGCCGGGTGCTGGCCTTTGGCATACCCGGCGCTCTGCTGATCTACGGCATTGCGGGGCTGGAACATCACGGGCGGCTGATCTGGCTGGTGCCGGTGGCGGCGGCGGTGATCGTGTGTGCGGCGGTCTTCCAGATGCACGGGCTTTCACCGGCCAGCGCGGCGTCGCTGCGCGGCGGGGCAACGCTGGTGGCGGTGGCTGCCGGGCTGGTGGCAGCTGCGGGCGTGCTGGGGCTCGGCTGGCTGGGCGGGCAACGCGCGCCGGGGCTGATGTACCGCCTGCGCCGGCCGCTGGAGGCGCTCTACACAGGCGGCGTGCATATCGGCGACTGGTCCTACTCCATCTATCTGGGGCACATCTTTGCCATCGGCGGAGTGATCTTCGCGCAGCGATGGCTGGCGGGGGCGGGCGACTGGGCCGCGCCTTTCGTTCTCGGCAGCCCCGGCATTGCGGACGACCTTCTCTACATTGTGGCGGTCTTCCTCGGCGCGCTGATGGCGGGCTGGACCGGCTACATGCTGGTCGAGCGTCCGGCGCTTACCCTGTTCCGGATTGTGAGACGGCGGCTGTTTCCTGACAGCCGCCGTGCTCGTGAAGTCTGAGTGAGGCCAGAAGGTGCTGCCTATTCGGCGGCCACCTTGCTGGTGTCTTCAGCGGTCCATTTCAGCACCGGCTTGCGCGCGGCGCGGGTCTCGTCCAGGCGGCGCATCGGGGCGAGGTAGGGCGCGCCTTTCAGCGTGTCGTCGCCCTGCGCGGCGCGGCGGGCGATGGATTCCAGCGCGTCGCAGAACCGGTCAAGTTCGGCCTTGGACTCGGTCTCCGTCGGCTCGATCAGCATCGCGCCATGCACCACCAGCGGGAAATACATCGTCATCGGATGATAGCCTTCATCGATGAGGGCTTTGGCGATGTCGATGGTTTCGATGCCGTCTGCGGTGAAGGCGTCGGAGAAGAGCGCCTCGTGCATGCAATAGCCGTCAAAGGCGGGGCTCATGACGTGTTTGAGGCGGGCCTGGATGTAGTTGGCGTTGAGGACGGCGTCTTCGGCCGCCTGTTTCAGGCCGTCGGCGCCATGGCTCAGGATATAGGCAAGGGCGCGCACGAACATGCCCATCTGGCCATGGAAGGCGACCATGCGGCCAAAGCTCTCGCTGGCTTCCCCGTCCACCTGTTCGACGAGACGGTAGATGCCATCATCATCCTTGGTCACGAACGGCACGGGCACATAAGGCGCCAGTGCGTCAGAGAACACCGTGGGGCCAGAGCCCGGCCCGCCGCCGCCATGAGGCGTGGAGAAGGTCTTGTGCAGGTTGATGTGCATCGCATCGACGCCAAGGTCGCCGGGGCGCACGCGGCCGACGATGGCGTTGAAGTTTGCCCCGTCGCAATAGAAATAGCCGCCAGCCTTGTGGATCAGGTCGGCGATCTCGCGGATGTCTGTTTCGAAGAGGCCGCAGGTATTCGGGTTGGTCAGCATGATGCCGGCAACATCCTCGGACTTTTCCAGCTTCGCTTTAAGGTCTGCCATATCCACGCGGCCACGCTTGTTGGCCTTGATCTCGTCCACCGTGAAGCCACACTGGGCGGCGGTCGCAGGGTTTGTTCCGTGGGCGGACTCTGGCACCAGCATCCGCTTGCGCACATCGCCCTCGCCGCGCGCGATCAGCGCCTGGCGGATGGCCAGCAGGCCGCAAAGCTCGCCATGGGCGCCCGCTTTCGGGCTCATGGCAACGGACGGCATATTGGTCAGCGTTTTCAGCCAGGTGGCGAGTTCATCAATCAGCTGCAGCGCGCCCTGAACGGTCGCCTGTGGCTGGAGGGGGTGAATGTCGCCAAAGCCGGGCAGGCGCGCCATCTTTTCGTTGAGGCGCGGATTGTGTTTCATCGTGCAGCTGCCCAGCGGGAAGAGGCCAAGATCGATGGCATAATTCTTCTGGGAGAGGCGCATATAGTGGCGCACGGCCTGAGGCTCGGAGAGGCCGGCAAGGCCGGTATCCACCTTGCGGGCCACGCCGCCGAGACGGCTTTTCAGGCCCTTGGGTTTGGGCAGGTCAACGCCGGTGGTCTCAGGCGTGCCGATCTCGAAGAGAAGATCTTCATGCTGAAGAAGCCCGCGCGAGCCGGAAATGGTCTCGATGGCGGCGGCGGAGACGGAGGTGGGCGCCGTGGGGCGGCCGGTGGAGTTCATGGACATCAGATGATCTCCTTCAGAGCGTCGGTGTAGGCAGCAATATCATCTGCCGTCGTGCATTCGGTCGCCGCGACGAGGATCACGTCGCCCAGATGGTCGCCGGGGAAGAGGCGCGAGGCGCGCACGCCGCCGACCACGCCGGCTTCGTCCAGCATCGCGAGGACGGCTTCGGCGTCCATCGGTGTGCGGATGGCGAACTCGTTGAAGAAGCGCGGGGTGAGGATTTCGACGCCTTTCACGGCGCCGAGCGCATCGGCGAGTTCAATGGCCGCTTCATGGTTGAGCTCAGCGAGCTGTTTCAGACCCTTCCCGCCCAGCAGCGTCATGTGGGACGTGAAGGCGAGGGCGCAGAGGCCGGAGTTTGTGCAGATGTTGGAAGTCGCCTTGTCGCGGCGGATATGCTGCTCGCGGGTCGAGAGCGTCAGCACGAAACCGCGCTTGCCATCGGCGTCCACCGTTTCGCCGCAGAGGCGGCCGGGCATCTGGCGCACGAGCTTTTCGCGGCAGGAGAAGAGACCCACATATGGCCCGCCGAAATTGAGGCCATTGCCAATCGACTGGCCTTCGCCCGCAGCGATGTCTGCGCCCATTTCGCCGGGCGGGGTGACGAGGCCGAGGCTGACGGCTTCGGTGAACACCGAGACGAGCAGCGCGCCTTTGCCATGGGCGGCGTCCGCCACGGCAGAGAGATCGGTCACCGTGCCGAAGACGTTCGGGCTCTGGCCGATGACGCAGGCAGTTTCTCCGTCCACGGCCTTTGCCAGCTCTCCCTCGCCATCAATGGCGACGGGCAGCTGAACCACCGTCAGGCCCTGCGCCTCGGCCAGCAGGCGGGTAGCAGCGGCATAATGCGGGTGCAGGCCGCCCGAGAGGATGATCTTCTTGCGGCGGGTGACGCGGGCGGCCATCACGGCGGCCTCGGCGCAGGAGGTGGAGCCGTCATACATCGAGGCGTTGGCCACATCCATTGCGGTGAGGCTGGCCACCTGTGTCTGGAATTCAAACAGCGTCTGCAACGTGCCCTGTGCGATTTCGGGCTGGTAGGGCGTGTAGGTCGTCAGGAATTCCGAACGCTGGATAATCATGTCCACCGTGGCGGGCACATGATGCTTGTAGGCGCCCGCGCCGACGAAGAACGGCCCGGAGGAGGCCGAGCGGTTCTTCGCCGCGAGCTTCGTCAGGTGCCGCTCGACGGCCAGTTCGCCCTGATGGTCGGGCAGGCCGGCAATCTTGCCCTTCAGGCGGGCGGCGTCTGGAACGTCTGTGTAAAAATCATCGACGGATTTCGCGCCGATGGTCGCCAGCATGTTGGCGCGGTCCTCAGGCGTGAGCGGCAGATAGCGCATGTAATCAGAGCCCTTCGCAATATTCAGTGTAGGCGGCCAGATCCATCAGGCCTTCAAGCTCGGCAGTGTCCGAAATCTTGACGCGGACGAACCAGGCATCGCTCTCGGCCGCTTCGCTGACCTTTTCAGGCGCGTCGGCAAGACCGGTATTGGATTCCAGAACGGCGCCGGAAATTGGCGCATACACGTCCGAAGCAGCTTTCACGCTTTCGACAACGGCAAAGCCGTCGCCCTTGGCAAGGCTCGCGCCGGCTTCAGGAAGCTCAACATAGACAACATCGCCGAGCTGTCCGGCGGCGTAGGAGGTGATGCCCACAGTGCCGGTGTCGCCTTCGACGCGAACCCATTCATGATCTTTGGTGTAGTAGGTGGTCATGTGCGTGCCCCTGCAGGTCTAGCGTTTATAGTTTTGTGGAACGAACGGGAGGGCGGCCACTTCGGCGGGCCGGGCCTTTCCGCGGACGATAAGGTCGATCTTCGTGCCCGGCGCGGCATGCGCGGCGGCCACATAGCCCATGGCAACGGGCGCGTCATAAGTCGGGCCAAAGCCGCCGGAGGTGACAACGCCGATGGTCTCGCCATTGATCTGGATTTCAGCGCCTTCGCGGGCCGGGGCGCGCTCCAGCGGGCGGATGCCGACGCGCTTTTTCGCCGGGCCATCCTTCAGTTCCCGGAGGATGCGTTCGGCGCCGGGGAAGTTACCCGCCTCGCGCCGGCGCTTCTGGATGACCCAGGCAAGGTCTGCCTCGATGGGGGAGATTTCGGGATTAAGATCATGCCCATAAAGGCAAAGCCCGGCTTCCAGGCGCAGCGAGTCGCGCGCGCCAAGGCCGATCGGTTTCACGCGCTCGTCCGTATACATCTCTTCGATCAGCGGCAGGCCGGCTTCTGCCGGGATCAGAACTTCAAAGCCATCCTCGCCGGTATACCCGCAGCGCGAGACGATGCAGCGCTGGCCATTCACTTCAAACGGCATGTGCTGCATGAAGGTCAGCTCTTCGCAGCCGGGGAAAAAGTCGGCCATCACATCGACGGCCTTGGGGCCTTGCAGCGCGAAAAGGATGCGGTCGTCCGCGCGGGTCAGCACGGCCTTGCCGGCCAGCGCTTTCTCGAAGATTGCCCAGTCCTGTTCCTTCATGGCGCCATTGACGACGATGTAGAGCGTGCCCTGCGCATCCTCGCCGAGGGGTCGCGTGATGATCAGATCATCGAGGATGCCGCCATCCTCGTTCAGCAGAACCGTGAGGCGCGCCTGGCCGGGCTTGAGGCTGGTGATGTCGGAGGGCACGAGCGTTTCAACGAGCGCGGAAATCTCGGCATGGGCCGCGTCGCCGCCGCCGATGCCCGCTTCCAGCGTGAGGAAGCACGGGCCCATATGCGAGACGTCAAACAGGCCCGCCTGCGTGCGTGTCCAGATATGTTCGGCCATCACGCCTTCAAACTGGACCGGCATTTCATAGCCGGCAAAGGCCACGAGCTTGCCGCCCATTTTGACGTGGGAGTCGAAAAGCGGCGTGCGCTTCAGGTTTTCAGTCGAGGCCTCTGACATGGCGCCCTTTCATAGAGTGACGGCGCAGCGCGCGAGGGCGCTGCCTTGGTCCGTCGCCCCCGCTGTCCGGGCGCCTGAGAGATTCCGCCCGTCAAAGACAGGCTTGCTCCTTCGGCGAGGCGTGTTTCAGCCTCTTTCCAGCGTGTTGATCCTCTTCCGGCCCTTTTGCCTGAGCGTTTCCGGGGCGGTTGCGCCTTCGGCGGCGGCTACCGAATGCCGCTCTCTCCCGGAAGAGAATATATGACGGTCAGCTAGCCCGGATTCTGAGGCGCGGCAAGGGCTGCCGCACGTCAGCCTGCCTTGGCGGCGCGCTCTGCAAAAGAAGTGAGCGTTGCCATCGCCGCGCGCCACGGAAAGGGGCCATAGCTGATACGGCGCACGCCCGCCTCTGCCAGCGCGCCAAAGCCGCCTGCCTCCGGCCCGGCCATCACATTCACCGGCAGCGGGCACGCCGCGCAGACCTTTGCAATCAGCGCCATATCCCGCAGGCCGGGCACAAAGAAGCTGCTGGCGCCCGCCTCGGCATAGGCTTTGCCGCGGGCGATCACGTCATTGATATGGGCGGCGTGGTCCTCGGCCTTGGCGCGCAGGCAGATGTCGGTGCGGGCGTTGATCCAGAAGCCGGGCAGGAGGCTGTCGGCGGCGGCCCGCGCAGCCTCGATGCGTGCGGTGGCGTCTCCGATAGCGCGCACCCCCTCGCCATCGCCGGCGGGATAGCCATCCTCAAGGTTGATGCCGACAGCGCCTGTGCCCACAACGCGGCGGATGTTGGCCGCCACGCCGTCTGCCGATGCGGCATATCCGGCTTCAAAGTCGAGCGAGACGGGAAGGTCTACCGCCGCCACGATCCGCGCGGCATGATCGAGCACCAGATCGAGCGGCACAGCCTCGCCATCGGCAAAGCCGAGCGCCCCGCCCACCGAGGCGCTGCCCGTCGCCAGCGCGCGGGCGCCCGCAGCGGCCACTGTGCGGGCAGACCCCGCGTCCCAGATGTTCACCAGCACGAGAGGCTGGGCGCCGCCATGGAGGCTGGCAAATTGGGCAAGTTTCTCGGTCTGGGTGGGCATGTCGGGCGTCCTCTTGAGCTGGCATATGTGTTGCGGCGGGGGATGCCAGAGGCCCGCGCCACCTGCGACCCGATTCTTGCGCGTCTCTTGCGCGTCCGGGCAAATCTGCACGCCGCGACCGTGAAAGGTTCACTCAGCCGGCGCAGCGGGCTCTTCTGTTTCCGGCCCGGCCAGGCGGAAGGTCGCCACCACCGGCTGGTGATCGGTAATCGCAAAGCCGAGATCCAGCCCGCGCACCGCCTCCACCGTCACGTTGGGGGAGGCAATGAACCCGTCGATGATCGTCGTATAGTTCACGCCGCTCTTGTAGGGCTGCTCATTGGTGCGCGTGGTCGCCACCGCCGGGTCGATGACAATCTGCCAGCCCGGCCGCAGGGCATCGCGCGGAAAATCATGCACCCAGAAGAGGGCGCTCTCGTCGCTCTGATAGGCAAAGTCGGTCGCGGCCAGGCGCATGTTCCAATCCCCGCCCAGCACCACGGCCTTGCCCTGCTGATAATGGGATTGGGCTAGGTCGAGCACCTCGCGCACCTGCTGCATCCGCGTGCCCGCGCCCTCATCAAAGGCGGAGAGGTGGACATTGATGATCACCCAGGGCGCGCCGGACACTTCCAGCTCGGTCACCTGCACATGATAGCGCCGCTGGATGAAGCCCATGATCGGCTCGGGCTCCTCGGTCAGGCGCACCAGCTTCGTGCGCTCCCCCGCCACCTTCGCAAACGTGCCCAGCCCATGGCGCAGGCCCAGCGGGCCGGGCAGCAGGCGCGTGCGGATGTCGGAGGAAAACACCATGCCATAACCCGGCAGGGCGTCCTTCACGCCGGAGAGCACATCGACAGTGTGAGTGAGGAAACCCGGCGCGGCGAGTTCCTGCATCATCAGAATATCCGGCGCCTCTTCGCGCAGCACGGCCTGAATGCCGGCGAGGTTTTTCTCCACCGCCTCGCGGCTCGGCGGGCGCAGCATCTTGCCGCCATCGGTCTGGAAATCGGATTCCTCGCCCAGCCCCGAATAGCCGATATTCCAGATCATCAGCTTGAGCGGCGCCTCGGCCGCGGGCAGGGGCTCTGCCACCTCCACCCTTCGCTCAGGTATCCCGCGATCATTCAGCGTCACGAAGATTGCCACGCCCAGCCACAGCACGGCCAGCATCACTAACAATGAGACATAGACGAGACTTCTGCGCAGCCACATGTGCACCCACCCGGTCAGCCTTGGTCCCACCCATCCCCATCTGAACTGAGCCGGGCAGGGCTGTCCATCCGCGCCGCTGACGCAGTGATCACGATGGCGTCAGCTGCCCACCGGCCGCCCGCCGCCAAACCAGCTGCGGATCAGCTCCCAGGTGCTGCGCGATCCGGCGAGCACGCGCTCGGTGGCGCGGGTGGCGTGGGTGGTGAGCCCGCCGACGCGTTTGAGAAGATCCGTGATGACCGAGCCCGATTCGGCCTTCACTTCGCGCAACGCGCCCTCGGAAATCGCCGCCGCCTGGCCCGCCGTCCAGCCCTTGAAGCTGCGGCAGCGGCGCTTGGCGAGATAGCCGAGCTTCAGCGTCATCATCGCATTGATGCCGCCATCCATCACCGGCCCGGCAATCAGCCCGCCCATCCGGCCGAGCAGGCTGCCCACCACATCGCCGGTCAGATCGGTCACATCCTCCAGCGCGCGGGCGGCGACCACGATGGCCGCCACATCGCGCAGAATGCGCAGGCTGCCCATCAGATGCGGCCGCCCGAAATAGATGCGCGAGATGCGGGCGATGAGATTGGCATTGCGCCACAGCACAATGAACGCGTCCACCGTGCCATTCATCGAAAGCGCTGTGGCGACGCCCACGCCGACGGCCTCGGCATGGATGATCTGGTTCACGCGGCGGTCCAGCGGGCCGAGCAGCGCCTCGATATGCGCGCGCTCAAATGTCTCCAGCTCGGAGGAAATCCCCAGCGCCTCCTGCGGCGTCGCCCGTCCCGCGCGCGCCATCAGAGCCCGGCCCTTGGCGATGCTCTCCTCAATGGCGGCGCGCTCGGCCTGCACTTCGGGGTTTGCCGCCAGCATCTGCAGATAGCGGATGTCATAGCGCACCCGCGCCACCAGCGCCTTGGGATCAGGGGCTTTGGGATCAATCAGAATATCCGGCGGTTTGGCCGCCACGGGCATCGACAGAAACGCCATCACCGGCCGCACAACCAGCAGCGCCAGCCCCGCCGTCAGCAGCAGGATATACGCATAGCCCAGCAGCGGATGGACATCATCAAACAGCCGGTAAAACAGGTATCCCTGCCCAATCACCATCAGCGCCGCGATCACCACCACCGCGCTCACCGACCATTTCAAAATCCGCCACCCCTGCGCCCACTGCGCCGCCAGCTCCCACCTCTGGGCAGGTTTGACGGCAGGCGTTGAGGCCGGAACCGGAACAGGAAGGTTGGCCATGAGCAATGTCCTCCAGAATGCAGGGCACATTAAGCGCCACCCCCCGTAGGTCGGATAGAGGCCAAAGGCCGAAATCCGACAACCACGAGCGCGGTGTTCCGGGATGGCGGATTTCGCTTCGCTCTATCCGCCCTACGAGTCGCGAAGTGACTCGGTACTCCTGCTTTGGGTTGCTGGCGATGCCACTTCCGCTTAACGGTTATGTTTGTTTCAGCTGGGGGCAGGTCCATGAGAACTATGATCTTGAGCATCAGCTTTATGTTCGTCGCAGGCAGTGCAAGCGCCGACATCAGCTACATGGAAAGCGGGTACGGCATCACTTTTGAGGGTTGCGACTACGACAAGATCATCAACCTGAAGAACGGTTATGTGTGGGAGTGTTCGGAGTATGGTTACACATACCACTATGGAGAAATGACCGTTCTAGAAGTTAATGGCAAAAGCAAGCTTTGCGTAGGAGACCTTGAAGAAGCGCTTGAAGAGTATCCGGACGGGGATTGCTATGACGGGACACTCTATCAGATGAGGTGATTTTGTTTGGATTGTTGGTCTCTGACTGGATTGCTATACGCATCATAGGTTGGATTGAGACCGCAGGCCGGAATCCGACGCGCACCCAAATATCCAACAATGGCAGATTTCGCCTGAAACAAGTCCGGGGTCTATCCGCCCTACATCCGCTCCGGCACAGCAATCCCAAGCAGCTCCAACCCCGTCTCCAACTGGTGCCGCACGCCATCGGCCAGCGCCAACCGGCTCGCGCGCTTCTCGCCATCGGCCTCCGCCGCAATCGGCAACGCCGCATAGAAGCTGCTGAACGCCTGGGCGAGGCCGTAGAGATGTTCGCACAGGATATGCGGCATCCGCTTTTCGCGCGCGCCCAGAAGCGCCGCGCCAAAGCCGTCGAGCTGCAGCACCAGCGTGCGTTCGGCGTCTTCGGTAACCACCACCTTGCCCGCAGAATGGCCGTTCTCGGCGGCCTTGCGCAGCACAGATTTCACCCGCACGGCGGCATACATCAGGTAAGGCCCTGTCTTGCCCTCAAAGCTGGTGAAGCGTTCCAGGTCGAACACATAATTGGTCGTGCGCGTGTTCATCAGGTCCGAGAAACGCAGCGCCGCGACGGCCACTTTTTTCGCCACATCAAAGCGCTCGGCATCGCCCATATCTGCGGGCAGGTTGGCGGCGGAAAGTTTCTTCTCCGCCTCTTCCATCGCCATCGCCTGAAGATCAGCCAGCCGCAGTACGCCGCCTTCGCGCGTCTTGAAGGGCTTGCCATCGGCGCCGTTCACCGTGCCAAAGCCGATATGCTCCAGCTTGTCCTCAGCGATCAGCCCCAGCATCCCGGCGGCGCGGAACACCTGCTCGAAATGCAGCGCCTGGCGCTGGTCCACCACATAGAGCATCCGCTCGGGCGTGGTGGTCAGCGTGTCCATCCGGTCGAGGATCGTCGCAAGGTCGGTCGTGTGATAGCCCGTGCCGCCGCGGCTGTTGACCAGCATCACCGGCGGCATCTCTTTCTTGTCGGTCTCGCGGGCCACATGCACGATCAGCGCGCCGTCGCTCTCCTCGGCAAGGCCCGCCTGCTTGAAGCGCTCCACCAGGCCGGGGATCAGCCCGTCCACATCGCTCTCGCCCTTCCAGAGGTCAAACGACACATTGAGGAAGCCATAGTCGAGCTTCAGCGCCTCGATCGACACCTCGATGAAATGGCGCAGCAGCGCGCGATAGCCCGGCCGCCCGGCCTGCATTTCGGCGACAGCCTTCTGGCTGCGCTCATTGCGCGCCGCGTCGGCCTTCGCCTTGTTGCTGGCCTGTGGATAAAGCCGGCCCAGATCGTCAATGGTAACAGGCGGCTCAGCCGGGTAGGGGCCAGTATAGGCGGCGTCGAAATAGATGAGGCCGGGTTGTTCGTCATAAAGCTCGGTAACCAGGTGCCCCATCTGAAGGCCCCAATCGCCGAGGTGCACGTCAGAGGTCACCTCATCACCCGCAAACCGGCAGATCCGTTGCAGCGTATCGCCGATCACGGCGGAACGCAGATGCCCCACATGCATGGGCTTGGCGACATTCGCGCCGCCAAAGTCGATCACGGTCACGGCGGCGTCTGCGGCTTTCTCCGCCCCCGCCATCGCGTCCCCGCGCACGTGCTCGGCGCGCGCAGACAGCGCCGCGTCCGATACCCGCAGATTGATAAAGCCCGGCCCGGCGACTTCCGCCGACAGCACAGAGGCATGTTCCTTCAGCCGCGCGGCAATCTCCCCGGCAATCTCGCGCGGGTTCTTGCCGGCCGCCTTCGCCGCCGCCATCGCGCCATTGCACTGAAAATCGGCCAGCTCCGGCTTGTCGCTCCGGCGCACCTCGCCGAACCGCGCCTCAAGCCCCATTGCCTCAAAGGCGGCGCCAGCGGCCGCGGACAGGTTCTTCGCGAGGCTCGTCATGTCCTACTCCGACACGCCCGTGCCCGCATCGAGGCGGAATCGCTTGCCGGCGCGGTTGAATTCCAGCTGCTCGGTCGTCAGCTCGAAGCCCACCACAATCTCGAAGTTCACGCCCGAGATCGACGCATCGGCGCGCGGAATGGTGATGCGGTTCACGCGCTCGGACTTCGCCGTCAGGGTCTTGCCGCCAAACTCAGCCTGGCTGGCGAAGGTTTCCCGCGCCAGAACCTTGCCATTGCGGCGGGTGACGGCGACAAAATACGGATAGACATGGCTGTCGCCGCGCGCGCCGGCGCCCTTGCCATAGGCAAAATCGATCTCGATTTCGGCGTCCAGCGGGTTGTCATCGGTATAGCGGCAGAAGATGCGCACATCGGTGATCTCGCCGGTAAACTCGATGTCGGAGTAAAGCTCGCCCGCCCCGTCCACGAATTTCACATACCGGGCGGCGTCATACACTGACCCGATCACGGGGCAGGGGCCGGCATTCGGCGTTGTGTCCAGGCTCTGGGCGAGGCGGCTGCGGCAGCCGGTCACCGCCGTAGCGGCCAGGAGGGAAGCGGCGAGGAGAAGGGCAATTCTGCGCATGCGTCGGCGTGTCCATCTTGGCCTTGTGTAAAGGCCTGTCCATCTAATAAGCCTGCCCGTGTTAAAGGCCTTGCGGGCGCCGCGCAACGCATTCGGCGCAGGAGAAATACCCCAGATGACGACGAAACCCCCGCTTACCCTCCGCCTGGCCGCCCCGCGCGGCTTCTGCGCAGGCGTGGACCGCGCCATCCAGATCGTCGAGGAGGCCCTGAAAAAGTGGGGCGCCCCGGTCTATGTGCGCCATGAAATCGTCCACAACCGGCATGTGGTGGAGCGTCTGGAAGCCCTCGGCGCCATCTTCGTGGAGGAGCTGGAAGAATGCCCCGATGACCGCCCGGTCATCTTCTCCGCCCATGGCGTGCCCAAATCCGTCCCCGCCGAGGCCGGCCGCCGCAACATGATCTATGTCGACGCGACCTGCCCGCTGGTCTCCAAGGTGCATGTCGAGGCCGAGCGCCATTTCAACGCCGCGCGCGAGATTGTCCTCATCGGCCATGCCGGCCACCCGGAAGTCATCGGAACAATGGGCCAGCTCCCCGAAGGCTCCGTCGCCCTTATCGAGACCGTGGAGGATGCGCGCGCGTTCCAGCCCCGCGACCACGCCAACCTCGCCTTCATCACGCAGACAACCTTGAGCGTAGACGACACGGCAGACATAGTCGCCGCCCTCCAGTCCCGCTTCCCCGGCATCGCCACGCCGCACAAGGAAGACATCTGCTACGCCACCACCAATCGTCAGGAGGCGGTCAAAGTCTTTGCGCCGGGCGCAGAGCTTGTTCTGGTGATCGGTGCAAGGACGAGTTCAAACTCCGTCCGCCTCGTCGAAGTCGCCCTCCGCGCCGGCGCCCAAGACGCCAAGCTCATCGCCAGCGCCGACGACATAGACTGGTCCTGGTTCAACGGCATCACCACCCTCGGCCTCACCGCCGGCGCCTCCGCCCCCGAAGACCTCGTCCAAGGCGTCATCGAAGCCTGCCGCGACCGCTTCGAGGTAACGGTGGAAACCGTGAAGACGGCGGATGAAACCGTGACGTTTAAATTGCCAAGAGTGCTGGCGGGATAAATAAAAAATACCGCACACGCGGTGGCAGCAAGTTCAAGACTGTAAACATGACCGATAAAGACCCCAGCCCATCAGATGAGGCAGAAACCATCTCCGCGGAGACGTTCGGCTCACTCAATTTCGAGAGATTTATCTCGGATTTGGAAGTTGTAGACGCTCACTCCAAAACTCAGGAGTTGAAGAATTTGGATGCAGAGCTAACGGCTGAAGAACTGAAAGCCTACCAGTTGCTAAATTCAATTTTGCATATGAGTTTCCACCCGGAAGACCCTGCCTCTCCCTATGGTGCAATGTTGGTGTTAGAAAACCGGCGCTCCATGATTCCAAACGATCTTTCGTTGGCACAGGTTATCGAACTTGGCAAAGTCGCGACTTCTTTCGAGCACGCAGGCATCCGTGCTCGGGTTTCTGATATTGCGTGGCTACAAAATCGGCGACACCGCCAAATGGCAGACTTGGCAATTACATCGTATGCTGAGTGTGTGAATTCTGTTCTTTCGGGTGTTGGGCGACACGAATTTAGCGAATTGGGGGAGCTGAACTTCCAAACCATTTCTCTGTTACGAAGAGCTTTTCAAATTTCAAAGGCCGTCAAAGGCAAAAACGCTTTTCCTGAAGTGTTGGTAAAGTTGGTGCTTGATCTAACCGAGCGCGCTGAGCTGGACAATGATGCTAGCCTGTATGCTCGAATTCTAAATCTCGCATATGACTACAGCATTGGAGATGTTCACTCTTATGCGAAGAAAGCTGAGGCGGGCTCGCAATGGGAAGACATTGGACCACACGCAGCAAAAGAACTCCTTGATGTTGCAATTCGGGGATACAGACGATTTCAATTACCTGATGACGAAAATAGATGCCATTTTTCAAAGACGGAGAAGTCCGTAGAGATTGCGAATGCAGGTAAAACCTCTGCGATGTTTTCAGCATCGTGGCTATCAACTGCTATCTCAGAAGTTCGACTTGCTCGCGGCCCCGCAGCAAGACTTATGCACGAAGATCTGCGACTGAAGCTAAGGGAGGCTCAGGAACGCATTCACTTCGAAATGCAATCACATTCGACTGAAATTGATCTCAGCGATATTGCTGATCATCATCTCGCCCGCGTCAGCGGCCTTTCTTGGGGCCGGGCGTTGGCAAAAATTGCTACGTTATCCTTCTCACGAGACCCGGAAGAGTTAAAACAAGAAGCCCGAGAAATGATCTCGGAATTTCCGTTGTCATCAATCATGGGAGGCGAAATAGTAGATGGAGAGGGAAAAACCGTTGCTCGCCGTCCAGGCATAGGTGGCGGAGACGACGAAACAGCGATACTTTCGACAGTCGCACAAAACTTAACTCACCATAGAACCGTTATGGTATCTGGAGCATGGTTGCCAGTTCGTCGTGCCATCCAAGCGGCAACGACAATCGAGCAAGAAGATTTTCAGGTGATTTGCGATTCCAGTCCGTTTGTTCCAAACGGTTTCGAAGAAGTCTTTTCCCTCGGTTTTGCACGACTTTTTCAAGGCGACATGATTTCCGCGAGCAGCATTCTTTTGCCGTTGCTCGAGAACTCTCTCCGACATGTATTGAAGCTTTCTGGGAAAGACACTTCGAAGATCGAAGCTGACATGACCCAAGAAGACCGGTCTCTCTCGAATCTAATTGAACATTCGCGCTCTTCGCTGGAAGAAATTTTTGGCCAAGAAATCATATTTGAACTTGATCTTTTGTTCGCGTCTAGGCTCGGACCCGCGTTGCGTCACGAGCAAGCGCACGGCAAATTAACCGTCGGTCACTGTTACGGTGCGGATGTAGTCTACGCTTGCTGGTTCATTTTTCACATTACCTGCCTCCCTCTTTTGACAGACTGGAAGCCGATTGAAGATGAAATCAATACACGAGCAAAAGGTCGCTCAACTTCTTCTGAGGCAGATGACGAATCCACCGATCAATGAGCGAGCATATAAATAGGACGCTTAACTAAGTTAGTTACCGGCACAAAGAACGTTAAGTTCACGTCGGCGTACTATGGACCCTCACCAAATCCCCGCGCCAACGCCTGCCGCCATCCCCGCACCCAACTCGCGGCACTTCTCCAGCGCATCCACCCCCAGCACCTTCGGCGCGAGAATTTCCTCCGTCGTCTGAGCATGGGTGCAGAGGATCATCGGCGGCTGGGCTTCCTTCAGGCGCCAGCCTTTGCAGATGCGGGCGGCCTGGCGGGCCGCATTGGTGCCGTCTGAGCCCGCCGCGATCATCAGGGCATAGGGCCGCCCCTCGATCCGCCCGAGGACGGGGTAGTAGCAGCGGTCAAAGAACTCCTTCATTTCGCCGGTGAGGCTGGCGAGGTTTTCCGGCGCCGCGAACAGGTATCCATCCGCCCCCAGCAGGTCGCCGGGCTGCGCCGCGTTCGCGCGCAAGAGGCGCGGCGTGCAGGCCTCATCACCGCTTGCGCCCTCAAAGGCCGCCCGCGCCATCGCCTCGGCCGCCCCGGTGCGTGAATGCCAGATGATGAGAAGGTGTTTCATGGGGGCAGGATAGGGCGGGGCGGGGAGAGTGTCACCTTCTGCTCCCCTCTCCCCCTGGGGAGAGGGGCTGGGGGTGAGGGGGCGCAACGCTGGCGGTGGTCTGCTTGGCTCCCCCTCATCCCCAACCCCTTCTCCCCCGAGGGAGAAGGGGCTTAAGTCTCCGCCTCTCCACGCCCCAAACCCCGCGCCCGCCGCCCATCCCGCCGCGCCAAACCGCCGGGGGTGCGCGCCATGCGAGCTTCGTTCTGTCGTCCCACGCCGGTTCATCACCCCGGCGCGGGGCGGGGGCCTCCCCGGCCCCGGCATCGGAGGTGGAGAGCGTCGCGATCTCTCAACCCAACTGATCCATCATCGCACGCGGCGCATTCCGCCTCCGCCTGCCACATCGAGGTAAAACCGGAAGGGCGCCGCCCTGTCCGGCTTCTGGTGCTGGTTGAGATTCTTTTTCTGTGAATTTTGTTCATCATATGTTCCATTCGCGCAAATGCTGCGCTATGGTGGCGGCATGTCAGATTTGAGCATTGATCTTTACGTGGCCCTCCGCACCGCTCCCAGAACGGTGAAGAAGAGATACGCTTTGTCCCGCACGTCTATGGAAGGCGACGAGGGCACGCGCGAAATGGTGGACGTCGTGATGAAGATACTGGAGCGCTATAATATTGAGCCGAAGGCGCCGCCCCACGCCGGGCCCAAGTTTTACTGACCGGCAGGGGCTTTGCGCCCATAGGGGATTCCCCCGTTTTCCCGCCCGCCGCCTTCTGTCATAAGGCGGGCCATGACCGTCCAGATTGCCGCCCTCTACAAATTCTTCCGCTTCCCGGACTATGCCACGCGCCGCCAGGAGCTCGCGCAGACGCTGTGCGGCCTTGGCATCAAGGGCTCGCTGCTGGTGGCCGAGGAAGGCCTCAACGGCACCCTCGCCGGCACCCCCGAAGCCATCGGCAAAGCCCTCGACACCCTGCGCACCTTGCCGGGCGCCGAAACGCTGGAGGCGAAGTTCTCCGAAGCCGACGAGATGCCCTTCCTGCGCCTCAAGGTGCGCCTGAAGCGCGAGATCGTCACCATGGGCGTGCCCGGCACCGACCCCAATGATCTCGTCGGCACCTATGTGAAGCCGCAGGACTGGGACGCGCTGATCTCAGACCCCGACACCGTGCTGATCGACACCCGCAACGATTACGAAGTCGCCATCGGCACCTTTGAAGGCGCCATCGACCCACAGACTGAAACCTTCCGCGAGTTTCCAGACTGGTTCCGCGAGTTCCGCGCCAAACTCGAAGCCGAAGGCCGCAAGCCCAAGATCGCCATGTTCTGCACCGGCGGCATCCGCTGCGAGAAGGCGACGAGCTTTGTGAAGGCCGAGGGCATCGACGACGTGTTCCACCTGGAAGGCGGCATCCTCAAATATCTCGAGACCGTGCCCCCGGAGGGCAGCCTCTGGCGCGGGGAATGTTTCGTGTTTGACGAACGTGTCTCGGTTTGTCCCGATTTGTCACCGGGCAGTCACGTCCTGTGTCATGCCTGCGGCCATCCTGTCTCGGAAGCGGCGCGGGCTGACCCGGCTTATGTCGAGGGCGTGTCGTGTCCGCACTGCCTTGATAAGATGACAGAATCCCAGCGCGCCCGCTTCGCCGAGCGCCAGAAACAGATCGACCTCGCCAAAGCGCGGGGAGAGGCCCATGTCGGCCCGCGCCCGCCGAAAAAGGCTGCGGAAAAACCCGTTTAATTCCAGGGATTAAACCGCCGCGGAATCGCCGGCGGCGTACCCTCCTCATCGCCCTCATCCCGGCTTTCCGGCAGCGGCGGCAGCTCCGGCTCATCGTCCAGATGCGGCATGCCCTCGGGCAGGTCTTCCGTCCCGTCGATGACCAGCGCGCGCGGCTCCGAAGGCGCTGTTTCTACAGGCTTTTCTTCTGGCGGCGTCATCGTTTGCGTGCCCGCAAAGCCCACCCCATAGGGGATGCCCGACAGCGAAAACCGCTGCTGCATCGGGCTCTGCGCAGGGGTAGGTTCAGGCTCGGGATCTGCCGCAAACGCAACAGGTTCAGGCTCTGGTGCAGCTTCAGGCGCCACCAGCGCAGCGGCCTCCTCCATCGTCTCCTCCGGCGCCGCCTCAAGCTCGGCCTCCGCCTCGGCCTCGGCCTCTGGCTCAGCTTCCTCCTCACCGCTCTCCTCGGTTTCGGCATAGGCCGCCGGCAGGGGCGCAGGTGCGGGTTCAGAGACAAGCTCCGGTTCAGGTTCAGGCTCGGGCTCTGGTTCCGGCTGCGGCTCTGGTTCTGCAGCAATCAGGTCAGGTTCAGGGGCCGCGGCAATCTCCGGCCCGGCCATGGGCGCAGTGTTGTTGATCTGGTCGGCCAGCGTGGCAACGGCCGCCGTGATCGCCGTTTCGCCGTCCATCGAGACGGTCTCATCGGTCAGTGTCTCGGGCTCGGGCTCAGCTTCGGGTTCAGGCGCTGCAGCCTCCGGCGGGGGCTCATCAGCCGCTTCCAGCCCGGCGAGCAACGTGCGGATCGCCTTCTCGGCGCCGCGCGCATGGCGGTGGGCCTCGCGGAAAAGTTCCCCGATGAATTGGGCATAGGGGCGCCCGGCGCTGTCTTTCTCGTCGGCGATTTCTTCCGGGCTGCAGGTCTCGATTTCGCGGCCCACAGCATCGGTCAGCACCACGCCGTGCGGCTCGGGCGTCAGCACGACGCGGTAGCCCTCGGTGTCATGCACGATGGTGCCGTTCTCGCCCTCGATCCAGGAGACGCGCTGCTTGCGCGTCATCTCGCTGAGCTTGTCGATCAGTTTCTTGGTCGAAGGATGCAGCATTCTTTTCCCGCCTTCTCATCCGTTTTTGTTCATCACCGCGCCTAGGACTAGCCGGTCAGCGCAGAAGATTCAAACCTTGCATCCACGCCAGAGGGCGAGGCGTGTGCATTACATTTTCATCAACCATCTTTCGCGTCACAGGCGAGCAATTTCAGGGCACCGGAGGCAGGAATGTCTGGCGGGCCAGCAGGGGGTTATCTCCGGCCCCGCTGAATTCGAGGCGGAAGCGGTCCGCTTCGCAGATGAGCGTAATCTCGCCAGCGGTCTCGGGCGCGGCGCAGGTGGCTGTCAGCTCGGCCGGAGCATCGCTGAGGCGGCTGCGTCCCGCGCGTAGCTGGCCGGGGCCGCTGACATCGGGAGAGGTTGTCGCCACCGCCCCGGCATAGCCCCGCGTCCAGTCCGGCGTCACGATATAGAGCGGCGCGGCGCCGCCCGTTTCGCGGATGTGGAAGGCAGGCGTATCCGGATCGGAAAGGGTGATTACCTCCAGCTCCGGAAAGGCGCGCTCCATCGCGGGCACGGTGAAGGGGGTCTGCGCGCTTAAGCCCCCTGCGCCTTCGGGGCCGATCGTGTGGGCCGGGGCGCCCGTCTCATCCTGCCCGGCCCGGCCTTCGGGCGTGCCGCAGGCAGCAAGGATCAGGGCAAGGGCAAGCGATACCGGGCGGGTCATGCCCTCAGTCTATGTCGGAAGGCTCCGAAGAGAGAAGGTCTCTCACGTCTTTTCTCACTTCGGCGATGTCCTGGATGAAGGTCTTCACCGGCTGGTCCTCGATCACACGCAGGTCGGTCCGGAAGCCGCGCACGACGCGGTCCGGAGAGACCAGCAGATAGCTGGGCGTCCAGCTGATCTGCAGCAGGCTGCGAAGGCTGGCATCGGTATCGAGGACGACAGACGGGATCGTGTAGCCGGCGGAGGCGAAATAAGCCTCCAGCGAACCGTACTTTCCGTACAGTTCTTCCGGTGTTGCCCGGTTGGCGTTGGCCGGAACATGGATCGAGACGAAATCGAGGTCCGGGTCCTGCGCAATGGCGCGGGCGAGCGCGTCGACATACGGCCCATCGGCCACACAATCTGCGCACCAGGCGCCCCACACATCAATCACCGTCCAGCGGTTGATGCTGGCGGAGCTGAACGTGCCACCATCGGACGTTGGCGCCGTAAACTCCGGCAGCTTCTGGCCGAGGAGCGCATACTGGAACGGGCGGCCATAGCTGTCGCGGTAAACGCCATCGCCCTTCGTATCGGCTGCGCCGGTCGGCGGGGCGGTGTTCTGGGTGATGAAGCCCTGCGCCTTGGGGCCGGTATCGGTTTCTTCTGCGGGCGCCGAAGCTGCAGCGGGCGCGCTCTCGGTTGAGGGCGCCGGGCCGCAGGCGCTGAGCATCAGGGCGGCGGCGAGAATGAGGGGGAAACGCTTCATCGGCTTTACTCCAGTAATGCCGGTTACGCTGCCATCAATGGCTGGCGGTAAGAAGGCAGCAATTCTGAACCCACCCATAAGCAAAAGGGCGGCCCGAATGAGCCGCCCCTCGCAATACGTGTCTGTCTGGCTTCCGGCGGAGACCGGAAATCAGGCTCAGCTGTAGATTTCGAACAGGCCGGCTGCGCCCATACCGCCACCGATACACATGGTGACAACGCCCCATTTTGCGCCGCGGCGCTGACCTTCGAGCAGGATGGATCCGGTGCAGCGTGCGCCGGTCATGCCGAAGGGGTGGCCGATCGAGATCGAGCCGCCGTTCACGTTGTACTTCTCAGGATCAATGCCGAGGCGATCGCGCGAGTAGAGGCACTGCGAGGCGAACGCTTCGTTCAGTTCCCAGAGGTCGATATCGTCGACCTTCAGGCCATGACGCTCCAGCAGACGCGGCACTGCGAAGACCGGGCCGATGCCCATTTCGTCAGGATCGCAACCGGCAACGTTGAAACCAGCAAAACGGCCGAGCGGCTTCAGGCCGCGCTTTGCCGCTTCCTTGGCTTCCATGACGACCACAGCCGCGGCGCCATCGGAGAGCTGCGAGGCGTTACCGGCAGTGACGAACTTGCCCTGCTTGATGACCTGGCCACCGGAGAACACCGGCGGAAGGCCAGCCAGGCTCTCATAGGTCGTGCCGGGACGGTTACAGTCGTCACGGTCAGCGATCACGTCCTGGAAGGTTTCTTCCTTGGTCTCTTTGTTGACGAGGCGCATCTTGGTTTTCATCGGCACGATTTCCTGTGCCATGTAGCCTTTCTGCTGGAACTCGGCCGTGCGGCGCTGGCTCTCGGCAGAATACTGGTCCTGGTGTTCGCGGCTGACATTGTAACGCTCGGCAACGATCTCGGCCGTTTCGATCATCGTCATCCAGATGGCCGGCCAGGTCTTGGCCAGTTCCGGCTCGAAATACTTGTAGCGGTTGGACTGGCCCGAACCCTGAACGAGGCTGATGCTCTCCACGCCGCCGCCAACGGTGACCGCTGCGCCTTCATGGATCACGGTGTGCGCGGCGTTTGCGATGGCCTGCAGGCCCGAGGAACAGAAGCGGTTGATGGTGGCGCCAGACGTGCTGGACGGGCAGCCAGCGGCGAGCGCGGCGTTACGGGCAACGTTGTGGCCGGTAGCGCCTTCCGGCGCGGCGCAGCCGAGGAACACGTCTTCAACCGCAGCGGCTTCAACGCCGGCGCGCTCGAGCGCGCCCTTGATGGCGTGGCCAGCCATGGTGATGCCATGGGTGTCATTGAGGGCGCCGCGACCGGCTTTGGTCAGGGCAGTACGGGCTGTTGAAACGATTACGGCTTCACGCATTGGCTTCCTCCTGGATGATGCTTACGTCTTTGTGCGGCGCACCCTAGTGAGTGAATTTCCGTAAGGCCAGCCTTCCGTTGACGTAAACGGGCAGTTCAGATCAAAAAAAGCCCGCCAGGTTTTACCGGGCGGGCTCTTGTTTTGCGAGAGGCAGTGTGTGGGGTTACGCGGTAACCTTCGGCTTGGGCGCCGAGGCTTTCACCGCCTCATCCACATAGGCTTCGAACTTCTTGAAGTTCTCGACGAACTCTTCGGCCAGTTTCGCCGCCTGCTTGTCATAAGCGGCCGGGTCAGCCCAGGTCGAACGCGGATCGAGGATCTTGGCGTCCACGCCCGGCACAGAAACCGGCACGAGGAAGCCGAACGTCTCATCCTTGCGGAACTCGACCGTGTTGAGCGAGCCATCAAGCGCGGCGTTCAGCAGCGCGCGCGTTGCTTTGATCGGCATCCGGTTGCCCTGGCCATAAGGCCCGCCGGTCCAGCCGGTGGAGACCAGCCAGCAATCCACATTGTAACGCGCGATCAGCTCGCGCAGCAGGTTGCCATATTCCGACGGGTGACGCGGCATGAACGGGCCGCCAAAGCAGGTGGAGAAGGTGGCCGAAGGCTCGGTCACGCCTTTCTCGGTGCCCGCGACACGCGCGGTATAGCCGGAGAGGAAGTGATACATCGCCTGCGCCGGCGTCAGCTTGGCGATCGGCGGCATGATGCCATAGGCGTCAGCCGTCAGCATGATGAGGTTTTTCGGCTGGCCGCAACGGCCCGTCAGCGACGCGTTCGGAATCGCTTCGATCGGATAGGCGCCGCGCGAATTTTCCGCCAGCGCCGCCGAGTCGAGATCGAGTTCGCGCGTTGTCGCGTCCATCACGACGTTCTCGAGCACCGTGCCCCACTGTTTCGTGGTGGCAAAGATTTCAGGCTCGGCCTCGGCCGACAGCTTGATCATCTTGGCGTAGCAGCCGCCTTCAAAGTTGAAGAGACCGTTCTCCGACCAGCCATGCTCATCATCGCCGATCAGTGTGCGCGAAGCGTCTGCCGAAAGCGTCGTCTTGCCGGTGCCTGAAAGGCCAAAGAAGATCGCCGCATCGTCCTTGTCAGATGTGTTGACCGAGCAGTGCATCGGCATCACGCCCTGGTTGGGCAGCAGGTAGTTGAGGATCGTGAAGACCGACTTCTTCGTTTCGCCAGCATAGGAGGTGCCGCCGATGAGCACGAGGCGCTTGGCGAAGTTCACCGCGATCACGGTCTCGCTGCGGCAGCCATGCTTGGCCGGATCGGCGCGGAAGCTCGGGCAGTTGATGATCGTGAATTCGGTCTTGAAGCCAGAGAGCTCATCCGTTGTCGGAAGGCGCAGAAGGTGGCGAATGAAGAGAGAGTGCCAGGCAAACTCGGTCACCACAGTGACGGGCAGGCGATAGTCGAGATCTGCGCCGCCGAAGAGGTCCTGCGAATACATGTCCTGCTTGGCGAGGTGCGCTTTGAAGTCCGTCCACAGAGCGTCGAACTGCTCGGGCGTCATCGAGGCATTGTTGTCCCACCAGACGGTTTTCTCGGTCGTCGCGTCGCGCACCGTGAACTTGTCTTTGGCGGAGCGGCCCGTGTGTTGCCCGGTTTCGACCACCAGCGCGCCGCCCTTGGCAACGCGGGCTTCGCCGCTGGCAACGGCCGTTTCATACAGGCGTGCCTCGTTCCAGTTTTTCTTAATGGATTTTGTCTGCACACCCAGCTCGGCCAGGATTGCTACGGTATCGCTCATTACGCTGTCCTCGAATTTTTGCGAACTCTTAGGGCGCCCCGGCCCTGCCACCATAGGGGTCATTAGCGCTTGGTGAGAAGCTTTTGCAACATCCGTGCCCATGCGAATTTGGCTGCGGCGCAGCATTTCGCATAGTTACGAATGTAACGGCAGGGATGTCCGCCGTTGTCAAATTTTGGCACCGGTGTCATTCGGAAATTGGCTTGCGTCGGGGCAAGCTGCCTGTGCGGGACTGGTTCATTCAGGCACAGGGACCGGCCCGCAGAAGGCCGGGCTCAGTCGGGCTGGTAGCGTAGTGCCCAGGTGACCGTGAAGATCCCGTCATCGTCCAGACCCCGGACCGGCAGAGCCTGTGGCTCGGCCCATTCCAGACCCAGCGTGGCGAAATCCTTGTAAGCGATGCGGGTGCCGATGCCTGCCGAGCTGAGATCGAAATCGAACCCGCCATTGGTCAGCAGGGTGCCGTCGGCATAATCGGCGAACACGTAAATCTCGCTGCGGGAGAACAGGCCGTCGTCCAGCGGGCGCCAGGCGGGCTCGAACGAGACGGCGTATCCCTTGTCAAAGCCCAGAAGGCCGTTGCTGAACCCCCGGCCATATTCGATGCCGCCGATGATCAGCCGCTCGTTCGCGGGCAGAATATCATCTGTCCACTGCCCGGACGCCTTGAGGCGAAGGTAGAGGCTTTCTCCGATCACCTGCACCAGGCTGCCCGATCCGTTGAGCTTGCTGAACTGAATGTCTGATCCGAAGACGGAGGAGGTGGAGTCGGCAAAATCCAGCCCCTGAGCGAGCGACAGGTTCGCGCTGGCAGACCGTTTGGCCTCTACCCAGGACGCCTTGGCGCCGAGGCGGGCTGCGGAGATGTTCTCATTGGCGATCACCGAGCCAAGGGCGGTATTGGTGCTCTCTGTGCGGTCAATCGCGGCGTTGACGGAAAGCTCCTGTTTGAAGTTCAGGATAATCGGATAGGACAGGCTCGCCGTCAGGAAGTTGGCGTCGCCCTTGATGGGGATCGCGTCGGGGCGGGTGTCCTGATAGGCGCCGGCGGCGGCCAGCGTCAGGCCGTCTGTACCGATCGGCGTTGTGTATTGCAGGCTGGCAGACCGCGACTGGCTCCCGTCCGGGGTGGACGAGATGCGTCCGCGCAGGGCGTCCCCGGCGCGCAGCTTGCTGTAGAGAAAGCCCGACGCGCTGATGCGGCCGGAATCAATCAGACGGGATTCGCGGTTATCATAGCCGACCGCAAAGCCGTCCTTCTTGTCTTCCACATCCAGCACCAGGATAACGGCGCCCGGCACATCTGACGTTCGCAGGCCCGGCGTCACCTTTACGCCTTCCGCCCGGCGGGCGAGCGTCATGCCGCGTTCAAAGCTTTCCCGCGTGGCGGGGCGCTCGACCAGCAACGGGCGAAGATAGCCGCGCAGCTGCCGGCGGTCGGAAATTTCTTCATCTGTCCGTGTAATGACTTCGGCCACATGCCCCTCGGCAATCAGCACCTCGACCACGCCGTCTGAAAGGTCTTGCGCCGGGATGGCCAGCGTGAACAGGGCCACGTCGGACTTCTTGTACGCCTCGCTCATGACGGCGGCGAGTTGTTGCAGGGTTTCGGTGTCTGCGGGTCTGCCGAGGAAGGGCTGGGTCGCATCGGCGACCACAGACGGCACGTCGGCGCCCTTGAACTGAATGCCGCGAATGGGAACGGCGGTCGCGCTCGGGGCAGAGGCGGCGACATCGGTCACGCCGCGTTCGGGTTCTGCGGTGCCATCGGGCTGGATGACAGGCGTTTCAGGGCGCGAGCCGGGATTGAGCCGCTCATCGGGCAGTGTCTGCGGCGCGGCCAGGCCGGCAGGACTGTAAAGGGAAGAAAGCGCCACGCTCATCAAAAGGAATTGCGAGAGTTGAACGTGGCGCTTCTTCATAGGGTCTTCCGTTTTGTCAGGGGGTTAGTTCCAACCGCCACCGAGCAGCCCACCCAGAACTCCGGTGACACCAGAGACAACAGGATCGAGCGGCGTTTCGGGGGCTTCTTCATTTCCGGAAAGGATGTCTTCGACCGGCTCTGTCAGCCCGCCGAGTGCACCTTCACCTGTAAGCAGGTTTTCAACAGGCTCGGTCACGCCGGTCAGCAGACCACCGCCGGAGAGCAGCCCTTCAACCGGGGCTGTAACGCTTCCGAGATCGCCGCCGCCGCCAAGGACGCCTTCGATCACACCGGTAACATCCGACAGACCGGCATCGCCCAGCGCGCCGTTCACGGCGCCGGTAACCGGGCCGAGATCAACGCTTGCCAGGTTAGCAACGTTCAGGGCGGTGTCGCTGTCGGGAGACAGGTCGGCGTTCAGCAGAGAGGTGCCAGACGCAATGCCGACTTCAGCCAGCGAACCCATTTGCTGATCGGGTGACAGAAGGCTGAGCCCGATCAGGGAGCTGCCGCTGTCGTCGCCAGCAAGTGTGCCGCCGCCAAGGCCCGCCGTCAGGAGCGGAGACACCGACGAGGCCAGTCCATCAATAAGCGGGGTGCCATCGGTACCGAACGCTTCAAGCGCGCCGCCAACGCCCGTCAGCGTCTGCGTCACCGCGCCGGTAACACTGGCAAGCTCGGTGGGAAGGTTTGCCTGGCCGAGCGCGCCATCGAGGCCGGCACTGACCGACGTGATGAGGTTGCCGCCAGATGCGCTGACATCAGACACGACCGGGAGGCTGGTGGAAGGGTCGCCAAGATTGGCAAGGAGGCCGGTGCCGCCAACGCCCGAGGGGCCGACAAGGCCGCCCGTCGCGATCAGTCCTGTATTTCCAAGGGCAAAGTTGCCGCCGGGCTCACCTTGCTCGCCTTGCGCGCCGGTGGGGCCCGTTGGGCCAGAAGGACCAGACGGTCCGGCAGGGCCAGGGACAGGGACACCCGAGCCGCCATTTGAGCCGTCGCTCCCGTCACCGCCGTTTTGGCCGCTTCCGCCGTTTGAGCCGCCGGGACCGACGGTTCCGACGCTGGCATAACGGGTGTGGCCGTTGGATTCGCAGGCCGCAATTGCTGCAAGGGCAACAAGCGCAATCGCTGTCATGGGCATTTTAAGCATTGATCACTCCTCCGTGGATCGACACGCTGGCCCAGCCGGAGAAGGAAACTGCTTGGCTAATGCTCCGACGCCAGCATTCCTATCTTGCAGAGAATGATATTTCCTAAATTTGGCCGTGCTTAGGTCGATTTTGTTGTTTTTTTTTACCAAGCGCCCATATATTGCAGCGCATCACGCAAAAAAAGCCATTTGAATCATCAGCTTCTGGTGGAACGTTCCGAAGCAAGGGATTAGCCCGAAATATCTATTAGAAATTGGAATGTTTTTTAAGTTCAACAACAAAGGGGCAAAATTGAAGGCCCCGCGTTATCCTTTACGAAATGGGATCAGCCCTGCGCCCTCAGCCAGTCTTTGATGGGACTTGTCAGTCGATCGGGCAGGTCAGCGAGGTCAAACCAGCCCCAGCCGCCATGCTTTTCCGGCTCCATCACCTCAGGCTCGCCCGAAATGATCCGCGCTGAATAGACGGGGGCCACCCAATGGCGTCCATCACCGGCGTCAATCGTCTCCGCGATGCAGGCGAGCCCTGTCAGCTCGATCTCGATGCCCAGCTCCTCGAGGATCTCGCGGCGGGCGGTATCTTCGGCCCGCTCGCCGAAATCGATCTTGCCACCGGGCAGGCCCCAGGCGCCCGCTTCGGGCTGTTTCAGGCGCTGGATCAGGAGGAGGCGGCCCTGCGCGTCAAGAATGGCCGCGCCGCAGCCGGCTTCGACAGGTTTTGTCATGGCGATGTCCTGAACTGTCCGGTTTTGTCCTGATCTGTCCCGGATATGACATCTCCTGTCGGGTGTCAGGTACAAAATCGGGCACAAAAAAAGACACCCGGAACCGGGCTATGCAGGCCCAGGTCCGGATGTCTTCGCCTCGGTTCAGGGGTACGAGGCGAGGGGTCAGGTATCAATCTGCCGCGATGGCGCCCACGACCAGGCCGATGATTGCGCCGGTCGCCACGGAGGCGAGGATGGCGTCACCGCTGTCATTGTCGCGAACCCAGTGATAGCCGCTCGGCGGCGCGTAAAGACCATGCCGGTCATACTGGTTGATATACACCGTGCGCGGGGCATAGCCGTAATAGCCGCCGACATCATAACGCGGGGAATAGCCGCGATAGTAATGCGGGCCATAGGTGCGCCCGTAGGTGACGGTCACAGACGAACGCGGCGGCGCATAATAGGCGCGCGGTGGCGGGCTGTAATGATAGTGCGGCTTGTAGTTGTGCCGGTAGTGATACTTGTGATCGCGCTTATGGCCACGCTTGTAGCCGCGATCATGATCCCGATCATATCCGCGATCGTATCCACGGTCATAACCGCGTTTGCCCCGGCCGCGATCGTCGCGATCAGCATAAGCGAGCGGCGCGATCATGAGACTGGCAGCCGTGGTCGCCGCGATGAGGCGCGTAAAGGATTTGTTCAGGCGCATGGCGCTTGCTCCATCTTACGGGTTCCGGCCACAGGCCTTTGCCAGTGACAGGCGAGCTGGGATATCCAGCATTGCAGGTTGATTTGTGCGGGAGTTTGCCTGAACTCCCGCTGAACATAGCCTTCAGGAATCGGGTCATGGCAGAATTCGGCGATCTGCGGATTTCAGACGCAATAACGGTTCCCGCCTGGGAGCTGAGCGAAGCGTTTGTCCGCGCGTCCGGACCGGGCGGCCAGAATGTGAACAAGGTGTCCAGCGCTGTGCAACTGACCTGGCATGTCCAGGCGTCGTCCCTGCCGGCGCCGGTCAAGGAGCGGTTTGCCAAGCTCTTTGCCAGCCGCATCACGGCTGACGGGCGCCTGATGCTGGAGGCGAGCGAGCATCGCAGTCAGGTCCTCAACCGGACCGCCGCGCGTGAGCGTCTGGCCGAGATGATCCTGAAGGCGTCCGTACCTCCAAAGCGGCGCGTAAAAACCAAGCCGACCGCCGGCAGCGTGCGCCGCCGCATTGCCGCCAAGAAGCGCCGCAGTGAAGTCAAATCACTGAGGGGCAGTGTGGATGGGGACGAATAGGCCGGCATCGGCCCGCGCGCAGGGAATTGCGGCGATCTGTGTTCCTGTGCTCTGCTTTATCGACTAAACGCAATTTTTCGCAGAGTTGATTTGTTTGAATTCGGGATTGGACGACCATGCATCTTGAGAAGCGCGTTCTGATTACGGGCGGGGCCGGGTTTATCGGCTCATTCCTCTGCGAGCGGCTGCTGGAGGCGGGCGCCACGGTGCTTTGCCTCGACAATTTCTTCACCGGCACACGGATGAATGTGGCGCATCTGATGGGCCATCCCCGGTTTGAGCTGATGCGCCATGATGTGTGCTTTCCGCTCTATGTCGAGGTGGACGAAATCTACAACATGGCCTGCCCGGCAAGCCCGGTGCATTATCAGTTCGATCCGGTGCAGACGACCAAGACCAGCGTTCACGGCGCCATCAACATGCTGGGCCTGGCCAAGCGCCTGAAAGCCAAAATTCTTCAGGCCTCCACATCGGAAGTCTATGGCGATCCCGTAATCCATCCGCAGACGGAAGAGTATTGGGGCAACGTGAACCCCATCGGGCCGCGTTCCTGCTATGATGAAGGCAAGCGTTGCGCCGAAACGCTGTTCTTCGATTATCACCGCCAGCATGCGCTGCGGATCAAGGTCGCCCGTATCTTCAATACCTATGGGCCGCGGATGCATCCCAATGACGGGCGGGTCGTTTCCAACTTCATTGTTCAGGCCCTGAAGGGCGAAGACATCACGCTTTATGGCGATGGTTCCCAGACGCGCAGCTTCTGTTATGTCGATGATCTTGTGCGCGGCCTGATAAGTCTGATGGAAACCCCCGACAGCGTGACCGGCCCCATCAATATCGGCAATCCGGGGGAGTTCACCATCCGTCAGCTGGCCGAAACCGTCATCGACCTGACGGGCGCCCGGTCAAAGCTCGTATTCCGGCCGCTGCCTCAGGACGACCCGAAGCAGCGCCAGCCTGACATCACCAAGGCCCGCGAAATCCTGAAATGGGAGCCGTCGGTCGAGTTGCGCGACGGCCTTTCCAAGACCATCGCCTATTTCGATACGCTGCTGGCAGACCGGAATATGAAGGTCTGATCAGCCGGCGATTTCGGCGCGGATAACTTCGTCGATCTTGGGAAGATTGGCGCCTTCGATGGCCTGATCGCCGACGAAATAGCCAGGTGTGCCGCCAACATTCAGCGTGCGGCCGAGCGCCTGCATGTCAGCAAGCTGGTTCTTCACGCTGTCCGATTTCATGTCTGCGCGCATGCGCTGGACATCGATGCCGAGCTGCATGGCAAGCTCGTCGATCTTCTGCTCTGTCAGCTCATCGTTTGATTTGAGGGCCATCAGGGCAAGGTGCATGTCGATGTATTTGCCCTGGCGGCCGGAGGCGAGCGCGGCAAGGGCGGCGGTCTCGCTGATGTCGCCGAAGATCGGATATTCCTTGAACACGACGCGGACCTGGCCGTCATAGGTCTCGGGCAGGTTTGCAGTCCATTCAGCAGACCGTTTGCAATAGCCGCAGCGATAGTCAAAAAACTCGACGACCGTCACGGCGGCGTCTTCCGGGCCGACAAAATAATCGTTGCTGTCATTGTAGAGGGCGTCCTTGCTGTCGGCGATGGCGGCCTGTGTGGCGCTGGCCTGGGCGAGGCGTTCCTTCTCGGTGAGGGCGACCAGCGCCTCCTCAATGATCTCGGGATTGGCGAGGATGTATTCCCGCACGATTGTCTCGATTTCGGCCTTGTCGGGTGTACCGCCGCCCTGCGCGCAGGCAGGCAGCAGGGCAAGGCCCGCAAAGCCGAGCGCGAGAAAGGGTGTGAAGCGGAGCATACGGTTCATAGTGAAGAATCCCTGATTTCAGCTCGCCGGACTATAGGCACCGGGCCGGGCGCGTCCACCCATCCTCACAGAGGGTTTACCCGCCCTTTTACCAGGGTTGCTGGCGCGAAAAGTCGCCGAACGGCATCTCTCTGGCGGATGTGTCGATCGAGAGGCGCTGCCCCCGGTTATACCGCTCATAGAATTGACGGTTCTCGGGATTGCTCGGATCTGTGATCAGCAGAATGTCGTCGGCCCGGCGGAAATTCGGCGTCCCCCGATCAAGTTGGTCGACGGCCCGGCGGGCAAATGCATTGGCGCGGACAATATCGCCGACCCAGTAAGCTGACTCGGCGGTCGCCAACTGAGCCTCAGGACGCTGGCCCTGCTTTTCCATCGTGATCGCCAGCTGTGCCCAGGCAAAGGCATTGTCCGGCTCGGCGATGAGCGCGTCGCGCAGCGCCGTTTCTGCCAGCTTGAAATCGCCCTCTTCGCCGCGGGCATTGAGGGAGCGGCCATAGTTGATGAGCAGGAGGGGCTGGCCAGGTTTCAGCTCGAGGGACCGTTTGTGCGGCTCGACCGATTCGGCGACGCGGCCGCTCTCGAACAGGATCTGGCCCTTCAGTTCATGGAAATACGGATTGTCCGGTTCCTCGGCGAGCAGCGAGTCGATGTCCTTCATGGCGCTCTGGATGTCTGCTGCCAGATAGGCGGCGATGGCCCTGGCATAGCGGGCAGGCTGGCTCGTATCGGTTGCCGGATAGTCCCGCCGCACCTTGAGAGGCGAATCCAGGAAGCCGACCAGCTTGGCGCGCAGCATCTCGTATTGCTTCTGCTCGCGCTCAGTCGGCTGCACGTCCATCAAGCCGGTCGCTTCGGCAAGGCTGCGGGTTGTGCGGATACGGTCAGATGCCAGCGGGTGGGCGCGGAAATAGGGATAGCGGCGCGCTTCCGACATCACTTCCTGATAGCGGAAGTTCTCGAAGAACTCGACGATGCCCGCCGGGGACTGGCCAAGGGCGGCCAGGTATTTGACGGCGTGGGCGTCAGCGGAGGCTTCTTCCGGCCGGGTGTGGGTAAAGAAGTTCGCGGCGGCAAATTGCTGCGAGCTGCCGATCAGGGCGGCGCCGGCGCCGCCTTCACCTGCGGCAATGGCGAGAATCCCCAAGCCGATAGAGAGCAGCGCCGGCCGCATGGCCACGCTCGCCGCGCGGGCGCGCGAGACGGTGTGCCCGCAGGCAATGTGGCAGGTTTCGTGGGCGATGACGCCTTTGATCTGGCCGGGCGTCTCGGCGGCTATCATCAGGCCGGTGTGGATGTGAATGCGCTGTCCGTTGCCGACAAAGGCGTTCAGAGACGGGTCGTTGATGATGTAGATGCCAACATCGGCAGGCACGAGGCCCGACACTTCCAGGATCGGGTCGGTCCACTCGCGGATTGTCTCTTCGATCTCCGCGTCGCGGATGATGCTCTGCGCCGATGCGCTGAGCGCCATGATCGCCGAAGCGGCAACAGCGGTTACAATCTTGATGACTTTATGTGCCACGAAGCGGCTCCTGTGGTCATTACGATGACCGGTTTAGACTAGGACTTTGCCAAGCGTATGGCGAGGCGCCGTCTGCGGTCTAACGGATTTGTCAGAGTTCGCCTGACGCGAAAGTGAACGTCAGGGCCGGATCGAGGCGGACGCCGGTCTCCATTCCTGGGACAATTCCGGTCACGGGCGGGACAAGAGCGGTCAATCGGAGGCCATTGAGGTCCAGTTTCAACCGTATCAGCGGCCCCGTCATGCGCGCCGAAAGCAGGGTGGCGCGAACTGGAGAGGCCGTGTCGATCAGCACGCCTTCCGGACGGACGAGGATCAGCGCCTCCGGCGCTTGCCCGTGGAGAAGACCTGGCGGAACAGCGCTTGCGCGGAAGCGGTTGACCGGGCCGAGCGCGCCGGCGACGGCGGCACTGGCCGGCCGGGTGTAGATCTCGTGGGCGGGGCCTTCCTGAAGCAGCTTGCCCTGGCTGAGGATCGCGATGCGATCGGCGTGTTCGAGGGCTTCGGCGGGATCATGGGTCACGAGGAGGGCGGGAATGCCGGCGGCGCGGATGGCGTCGAGGGCGGCGTCCCGCACGCTGTCGCGCAGGCTGGGATCGAGGCCCGAGAAGGGTTCGTCCATCAGGATGGCGGAAGGCTCCGGCGCCAGGGCGCGGGCGATGGCCACGCGCTGTTGCTCGCCGCCAGAGAGCTCGTGAGGATAGGCACCCGCGCGTGGCTCAAGGCCCAGCCGGGCAAGCCAGGCTTGCGCCCGGTCAGCGGCTTCGGTTTTTGGCAGGTGTTTGAGGCCGAAGGCGACGTTGCGGGCGGCGGTAAGATGGGGGAAGAGAGCAAAGTCCTGAAAGATCAGGCCGATGCGGCGCTTCTCGGCGGGCACGGTGCGGCCGGGGGCGGAGAGGACTTCCTCGCCGATGCGGATTTCGCCTTCATCGACACCTTCCAGGCCCGCGAAAAGGCGCAGGAGCGTCGACTTGCCCGCGCCGGAACCGCCCAGCAGGGCTGTGATCTGGCCGGGCGGCAGGGTGAGGCTCACCCCGTCAACGACGGCGCGGTCACCATAGCGGCGGGTCACCTGATGGGCAGAAAGGGCAGCGCTCACTGGGTTTCACCGGGACGGGAGCGCGAGAGCTGCCAGGACAGGAGGATCACCGGCACAAGGCCCGCAAGGGTGATCAGCAGCGAGGGTAGCGCGGCGGCGGCGAGGCGCTCGTCGCTGGCATAGGCATAGGCACGCACGGACAGGGTATCCCAGTTGAAGGGTCGCAACATCAGGGTAGCCGGGAGTTCTTTCAAGGCCTCGACGAAGAGGATGAGGGCGGCGACCGCAGCACCGGAAAGGGCGATGGGGAGGTCAACTTCAAAGGCCTGGCGGGACGGGCTGGCGCCAAGGCTGCGGGCGGCGTGGGAGAGGGAGGCGGGCGCGCGGGCGAGGGCGGCGGCCATCGGCTCGGTGCCGGCGGCGGTGAAGCGGGCGGCATAGACCCAGGCGAGGGCGATGAGGGCAACGCCGCCGGAGAGTGTCAGCGGCAAAAGGCCAATGATTGCAAGGGCGCCGAGCGCAAGGACGGCGCCGGGGATGGAATAGCCCGAGATGGCGCTGGCGCGGGCGAAGAAGGCGGCGGGGCCTTTGGCGCGGGCGGCCAGCACGATCATCAGGGCGAGGATAAAGGCAAAGACAGCGCCCGAACCGGCGAGGATGATGGAGTTGCCGAGCGCGTCCCAGATCGGCGCGGCGCCGGGGCCAGTCTCGACACTGCGCCAGACAAGGCGTCCCACAGGCAGGCCAAAGGCTGCCAGAAACAGGACAAGACAGGACACACTCGCGCCAATCGCGGACAATCCGGTCAACTGCGTGCGCGAAACATGGCGCCAGCGGATGGAGGATTGCTGGCTGCCCGCGCGGCCCCGCCCCCAGCGCTCGGTGACGATCAGGACCGCGATCAAGCCGATCAGCACAAAGGCAAGACGGGCCGCGGCGGCCGGCTCACCAAAGCTTTTCCAGGCACGCACGATGCCGAAGGTGAGCGTGGGCACGCCAAGGAACTCGGCGGCGCCATAGTCGGCCGCCGCTTCCATGAGGGCGAGGGCGAGGCCGGCGGCGATGGCTGGGCGGGCCGCAGGCAGCGCGACCGACCAGAAGCTGCGGCCGGGGCCAGCGCCAAGGCTGCGGGCCGCCTCAAGCGCGCAGACCGACTGGGAGACGAAGGCCGAACGGGCGGTGAGGTAGACGTAGGGGTAGAGCGTGCAAGCCAGTACGAAGGCGAGGCCGGGCAGGGAGTTGATGTCGGGGAACCAGTAGTCACGCGCCGACCAGCCGGTGGCTTCGCGCAGGGCCGACTGAACCGGCCCGCCAACGCCGGCAAGGTCTGCCCAGGCATAGGCGAGCACATAGCCCGGCGCGGCCAGCGGCAGGATCAGCAGCCATTCAAAGACGGCGCGGCCCGGGAAGCGGAACATGGTGACAAGCCAGGCCGATGGCACGGCGAACAGCAGGCAGAGCGCGCCGGTCAGTGCCAGAACCGACAGCGTGCCGCCGAGATAGCGCAGGAGCAGGGTTTCGCGAATGTGGGTCCAGGCGTCGCCCGCGCCGTCAAACAGGCCGGCGAGCAGCACCATGACGACGGGCACAGCAATGACGATGCCGGCGACGAGCGCCGGCATCTGTCTGGAGAGTGGAAAGGCGGCGGTGGCCTGTTTCAGTTCCAGCCCGCACGATCAAAGATCGCCTGCGCCTCTGGCTGATGGGTTCCCAGCTCGCTCAGCGGGAAGTCGCTTTCCTTGAAACCGGGGATCTGTTCCAGACCGGCCGGAACGGCGGCGCCTGATACGACAGGGAATTCCTTGGTTTCTGCCGTCAGCAGTTCCTGACCATGCGGGGTCGCAAGGTATTCAATGAACTGGATCGCAAGCTCCGGCGATTTGGAATGGGCGGCGACCGCTGCTGCGGTGACGTTCACATGTGTGCCATTGCCTTCCTGATCGGGGAAGGAGAGCTGCGTGCGGTTGGTCTTGAGGCGGTCCTCCGGTGAACCTGCGGCAAGGCGCACCCAGTAATAGTGGTTCACGAGGGCAACGGCGCATTCACCGGCGGCGACCGCGTCGATCTGGGCGGTATCCCCGCCTTGCGGATCACGGGCCATGTTGGCGACGACACCTTCGGCCCAGGCGGCAGCCGCTTCAGCGCCGCTGCGTCCGATGATCTCGCCCATCAGGGAGAGGTTGTAGATGTTGGTGGAAGACCGCACGCAGACTTCGCCCTTGAGGCGGGCATCGGCGAGGTCTGCATACGTATCGACTTCATCGGCAGAGACGACCTGGGGATCGTAAACGATGATGCGGGCGCGTTTGGCGAGGCCGAACCAGTTGCCATCCTTTTCGCGCAGGGTTTCCGGGATCACCGCGGAGAGCTTGTCGGAGGTGACGCCCTGGGTGAAGCCGGCATCCTGGAAGCGGTAGAGCGCGCCGGCATCGGACGCGATGATGACATCGGCCGGGGAGCGTTCGCCCTCTGCCCGCATGGTTTCCAGAAGTTCGGGCGCGCCGGACTCGCGGACATTCACGCGGATGCCGGTTTCAGCCTCAAAGGCAGCATACATGGCCTTGTCGGAATCATAGTGGCGGGCGGAGTAAACATTGATCGTGCCCGCGGCGCCGGCCGGGGCGGGCGCCTCTTCGGCGGGGGCAACGGGTGCTTCAGGGGTAGCAGCAGGAGGGGCCGGATTTCCGCAGGCCGCGAGCCCGAGCGCCAGGCCAAGTACAGGGCCAGCAACAGCCAGGATGCGTTTCATGAGCGAGGTTCCTTCAAGGTTGGCGGGACCAAACCATGTTTGAGAATGAATCGCAAGAATTGCCTGTCGCGACGTTTTGCCCGGAAATTGCACAGACCTGCCGAAAACAGCCCTTCCAGTGATCTACACGCCGCCGGAATTCGCGTGGCAGGATTGTTGCAAGTGCGAAAAGACTTTCATGGCTGTGTACCTCTCTGTTAAAGAGTTGGTAACGAATAGACGGGTGGTGGGAATGACGGATGTCATCGTCGACTTCGATGTAGCGTCTTCGGACGAAGATATGCGCCTGACCGCGCTGATCGATACATTTGTGGAAATGCAGGACGCCATGGGCCAGTGGGACGCCTCATCGCTGGACCTGATGGTGCGCACGGCGTTCGGGCCAGCAGGCGAGCGGCTGAAGCAGCTGATCTTCCAGAGCCGGGAGATGGCGGAAGCTTTCTGCGCATTCTGGATGACCGAGACCGGGCTTCAGGTCGCCCATTTTCCGTACTGAGCCACTTTCCCGCCTCTGAAGGGGCGCCTAGAAGGCGGCCATGTTCAGAGGTTTTCCCCGCAAACCATCCTCTCAGCCGCGCGTCGCCATCATCGGCGCAGGCATTATCGGCCTGAGCCTGGCGTTCGAGCTGGTGTTCCGGCGCGGCACACGGGTCACCCTTTTTGACACACGGACGCGCGGGCGTGGCGCAAGCTGGGCCGCAGCCGGCATGATTGCGCCCGCGTTTGAGGCCGCCGCCGAAGAGGGCGTGCATCCGCGCCTGTTTGATCTTTGCCTGGAAAGCGCGAAGCTGTGGCCGGACTTTGCCGCCGACATCGAGCGGCTGTCGGGCCTGCCATCGGGATTTGAGGCGGCGCCAGCTCTGGCCGTGGCGCTGGACGAAGGCGAGGCGACGCATCTGGCCGCGATCAGCCAGGTGCTGGCGGCGCGCGGCGTGGCGCACAGGGCGCTGAACGCGGGCGAGCTGGCGCAGATGGAGCCGGCATTGTCGCCCGATGTGCTGGGCGGGCTGGAGCTGGAGACCGATACGCGGGTGGACAACCGGCGCACGGTGCGCGCGCTGCTGGCGGCGCTGGAGGCGAGCCCGCGCGTGACCTTCGTGAGCGGGCCTGCGCCGCTGAAATCCCGAAATGGCCGCGTGCATCTTGAGGGCCATGACGCGATCGTGGCGGCGGCGGGGTGGGAAACGTCTGTCATCAAGGTGGACGAGCGCGGGCAGCTTTACAGCCTCGTAAACTGGGACACGGCGCTGGACGATATCGACTGCCATGCCGGGCAGATGCTGTCGGTGGTGGCCGGGCCGGGGGCGCCGCAGCGGGTGGTGCGCGCGGGGCATGTGTATCTGGTGCCGCGCGAGGGGCATGTTGTGATCGGGGCAACGATGGAGCCTGACCGGGTGATTGACGCGCCCGAAGCCGACGTGATCGAGGCATTGCGGCTGGAGGGCGTGAAGCTCTGCCCGGCGCTGGCGGGGGCGGCGGTGACGGAGAGCTGGGCCGGGGTGCGGCCGGGCACGCCTGACCATGCGCCGTTCCTTGGGGAGACCGTGACGCCGGGGCTTTATGTGGCGGCGGGGCATTATCGCAACGGCATCCTGCTGGCGCCGGTGACCGCCCAGATCCTTGCAGATCAGATTTTCGGGCAGGATACGGGCGAGCTTGCCGCTGCGTTCACCACGCGCCGGGCCTATTCCGCGACGGCCTGACGCTGGACGTGCCCCCTCTCGCGCCTTAAGTCTCGGCGCCAAAGGGAGCTTACGCCATGCATGTTATCCAGCCGATGACCGAAGATCAGGCCGCCATCCGCGACGCGGTGGCCAAGACGCTGGAGCCGTTTGACGACGCTTACTGGGCCAAGACCGACGAGACGGGCAACTGGCCGGAAGAATTCTGCAACGCGATGGCCAAGGGCGGCTGGCTCGGCATTGCGTTTCCCGAAGAGTATGGCGGGGCAGGCCTTGGCCTGACCGAAGCGGCGCTGATGATGCAGACCGTGACGCGCACGGGCGCGGGCTATTCGGGCGCCTCGGCGATCCACCTCAACATCTTCGGGCCGAAGCCGCTGGAGAAATTCGGCAATCCGGAACTCAAGCGCGAGAGCCTGCCCAAGATCATCTCCGGCGAAGAGAAGATGTGCTTTGCCGTGACCGAGCCCAACTCCGGCCTCGACACCTCCAGCCTCGAGACGAAGGCAGAGCGGACCAATACCGGCTATATGATCCATGGGCGGAAGATCTGGACGACGGGTGCTCAGCGTGCGGACAAGATCTTGATCATTGCGCGGACGACGCCGAAGGACCAGTGCGCGAAGCCTTATATGGGGCTGTCGCTGTTCTACACCGATCTCAACCGCAACAAGATCGAAGCCAATGTGATCCCGAAAATGGGCCGCAAGGCGGTGGAGTGTAACACGCTGTTCATTGACGGGCTGGAAGTGCCCAAGGAACACCTGATCGGCAATGAGGGCGACGGGTTCAAATATCTGCTGCAGGGGCTGAACCCTGAGCGGGTTCTGTTTGCTGTTGAGTCTGTCGGCCTTGGATTTGCGGCGCTGGAGCGGGCGACGCGCTATGCCAATGAGCGGGTGGTGTTTGGCCGGCCGATTGGCCAGAACCAGGGCATTGCCCACCCCCTCGCCAAGTCGTGGGCGGAGCTTTCAGCCGCTGAGCTGCTCGCCTACAAGGCCGCCTCGCTTTATGATGCCGGGCAGGATTGCGGGGCGGAAGCCAACGCCGCGAAATATCTGGGGACTGAGGCTGGCTTTACCGCATGCGAGACGGCCGTGCTGACCCATGGCGGCATGGGCTATGCCAAGGAATATCATGTTGAGCGGATGATGCGTGAAGCGATGCTGGCGCGGATTGCGCCGGTCAGCCGCGAGATGATCCTGAACTTTATCTCCGAGCGCGTGCTGGGGCTGCCCAAGAGTTATTGATCTGGAGGCGGACTACATTCCGTCCGCGCCCTTCATCAGCTCGAAGAATTCTTCCTTGCTGTTGGTGCGCGGATAGGGTGTGGCCGGGACCGGCACGCCGAGGAAGGCGCACAGCGGCTCCCAACCGTCTTTGGCCGAATGAACCAGCAGCCGGCTTGCCGGAATCTCGGCTTTGACAGCGGCTTCCTGGGCGTGGAAAGCGGCAATGATGCGCTCCTTGTCGAAGTCTGGTCCCAGACTGCGGTGGAGGACTTTCAGCACCATGTTAAACCATTCCACCGCTGGCGGCGGCCAGCTTTCAGGGGCGGTGACCGATGAAAGGATGGTCTGGGAAATGCTGTCATACCAGCTCTCGGCCGAGCGTGTTGACAGGATGATTTTGGCGTCTGGATAGGCCACGGCAAGTTCCCGCCAGAAGGCCGCCGTCGGCCAGTCGACGGCTGCGTTGTAGCCTTTGTAGATGGCGTCAAAGTCAGGTTTGCCGGCCACCGCGGCGTTCCAGAGCGGTACCTGCACAGGTCCGTTCTCGATCACTTCCTTCATATGATGGCAGGGGCCGAGGCCGAGCTGTTCGAGCGCGAGTTTCAGGGACATGGTGCCCGTGCGGCCAAAGCCGGCGCTGATGACGGCGAGTGACATGATGTTTCCCCCATAGTGTGCTGACACAGGCATAACACGGCTGTTTCCGGCCTCATACTCGCGAGTTCTGCGGCGGTTGCCGCGAGAGGAGGCGGGCCGCGCAATTGACCCCGTGCGGGCGGGGCGGGTAAGCGGCGGGGGATAATTCAAAGCGAGGCGATCCTTCTATGCCGCAGATATTCATTCCCCAACGTTTCAACGGGCCACCCGATACGGCCAATGGCGGCTATGTGGCCGGGTTGATTGCCGGCGAGATGCGCAAGGCGGGCATTGAGGGCGCGATTGAAGTATCGCTGCGGGCGCCGCCGCCGGTTGAGGCGGCGATGGATCTGGTGATTGCAGGCGGGGCGTGTGAGTGCCGCCATGGCGACGCAGTGGTGGGCACGGCGCGGGGCGTGGAGGCGCTGGGGGCAGTGCCTGCGGCGCCTACGCTGGCGGTGGCCGCGCAGGGGCGGGAGAATTTTCCGCCGGTGGCCGATCATGCATTCCCCTATTGCTTCGTGTGCGGACCATCACGGACGCGAGACGGGCTTTGCATCTTTACCGGGCGCCCACATGGCTATGACGGCGTGACGGATGTGTGGACGCCGGGTAGCGACTATGCCGAGGCAGATGGCCTTGTGCGCGAGGCGGTGATCTGGGCCGCGCTGGACTGCCCCGGCGCATTTGCCATCGGCTTTCAGGAGCGCCCGATGGTCCTGGGGCGGATCAAGGGGCAGGTGCTGCGCCGGCCTGAAGCAGGCGCGCCGCTGATCGTGGCCGCCTGGCATCTATACGACGATGGCCGCAAGCATGGCGCGGCGAGCGCGCTGTTCACCGCTGACGGCGAACTCCTGGCGCAGACCGAGCAGCTCTGGATTGAGCTGAAGTAAAGCAGCTTACTTCTTGAGGACGAAGCGCGCGACGCCGAGCACACCGGCGAGGATCGAGCCAAGACCGCCGAGCAGCACGAAGAGCGGGTTTGCCTGATCGGCAAAGGCGATGGCGCGGTTGAGGCCGGAGACGCGCACGGTGACCGTGTCGCGATAGGTGCGCAGTGGCACCACTTCATTATCATCGACGGCAAAGATCTCGAAGGTGAGGTCATGGTCGCCGGCGCTGAGCGCGGTGACCGACCAGCGCCAGGTGTTTTCCGTCAACGGCGAGAGCGACTGAACGGGCGGTGATGTGGGCACGATGGTGAAGGCGGCGCCTGAAACGCGCACTTCCACACGGTCTGACACGCGCGCTTCGCCTTCCTGGATGACGCCGCGGCCCGGCAGGGCGTCAACGGCGGTGGTGTCGCCGGTGGCGTCGATGGCGAAGGTGACGTCGAACGCCCGCTTGTATTCGGCCGAGGGCGGCGTCTCATGGGCGACGGGCACGGTCTTCAGCTTGTCGATGAAGGATTCGGAGACGGCCGTGGTAACGTTGGGGTCGTCGATGTCGACCGCTTCGGGCGCGGTATCGGCGGTTGCCTCTTCGGCGCCCTCCGGGGCAGAGCGCATGGAGCGCATGGCCGGGCCTTCAGCTTCTGGGGCAGGCGCCTCTTCGCGCATGACTTCGAAGTTCAATTCTTCTTCGGTCAGCGGGGCTGTTTCACTGCGCGCTTCCGGCTCGGCTTGCATCGGCGCATCAGGCTCTACCACCGGCTCAGGCAGGGGCGCAGGCGGCGGCGGGGCAGCCTCTGTTCGGGGCGCTTCAGCGGAGGTGACGTCCGGCGGCGCGGCAGTCTCGGTCGTGTCGGGCGCGGGGGCAGAGGCAGTGGCGAGCGGCTCACCCCGAGGCAAATGGGTGTCCATCAGGGCCGCGCCGCCGATGCCGGCTGCAAGGAGACCTGCGATCACCAGAAGGATTGAAATAAAGCGCATCATGCTCGCGTCTCCCGGCCCGTAGTGTGGAGCAGTGTAACAGAGTCAGCGGGCAGGGAAACTGCCCCGGCTCGCCTCATAAAACGCAATTGCGGCAGCATTGGACACGTTGAGGCTTTCCATTTGCGCGGCGATCGGGATGCGGGCGAGTTCGGAGCAGGCCTTGGCCACGGCCGGGCGCAGGCCAGAGCCTTCGGCGCCCAGGACGATGGCGACTTTCGCTGCGCCTTTGACGGCCTCATCCAGAGACCGCGTGCTTTCGCCGGCGAGGCCAACGGTGTGGAAATCAGCCTCGGCGAGCTGTTCGAGCGCGCGGGCGATGTTTACCGCGCGGATCTCGGTGACCGTTTCGATGGCGCCGGCCGCACTTTTGGCGACAATTCCGGTGATCGGCGGGGCGTTGCGCGTCTGCAGCACGAGCCCCTCAAAGCCGAACGCGGCGGCGGAGCGGAAGATGGCGCCGAGGTTGTGGGGGTCAGACACCTGATCAAGCACGGCGATTCGCGTGGCGCCTGCGGCGATGACATCTTCCAGAATTGCTTCTTCCAGCGGGTCTGCCCGCAGGGCAATGCCCTGGTGGACCGCGCCGGGGGGCAGGCGGTTGTCGATCTCCTTGGCGGTTGCCAGTTGGGGCGAGATCACGCCAGCGGGCAGCTTCTGGGCGGCATTTTCGGTCGCCAGCAGGGTGTGGAATTTGCGGGCCGGGTTGGCCAGGGCTGCCATTACGGCATGGGTTCCCCACAGCCAGACGGGGCCGCCTTCCTCATCGCGGCGCGAAAAGCGCTGGTTTTCGGGGCGGCCGGGGCGTGTTGCCACATCGGTGTTCGGGGGCCGCTTTGGGTGGTTGCGCGCCATGATGTTCGTCCTTATAAGGCCGCTTCCAGCGTGGAGCCGGGGCCGGTAAACTGCCCTTGTGAAGCGACTGCGCGGCGGCGTCAAACGGCGTGTGTTCGCGGGGGCCCGTGGAGGGATGGGAGAGTGGTTAAATCCATCAGACTGTAAATCTGACCGCCTAGCGTACGCTGGTTCGAATCCAGCTCCCTCCACCACCCCTGCAGCACGCCGCCGGCGGCGGCCTCTTTACCCCGCAGGGGTGCTTTTCCAATCCGGACTTTATTCGGCGCTCGAAGGGGTGGGCCGCGCAAGCTTGCGCTGGAGGATTTCCGGCAGGCTGTTTCCGGCAGGCGGGTTCGACATATGCCGGGTCAGCCAGGCGTAGCTGGGCCGCTCAATCTTGTAGTGGGCAAACGCGGCCAGCGCGATCGACAGCGCCCAGGCGACGAACAGCCCGGCGACATATTCCTGCGGCCAGAAGGGGATCTGTTCCATGATCTTCAAAACGATCATGTGAACCACATACATGGCGAAGGACAGCGTGCCGAGAATTCTGAAGCGGCTGAGAACGCCTTCCCAGAAAGCGCCGGGGCTGGCGAGAACCATGATCATGAACGCGTAGAATGGCAGGTAGAGGAAATCGACCCGGTTTGCGACCGGCAGGCAGAATGTTGCCAGAAGGACGACGGCCAGAAAGCCGATCCATATGCTGCGCAGGACGGACGTGCGGTCAAACCACGCCCTGTGAGTGGTAAAGAACCGATAGGCCAGAATGCCGAGCGGGAAGGATATGAAGCCGCGCAGCAGGCCCGTATTCACCACGCCGAGGACATTGCGGGCATGCTGATCGAGGTTTTCGACCGTAAAGAAAAGAATTGTGGCGCTGAGGAGGATCAGCCCCGCCAGGATGGCGCTGTTCCAGCGGCGATTGGGGATCGCCAGGATGATCAGGCCCACCACCATATTTGCCACAAGCTCAACCGACAGGGACCAGGAAGGGTAGTTGAAGCTGTTCGTGGACCAGTCGCCGATGCCGATATTGTGGAGCAGGACGAAGTTCAGCAGCAGTCCTTTTTCACTGATCGGGTCGCCGGCCCAGAACATGATGACGGCGCAGGCGATAAAAGTGACAACGTGCAGGGGCCAGAGACGGAAAACGCGCTTTTTGGCGTATTCCCAGAAATTGAAGCTCGGCTTGTCATAGAAGGCGTGTGCCAGAACGAACCCGGACAGCAGGAAGAAGACATCGACCACCAGGTGACCGCTGGAGCTGATGATGAAACTGTTCACTTCCGGCCAGAGTTCGAAGTGATAATGCCCGAAAATCACCAGCAAAGCGCCGATCCCACGCACTGCATCGAGCACAATGAATCTCGGCCCCTGCGGTGCTGAATTCAGCGCCTGAGTGTGGAGAATACCGGCGGGTTTACTATCGTCCATACTTAACGGGGTTCCTCAGACGGCCGGCTAATCTTCATCTTCAGCAAGACATGTGCCATCTATCAGTTGGGTAAATTTACAATGCAAAAATGTGCGGGTCGTGCTTGTTTGAATAGATAATCGCCCATATGACGATCCCCGGCAGCGGGCGGGTATAGCACAATGGTAGTGCAGCAGCCTTCCAAGCTGAGTATGTCGGTTCGATTCCGTCTACCCGCTCCAGCCGTGACATACGCTTATCTCAACAGTCCTGTCATAATTGCAAACGTGTAAGGCGGTTGCGCTTTGGCGCAGTTCCGGCTTGTCTGCGGGCAATTGCAACAGCCCCGGTCCAAAGCATGCTCGCTCCGATCCTCGAGAGTTCGGTTTTCCAGATCAGCTTTGTCCTGATCCTTGTCGGCTTTGTATTTTTCGGGTTCATCCGCGAGAAGATGCCCGCCGATGTGGTCGCTCTGCTGGCCATGGGCGCGTTGATGCTGACGGGCATTCTGTCGGTCAACGAGACGATTGGCGTGTTTTCCAACTCGGCGCCGATCACTGTGGCGGCCATGTTCATCCTGTCGGCTGCGCTCGAGCGAACCGGGGTGATCGATTATGTCGGCCGGGTGGTTGTGCGGCTGGCGAATGCGGGGTCTCCAGCCATTGCAGTCATCGTCATGATGGCGGCGGTCATTTTCCTCTCCGCCTTCATCAACAACACGCCTGTGGTGATCATTCTCATCCCCGTGGCGATCCGCCTGGCCAAGGCGATCAATGTGGCCCCGTCCAAACTGCTGATGCCGCTGTCCTTTGCGGCGATATTCGGCGGCACGACCACCCTGATCGGAACCTCGACGAACATCCTCGTGGACGGCGTTGCCCAGAAGCAGGGCATGGCGGCGTTCGGCATGTTCGAGATCACGATGGCGGGCCTCATCTTTGCCGGGGTCGGCGTGCTGTATACCTCGATCCTCGGACCCTTCCTGCTGCCCAAGCGCGAGACGCTCGCGGCGATGCTGCCCGACCATAAGGAGCGGCGGTTCATCGCGCAGATCCTGATCCCCCTGAATTCGGACCTGATCGGGAAAACCATCGCGGAGACCGGCTTCACGGCGGAGAAGGGGTTCACGGTCATCGACGTGTTCCGCGAGGGTGTTTCGCTGCGGGCCGATCTGAAAAAGATCGTGCTGCAGGCGGGCGACCGGATCGTGCTGCGTTCGCCGGTGGCGGAGATGCTGACGCTGAAAGAAGCGGGCAGCATCGCCATCGGGACGCGCGGGGGCGATCAGGCGTCGTTCGAGCCGGTGCAGACGACCGAGACGGTCATCATGGAGGGCGTGATCGGGCCGCATTCGCGTCTGATCGGGCGCCGCCTGGCGGGGCTGGGCCTGGCGCGCCTCTATGGCGTCTACGTTCTGGCCATTCACCGGCGCGGCGAGAACATGGCGACGCAGATGAACGAGCTGCGCTTTGAGGTCGGCGATACGGTGCTGCTGGAAGGCCCGCCGCGCGGCATGCGCGAGATGTTTGACGAGGGGCTGCTGAACAACCTCACCGAAAGTTCTGACCGCGCGATCCGCCGCGACAAGGCGCCGGTCGCCATTGCGGCGGTGCTGATGGTGATGGGACTGGCGGCGATCGAGCTGATGCCGATTGCCGGGCTGGCGCTGATCGCGGCGACGGCTGTGGTGGCTTTTGGGTGCCTTGACCATCAGGAAGCCTACCGGTCGATCCAGTGGGACATCCTGATGCTTATTTTCGGCATGCTGGCGCTGGGAACGGCCATGGAGAAGACAGGAGCGGGCGAAGTGGTCGTCGGGCTGCTGTCACAGGTCTCGGGCGGGTTTGGGCCGCTGGTGCTGCTGGTGATCGTGTATGCGTTTACGTCCGTCATCACGGAGATCATGAGCAACAATGCGGCCGCTATCCTCATCACGCCGCTGGCCATTGGCCTGGCCAACCAGGCGGGGATCGATCCCAGACCGTTCGTTGTGGCGGTGATGTTTGCGGCCAGCGCGAGCTTTGCGACGCCTATCGGGTATCAGACCAACACGCTGGTTTACCGGGCGGGCGGCTACAAGTTCATGGACTTCGTGAAGTTTGGTTCGCCGCTCAACTGGATATTTGTCGGGGTCGCGGCAGTGGTGATTCCGATTTTCTGGCCGCTGGTTCCGGTCGCTCAATAGGGCAAAAGCCGGTGCTTTGTGCAGTCAATGCAGCGTTTGCATGAATATTGGGCAGCTTTGGCTGCAAACAAACGCCCAAGAGAAGGGCGTTGAGTGCTAGAAAATACGGCGTAAGGATACGCCAATGGCTGAAACTCCACGGTTTTTCAACGAGATGGACGGCAGCGGTGAAAAACCCCGCGCCCCTTATTCACGTTATTGCGATTGGTTTGCGGAGGAACCGCCCGAACGGCTCCGCCGGAAAGCGCGGGAGGCGGAGACTTTTTTCCGGCGTACCGGCATCACCTTCAATGTCTATGGCGCCGCCGATGCAGACGAGCGGCTGATCCCGTTCGACATCGTGCCGCGGATCATTTCGGCCAAGGAATGGGCGAAGCTCACCAAGGGCATCGAGCAGCGTGTCCGGGCGATCAATGCCTTTCTGTACGACATCTATCACCGCCAGGAAATTCTCCGCGCCGGGCGCATTCCGGTGGAGCTGATCCAGAACAATGATGCCTTCCTGCCCCAGATGATCGGCGTGGTGCCGCCTGGCAAGGTCTACACCCATATCGTCGGGGTTGATCTGGTCCGCACCACTGAGAACGAGTTTTTCGTTCTGGAGGACAATGCCCGCACGCCCTCTGGTGTCTCCTATATGCTGGAGAACCGCGAAACGATGCTGCACATGTTTCCGGAGCTGTTCTCGAAGATCCGTGTGCGGCCGGTCAGCGATTATCCCAAATCTCTCCGCCGCTCGCTCTCTGCCTGCGCGCCGGCTGCCTGCAACGGCCGGCCGGTCGTCGCGGTCCTGACGCCCGGCATTCACAACTCGGCCTATTATGAGCACGCCTTCTTGGCCGATCAGATGGGGGCCGAACTGGTGGAGGGGCACGACCTGCGCGTGGTCGACGGCCGGATCGCGATGCGCACCACGCTCGGCTACACGCCGATTGATGTGCTCTACCGGCGCGTTGACGACGAGTATCTCGATCCGTTGAATTTCCGTCCGGACTCGATGCTGGGCGTGCCGGGCATATTCGACGTCTATCGCGCAGGCGGCGTCACCATTGCCAACGCGCCGGGCACCGGCATCGCCGACGACAAGGCGATCTATTCCTACATGCCCGAGATCGTGCAGTTCTATACCGGCGAAAAGCCGATCCTGAAGAATGTGCCGACCTGGCGCTGCTCGGAGCCTTCATCGCTTGCCTATGTGCTGGAACATCTGAGCGAGCTGGTCGTGAAGGAGGTTCACGGCTCGGGGGGCTATGGCATGCTGGTTGGCCCCGCCGCCTCCAAGAAAGAGATCGAGGCCTTCCGCGCCAAGCTTCAGGCCCGGCCCGCAGCCTATATCGCCCAGCCGACGCTGGCGCTTTCCACCGTGCCCATCCTCAGCCGCGCGGGCCTTGCCCCGCGCCATGTGGACCTTCGACCCTTTGTCCTCGTGTCGCCCGATGGCGTCGAGATCACACCGGGCGGCCTGACGCGCGTTGCGCTGAAAAAAGGCTCCCTCGTTGTGAACTCGAGCCAGGGCGGCGGCACAAAAGACACCTGGGTTCTGGAGGAATAGGGCGATGCTGGGCAAAACCGCAGGCGGCCTCTTCTGGATGTTCCGCTATCTTGAGCGCAGTGAGAACACCGCGCGTCTCGTCGATGCGGGCTTCCGCATGGCGTTGACGCGTTCCGACCATGCCGAGGACGAATGGGCCTCCATCATCGACACCGCGTCGGTGCGCCAGAGCTTCCTCAACGCTGGCGGCAAGTTTGACGGCCAGAGCGTGGTGAACTTCCTGCTGCGCGACCCGGCCAATCCGTCATCGGTCATCTCCATCACCGAAGCGGCGCGCAACAATGCCCGGCTTGTGCGCACCGCGCTGACGCGGGAAGTGTGGGAAGCGGTCAACGAATCCTGGATCGTTCTGAAGGATGTTCTGGCGCGCCCGATCAAGGAGACCGAGCTTCCCGAAGTTCTGGGAATAATCCGCCGGCAGAGCTCCCTCGTGCGGGGGGCAACTGTCGGCACGATGCTGCGCAACGACATCTATAATTTTGCGCGCATCGGAACGTTCATTGAGCGATCCGATAACATCGCCCGTATTCTGGACGTCAAATACTACGTGCTTCTCCCTTCGGTGACGCTGGTGGGGTCCACGCTGGACAATGTGCAATGGGAAACCATCCTGCGATCTGCGTCGGCGGAACGGGCGTTCCGCTGGCTGCATGGCGGAGAGGCCAGGGCAAGCACGATTGCCGACTTTCTGATCCTGGACCGGCGCATGCCGCGCTCGCTTCTTTATTGCCTGCGCAAGATTGCCGGAAATCTTGGACATCTGTGTGCAGATTACAATACACGCGTGCCGAGCCTGGGAATGGCCCTGTCCATGCGCGATGATCTGGAAGATCGCAGCATAGAGCGGATCATGGATACCGGCCTGCACGAATTCCTGCTGGCATTCATCCAGAACAACAACATGCTCGCCCAACAGGTCGAGCAGGACTTCCGGTTTAACAGCTAAGGACAAGGCGATGCTTCTCCGAATCCTGCACAGGACCCGTTCGGTCTACGATAATCCGGTTGGCTACGGCCTGCTGCAGCTTCGCATGACACCGAAGCCAAGACCCAGCCAGCAGGTGCTGAAGTGGAAAACGACCATTGAAGGGGGCAAGGTCGAGGCCGAGTTTGATGATCAGCACACAAACCATGTGCATCTCGTCAGCATCGAGCCGGGGCATTCAGAGGTTACGATCACCTGCGAGGGGGAAGTCGACGTGCGCGATACCGCCGGCGTGGTCGGCCCGCATTCGGGGTTCGCGCCGCTATGGCTGTTCCGCCGGGCCACGCCCTTAACGCGGCCCGGCCCGCATATCCGGCGCCTGGCCAAAGCCGTGCCCGATGCCAGTATTGGTGACATTCCGCGCCTGCATGCGCTGGCCGAAATCATACGCGGCGCAGTGACTTACGAGACGGGACGCACCGATGCTGATACCAAGGCGGAAGAAGCCGTCGAGGCAGGGCATGGGGTGTGTCAGGATCATGCACACATCTTCATCGCTGCGGCGCGGCTGCTGGGCTATCCGGCGCGCTATGCTGGCGGATACCTGATGATGAACGACCGGGTGGAGCAGGAAGCAGGCCATGCCTGGGCGGAGATTCATGTCGCGGGGCTGGGCTGGGTTGGCTTTGATATTTCCAACGCCATCTCTCCCGATGAACGTTACGTTCGCGTGGCGACAGGTCTTGACTATGCAGAGACCTCGCCTGTTTCAGGTATGCGGTTCGGCGCATCAACCGAATCGATGGATGTCATGATCCAGGTACAACAACAATAAGAAGGCGCTTGAAGCGGCTCTCCCATGACTTACTGCGTCGGAATGAAGCTTGATCGCGGACTTGTCTTCATGTCGGACACTCGCACCAATGCGGGCGTCGACAATGTGTCCAAGTTCCGGAAACTGTTTACCTGGACAACGCCAGGTGAGCGCTCCCTTGTCCTGATGACGGCGGGAAACCTTGCCACCACGCAGGCCGTGGTGAGCATCCTTGAAGAGCGTACAAAGGCGCCTTCGGAGCGCCGCCCGTCGATCCTCGAGCTGCCGACAATGTTCCAGATCGCCCGGCTCGTGGGCGATACCTTGCGGGATGTGATCCAGTCCAACGCTGCGACCGGCCAGAAAGCGGACTCCTCCTTCAATTCGACCATGATCCTGGGGGGGCAGATCAAGGGGATCGAGCCGCGCCTGTTTCTGATCTACCCGGAAGGCAACTTCATCGAAGCCAGCAGCGATACCCCCTTCTTCCAGATCGGGGAGACCAAATATGGGCGCCCGATCCTCGTGCGCGCCTATCATCCGTCGATGAGCGTGGAAGAAGCCGTGAAGCTGCTCATGGTGTCGTTCGATTCAACGGTGAAGGCGAACCTTTCGGTGGGCCTGCCGCTCGATCTGCAGTTCATCGAAAAAGATGCCCTCTGCCTTGGCGCATCGAAACGGATCGAGGCAGATGACCCATATTTCGGACAAATCTCCAGTGGCTGGGGCGATGCACTGAAAAAAGCGTTCGACTCTCTGCCCCCATTCAAGTTCTGACACCTGTGTGGCGGGAAAAGCCTGCCGCATGAGTCGAAACAGAACAGGGAGGAGCCTCTATGAGGACCATTCTTGCCACCATCGCCGCCGGTAGTTTTCTGGCGCTGTCCGCCCAGGCACAGGAACAGGAAAGCCAGTTGAAAGGCGAAGGGTCGCTCAGCGCGGGCCTGAACACAGGCAACACCGAAACCAGTGATCTGGGGATCGGTGTGAAGATGAGCCATGAGAGCCAGATCTGGCGCAACAGTGTCGAGCTGGTCGCAGACTATGGCACCGAGGATGGCAACGAGACCAAAAACCGTGTGTTTTTTGCCGGTCAGTCCGATCGCACACTCAGTGACCGGCTGTTCGCATTCGGCCGGCTGTCGCATGAAGTTGACGAGTTTTCGGGCTTCGACAGCCGCTCCTTTGCCGGTGGTGGTCTTGGCTGGCAAATATTCCAGGATGGGCCGGCGATCTGGTCGGTTGAAGGGGGCCCCGGTATCAAGTTTGACCGGATTTCGGCGTCAACAACCGGGACACCGCCCGTGGTCGTTCCGGCTGAATCTGAAGAATCCTTCTCGGCCATCGCGACATCGAAGTTTGGGTATACGTTCAATGAGGCCGTGAAGTTCGGCAACGACACCAATGTCATCTATGCCGACACCTCGACGCAGATCGGCAACAAGACGACCCTGACGGCGCTGCTGACCAAGAGCCTGTCGGCGCGGGTGTCGTTTGAGGTGCGCCATGAGACCGACCCACAGTCCGGCTTTGAGCCGACCGATACAGCAACGCGTGTGTCTCTGGTCTATGCGTTTGGCGGCTAGGCCGGTTTGCTGAACACGATCGCGGCGTTGCCGAAGGGGGCTCGGTAACGCGCGAGGCGTTCGGCGCTGATCGTGCGCAGGCCCATCACGGGCTCCATCACGATGAAGGTGTCGCCGTCATATCCGGACACCAGCACATAGTGATTAAGCAGATTGCTGTTGGTCTTCTCCGACAGCCAGGCAGCGCGTGAGGTAATGAACTCGGCGGGCAGGCCCAGCACCGGCACGTTCATGCCGGGCAGTTGCCATGTCTGGACGAAGATCGAGGGCACTTCGACCGGCACCAGCACAGGGCGGCCGGCTTCAAGCTCGGCCTTGAGGCCTTCGTCTGGCAGGCGGACGGCACTGCTCACGAGATTCTGGGTTTCGGCCAGCTGTAAAAGCTCCGACATCGCATAACCCGTTGTCTGATCAGCGGGCGGATAGGTGGCGAAGATTTCGGTTCCGGCGACCGTGCCCGCGCCGTGCCAGTAATTCACGAGGCTGGCGAGCGCGTGGGCGCCGCAGGCTATGCCGTTGATCTGTTGGTCATGCTCGACAGGAAGCAGGAGCGTTTCAGGCGGCGAAACGGCGCCGCTGAACATCTCGAAACTGTTGCTGTCTGTCCGCGCCGCAAAGCTTGCCGCGTCGGTACTGGGATGTATGGCGCAGGCGCTGAGTGTCAGCGTCGCCGCAATCAACGCCTGCACTCTCATTTACAGAACGGACGCCACAACCACGACGATGGCGACCAGGCCGACAATGGCCAGAACGTTGTTGGTGGTCATACCGCCGGTGTATTCGGCTGCTTCTTCGGGCGACATCACCTGAACTTCATAGCCCTGCTGCTGATAGCTCTCGACAGTGGCGATCTGCTCATCGGAGAGGCCGTAGCGCTGCAGGTCATTGGCGGTGAAGGACTGGGCTTCAACGCTGCGGAAAGGGGACGGCGCTTCTTGAGCAAAGGCCACGGGGGCAGCAAGCGACAGGGCCAGACTTGCAGCGATGGCGGCGGGAACGCGAAGTTTCATGGGCAATCCTCTTCATAATTGACGCAACATCCCGGAAGCAATTCTGCACTCCCAAGGGGAGAAAGAAAGCAAGCCGGGACGGCGAGCCCGAAACACTTCGGGTCGTACTGTTAACGCAGGTTACGTGCGCTTGTTCCCTTCTTTCAGGGATTTTTTTCCGCGGTGTAGCGCTGAGCGGGAACGATCTTGTGCGGGATTACGGGAATGATAATGTCTGCGGCTGGACAGGTATTGGCGCGAACCGCGCATTTCGAAGACAAACTCGGACACTTCAGGACAATTTACATGATCTTTGATCGGGTTAAGCCGCTGGACGCCATTCTTGCGACTGCGGAGAAGAAGGGCCTGCAACGGACCCTCGGCGCCTTCCAGCTGACCATGCTGGGCATTGGCGCCATTATCGGCACCGGCATTTTCGTGCTGACATCGGAAGCGGCCCAGAAAGCCGGTCCGGGGATGATGATCTCCTTCCTTATCGCCGCTGCGGTCTGTGCCGTGGCGGCGCTTTGTTATGCGGAACTGGCCTCGATGGTGCCGGTGTCGGGCTCTGCCTACACCTACACATACGCCGTGATGGGCGAGTTGCTGGCCTGGATGGTCGGCTGGGCGCTGATCCTGGAGTATGCCGTGGCGGCTTCGGCCGTTTCAGTCGGCTGGTCGGGCTATTTCGTCGGCCTGCTGGCGAGTTGGGGGATCGTTCTGCCCGATGCGCTGGTGATGGGGCCATATGCCGGGGGGATCATGAACCTTCCCGCGCTGCTGATTGCCCTGCTTATCACGTGCCTGCTGATGATCGGCACAACCGAGAGCGCGCGCGTCAATGCCGTGCTGGTGGCGATCAAGGTGACGGCGCTGACGGTGTTCATCGTCCTGACCCTCCCCGTCATCAAGGGCGCCAATTTCGAGCCCTTTACGCCCAATGGCTGGTTTGGCGCAGGCCACGGCGCGGGGCTTGGCATTGTTGGCGCGGCAGCCTCGATCTTCTTTGCCTATGTGGGCTTTGACGCCGTTTCGACGGCGGCTGAAGAGACGAAGAACCCGCAGAAGAACGTGCCGATCGGCCTGATCGGGTCGCTGGGGATCTGTACGATTTTCTACCTGCTGGTGGCCGCCGGCGCGATTGGCGCTATGGGTTCACAGCCCGTGAACGGGCCTGCCGGGGAAATCCTGGCGCCGGGAACGCCCGCCCTTGCCGCCCAGTGCCAGAGCCTGCTGGCGATGGGACAGGAGCCGCTGGTGTGTTCGCGCGAAGCCCTTGCCCATGTGCTGCGGGAGATCGGGCATGAGCGTTTGGGGGACATGATCGGCATTGCGGCCTTCCTGGCACTGCCGTCGGTGATCCTGATCATGCTGTTTGGACAGACGCGGATTTTCTTCGTGATGGCGCGCGACGGCCTGCTGCCGGAGTTCCTGTCTAAAATCCACCCGAAATGGAAAACGCCGCATATCGTGACGATGATCACAGGCTCGGTGGTGGCCGTGTTTGCGGCCTTCCTGCCGGTGGGGCAGCTGGCGGACATCTCCAACTCGGGCACGCTGTTTGCGTTCTTCATGGTGGCGATTGCGGTGCTGATCCTGCGGCGGAAACAGCCTGAGCGGCATCGCCCGTTCCGGACGCCGATGGTCTGGATCGTCGCGCCGCTGGCGATTTTCGGGACGCTGGGGCTCTACCTCAACCTGCCGACCGAGGCGAAACTGGTGCTGCCGGTGTGGGGATCGATCGGTCTGGTCGTCTACTTCCTGTATAGCCGGGGCAAGAGCCATGTTGGCCGGGGCATTATCGATGTGCACGAGGATGACCCGGATGCGCCGCCTCAACCGGTGCCGCCAATCCGCGACTAGAGGCGACATTTGCCGGACATATCCCGGCAGCCTTTGGACAAACTTGGACAAATCGGGACACTTCAGGACAAACCGGGACGCGGGAAACCGCGTTCCGGGGTCACTCGGCGAAGTGTTTGGAGAGCTTCAGACCCTGACCCTGATAGTTTGAGCCCTGGCCCCCGTAGAGGTGCCGGGGCTTTTCCGTCATGGGCTCATAGATCAGCTTGGCGACCGGCTGGCCGTGTTCGAGGATGAACGGCACGTCGCGTGAGCGCACTTCGAGGACGGCGCGGCTGCCCGCCTTGTTGGTCCCGAAGCCCGGATCGAAGAAGCCGGCATAATGGGCGCGGAACTCGCCGAGCTCGGGCGCGATGGCGGCCATCTCGGCGGCCTCATTGGCGGCAACCTTCACGGTCTCCCGGCTCACCAGGATGTAGAACTCTTCGGGGTTGAGCACGATGCGGCCGGACTTGGGATAGACCGGTTCCCAGAACTGGCTGACCTCATGGGCGCCGAGGCCGCGCAGATCGACGACGCCGGAATGGGCCTTGGCGCGGTAGCCGGCGGGCTGGCCTGCGGGGGGCTCCAGGTCAATCGAGACGACCTTCTCGCGCAGGGTTTCGGGCTTCTTCTTCTTGAAGCGCAGCTGGGCGAGCCGGTCGCCGGGGCGGACCTTGATCGGGAAGGTGCGCGGGGAAACCTCAAGATAGAGCGGGCCGGAGTAGCCCATGGGCACTTCATCGAAGGCGCGGCTGCGATTGGTGACGAGGCGGGTGAACACGTCGATGCGGCCGGTGGAGCTTTTGGGATTGGCGCGGGCCGAGAGGCCGGCGGGCAGGCGCAGGGATTCCTGCAAGGGCACGAGATAGACGCAGCCAGTCTCTAAAACTGCGCCTTCCTGGGTCAGGTCGACCCGGTGGAGATGGATGCCGGGCTCCTGCAACATCTCGGCGACCGTGCGGTCCTTGCCGGGCAGGAAGCTGGCGCGCAGGCGGTAGGCATCGACCGCCAGGCGCAGGTCGAGGCTCGCCGGCTGGATCTGGCCAGGCTCGGGCGCCTCATCGCACCTTATGGCGCCGCTCTGAAGCAGCGCCTCAATCTCGAAATCGGGGATAACCCCGCTCATATCAGCCATCACTTGCACCCTGTGGGTCTCAGGCATAAGACCCGCTGCTGGAAACACAAGGATCAGAGCCATGGCGGATGCACCCGGCGGCGACAAGAAGGGCTGGAAGCCTGCGACCCAGGCGGTACGCGGCGGCCTGATGCGGTCCCAGCATGGGGAGATTTCCGAGGCGCTGTATCTGACCTCCGGCTACGCTTACGACTCGGCCGAGCAGGCGATGCGCCGGATGGCGGGCGAGGAAGAAGGCTTCGTCTATTCCCGCTATGGCAGCCCGACCAATGAGATGCTGCAACAGCGCCTCGCGCTGATTGAAGGCGCCGAAGCGTGCCGGGTGACGGGCTCTGGCATGGGCGCGATTTCGTCGGCCATCCTGGCGCCGCTTAAAGCGGGCGACCGGGTGGTGGCGGCGACCGCGCTGTTTGGCTCGTGCCGCTGGATCATTGCCAACCAGATGCCGAAGTTTGGCATCGAGGCAGTGTTCGTGGACGGGGCCGATCTTGATGCTTGGAAGCGCGAGATCGACAAGGGCTGCCAGCTGGTGCTGATCGAAAGCCCGGCCAATCCGTTGCTCGACGGCGTGGACATCGAAGCGGTCGCCAGGCTCGCCAAGGCGGCGGGCGCGCTGCTGGTGGTGGACAATGTGTTTGCCACGCCGGTGCTTCAGCGGCCGCTGGAAATGGGCGCCGATGTGATCGCCTATTCGGCCACCAAACATATGGACGGGCAGGGCCGCGTTCTGCTGGGCGCGATCCTGACGGACGCCAAGCGGATGAGTGATGTGTATGATCCGTGGCTGCGCCATATGGGGCCGGCGGCCTCGCCGTTTAACGCCTGGGTAGTGCTGAAGGGCCTTGAGACGATGCAGCTGCGCGTGGAAGCGCAGAGCCGCACGGCGGCGCGGCTGGCGGATGTTCTGGCCGATCATCCGGCGGTCAATGCCGTGCGCTATCCCCACCGCAAGGATCACCCGCATTATGAGGTGCACAAGCGCCAGATGAAATCGGGCGGCACGCTGCTCGCGCTGTCGCTCAAGGGCGGGCAGGACGCGGCGTTCCGCTTCCTCAACGGGCTGCAGCTGGTCGACATCTGCAACAACCTTGGCGATACGAAATCGCTGGCCTGTCATCCCTCCACCACGACGCACCGCGCGTTGAGTGATGAGGATCAGGCGGCGATGGGGCTTGACCGCAGCTGGGTCCGGCTCTCTGTTGGTCTTGAAGACGCAGATGATCTGGAAGCTGATCTTCTCGCTTCGCTTAACAGCTTGTGAACTTATGCCGGGGAAGGCTTGGCCCATGGCAAGACGCCCCGCTCCTCCACAGTATGAGGCCATCACCGATGGCGTGCGCATTCGTGTGCGCCCCAAATTCCTGCACGACGAATCCGAGCCGACGCGGGCCAAGTTCATGTGGCAGTATACGGTGGAGGTCGAGAATGAGAGCGACCGGACCTGGACCATCATCCGCCGGCATTGGCGGATCGTGGATTCGGCCGGGCGGCTTCAGGCGGTCGATGGCGAAGGCGTGATCGGGCAGACGCCGACGGTCGGGCCGGGGCAGCGTTTCAGCTATACATCCGGCGCGCCGCTGGCGACGCCTTCGGGCATGATGACGGGCACCTATGACCTCGTCGATGACGCGGGCGAAGAGATGGTGGCGATGATCCCCGCCTTCTCGCTCGACAGCCCGTACGATACGTCGCGGCCGAGCTGAACCAGACTTAGCGCCTGGTCTAGCGCATCGCCTCGGGCCGGCCGGGCATCTGCTCGCCGAGTTCGAGGACGCGGAAATTCTCGCGCATCATTTCCGGCGTGAACAGAAGCTGGAGATCACCGGGCGAGAGCACGCCCTTCCAGGCATCGATCTGGGCCGGAGAGCCTTCCGCAAAGAGCGTCGTTGCGCCCGCTTCCTCAACGAGGATGGCGCCATATTCCTGAAGCGCGCGCGCCACGATCTTGGCATTGGCCGAGAGGCGCGTGTTCTCGATGTCGTAGCTGGGGTCGAGCTGGATACGGGCGCCCATGGGCAGGCCGAAATGGTTTTCCGGGCGGTCAGGGCCAGATTCCAGCGCGCCGCCGGCCGGGGCCACAAAGCGGTCCGTGCGCGGCGTGGGATAGGCGAAGGCGAGGGCATGGTCGATGCGGCCGGCCTTGATTTCGTCAAGACGGATCAGGCCCGCGATCAGCGGAATGGCCGAGGGGCGCGAGGCGACAGCATCCGCGGGCGTTTCCGCCTTCATCCACGGAGAGGGAACGCCGGTGCCTTCAAGGTCGATGACGGCGCCGAAGGTGGTCAGCCAGTTGCCGTCTTCTTCGTTCATGCGCGGCTGGTGCATTTCCCAGGCCTTGCCGGCCTCGGGGTCGATCATGGCGAGGAATTCGGTGCCGCCGGCAGGGCCGGAGGGCGTGGCGAAATCCGGCGCCGGAATGCGCGTGCCCGGCTCAAAGCCACGGCCCTGAACGGTCTGGAAGATCGGGAAGACGCGGCGCTTGGGCGTCGTTTTGGCGTCTATGTAATAGGTCGCGACCGTCCATTCCCGGATGTTGATATAGAGGGCGTTGTCGCTGGCCACCTGGGCCATGAACTCGGTCGAGCCCGGATCAACCGGCGCGTCTGACGGGATTTTGGTGTTCCAGGGGCTGTCTGCCGAGAAGGGGCGCCAACCGGCCGGGGCCTGGGCGGCTTCGGCGATCTGCTGGGGGCTGGACGGGACGACCGGGGGCGCTGCTGTGCCGGTTTGAGCACAGGCCGCAAGGGCCAGAATCGACAGGGCGGCCGCGATTTCGGGTCTAAATCTGATCATATTTCCCTCCTGGGGACGTCTATGCCTCATCCGCAGGCAAGAAACAGGCCAATCAAAAAGCCGGGCCTCGCTGTGAGACCCGGCTTCAAGGTTAACCGATCAGGGGCCGTTTGGGCGTTACAGAACGTCCAGCATTTCGGCGACCAGCGGATGGCGGACCACATCGGCCGCTTCCAGGCGGATGACCGAGGCGCCCGAGAGCGCTTCGAGCTTGTCGGCAGCTTTGGCCAGGCCGGAGAATTCCGGCAAGAGGTCGGTCTGGTTCGGGTCGCCGGTGATGACCATCGTGGAGTGCCAGCCAAGGCGGGTGAGCAGCATTTTCAGCTGGGTGTAGGTGCAGTTCTGGGCCTCATCGATAACGATGAAGGCGTTGTTGAGCGTGCGCCCGCGCATGAAGCCGATGGGGGCGATCTCAATGACGCCTTCCGACAGCATGTGCTTGAGCTGAGCCGGGGAGAGCCGGTCTGACAGCGCGTCGTAGAGCGGGCGGAGATAGGGGGCGAGCTTGTCTTCCATGCCGCCGGGCAGGAAGCCGATCTGCTCACCGGCCTCAACCGCGGGGCGGGAGAGGACGATCTTGGAGACCGCGCCTTTCTGCAGGGCTTCGACCGCCTTGCAGATGGCGAGGTAGGTCTTGCCGGTGCCGGCGGGGCCCAGCGCGCAGACGAGGGCGTGGGTGTCCATGGCGGCCATGAGCTGGGCCTGGTTTTCGGAGCGGGGCTTCACCGTTTTCTGGTAGCGCTGGGTGCGGTCCTGCTGGGGGGCCATGTTGGTGACGGGGTGGGCGTCGTCCGGGTGCCAGCCGCGGCCGCCTTCGATGGCGTGGAGATGGGGTCCCTTGCTGCTGCGTGCCGGCTCGTCGAACCAGGCTGATCCGCGCACTTCTGATGCGGCTTTCAGACGTTTGGCAGGATTGCGTTTACCCATGGGAGGCCTCCTTGGTTGCAGGCATGAAAAAAGCCGCTGGCAGAAATGCGCAGCGGCCCGGTGAAACGTAGGAAGGAAAAGGAGCCGGCCTTGAAGGCGGCGAGCCCGTATCCGGAAGGAGCACTTCCGGCGGTGAGGTGAAAATGGGCGTCAGCCGAGCCATTGCCTCTCCGAATCTACGTTGACTATACAATAGCAGTATTATCGGACGATTAAGTGACATTCCGTGAGCGTAACGATTTGCGGGGCAGGAGGAGATTGAAATGGCGATTTACGAGATTGACGGGGTGGCGCCGCAGCTGCCGGACGAGGGGAAGTTCTGGATTGCCGGGAGCGCCGAGGTGATGGGCAATGTGGTGCTGAAAGAGAATGCCTCGGTCTGGTATGGCTGTGTGCTGCGCGGCGACAATGACCCTATTATCATTGGAGAAAATTCCAACATTCAGGATCTGACGGTGATCCATACCGACATCGGCGCGCCGGTGACGATCGGCAAGAATGTGACCGTGGGCCACCGGGTGATCCTGCACGGGTGCGAAATCGGCGATGACACGCTGATCGGGATGGGATCGACGATCCTCAATCGGGTCAAGATTGGCCGAAATTGCATCATTGGGGCTAACGCCCTGATTCCGGAAGGGAAAGAGATCCCTGACAACTCGCTGGTGATGGGTGCGCCGGGAAAAGTGGTCAAAGATGTATCAGAGATGCAGCTTCAGGTGATCAAGATGTCCGCGATCCATTATGTCGAGAACTGGCAGCGTCACGCCAGGGGCATGAAGCGCCTGGGCTGAGACAGCGCCCGGACAAGCGGGGACAAACTCGGACAGGCCGGGACGCGAACGCCCAGGGCGTCAGTTCGTGCTGGCGGGCTTCTGGCCGTGGATGTAGCGGACGGCGAACTTGTTGCCGGCCACCCGCACGACCTCGCCGACGAGATTGCCGACCGTGACGCGCTCTCCGACGAAGGGGGCCTTGCCGCCGGTTTCAAAGGCGGCGCCGGTGAGGGAGATGTCGGTGACGCTGCACTGGATGTGGCCGCCATTGGAGAGGTTCACGGTGGCTTCGCCGCTGGCCTGGTAGCGGGCTTCGCCGCGCTCTTCCTCAAGGCCGAGCTTGTCGCGGTTGAGAAGCCAGGTGAGGCGGTCGGCGAGCTTGTCGCGCTTGTGGGGGGAGGTGTGGAAGCGCACGGCAAAGCCTTCGGGCGAGACGCGCACCACATTGGCCACGACCCGGCCGACTTCATCGAAATAGCAGACGACCTGCTGGTCGAGGCCGGGGCGCTCGGAGGAGACGATGAAGGCGCCGTCGCAGGAGATGTCGGCCGTGCTGAGCACGTGATCTTCGCTGTCGCCGATCAGGAACCGGCCGGCCAGTTTGAGTTCGATCCGTTTGAAGCCGCGCCGGTCACGGCCCGATTTCTTGCCCGTTTCGGTGTCGGGGGATTGGGCGAGCGGTCGCGTCATGTCGCTACTTCCTGCTTAGCCGACCGCGCCCCCCAGCGCTTTTGTAGGCAAAATGTCACGCCTTTCAGATAGTTCATGAATGTTGACAATTGGTTGCTCAAGCCCGTGAACCAGTTAGCAATGACCTGGTTAAAAGCCGGGCTGAAAGAATGAGCCGGCGGGAGGAACTACCTATGGAAGCCTATGATTATGTGATTGTCGGCGCGGGCAGCGCTGGATGTGTTCTGGCCAACCGGCTTTCGGCCGATCCTTCGGTCAAGGTCTGCCTGATCGAGGCGGGTAAGAAAGACACCTCCCTTATGGTAAAGATGCCTGCGGGCGTCGGCGGCCTGATCAAACAGGCAAACGATCACAATTGGGGCTTCTTCACCGAGCCCCAGCAGCATATGGAAAACCGGCGCCTCTACTGGCCGCGCGGCAAGGGCTGGGGCGGCTCCTCCTCCATCAACGGCATGGTGTATATTCGCGGCCATGCGGGCGACTATGACCAGTGGGGCCAGATGGGCCTCAAGGGCTGGAGCTTTGCCGACGTGCTGCCGTATTTCCGCAAGTCGGAAAACTATGAGGGCGGGGCGAACGAGTTTCACGGCGCGCAGGGCCCGCTGAATGTGACCGAGAGCCCGCTTTCCGGGCCGGTCTATCAGGCGTTCATCAATGCCGGCAAGGAAGCAGGTTATCCGGTCACGGATGATTTCAATGGGGCAGAGCAGGAAGGCTTTGGCCGCTATCAGCGCACGATCTTCAAGGGCGGACGCTGGAGCGCCTCTTTTGCCTATCTGCGCCCCATCGAAACCCAGCGCCCCAATCTCAAGATCGTCTCGACGGGCGTGGTAACCCGTGTGCTGATCGAAAAGGGTAAGGCGGTTGGCGTTGAAGTGGTGGAAGGCAAAGGCCGCATTGCCCGCCAGATCCGCGCAGACCGTGAGGTGATCCTTTCGGCGGGCGCCGTACAGTCGCCGCAGATCCTGCAGCTTTCGGGCGTGGGTGATCCAGAAGAACTGAAGCGCCACGGCATCGAGACGAAGGTGAAGTCCACCGGCGTGGGCCGCAATCTTCAGGACCATCTGGACGTGACGGTGATCCATGACATGCCGTTGCCGCTGTCGGCCTATTCGTTGCAGAAGGGCCTGAAGAAGCTCGCCGTGGGCATGCAGTATCTTTATAACCAGACCGGCGCGGGCGCGGACAACTTCCTTCAGGCAGGCGCGTTCCTGTCGTCGCGCAGCGGGCTGTCGATGCCGGACATCCAGCTTCACCTCGTCAATGCGATCATGATGGATCACGGCAATACCGGCCCGGAGAAAGATGGGTATACGGTACATGCCTGCCAGCTGCGTCCGGAGAGCCGGGGCACCGTCATGCTGGCGTCAGCTGATCCGTTTGCCCATCCGGCGATTGATCCGAACTATCTGGCCACGGAAGAAGACCGCCGCGTGATGCGCGAGTCCGTGAAGATGGTGCGCGATGTGTGCCGCCAGAACGCGCTGAAAGCCTATACGGGCGGCGAAATTCTGCCGGGCGCCTCGGTGAAGACCGATGCGGAGATCGATGCGTTCATCCGTGAGAAGGGCGAGACGATCTATCACCCGGTCGGCAGCGTTTCGATGGGGCCGAATGAAACCAGCCCGCTGGACGGCGAACTGCGCGTGCGCGGCGTGGACGGCCTGCGGGTGGTGGACGCCTCTGTGATGCCAACGCTGATTGGTGGCAACACCAATGCGCCGACGATCATGGTGGCAGAGAAAGCCGCTGACATGATCCTGGGCCGGGCGGCAATGGCACGGGAAGAGGTTGCGCTGGCGCGGGCGTGATCTGCAGGCCACTTGACGCAATGTATCATAGAGTGATACGGAGTGTTCCGTGATACAGAGTACCAAGGGTAATCTGATTGAGCAGGTGCTTGAAGGAAGGCCGGGCAAGGGCTTTCCTTCAAATCTGTTCCGGGTTGCGGTGCGCAAGGTGGCCATGCTTCAGGCAGCTCATGCGCTGGATGACCTGAGGGTGCCGCCTGCCAACCGGCTGGAAGCCCTGAAGGGAAACCGGACAGGGCAGCATTCGATCCGGATCAACGACCAGTGGCGCATCTGTTTTATCTGGGGCGACATTGGCCCGGAAGATGTTGAGATCGTGGATTATCATTGAGAGGAGATGGCGATGACGACCTTGAAAGTGCCGGTCCATCCCGGTGAAATTCTCCGCTATGAGTTTCTCGAGCCGATGGGCCTCAGCCCGATCCGGCTTGCAAAACATATCCGCGTGCCGCGTACGCGGATTGAGCGGCTGATAAAGGAAGAGACGGCCCTGACGATCGACACCGCCAAACGCCTTGCCCGGGCTTTTGGCACGAGTGTCGAGTTCTGGATGAATCTTCAGATGAGCTATGACCTGCTCAAGGCCGAGGCAGATATTGATGTCTCGCTTATCGAGCCGCTTACTGCAGCCCAATAAGATAGAGTGTGAAACCTGGCACGGAGCGCTGAGGCTATAAGGTCTCAGCGCTCCGTCCGGGGATGCGCGCCGTTCTGGCGCGCTCAGCCCCCTGACCCCCGGCAAGGCCAGATCTACTTCAGCCTGCCCTTGCGGGCAGATGCTTATCTTGAGGCGACGAGGCGGAGTTTCGGGCCGACCTGACGGGTGTCTGGCGGTACGATCATCGAGACGCGGTGGCGGAAGACCGGCTGGCCGCCGAGCACACCTTCGCTGCTGAGGGTCTGGTACAGGCCGAGCATGCGGGTGCGCGCGGCACCGGCCGAGAGCGGCATCAGCGTGACTTCCAGTTCGGCGCGGGCGCCGGAGATGGTTTCGCCGCGGCCACGAATGACGCCGGGGCCGCCATCGAGGCGGACAGCCTCCAGGCAGGCGCTGACCATGACGCGGTCCGGACCGGTCCAGAGGTCGAGGAAATTCTGATTCGAGAGGCGACGGCCAACCAGCGAGGTGACCGCGTCACCGGCGGTGCGGACGAGCCAGGCGCGGTCGTCCATCAGTTCGAGCACAAAGATGCGGTCGATCAGGTCGGCATGTTCGGCAACGCTGGGGCCATTGACGGCGTGGCCGTCCGGCTCGTCCTGCATACGGCGCCAGGCGTCCAGAAGAACGCGGGTATTCGGGTGGATCGAGTGCTCGACCATAATGTGGATTGCTCCCGGTAAGTGGGGGGCCGCACCGGCCCGTTCGGGAACCTCAATCGCAATATCTGTTCCAGTTTGCGGCAGATCGCGGAATTCACGCGGCTGGCGAATAATCGGGCGTCAAAGCCCGGTTTCGTATCCCGGAGGGGGAAGAATCGGGGCGGGGCGATGCCGGGGCAGGCGGTGCCTGTGCCAGCGGCGTGGGGTACCGTTTCAGGCCGGAACAGTCGCCCCTGCACCACAAGCGGGCCAGGACAGTGCCTGAGCGAGACGCTTGCCTAGCCGCGAATCGCCTGATTACAATCACGTCATAATAAAAAGAAACGGAGCCAGACCTTGCCCTTCACCGAGGGCAGCGATGGCGAAACTGCCCAGCAAACTCCCAGGAAGGAAATTCCAAGTGTCCAATACGAACCCGGCATCCGCAGGCCACACGGCCCTGCGCGCGATGCTCTGCCTTGGCGTTGGCCTCACAGCTCTTTCGGCTGTCGCCGCGCCCGCCCTCGCCCAGGAAAGCGAGACTGAAGATACCCGCACCATGCAGACCGTGACCATCACGGCGACCAAGCGCGAACAGACGCTGCAGGATGTGCCGATTGCCGTTTCGGTGGTTGATGAAGCGACCATCGAGCGGGCCGCGATTGTTGACCTCAACGATTTGCAGTCGATCATTCCGTCGCTGCGCGTGGGCCAGCTGCAATCTTCGGCCAACACCAACTTCGTCATCCGGGGCTTTGGCAACGGCGCGAACAATGCGGGTATCGAGCCGTCGGTCGGCGTCTTTATTGACGGCGTTTACCGCTCGCGTTCGGCGGCGCAGATTTCCGACCTTCCGAATATCGAGCGGGTTGAGGTGCTGCGCGGGCCGCAATCGACGCTGTTTGGCAAGAACGCATCTGCGGGCGTGATCTCGGTTGTTACCAAGAAGCCGCAATACGAGCTGGGCGGCGTGGTCGACGCGACGCTGAGCAATGAGAATGGCTACAGGGCGAACGGTTATGTCACCGGGCCGCTGGCGGAGAACCTCGCGGGCGCTGTGGGCGTGACCTACAACAAGCGCGACGGCTATGTGGACGATATCGGCACAGGCACGGAGACCAACGAGCGTAATCGCTGGGGCATCCGCGGCGACCTGATTTTTGAACCCAATGTCAACACGACGTTCCGCCTGCTGGGCGACTATGACAATATCGACGAGCTGTGCTGTGCGGCCGGCAATGTCATCAATGGGCCGACGGGCGGCATCATTCAGGCCATCGGCGGGACGCTTGTTCCGGAAGATCCCTACAGCTACCGCGTGGCGTATAACCTTCCGTCCACGAACAAGGTGGATAATGGCGGGGTTTCGCTGCAGGGCGACTTTGACTTCTCCGGCATGCGCCTGACCTCGATCACGGCTTACCGGATTTCGAATCTGGAAACCAATCAGGACTCCGACTTTACCGGCGCCAACCTGCTGGGTGAGAACTCCAACAAGACCGACATCGACACCTTTACCCAGGAAATCCGCCTGACCTCCACCGATGGCGACCGCCTCGACTGGATGGTGGGCGGCTTCTATTTCGATGAGACGGTCGAGATCGAGAACGCGCTGCTGTTTGGCGATGATTACCGCAACTATGCCAACGCGCTGGCAGGCGGGCTCAACCCCGCAACCGGCACGATCACCGACATTCTGGCGGGGCTGGAAAGCGCGCTGGGCCTGCCGGTGGGCACGACCTTCGCTCAGGAAGGCCAGGGCTTCCGCGATGATGCCGGGCAGGACAACACCGCCTGGTCTCTTTTCGGGACGGTGGATTACCGCCTGACTGACCGTCTGACGGCGACGGTTGGCCTGAACTACACCGAGGACAAGAAGGACGCTTACAACAACATCGCGGCCAGCGATGTGCTGTCGTCGCTGGACCTGGTGGCCATCGGCTTTGCCCAGGCGCTGGGCGGCGTGGGTGTGGACGCAACAGACCCGGCGCAGGTCGGCGCGTTTGCGGCGGCGTTCCCGACGGAGTTCGCAGCCATCCAGGCGGCGGTTCAGGACCCTGCCTCCAATCCGCTGCTGGCGCTGCAGCCCTTGCAGTTCCTGCCGCCGTTCCTGGGCTTCCCGAACGTCGTCGAAGACGGCCGCACCAAGGACTCTTCGACGACGTACACGCTGCGTCTGGCCTATGACGTGAACGACAACCTCAATACCTATGTCTCGTACGCTACGGGCTTCAAGGCGACCTCGTGGAACCTGTCGCGCGACTCGCGGCCATTTGCGCGGGACTTCATCTCCGGTTCGCCGGTGACGAACCCGCCGTCCTCGCCGATTCGCGATGCGGGCCTTGCCCTGCCAAACCTGACGAGCGGCACACGCTATGCCGGCCCGGAAGATTCGGCGGTGTTTGAGGTCGGCCTGAAGGGCGTCTATTCGACCGTGGCCTTTAACCTGGCCTATTTCGACCAGACGATCGAAGGCTTCCAGTCGAACGTCTTCACCGGAACGGGCTTTGCGCTGGCCAACGCCGGCAAGCAGTCCAACAAGGGTGTGGAATTCGACGTGTCCTGGAACCCGATCAACGACCTGCAACTGGTTGTTGCCGGTTCGGTTCAGGACCCGGTGTATGACGAGTTCCCCAACTCTGCGAGCGGTGACCTGTCTGGCCAGACGCCTGCGGGCATTCCGGAAGTCGCCACATCGACAGCGGCGACCTACTTCTTTGATGTCGGCAGCTGGGACGCCTATGTCCGCGGCGACTGGCAATATGAGAGCCCGGTCGACCATTTCGACAGCGCGGCCGATCAGGCCCTCATCGGCGAGCAGAAGGAAGTCAGCACGTTCAACGCCTCTTCCGGCTTCACCAATGAGAACGGCCTGGGCGTGACGCTGTGGATCCGGAACATCTTCAATGACGAGTACATCACCACGGCTTTCCCGGCTGTGGCGCAGGCTGGCTCGATCATGGGGTATCCCAGCGCGCCGCGCAGCTATGGCGTGACGGTCCGCAAGACGTTCTGATCCGTCTGTCGCACATATATATATATGGAAAGCCCCGCCGCACTGGCGGGGCTTTTTTTGTGGCTCAGCGCGGCGGGCTGGCCCGGAGGGAGAGAATCGCCCCGGCAAGCACGGCCACCTCAAAAGCGATGAAACCGACATAATCAGGCGTTGGCGGAGGGCCCAGCAGCAGGGCGGCGGCCCGCGCGAAGACGTATCCGCCCATATATACAATGAGAAACCAGAGCGCGGGGAGGTTCAGGGAGGGCCTGAAGGCCCCGCCAGCGCAGAGGGCCGCGCCGGCCAGACTGACCCCGCCATAGATTCCCCGCAGCTCATACGCCCCGTTGGGGCCACCGACCTCCACACCGAGACTGGCTGCCATACCGATGGGATTGGCGAGCGCGACCGCGCCGAAGAGGGCGAGAAGGGCTGCGACGCCCCCGAGAAACAGCTTCACGTACATATAGAGAGATCTAGTTTCAGCGCCGGGCGAGGCAAATTTAACGAACGCGCCTACATAAAAGAGGCGAGGGGCTGCCCGAATCGGCGCGCCAATGAGCGGAGAAACCGAATGGACAGCCAGATAAAACGCCCCCCGATCATCAATGCGCCCCTCCCGCTGACGGTGTTTGCCGTAGTTTTGGTGGTGCTGCATGGCTTGCGGGTGTTCGCGCCGCAGAGTTTTCAGATCGAGGTGCTGTATCATGGCGCGCTGTTTCCGGAGCGATTCTGGGGATGGACCGATGGCCAGGTGATGACGCCCAGCGGCGTGCCGGCCTATCCCGGTGTGCTGGCGGCGCTGGCGCCCTTCGTGCTCAGCGCGCTGCTGCATGGCGACTGGTTTCATGTCATTCTCAACGCCGTATTCCTGATCGCCATAGGCAAGCCGGTGCTTGAAATACTCACGGTTCTGAAGGGCCGGTATGGCGCGGGCGTGATTGCAACCCTCTTTGTCCTGATCTTTATTTCGCAGGCCGGGGGCGGGGTGGTTTACCTGCTGCTGAACAACCCCACCGGCGCAATTGCGGTTGGCGCATCCGGCGGCCTGAGCGGCCTGATGGGGGCCTATTTTCTGATGCGGGACGGGGCCGCGGCGCGGCTGCGCAGCCGGCCTTTTCTGACGGTTACCGCCATCTTCATCATCGCAAACATGATCTTTGCCTTCGTCGGCCCGTCACTGCTGGGCGCGTCGATTGCCTGGGAAGTGCATGTGGGCGGCTATATTGCTGGGGCTGTTTTCGGGCGCCTGGTGATCTGGGACGCGGTACGCAAGCTCGATATATGAGCCAAAACAGGGCCATTTAACGCAACTTTCACGGGAGTCGCTTCGCTGGCCCCGCTATGGTATCCTTACGGAGGATGAGATGGCCCGAAGGCCGCCGCCTGATGGGAGGACTACATGATCATTGAACAGATTCTCAACGACAAAGGCCGCGAGGTCATCACGCTGCGGGCGGATGATACGCTCCGCGAAGCGGCCAGACTGCTGGACGAACGCCGCATTGGCGCCGTTGTCACGCTGGACGCTGACGGCGAGATCGTCGGTGTGCTGTCAGAACGCGATATTGTACGCCAGTTCGCCCGGCAGGGGGAAGGGGCGCTCGATATGCCGGTGGGCAATGCGATGACGCGCGCCGTCATCACGATCAGCGCAGACGCCGAGGTGGATGAAGCGCTGCAGCTGATGACCGACCGGCGCATCCGGCACTTGCCGGTGGTCCGCAACAGCCGGCTGACGGGCTTTGTTTCCATTGGGGATCTGGTGAAATGGAAGATCGCGGAGACCCAGGCTGAGGCCGAAGCGATGAAGTCTTACCTCTCCTCCCAGTTCTGAGACTTCTCCACAATTCGCAGTGAAGCTGTGGATTTCGCAGATTAAAGGGTTGCGGTTCTCCGGTGACCCCGATACATCGCGGCCTTCGCTGAACTGGACAACACGTCTGGCCAAGCGATGGCCGCCCAGCGGCCGCCGAACGGAAGAAAAGGGCTTGCCCTTTACATCGAACAGCGGCTATATGTGCGGTTCCTCTGAACGCCCGAACAAGTGGGCCGAGACAATCGGTCTAGGAGTTCTGTTCTCTTTTGAAGCCTTCCGCCTCCGGGCAGAAAACTGAGAAAGATGGATAAAAAAGGTTGACGAGGAAAACGGCGACTATATAAGCCGCCGCTTCCTGAACGCCCGAATTTCTGGGCCGAGACAATCGGCCAAAGAGTTCTGTTCGCTCAAAACCAAGCAGCCACCGATGCTTAATCGGCCAGCTGCAGAAGAGCGAAAAAAGGTGGTTGACGGGAAAAAAGGCGGCTGTATAAGCCGCCACTTCCGGACGGGGCCACGGCTTCTGAGGGACACAAAATTCGGAGCTTCGGTTCCACGCTGTTTGACATCGTAAGAGATAGGAAGAGAAACGCAGGCGGCGTGATGGCTTGCGGACTTCGCAAGAAGTCCAAAACGATCACGACGATGTGTTTCTTGAGAATTCTTTTTTCCATCGGGAAGGCTTCGGTCTTCCTTTTGTTTAAAAGGGTTCTCGTCAAAGAACGCAATACTTATGCTTATACAGCAAAGTAACCGTCCATATTCCAATGGATGGTTCGTCAGATCAAAACTCAACTTGAGAGTTTGATTCTGGCTCAGAACGAACGCTGGCGGCAGGCCTAACACATGCAAGTCGAACGATATAGTGGCAGACGGGTGAGTAACGCGTGGGAACGTACCTTTCACTACGGAATAGCTCTGGGAAACTGGTGGTAATACCGTATACGCCCTTAGGGGGAAAGATTTATCGGTGAAAGATCGGCCCGCGTTGGATTAGCTAGTTGGTGAGGTAATGGCTCACAAAGGCGACGATCCATAGCTGGTCTGAGAGGATGATCAGCCACACTGGGACTGAGACACGGCCCAGACTCCTACGGGAGGCAGCAGTGGGGAATCTTGCACAATGGGCGAAAGCCTGATGCAGCCATGCCGCGTGAATGATGAAGGCCTTAGGGTTGTAAAATTCTTTCGTCAGGGATGATAATGACCGTACCTGAAGAAGAAGCCCCGGCTAACTTCGTGCCAGCAGCCGCGGTAATACGAAGGGGGCTAGCGTTGTTCGGAATTACTGGGCGTAAAGCGCACGTAGGCGGACTTTTAAGTCAGGTGTGAAATCCCGAGGCTCAACCTCGGAACTGCATTTGAAACTGGAAGTCTGGAGATCAGGAGAGGTTAGCGGAATACCGAGTGTAGAGGTGAAATTCGTAGATATTCGGTGGAACACCAGTGGCGAAGGCGGCTAACTGGACTGATACTGACGCTGAGGTGCGAAAGTGTGGGGAGCAAACAGGATTAGATACCCTGGTAGTCCACACCGTAAACGATGAGAGCTAGTTGTTGGCAGGCATGCCTGTCGGTGACGCAGTTAACACATTAAGCTCTCCGCCTGGGGAGTACGGCCGCAAGGTTAAAACTCAAAGAAATTGACGGGGGCCCGCACAAGCGGTGGAGCATGTGGTTTAATTCGAAGCAACGCGCAGAACCTTACCTACCCTTGACATGTCTAGTATGGTTTCCGGAGACGGATTCCTTCAGTTCGGCTGGCTAGAACACAGGTGCTGCATGGCTGTCGTCAGCTCGTGTCGTGAGATGTTGGGTTAAGTCCCGCAACGAGCGCAACCCTCATCCTTAGTTGCCATCACGTTTGGGTGGGCACTCTAAGGAAACTGCCGGTGGCAAGCCGGAGGAAGGTGGGGATGACGTCAAGTCCTCATGGCCCTTACGGGTAGGGCTACACACGTGCTACAATGGCAGTGACAATGGGATAATCCCAAAAAGCTGTCTCAGTTCGGATTGTCGTCTGCAACTCGACGGCATGAAGGTGGAATCGCTAGTAATCGTGGATCAGCATGCCACGGTGAATACGTTCCCGGGCCTTGTACACACCGCCCGTCACATCATGGGAATTGGTTCTACCCGAAGATCGTGCGCTAACTTCGGAGGCAGCGAGCCACGGTAGGATCAGTAACTGGGATGAAGTCGTAACAAGGTAGCCGTAGGGGAACCTGCGGCTGGATCACCTCCTTTCTAAGGATGCAACAGATTGTTTTACTCACGTGAAACTCTGATGCTCTTTAAGACAAGCCTTCTTAATTGAAGGCAAAACAGATGCGGCTATCGCGCCGTCTTCGTTTCTCTTCCTTCGTTCGTAATGCCTGGCAGCATGTTGCTGGCGGGCAATTAGCGAGCCCCGCGGGCGCCTCGCGCCTGTATTCGACTTTGGCTGCGGCGGCCGCCTTGGCCTGCTTGGCTGAAGGGCCGGTAGCTCAGGTGGTTAGAGCGCACGCCTGATAAGCGTGAGGTCGGAAGTTCAACTCTTCCTCGGCCCACCATCGAAACCTGCCAATTGGAAATGATGGCATGAGGGGCACGCAAGACTGGCGGAAGCCAGCGACAGGACCACGGGGCCATAGCTCAGTTGGGAGAGCGCCTGATTTGCATTCAGGAGGCCGTCGGTTCGACTCCGTCTGGCTCCACCAACCTGTCTCACGAACGAAAGAAGTATTCTGGTTTCCGGAGCCCATTGGGGTTCCGGGATGTTTGTTATCGTAAGGGAAAGACTGAGCCGGCCGCGCGCCTCATGAGCCTCACAAGGGTTTTGGCGTTGCTGCTTCAGCCGATAGAGTGTGCCTGGCAACAGGGACGCTTCAAAGGTTCAGTCTGCAAGAAACCAACAAATGTCTGACTGAAACTCTGTGTGTGTGAAGCGTTCTGCGCTTTCCACTGCACATGGGTTTTATGAGATCAAGCGTCAAAAGGGCATCCGGGGGATGTCTTGGCGGTAAGAGGCGATGAAAGACGTGGCACTCTGCGATAAGCACCGGGGAGGCGAGAGCACCCTTTGATCCGGTGATTTCTGAATGGGGAAACCCACCTCCGAGATGTTGGATAATTTGAGCGCTTCGGTGCTCAACTTGTCTGACATTTCAATAGTGAGGTATTTTAACCTGAATACATAGGGTTAAAAAGCGAACCCGGGGAATTGAAACATCTAAGTACCCGGAGGAAAGGACATCAATTGAGACTCCGTTAGTAGTGGCGAGCGAACGCGGACCAGGCCTGGTCTGAAATAAGGAGAAGTACCTGGGAAGGTACGCCGTAGTGGGTGATAGCCCCGTATCCGTAAAATGAAGACCTTTTAGAGTAGGGCGGGACACGTGAAATCCTGTCTGAACATGGGGGGACCACCCTCCAAGCCTAAGTACTCCTTACCGACCGATAGTGAACAAGTACCGTGAGGGAATGATGAAAAGAACCCCGATGAGGGGAGTGAAACAGATCCTGAAACCGGATGCCTACAAGCTGAGGGAGCTCTTCGGAGTGACCTCGTACCTTTTGTATAATGGGTCAACGACTTAGTGTTGCGTGCAAGCTTAAGCCGTTAGGTGTAGGCACAGCGAAAGCGAGTCTGAATAGGGCGATTGAGTACGTAGCATTAGACCCGAAGGCAAGTGATCTAGGTATGGGCAGGCTGAAGGTGCGGTAACACGCACTGGAGGGCCGAACCGTTGAATGTTGAAAAATTCTCGGATGACCTGTGCCTAGGGGTGAAAGGCCAATCAAACTTGCTGATAGCTGGTTCTCCGCGAAATCTATTTAGGTAGAGCGTCACGGTTAAGACTCCAGGGGGTAGAGCACTGAATGGGCTAGGGGTCCTTACCGGATTACCAAACCTTCTCAAACTCCGAATACCTGGAAGTTATACGTGGCAGACACACGGCGGGTGCTAACGTCCGTCGTGAAAAGGGAAACAACCCAGACCGCCGATTAAGGCCCCCAAGTCATAGCTAAGTGCGAAACGATGTGGGATTGCTGAGACAATCAGGAGGTTGGCTTAGAAGCAGCCATCCTTTAAAGAAAGCGTAACAGCTCACTGATCAAGCGATCCTGCGCGGAAAATGTATCGGGACTAAAGTTATGCGCCGAAATCGCGGGCTCAGTAATGAGCGGTAGCGGAGCGTTCCGTAAGCCGATGAAGGTGAACCGTGAGGTTTGCTGGAGGTATCGGAAGTGAGAATGTTGACATGAGTAGCGATAAAGAGGGTGAGAGACCCTCTCGCCGAAAGTCCAAGGGTTCCTGCGTAAAGCTAATCTGCGCAGGGTTAGCCGGCCCCTAAGGTCAGGCCGAAAGGCGTAGCCGATGGGAACCACGTTAATATTCGTGGGCCAGGGGATGAGTGACGGATTCCGAAAGCTGTATTCACTTATTGGATTGTGAATGCAGCCTGGGGGTCCCTGGAAATAGCCTCCCCACTAGACCGTACCCTAAACCGACACAGGTGGACTGGTAGAGCATACCAAGGCGCTTGAGAGAACTATGTTGAAGGAACTCGGCAAATTACCTCCGTAACTTCGGGAGAAGGAGGCCTCATATTGGGCAACCAGTACTGAGGGGCACAAAACTGGGGGTTGCGACTGTTTATCAAAAACACAGGGCTCTGCGAAATCGTAAGATGACGTATAGGGTCTGACGCCTGCCCGGTGCCGGAAGGTTAAAAGGAGATGTGCAAGCATTGAATTGAAGCCCCGGTGAACGGCGGCCGTAACTATAACGGTCCTAAGGTAGCGAAATTCCTTGTCGGGTAAGTTCCGACCTGCACGAATGGCGTAACGACTTCCCCACTGTCTCCAACATAGACTCAGCGAAATTGAATTCCCCGTGAAGATGCGGGGTACCCGCGGTCAGACGGAAAGACCCCGTGAACCTTTACTACAGCTTCACAGTGGCATTAAAGAATATATGTGTAGGATAGGTGGGAGGCTTTGAAGCTCCGGCGCCAGCTGGAGTGGAGCCAACCTTGAAATACCACCCTTGTCTTCTTTGATGTCTAACCGCGCCCCTGGATGGGGCCGGGACCCTGTGTGGCGGGTAGTTTGACTGGGGCGGTCGCCTCCCAAAGTGTAACGGAGGCGCGCGATGGTAGGCTCAGAGCGGTCGGACATCGCTCGTTGAGTGCAATGGCATAAGCCTGCCTGACTGCGAGCTCGACGGAGCGAGCAGAGACGAAAGTCGGTCATAGTGATCCGGTGGTCCCGAGTGGAAGGGCCATCGCTCAACGGATAAAAGGTACTCCGGGGATAACAGGCTGATGATGCCCAAGAGTCCATATCGACGGCATCGTTTGGCACCTCGATGTCGGCTCATCACATCCTGGGGCTGGAGAAGGTCCCAAGGGTTCGGCTGTTCGCCGATTAAAGTGGTACGTGAGCTGGGTTCAGAACGTCGCGAGACAGTTTGGTCCCTATCTGCCGTGGGTGTTGGATACTTGAGAGGATTTGTCCCTAGTACGAGAGGACCGGGATGAACACACCTCTGGTGGACCTGTTGTGGCGCCAGCCGCATTGCAGGGTAGCTATGTGTGGACTAGATAACCGCTGAAAGCATCTAAGCGGGAAACTAACCTCAAAACCAGGTATCCCTGAGAGCCGTCCAAGACCAGGACGTCGATAGGTCAGGTGTGGAAGTGCCGCGAGGCATGAAGCTAACTGATACTAATTGCTCGATAGGCTTGATCACTGAAACTCATGTGTAGTTGAAAGCTCAGACTTTCACTCCACTGTTCAGTCACAGACACTTTTGGTTTCTTACAATCGCTAGCTGGTTTCCGCCGACCTGGTGGTAATGGCAGGGGGTCCCCACCGGATCCCATCCCGAACTCCGTCGTTAAGCCCCCTTGCGCCGATGGTACTACGTCTTAAGGCGTGGGAGAGTAGGTCGCTGCCGGGTCTGCAGAGACCAGAAGCTGATTGTAATTCTTGCAGACACGTCTTTCTCTTACACGAAGGCCGCTTTCGGGCGGTCAGCCATCACGGTCTCACGACCAGGGTGGCTCGGGCCGGCCCCAGCCATACCGGCGGGCCGGTTTTTTGTTTCAGGCGCAGCGATGCACCGGTAACAAGACGGAATTGACGCGGGATGGAGCAGTCCGGTAGCTCGTCAGGCTCATAACCTGAAGGTCACAGGTTCAAATCCTGTTCCCGCACCCAACTAAAGAAGCCCCCGGTTCCGGAAACGGAACCGGGGGCTTTTTTGCGTTTGGGGTATGCGCGGCGATCCTGGCGAGCATCCGGGCGGGTGGAGAGCCGCTGGCTGCCGGCTTCATGGCCAGAGGCACCTGCGTTTCCTTCCGACACCTGTTGAGCGGGCAGGATTGGCGCCAGTTTCAGCGAAGAGGTTCAGCGGAGTGGGGCTATACCGCAGCCTGCGCTGCGCGGGTCAATACGGCAGAAGCGCCGGCATCAGCCAGACGATGTATCCGGCCAGCGCGATCCAGGGGCCGAAGGCGATCATGGATTGTCCGGAGACAGACTCGCGCCGGATGGCGGAGCCGGCAAGAACCGCCAGTATGCCGCTCAGCGATGCAATCAACAGGACGGGCGGAATGCCTTGCAGGCCGACCCACATTCCAATGGCGCCGAGCAGCTTGGCATCACCGCGGCCGAGCCCGTCGACCCCGCGCAATCGGCGGTACGCCACGCCCACCAGCCAGAGCAGACCATATCCGGTGATCGCGCCGGCCAGATGCCAGGGCCACACCTCCTGCCGGTATAACGCAATCATTCCCGCGCCCAACAGAAACACGGCAAGGTTCAGCCTGTCGGGCAGCAGATAAGTGCGCAGGTCAATGGCGGCCAAAGCAAGAAGCGCCCACCCGAACAGCAGTGTAAAACTCAAGATCGGGAGGTTGTTGGAGCCGTAGAGCCCGGCGGCGAGGGCCACCAGCGCCCCGGCAATCGCTGTGAAAACCGTGCGCGCGCTCAACCAGACGTCTCGAAGTGTGCGTCTCTCCCCGGCAAACCGGCTGGCAGCCCCTTCAATGCCGGCGCCAATCAGGAAACCCAGAAGCACGAGGCCGAGATCACTGCCCGTCATGGCGTGTCACACGGGATTGGGCGCCGTTACGGCGCGCAGGCGCGGCAAATCCTGCCGTGCCCGAGGCAGCGCCCGCTTCAGTTCGCCGTTTTGGCTGCATTGGCAGCAACGGGGTCGAAGGTGTCGGAGCATTGTGGGGTCGTGTCGCCGGTTTTCTGGAAGCTGACGCAATAGAAGGCCGCGCGCGTTCCGTCTTCGAAGGTCGGTTTGCCATGCCAGTCATACTGGGCGGGGCTGCCGCTCCAGAGGCTGATGATGATCCGGCTCGGCGATTGGGGAATGGGGTGGTCCTTGGCGGTTGCCGTATGCACCAGCTCGTCATTCACAAACCAGCGGATCTCGTCGGGTTCCCACTCGAAGGCATAGAGGTGGATTTCCTCGCTGGCATCGAAGGGCAGGCGGACCGGGATCGTGTCGTGGGGCGCGCCATCGGTGAAGTAGTTGGCCGCAAACATGCGCAGATCCTTGCCCAGGAACTCGATGTCGATCTCGTCATGTGGGTCGCCAAACTGCGCATGGGTGTGGGTGAACAGGGAGCTGACCGTGCCCGAGCCGGGAGCAGGCGTCATCACCACTTCAAACCGGCCGAAGGAGTAAAAACCGCGGCGTTGATATTCGGCGCCGGCGAGTGTTTTGTCGCCCACCCGCATGCGGCGCAGTTCGAGCTCCACCCGGTCGTCAAAGAAGTGGATCTGGCGCGACAGCCAGGCGGGGTGGGCGCCCGGATAGCTCAGATTGGATTTGTGCCAGCGGGTCGGGTCATGATCTTTGCTGAAATGCTGCAGGAAGGAGGCGCCTGCCTCCGCATCCGGAGCGATCTGCGGGGGATGTTCATATTGGGGCACTTCGCTGACGGGCAGGGGGGCGCCGATTTCCTGTTCGGAACTTGAAACAGGGCCGGCAAAAATCACTGCGCCGAGAATACCGATCGCGGTGATGCCGAGCACGGCGCCCAGTCTCATGCTGGTCCCGCTGCTCAAGGCTTTTGCCCAACTACCCATCAATGCCGACCCTCAGACAGGCCCGCTCTGCGAGGGCCTGTTCCCATTAGTACATGAATTTTGAAAGAAAAGGCGGCCCCCCAGCCGCCTTTTTTGGATTAATTATCGCCGATCAGCAGGCGCCGTCAGATTTCAGCACGGCGGGGATGGTCTTCAGGATAATCACGACATCGCCCCAGAAAGAACGGCTCTGCGCATAGGTCGTATCCAGGCGCACGCGCTCGGGATAGCTGACATTGCTGCGGCCGCTGACCTGCCAGAGGCCGGTGATGCCGGGACGGACGCTGCAATAGTCAGCGAAATTCTCGCCATACTTGCCACGCTCCGAAAGCGAGATCGGACGCGGGCCGACGAGCGACATGTCTCCTTTCAGCACATTGATGAGCTGGGGGAGTTCGTCGATCGAGGTGGCGCGGATGAAACGGCCGAGCGGGGTGATGCGCGGGTCGCGTGCCAGCTTCTGCGTCAGGTCCCACTCACGTTTTGCGGCAGGGTCGGTATCGAGCAGCGCCTGGAGGCGTTCGGCAGCATCTGGCACCATCGAGCGCAGCTTGTAGCATTTGAACGTGCGTCCATGCTGGCCGTAGCGAGTGTGCGAGAAGATCGCCGCCTGGCCATCCTGAAGGCGGACCATGAGGCCGACGATCAGAAGAAGCGGCGCGATGAAGATCAGGCCCAGCGAGGCTGCAAGTATATCTAGTGCGCGCTTTGCTGTGAAAGAGTTGCGCGGGTTTGGCCGGCGCGGCTCGCTGATGACAAAGTTGTCACCCTCGACACCACCAGTCGCGTCGGTGATCCGGAATTCCATTGGTAGTCCCCTTTGTACTCTACGCCGATTACACTTTGTTGACCGCGCGACTTTTTCTTCAGCCTTAGTCCCCTTAGACCGGGCCGTGCGGAGCTCATGTATTGGCGTTTGCAATTCGTATACCACTTTCACGAATGGCTAATAAGAGGTTTCTGAAACTTTCTCCATCGAGGCGAAGTATTCAGCAAATATAAGCACCACCTGCCGCCCGGTCAGGCAGTTGCAATGGTTTATCGTTGGTTAAACATGAATGGAACGCAACGAGTGTCCCAAAACCGGGCAAGTTTCAAAAAAAAACGCCGCAGAACGCGGCGTTTTTAAGTAGAGTTTCCAAAGAATCGCGAATTAGAAGATTCGCTCGCCGATTCGGATCGTGTCGCCGGGTTTTACAACCGTCGAAGGCGTCAGATCGTAGGCGATTTCCTCATTGCTATCGATGCTCTTGATAAAGACGGCTCGCTTGTTGGCGCGGTAGCTGAAGCCCCCCGCCGCGGCGACGGCGTTCTGAACTGTCAGGCCGCTGGTATAGGGATATTCACCCGGCCGGCCGACTTCGCCGAGGATATAGAACGGGCGGTAGTTAATGACTTCAACGCTGACGCGCGGGTCCAGCACGTAGCCGTCCGAGAGGCTCTCGGCGAGCGCGTTCTCAAGTTCGACCGTCGAGAGGCCGAGCGCGCGAACCTGTCCGATCAGCGGCATCGAGATCGACCCGCTGCCATCGACTTCGAATTCACCCGAAAGAGTCGGATGGCCGAAGACCGTAACGCGGAGCCGGTCGCTGGAGCCGAGCGCATAGGATGTATCAACCTGGGCCTGTGTGGCGACGCCCGCATCGCGCGCGCCAACGGTCCCGCCGCTGGTGCCGCAGGCCGAAACCATCAGTCCAAGAGTTAGGGCCATAATGGCCAGTAACGAGCGAAGCGTCAGCATACTGCAGGGTCTCCTGTATTCGTTTGCGAGGATCTCGGGGGTCCCGGAGCCATACTCACTAGATTTCAGGTGTTAAGGAAAGCAACATCTGTACCGAAAAGACGGGCTGCCGACAGCCGTCCGGTGAGGAAGGCGCCGGTGTCGAGCCCGATCCTGCGGTCGTCTCTATGGATTGCGTCTTCCGGCGTATGACCGTGCACCACCATGTGTTCAAACGGCGCGCCATCATCCAGGAACTCTTCCCGGATCCACAGCATGTCGCGCTGGGTCTGTTCATCCAGCGCCAGGCCGGGCCGCAGACCGGCATGAACGAACAGATAATCGCCGGCAACATGGTAGGGCTTGAGCGCTTGCAGGAAGCTGAGATGGGGTTGGGGCAGGCGCTCGCGGAAATCGGTCCAGAGCTTGTTCCAGGCCTCGCGCACCTTGGCCATCTCTTCATGCGAGTTCAGGCTGGCGCGCGTATTGGGCGGAGCAAAGCCATAAGAGTAAAGTGTCTCGCCGCCGCCATAGCGGGTCCATTGGGTGCCAAAGCTGGCCTCCTGAAGGAAGCGGAGCAAGGCCTCTTCATGGTTGCCCAGCAGGAAGACCGGGTCATACCGGTCCAGCGCGCCACTGGCGAAGTATTCGATCACGTCGCGCGATTGCAGGCCCCGGTCGATATAGTCGCCCAGGAAGATGATCTGGGGCTTCACGCCGTCGGGCAGCGTCGCCGCATCGGCGTCGATCAGCTCGATCAGACGCGTCAGCAGGTCCATCCGGCCGTGAATATCGCCCACCGCATAGAGACAAACCCCTTCCGGCGCCTGCGTAATTCTATGGGGATTGGCGGTGGCAACAGCCGGTTCGCGGGTCTCTGCCGGCGTATCGCCGCCTTGCATCGCGCGGAATTGGGACAGCAGATTGTGGCGCGCTGCATCGGCCGAGCGGGACAGCTGGCCAAAGCGCGCCCTCAGGGCGTCTGTAAGTTTTCCTCTTGTCAGAGCCATTCTACATTTATCCGCAGATAGGCAGAGAGCCTACCCGATTAACCTTATGAAACCAAGAAATCCGCCGTTGGATTTAACGGTTCGCGGAAACACTTTCCCAAATGAATCCCGCTGCCCATGCCATGTGCATTGTCCCGGCGGCCACCCCAGCAAACAGTCCGCAGACCGACCGGCGTTGCACGGCGATTGCCAGAGACGCCCCGGCCAATATGCTCAGATAGCCGATCGGCAGGGCCAGTGCGGGCAGAAAGGATATGCCGGCCAGAAGCCCGCCAACACTGCCCACAAGGGCAAAGATGGGCACCGCCTGGCGGGGTTTCAATTGGCGATTGTGCTTTCGCAGGTTCCGGGCGCGCCCTTTACCATAGTTGAAATACTGCCGCGCCAGCGCCCGGATGGACCCGCGCGGGACGTATTCAATGCGAATATCGGCGTCCATCCAGACCTTGCCGCCGGCGGCGCCAAGGCGGTGGTCGTACTCGGCGTCTTCGTTATGCGAGAAGGTCTCGTCATACCCGCCGACCTTGCGAAACCAGCTGATGTCAAAGCCGGCATGGTGGCCATGATCGACATAATGGGATTTGCGTCCGCCGCGATGGGCCGAGCCACCCGAGCCGAGCAGGGTATCGACAACCCAGGCATTGCCCTTCTCAAAACAGGTCTCGCCCACAGCGTCCATCGGGATCACAACCGAGGCCGCGCCGGTGCGCTGCAGCGCTTCGGCCACATGCAGGATGAAGTTCTGCGGATAGACCGAATGCGCATCACACCGCACCAGCCAGCGGGTCTGCGGGCCTGAATGAGCGCCGGCTGCGAGGTTCATGGCTGCTGATTTCAGCCGTTTGGGGTTCTCTATCAGGCGCAGATTGGGAAACTCTGCCGTCAGGCGCTTCACGATTGCCTGGGTTTCGTCCGTGCTGCCGCCATCGGCGACGGTCAGCGGGACGAGCCGCAGCAGCGGGCTGCCCTGCATCAGCGAGCGGATGCATGTCTCTATATGGCGCGCTTCATTCAGCGCCGGGATCACCGCCAGGATGGAGGTGGGATCGACACCCAGAGGGGCCGGCTTGAAACTTGCGGTGTTGATCGAGGTCAGCATGCCTGTCCGGTCTTTTGGGCCATAGGTTATGGGTGAAACCAGCAAGTTCCGTTCCATGTTGATGCAAGGCGCGGTTAACCATGACAACTGCCGTCTGCATCCCTGCAAATGCAATTCACAACAGGCTGACCTCGCGAGAGGCTTGCCGAAGGCCGGGGACTCCATAGTGTAGCGAAGAACGATAATCTTCGGAGGAAACGATGATCGGTGTAGTCGCTAAGCTCAACATCCAGGACGGCAAGCAGGCCGAGTTCGAACAGGTCGCCAAAGACCTGATGGCCAAGGTCAAGGCGAACGAGCCCGGCTGTCTCACCTATCAGCTCTACAAGACCAAGGGCTCCTCCACCGAATACATCTTCATGGAGCAGTATGCCTCGGCAGATGCCCTGAAATCCCACGGCCAGACCGATTACTTCAAGGCCGCCGGTCCCAAGCTCGGCGCTGTCCTCGCGGGCGCGCCGGATGTTCAATACTACGACATCGTAGAATAGGCGGAGCGGCGGTCATGGATCTCTCCCTTTCGCCGTCCGATCTCAAATTCCAGCAGGAAGCCCGCGACTGGATCGCGGAAAACTTCGACGCGGAGCTGCGCGCCAAAATGGCGCTGACCAAGAATGGCTATGTCGACAAGGCAAGTCAGGTCGCGTGGCAGAAGAAGCTGGCGGCGAAAGGCTGGATGGCCCTGAACTGGCCCAAGGAGCATGGCGGCCCCGGCCTGACGGCCACCCAGCGCCACATCCTCCATGCCGAGCTTTCCGGCGCGGGCACGCCCAACGTTGCCCCGTTCGGCGTCTCGATGGTGGCTCCGGTCATCATGGCGTTCGGCAATGAGGCGCAGAAGAAGGAACACCTTCCTAAGATCCTCACCTCCGATGTCTGGTGGTGCCAGGGCTATTCCGAGCCCGGCGCAGGCTCAGACCTTGCCGGCCTGCAAATGAGCGCCGTGCGCGACGGGGACGAATATGTCCTCAACGGTTCCAAGATCTGGACGACGCTCGCCCAATGGGCCGACATGATCTTCTGCCTCGTGCGCACCAGCAAGGAGGGCAAACCCCAGGAAGGTATCAGCTTCATCGTGTTCCCGATGAAGCTGCCGGGCATCACCGTGCGCGCGCTGCCCACACTGGACGGTCCGGCTGAAGGCCAGCACGAGATCAACCAGGTTTTCTTCGAGAATGTCCGGGTAAAGATCAAAGATGCGCTGATCGGCGAAGAGAACAAAGGCTGGACCTACGCCAAATACCTGCTCGAATTCGAACGCGGCAACGCCTATGCTTCGGGCCTGCGCAATATGCTGCGCAAGACCAAGAAGATCGCCTCCAAAGAGGTGGACGGCAACGAGCCGGTCATCCGCAACCCGGATTTTGCCCGCAAGCTGGCGCTCCTGGAAATGCGCATCGAAGCCATAGACGCCACCGAGCAGCGCGTGCTCTCGGCGCTCTCCGCAGGGCAGAATGTCGGCCCGGAAAGCTCGATGCTGAAATATCAGGGCTCTGACTGCCAGCAGGAAATCACCGAACTTACGCTTGAGGCCGCCGGCCTCTATGGCAACCCGTTCATGCAGGACACAATCGCGCTGGCAGAACCCGGCTCGAACGTGAAAGCTCCGACCCCGGAGCATCTGCTGACTGCCGCGCCAAGCTACTTCAATTACAGAAAGACATCCATTTACGCTGGGTCCAACGAGATCCAGCGCAACATCATAGCGAAGATGGTGCTCGGCCTCTGAGGGCCGAAGCAACACGCAGCAAATTTCGGGAGGAATCAATGGCGGTGACCCAGTCCGGTAAGCCGGGCCTATTTACGCGCGTATCGTTCGGTATCGGCGGCGCGGCAGATGGCATCAAGAATAACGGCTTCGATTACGCGCTCCTGTTCTTCTACAGCAACATCATGGGCGTCGATGCCGGCCTTGTCGGCCTCGCGCTGCTGATTGCGCTGATCGTTGATGCGGTGTCAGATCCCGTCGTCGGCTACTGGTCGGACAACATGCGCACGCGCTTCGGGCGCCGCCACCCTTTCATGTATGCCGCGCTGATCCCCACGGCGGTGACATACTTCCTCACCTGGAACCCGCCCGCGGGCATGGACGGTAACGATCTCTTCCCCTGGCTGGTGGCCACCACCATCCTCGTCCGCCTCAGCTTCACCTTCTATGATGTGCCCAGCTCCGCCCTCTCGGCCGAGCTGACGTCCGACTATGACGAGCGCACCTCGCTGATGTCGCTGCGCTATTTCTTCGGCTGGTTCGGCGGCCTGACGATCCAGATCCTGCTGTTCCGTTTCCTGCTGGTGCCTACGGAGGAAATCCCGGTCGGCGTCTTCAACATTGAGGGCTGGAAAACCTACGGCTTCATCTCGGCGATCTGCATATTCCTGGCCGTCGCCATCTGCGCAGGCGGCACGCACAGCCACATTCCGAACCTGAAAGCTGCCCCACCGGCGCGCAATCTCACCATCGGGCGCATCTTCGCGGAAATCTTCGAGACGATCTCCAACCCGTCTTTCCGCGCGCTGTTCATCGCCACGCTCTGCGGCCTGATCGCTACGGGCATCTCGGCGACGCTTAACCAGTATATCAACACCATCTTCTGGGAGTTCGATAACACCCAGATCGCCAACCTCACGATGGGTGTCTACATCTCGGCGGTCCTTGCCCTGATCATTGCGCCCCTCGTCGGCAAGACCTTCGGCAAGAAGCGCGGCGCCATGACCATCGGTGCGCTCGCCTTCACCATCGCGCCGCTCCCGGTCTTCCTGCGCCTCTTCGGCCTCCTGCCGCCCAATGGCTCGGACGAGCTGTTCCTGATCGTCATCTCGATCACGATCTTCGACCTCTCCCTCATCATCGCCACGCAGATGCTGCTGGGCTCCATGGTGGCGGATATTGTGGAAGATTCGGAGTTGCAGACGGGCCGGCGCTCGGAAGGCATTTTCTTTGCCGGCATCAGCTTCATCCGCAAACTTTCGCAAGGGGCAGGGGTTATCACGGCCTCGATGGTGCTGGCCGTGGCCGGCCTGTCCCAGGGCGGTGGCGTCGAGGCAGCGACTCAGGATGAGATTCGCATGCTCGGCTGGGGCTATGGCCTCTCGCTGATCACGGCCTGGACCCTGATGCTCATCTGCATCAGCTTCTACCGGATCAGCCGCGAGAGCCATGCCGACAACCTCGAAAAGCTGAAAGTGCGGCAGGCACAACAGGATGCAGGCTGACAGGCTATCGCCGCCGCAGGGAGCAGAAACACTTCCCTGCGGCGGTATGACCTGTCTGAAATGTCATGCGGGCGCGATTGCGCCATAATTCGCTCCGCAATAGAGCCATGATCATGACCCATCTCATGAACATGACCCGACACGTTTCCAAGCTGCTCGCGGCTGCCTTCCTCGCCGCGCTCATGGCATTGATGATGGCCATCATGCCTGTGTTTGCCCAAGGCATGCCCGAAGGCGCGCCGGTTGAGCGTGTGCCCGCCTCCACGTCCGAGATCAGCCTCACCTTCGCGCCGCTGGTGCGCCAGGCGTCTCCGGCTGTCGTCAACGTCTATACAGAGAAGAATGTCTCCCAGCGCGGCATGACGCTGGAACAGCTGATGTTCGGCGTTGCCCCACAAAGCCGTGTGCAGAACTCGCTCGGGTCCGGTGTCATCGTCGGCGCTGACGGCATCATCGTCACCAACAATCACGTCATCCAGGGCGCTGACACGTTCCGCGTAGTCCTCAGCGACCGGCGTGAATATCCCGCCGAGCTGCTGCTGGGCGACGAGCGCACAGACCTTGCTGTCCTGAAGATCAACACCGACGGCCGCAGCCTTCCGGTGCTGCCCTTCGCTGATACCCGCGACGCGCAGGTGGGCGATCTCGTCCTCGCCATCGGTAACCCCTTCGGTGTCGGCCAGACGGTCACCAACGGCATCATCTCCGCCACCGCCCGCACGGATGTTGGCATCAACGACTACTCGTTCTTCATCCAGACCGACGCAGCGGTGAACCCCGGCAATTCGGGCGGCGCCCTCGTCAACACGCGCGGCGAACTCGTCGGCGTCAACACGGCGATCTTCTCGCGCACCGGTGGCTCGGTCGGCATCGGCTTTGCGATCCCCGCCGAAATGGTCAAGCGCGTCGTTGATGCGGCCGTCAATGGCGGCACCTTCGTGCGCCCCTGGCTCGGCCTTGCCGCCCAGTCGGTCAGCTTCGACATCGCCAAGGCGCAAGGCCTTGATCGCCCGGTGGGCGTAATGGTCACCGAGGTTTATCCTGATGGCCCGGCAGAGCGCGCGGGCCTGCGCCGCGGAGACCTCGTCACCGCCATCGACGACCGCGAAGTGTTCGATGAAAAGGGCCTCAAATTCCTCGCCGCCATCCGCAATCCGGGGGAGCGCGCCAAGCTCTCCGTGCTGCGCGGCGGCAAGGCCCAGACGATCAATGTTCAAGTCCAGCCCCCACCAGGCGCGACAGAGGCCGATGTTGTCCTCCTCACCAACGGCTCGGTCTTCAACGGCGCCCGCGTGATTGAGCTCTCGCCCCGCCTCGCCGAAGAGAATGGCCTTGATCCCTTCACGCGCGGCTCGGGCATCTATGTCCACTCCGTCACGCGTGGCACCATCTCGCGCAACTATTTCCGCCCCGGCGACATCATTCGCTCCGTGAACGGAAAACAGACCAAGACGGTGAAGGAAATTCAGGACGTCCTGAAAGCCAACACCCGCGAATGGGACATCGAAATCGAACGCAACGGCCGCGTGGTGCGAGGCACAGTGCGCACCTGATCCCGTGAAGTGTCATCCCGGACGGCCCAAAGGGCCGATCCGGGACCTTGGCTCGTTATAATGTGTGCCTTTTGTTTTAGGCGGACCCGATCGTCGTGCGGTGCAGCAGCCGGTCGTGCCCGGCATAGCCGCCGGTGGCCATGTGCAGCGTGCAGCGGTTGTCCCACATCAACAGCATGCCTTTTTCCCAGCGGTGGCGGTATTGGAATTCCGGCCGCGTCTGCCAGCGGTAAACCTCGGTGATGAGGTCCCAGCCCTCCTGTTGCTCCATGCCCTCTACGCCCACGATATAGCCGGCGCAGCCAAACAGGCTTTCGCGGCCGGTTTCCGGGTGTGTACGGATGAAGGGGTGCGTATTGGCCGCCTCCGCTTCGTCCGAGGCGCGGATGTCCATGCTGCGGCCTTTATCGCCTGCGCCATACATGCCTTTCGGGGAATAGGCATTCTTCGCTGAATGGACCGCCTTCTTTCCCTCGATCCGCCGGCGCAGATCCTCCGGCATCTCGGCCAAAGCCTTATACTGGTTCACGAACAGCGTATCCCCGCCCTCGGGCGGAATGGTGATGCCATAAAGGCAGGTGCCCTGCGGCGGCTTTACCTGAAAGCTCCAGTCTGAATGCCAGCTCTCGGCAAAGATCGGCGAGGTCTCGCCCGCCGCCCGCTTCACCGCGATGATGTGTTTGCGCCCCGGTATCGGCGCAATGAACGGATCATCGCCAAACGGCCCGAAGGCGAGGGTAAAGCGTTCGAGGTCATCATCGCTGAGGTTCTGCTCGGGAAAGCAGAGCACCTGATGCTTCAGCCAGATGTCCCGGATTTCCGCCGCCAGGTCCGTGGTAACCGGCTTCGATAAATCCAGCCCGCGCACCTGCGCGCCGCAGGCCATATCAGAGGGTGTAACAGTCAGGGTCATTTTATATTTCCTCCCAATCCCCACCTTACCACGCCGCCACCAAAGTCCTAGAAGACACCCATGAGCGATCTTTTTTCCGCCGCCGGCCTTGAGGATGACGCGCCCCGCCCGCTGGCGGACCGGTTGCGCCCCAAGAAATTGTCCGATGTTGTCGGGCAGGGGCATCTGATCGGGCCCGATGGCCCCATCGGCGCCATGCTGCGCAATGGGCGGCTCGTCTCGATGATCCTCTGGGGCCCGCCGGGCGTGGGCAAGACGACGATTGCCCGGCTGCTGGCGCAGGAAACCGACCTTGAGTTCGAGGCCCTCTCGGCCATCTTCTCCGGCGTCAAGGATCTGCGCGCCGCCTTCGAGAAGGCCGAGGCCCGCCGCCGCGTCGGCAAGGGCACGCTCCTCTTCGTGGACGAGATCCACCGCTTCAACCGCTCCCAGCAGGATGGCTTCCTCCCCTTCGTGGAGAGCGGCACGGTCACGCTGGTGGGCGCCACGACCGAGAACCCCAGCTTCGAACTCAACGGCGCTTTGCTTTCGCGCTGTCAGGTGATGGTCCTCCGCCGTCTCGAGGATGATGATCTGCGCGAGTTGATGGCGCGCGCCGAACGGGCCATGGGCCGCCGCCTGCCCGCCATGCCCGATGCGCGCGAAGCCCTCATTCGCATGGCCGATGGCGACGGGCGTTACCTGCTGAACCTCGTCGAGCAGGCCTACGCCATGCGCGGCGAGCCGGGCCTCCTCAGCCTGGAGGAAATCGCCACCGGCCTCCAGAAACGCGCCGCCGCTTACGACAAGGACCGTGAGGAACATTACAACCTCATCTCCGCTCTGCACAAATCCGTGCGCGGATCAGATCCCGACGCGGCGCTCTACTGGTTCGCGCGGATGCTGGAAGGCGGCGAAGATCCCCTCTTCATCGCCCGCCGCCTCATCCGCATGGCGAGTGAAGACATTGGCCTGGCTGATCCCACCGCCTTGATGATCTGCGGGGAAGCGGCCCGGTCCTATGAGCGTCTCGGCTCGCCCGAAGGCGAGCTGATGCTCGCCCACGCGGTTATTCATCTGGCGACCGCGCCCAAATCCAATGCCGCCTACGTCGCCTACAAGGCCGCCCGCCGCGCCGCATCTGAAACCGGTAGCCTGATGCCCCCCAAACACATCCTCAACGCGCCGACCTCGATGATGAAAGATCAGGGCTATGGCTCCGGCTATGTCTATGATCACGATACGGAAGAAGGTGTCTCCGGCCAGAACTACTTCCCCGACGCCATGGGCCGCCAACAGTACTACACGCCCAAGGGCGCAGGCCGCGAACGCCCCATCGCTGACTGGCTGAAAGAAATCGCCGCCCTTCGCAAATCCCGCCTCGATGAGTGAACCCGCGCCCCTGATTCCGCCGGACCCGCAATCTGCCAGGCAGTTGATCGCCAGCCAGTTCCCCGGCCTCGCAGGCAGACACATCTGCCCTGAGGTTTCCAAGGGCACGGACAATCATATCGTCCGTATTGGCGATGATCTTTGCGCCCGCTTCCCGAAAGCTCCGTGGGCGGTGGGTACCGCAAGGCGCGAGACGCGCGCGTTGCCACGCTTTGTCGGCGCGCCGATCGCGGTGCCTGAGGTCTACGGGACCGGCACGCCCAGTCAGGTGTTTCCTCATCCCTGGTCGGTGCTCACATGGCTGCCCGGCGCGCCCCTTGAAGACAGCGCGCTCAGCGATCCTCAGGAAGCCGCCTGCCGGCTCGCAGACTTCTTCATCTTCCTGCGCAGCATTCCGCCCGATGATGAATTCCGGTTCGGTCCAGACAATAATTGGCGCGGCGCGCCGCTTACTTATCGCACAGCTCCCTTTGAAAAGGCGCTCGCTCGCCTGCCGAATATTGATTCCGGATGGGCAAAGCGTCTCTGGTCTGAAGCTCTTCGGGCCCAAACGGCCAGTGTCCCAGTCTGGCTGCACGGCGATGTTCACCCCGGAAATGTTCTTGTTACGGATGGCCAAGTTTCCGGTATTATCGATTGGGGCCTCTGCGGCGTCGGCGATGGGGCTTGCGATCTTCTCAGCGCGTGGACGATGTTTGACGAACCCGCGCGCGAAGTTTTCCGCGCCTCCCTGGGCGCAAACGATGCAGACTGGCTGCGCGGCGCGGGTTGGGCATTGTCGATGGCCGTGATTTACCTCCCCTATGCCTATGAAAACGCCCTTCGCTGCGACATGTCAGAAAAGATGATCGAGCGCCTGATGAAAGACTTCCCATGACCCGCAATCGCGACATCCCCGCCCTCAGCCCGGAGGCAGCCGCCCTTGCGCGCAGCCTGCTGATCCATGAGGACGCCGCCATCCTCGGCTTCAACAAGCCGCCGGGCATGGCCTCGCAAGGGGGCAGCAGCGTGGGCCAGTCGCTCGATGACCTGCTCTGGGCGTTTGCCAAATCCAACGGCAAGCGCCCGCGCCTTGTCCACCGGCTCGATCAGGGTACCTCCGGCGTCATGCTCACCGCGCGCACCCAGCCGGCTGCCGCGTTCCTGTCGGCCGCCTTTGCCGGGCGCGACGCACAGAAAACCTATCTCGCCCTCGTGAAGGGAAAACTTCCGCCAGCGGAGCATGGGGTAATCGATGCCTCGCTTGTGAAGGTCGAGGAAGGCGGGCGCCCCCGCATGATTCTCGCCAAGCCGAGCCGCAAGGGCGCCCAACCCGCGCGCACCGGCTGGGCCGTTCTCGCCCGCAACGAGGATCATGCCCTGATGCAGCTGACGCCGGAAACCGGGCGCATGCACCAGATCCGCGTGCATCTCATGTCGCTTGGCTGCCCCATCCTTGGCGACGGGCTCTATGGCGAAGGGCAGGCAACCGCGCCGCGGGTGATGCTGCATGCCGCGCGTCTGGAAGTGCCCCATCCCGAAGGTGGCACGCTCACGCTGGAAGCGCCCGTGCCGGAGGATTTCAGGGCGGCGGCCGAAAAGGCGGGCCTTCAGGCCGGCTTGAAATAATCGCGATACCAGTCGACAAAGCGGGCAATGCCGGTGCGATAATCCGTGTCCGGCGTATACCCGGTCAGCGCGTCCAGCAGGCGGACATCGGCAAAGGTCTGCTTCACGTCGCCCGGCTGCATGTCGATCATGTTCTTCTCGGCCTTGCGCCCGATGGCGCCTTCGATGGCCTCGATATAGTCCATCAGGCGCACAGGGCTGGCATTGCCGATATTCACCAGGCGATAGGGCGCCACCGGTGACAGCGAATCCCCCCGGATGATGTGATTGCCGACAACCGGCGGGGTATCCATCAGACGGCGGATGGCCTCTACCAGGTCGTCGATATAGGTAAAGTCGCGCAACAGGTCGCCATGATTGAACACGTCAATCGGCTGGCCCTTGAATATCTTGTCCGTGAACAGAAAGAACGCCATATCCGGCCGCCCCCACGGGCCATACACGCTGAAGAAGCGCAGCACGGTCGTCGGCACGCCATAAAGATGGGCATGGCTGTGCGCGATCAACTCGCTGGCCAGCTTCGTCGCCGCATAGATGGTCAGCGGGTAGGGCGCTGAATCGCGCTCCTCGAATGGGAATTTCTGGTTGGCGCCATAGGCAGAGCTGGTCGAGGCCATCACCAGATGCTGCGTGCCGTGGCGGCGCGAAAGGTCAATGATGTTGAACGAGCCGACGATGTTGGCGTCTATGAAGTCGCGCGGATGGTCGAGGCTGTAGCGCACGCCGGCCTGCGCGGCGAAATGGAGCACCATCTCGGGGGTATCGCGCTGGAACACCGCCTCCATCGCCTCGCTGTCCTCGATGCGGATGCGCTCCAGGCGAAAATCGTCAAACGCCGTCAGGCGCGCGGCGCGGTCTTCTTTCAGCTGGGGATCATAATAGGGCGTGAAACAGTCCACGCCCGTCACGCTATGGCCCTCCTTGAGAAGCCGCAGCGCCATCTCGCTCCCGATGAAGCCGGCCGCGCCGGTAACGAGGATTTTCATGTCAGTCTCATCTGCTGGCAGGCCGGGAGGAGGCCGGAGTGAAGGGCAGGGTATCAATTCCCCTTAAACTGCAACACCCCCGCCAGTTCGGCGAGGGTGCTGCGATAGATAAATTGCGGGCGCGATCAGCGTTCGCGGATGCGCGGGCCAAGGGCCATGGCCTGTCCGGCATTCATGGCCTCGGCCGTGGCCAGCTCCTGAAGCATCGCCTGCGTGCGCTCATCCCCGGCTATCGTGCTGATCACGGCGGCGGCGCGCGCGGTTTCTGCGGAAACGCCAAACAGGTCTTCCAGCGCTTCGAGGCCCGTCTTGCGATAGGGATAGAAGGCAAGGCGCGGTTTCACATCGGCTTCGATGCCGGCCAGTTCCTTGGCTTTCTCGATGGCGTCCATGAAGGTGCCGATCTCGTCGACCAGGCCTTGCTGCAGGGCGGCTTCACCCGTCCACACGCGACCGCGGGCCACTTCATGCACTTCATCATAGGTCATGTCGCGGCCGGCGCCGACATGGTTGAGGAAGCGGTCATAGCCGCGTTTCAGGCTGGCCTTCACTTCGGCTTCCTGGGTTTCGGTAAAGGGCGAGGTGCCCCAGGCGGAGGCGAAATCGCCGCCGACCGTTACCGAGTCAAAGGTGACGCCGATCTTGTTGAAGGTGCCATCCAGGGCGAGCTTGCCGCCGAAGATGCCGATCGAGCCGGTCAGCGTCGCGCGGTTGGCCAGGATCGCGTCTGCGCCGGTCGAGACATAATACCCGCCCGAAGCCGCATAGGCGCCCATCGAGACAACAACCGGTTTGCCCGCTTCCTTGGCGCGTTCCACCGCGCGCCAGATCTGGTCAGACGCAGTCGGTGAGCCTCCGGGGCTGTCGACACGGAAGACGATGGCTTTGACGTCTTCGTCTTCGGCTGCGTCCAGAATGGCGCGGGCGACGGTGTCGGATGCAAAGGCGGGCGCATCAGAGAAAGGCGAGCCGCCATCGGCGCCGCCGGTCACGATGGGGCCTTCGCCGCCCACAACAGCGATCAGCGGAGCCTTGCTGTTATATTTGGTGGGCGCGGCATAGACCGCGAGGTCAATCATTTCAGCGTCGTCATTGCCGGCGCGGGCAATGGCGGCTTCTTCAGCGTCTTCGGGCCAGCCGAGCTTGTCGACCAGCTTCAGCTCAAGCGCGGTTTCGGCCGGCTTGGGGCCGCTTTCCAGCGCGGCGCGCAGCTGCCCGGCAGAGGTGCCGCGATCTTCGGCAATCTCTTCCAGCGCCGTGGTCCAGATCGAGGTGGCCAGGGCTTCCATCGCCATGCGGTGGGGCTCGGTATAGCTCGTCTCATTATAAGAGTTGGGCGCGTTCTTGTATTCATAGAAGGGATAGACCTGCGGCTGCAGGTCGATGTTCTCGAACAGGCCCTTGTAGAATTCGGTCTCGAAAACCACGCCGGTGACCATCAGGTCGGTGCCCGGCTGCATCCAGATTTCATCGGCCGCCGAGATCGAGTGAAAGGCCGACGGGCCGCTGGAGCCGAACATGCCCTGCGAATGGGCGATGACGAATTTGCCTGACGCCTTGAAGCTCTGAATGGCTTCGCGCAGTTCTTCGGCGCGGGTGGTGCCAAAGCCGTAATCGGCGCCGCGGATGAAGAGGCCCTTCACCGAATCGTCCGATTCGGCTTCTTTCAGCTTGAGCAGCAGATCAATGAAGCCCGGCGTGCCCGACAGGGCGGCAAGCCCGCCGGCGGGCGCCTGGTCGGGATAGGCGGCGTTGAGATCAAGCGTAAGAATAATGTCATCGGGATGGGGCGGCTTGGAGCTCGCCGCGACGCCGATAAGGGTGAAGAGGAAAAAGAAGCCCACGATGATGAAAAGGATCATCGCCGTGAAGGCGCCTGCCATGGAGAGCAGAAAAGTTTTCATTTCCGGGAGGCCTTCCATAAGGGGCGCGCAGGATGCGCGAATATGTTCAAAATGGATATTGTTGATAATCGATAAAATGTAAAGAGCTGCTGTGCTGTGGGGGCTTGCCGCAGGCGTTCTGGTGAAATCCGTGTGCAAAAGGCTGGCAGCAGGTGTTGCCAGCGCAATAAAGGTTGGCTATCTGGCGCTTCCACTGTTGGGGTGTCGCCAAGTGGTAAGGCAGCGGTTTTTGGTACCGCCACCCTAGGTTCGAATCCTAGCACCCCAGCCAACTCTCTCCCGTCCTGCTGTTTCTGTTGTCGGCGCGCCGCAGCGCCCGCGCGCGGCCGCTTGCGTCATCGCTATGTGACGTGCGCCAAAAGATATGCCAATGAATGGTGCAGCGCTGCCGCAAATGGCTGCAACTTTCACACCGGCAACCGTAAACCTGTCATGTTAGATCGCTAGAGGGGCCACGGCGGTGCTTTGTTTCCGCCGGATGGAACTGCGCGGGGCAGGTTGCGTTACAGATGGGTCAGGATATTTTCTGAATGAATGGTAAAGCCTGATTGATCCGTAATTATAGGATTGTTACCGTTAGGCTTCACAGCTAAGTGCTTTCGGCGATCTGCAGCAGAATGCCGCTGGATCATCTCGAGAAAAACAGAGGGCGGATAGCGCCCCGTAATTAAGCAGGGGAAGGTGTTTGGGTTTTTCTCCCTTATTCTTCCGGGTCAACTTTCGGCTCTGTGTGTGCGAGCCAGTACAATCGGGACGACCTCGCAAGCAGGTTCGCCCGCAACCAGGATTTGCGCGCCCTTGAGGGCGCGTCACCGTTTGGAGAGTTGAGAGGCTGACCTCATGAACAAATTTCTTTCACCCGCGCGCAGTGTGATCGCTGCTGCGCTGATCGCCGGGCTGGCAATCCCCGCCCACGCTCAATTCCGCGAGGCACTGAATACGGGCGAGCAGGCTACCCGGAGAGCTGAACAGGTTCAGGACCAGATCAACCAGCTGGATGATCAACGCTCCGACATGGTTCGCGAATACCGCACCCTTCTTCAGCGCCGCGATGCAGCAGAGCTGTTCGCCAAGCAGCAGGAACTCGTTGTCACGAGCCAGCGCGAAGAGATCGCCTCGCTCACCGAACAGCTCGGCTCGATCGACGACATCACCGCTCAAACGGTTCCGATGCTCCTCGGCATGATCGAAGACCTGAAGCTTTTCGTTGCCGCTGACCTTCCGTTCAAAATGGAAGAGCGCACGATGCGCCTCGACGCCCTCGACGGCGTGATGGCCAGCCCGAACGTTCCGGCGTCCGAGCAGTACCGCCTCATCATGGAAGCCTATCAGGCTGAAATGGAATACGGCCGCACGATCGACACCTGGCAGGAAGAGATCACCATCGACGGTAACCCGACGACGGTTGACATGTTCCTCTACGGCCGCGTGTCCTACGTCTATCTGACGCCGAACGGCAAAGCCGCTCGTTTCGACCGTGCCACCGGTGAGTGGGTCGCGCTGCCAGGCAGCTATGTCCAGGATGTTCAGCGTGCCATCAACGTTGCGCAGGGCAAAGCTCAGCAGGTTGTTCTGTTCGCCCCGGTCCAGAAGTTCACGGTCCAGTAACCGGCCTGAACCGTCAGAAACAAAGGTTTTAAAACATGTCTAAGTTCAAATCCTCTCTGAAGGCTCTGGGTGTTTCGGTCCTGCTCGCTTCGACGGCAGTTCTCGCTGCGCCGCCGGCGGTTGCCCAGTCCCTTTCCGAAGTGCTCGCCGCCGTGAAACGCGACTCCGAGCAGATGTCTGCTGCTGACCAGGCTCGCCTGCGCGAGTTCCAGCAGGACACCGCAAGCCAGGCCGCTCGCATGGCCGAAGGCCGCAGCGCCCTGAACGCTGCTGAAGGCCGCGCCGCGGCTCTCAGCGCAGAGTTCGACGCAAACGAAGCCCAGCTCGGCGCTCTGGAAGCCCAGGTCTCCGAACAGGCAGGCGACTTCCAGGAGCTGCTCGGTCAGTTCCGTTCGGCTGCCGGCGCAACGATGCCGGAAATCGCCAATTCCTTCGCCAACTTCGACTATCCGGACCGCGTTGAAGCGATCGCCGAGATCGCCGAAGCCCGCGTTCTGCCGACCCGCGCCCAGCTGGAGCGTCTGCCCAAGGCGATGCTGCAGGAAATGATCGCTCAGTCGGAAGTCAAAACCTTCACGACCACTGTCAACGGCATCGGCCCTGAGGGTTCGAACGCTGAAGCAGAACTGCTCCGCGTCGGCGTGTTCACTGCTGCCACCACCGATTCCCGCGCCTTCGTCGAAGTCCGCGGTTCGGGTTCCGATACCTTCCTTCAGGTCTTCGGCAAGCAGCCTGCAGGCAACTACTCTTCCTCCATGGCATCGCTGGTTCGCGCCGGTGAAGGCGAAGTCGTCAAGGCTCCGGTCGATCCGTCCAAAGGCAACCTCTTCGGTATCCTTGGCGACCTGCCGTCCTTCGGTGACCGCCTGCAACAGGGTGGCCAGGTTGGCGCCGTCATCGCGGTTCTCGCGATCATCGGTATCCTGATCGGTCTCTACAAAATGTTCACGCTCTTCACGAGCGGCGGCGCAATGCGCGGTACGGCGAAAACCCGCCAGGCCGGCACCGGCAACCCGCTCGCCCGCGTGTTCGAAGTTTACGAGAACAACCGCAATGCGGACGTTGAAACCCTCGAGCTGAAGCTGGACGAGCAGATCCTGCGCGAAAGCCCCCGCATCGAGCGCTTCAACGACATCATCAAGGTTCTGGCCGCGGTTGCTCCGTTGCTCGGCCTGCTGGGTACCGTTGTCGGTATGATCATCACCTTCACCGCCATCACCATCTACGGTGCCGGCGATCCGAAGCTGATGGCTGGCGGTATCTCGGTCGCTCTTATGACGACTGTGTTCGGTCTTGTTGCAGCTATCCCGCTGCTCCTGATCCACGCCGTCGTTTCTGCCATGGCTCGCTCCAACCAGCAGCTGCTCGACGAGCAGGCCGCCGGTCTTGTTGCCGAGAAAATGGAAGCCATTCACGGGGGCCGGGCATAAGCCCGTCCCTCAGAGCGCTCGAGGAGTAACCCGGTATGGGTTTCCAAGACCTACAAGCCTTCCTTGATCGTGGCGGTCCAGTTCTGATCGTCATCATGGCCGCAACATTCGTGATGTGGGCCCTGATCCTGGAGCGGCTGTTCTACTTCCGCTTTGCCCACAAGCAGGTGGCAGCTGACGCGATTGCCCAGTGGAATGCCCGCACGGACCGCAAGTCCGTGCCGGCTCACTGGATCCGCGACAAGCTCGTCTCCGAAGTGCGCGCCAAGGCAGAAGCGAACGTCCAGTTGACGAAAGCGATGGTGGCCCTTGCGCCATTGCTGGGCCTGCTGGGCACAGTTACGGGCATGGTGGCCGTGTTTGATATCATGGCCATCACCTCCGGTGCGGACGCCAAGGCCATGTCGGCCGGTGTGTCGCGCGCCACAATCCCGACCATGGCGGGCATGGTTGCCTCTCTGTCAGGCATCCTGTTCACCTCGGGCATGGACCGTCGTGTAAACCGGTCCGTCCAGGCGGTCGAAGATGATATGGAGATCAGCTGATGCGTGGACGTACATCGAGACAGGCCGAAGAGGCAAACGTCGACCTGACGCCCATGCTGGACGTCGTGTTCATCCTGCTCATCTTCTTCATCGTGACGTCAACATTTGCACGTGAGGAAGCGATCGGCCTCGAGCCGCCGCCGCCTCCACCGCCGCCGGATCAACCGATCCAGGAGGCACAGCAGGCGATCCTGATTTACATTGACGAGTCGAGCCTTATCACTGTGAACGGCCGCCCGACGGACATCAGCTCCGTGCGTGCAAACATTGAGCGCGTGGTCGCAGAAAATCCGCAAAGTGCGCTTATCATTCAGGCTCACCCCAAAACCCGCTCGGGCGTTGTGGTGAAGATCCGGGACGAAGCGTACAATGCGGGCTTCACTGACCGCGTGAACATCGTCATTTCGCAGACCTAGGAGACACCCAATGGCTAGAAAAAAACGCCTGGCAGCGGGTGGGGGCAGCGCAGAGGATGACGTGAACCTGACGCCAATGTTGGACGTCGTGTTCATCCTGCTCATCTTCTTCATCGTGACCGCCCAGTTCATCAAGGAACCGGGAGTGCCGATCGTTCGTCCGGATGTGGATAACAAGGCAGCGGCCAAGCCGCTCGCCATCCTCATCGCGATCAACGAGAACAGCGAAATCTACATTGATAAACAGATTGTGAGCCAGGACGAGATTGGCTTCGTTATCAAGGAGATGCGCCTGGATAACCCGCGCGGCGAGGTTGTAATCCAGACCGATGTCGATGCTGAAGCCCAGGTGATGGTTGACGTGATGGAAGCGATCAACAAGATTGATGGGGATACGGTCATCAACATCTCGGCGAAGACGACGGGCTAAGGAGGATCGGTATGCTAAACAATCCATTCATGCGCCTCTTGGTTGGTGTGGTCATTGCCATTCCGATCGTGGTGATCCTCTTCCTCATGATGAGTGCGCTCATTTCGGTTGACGAGATCGAGTTGGCTGAAGGTGAAAACCGGACGCTGGCGGCCATCACTCCGCAGAAGCAGGATTCCGAAGTGCGGACCCGTTCACGGTCTCAGCCCAAGCGGATCGACGCTGCGCAGAAGCCGCCACCGCCGCCGAAACAGTCGGCCACCAAGTCGAGCATCAACCTGCCCACACCTAAAATCGATGGCGCTGTTCCGCAGAACCTCGATCTGGGCCGGATGAACTCGCTGGCGATTGATCCGGTTGCCGTGTCCGACCGGGATGCGCAGCCGATCCGTCCGCCGACACCTTCGTTCCCGCAGCGTGCGGCTGAACGGGGTCTTTCGGGCGAATGTGATGTCCGTTTTGACGTGGATACCCGCGGCAAACCGTACAACATCTCGGCCACCTGTTCGGACAACATCTTCAAGTCGGAAGCTGAACGCGCGGTGTCGCGCGTGGAGTTTGCGCCGAAGATCGTCCGCGGTCAGGCGGTTGAGCGCAGGAACGTGGTCTACCCGCTGGAATTCAAGATCCAGTAGGCCCCCAATCGGGTGATGGCGGCCGGCAGCGGCGGCCATCAGCCCCTTCGGAGGCGTTGCCGGTCCGGGCTCATGGGCTTGTCCGGCGACCCATCAGGTCCAGTATGCCGCCCAGGCGGTGAGGAGAGAAAAACGATGCAACTCAAGGCAATCCTTAAAGGGGCGATCGTAGCGGGGGCGATGGCGGTCATGGGTGCAGGAACTGCGCTTGCGCAGGCCTGTGAAGAAACCCAGTTCAGCGCCAAGACGGGTCAGACCTATCTTGAAGCCGAAACCGCAGCGATGGCGAACAAGGACTGGGCAACAGCGATTGGCAAGCTGAACCAGCTCCGTAACGGCGAACTCAACTGCTATGAAGAAGGCGCGGTTATCCGCCTTTCTGCTTACATCAAGATCGAGCAGGGCGACCGCGCAGGCGCCGTCCGCGACCTTCTGGACGCGATCAACAAGGGCTATATCCCTGAAGATCAGCGCGCCCAGACCTATTACAACATCGCCCAGATCTATCTGCAGGACGAAAACCTCACCCAGTCGCTCGACTATATGAAGCGCTGGATGCAGGCTGGCGGTAAGCCGGACCGTTCGCAGAAATGGCAGCTGGCGGTGCTTTACCAGCGTGCGGACAACAATGCCGAGGCCGTCAAATGGGCCGAGGAAGTTCGCCGCGAAGATGGCAACAAGTTTGACCAGCAGCTCTATGACCTGCTCGTCTTCCTCTACAACGACACGGGCAACCAGGCGAAACTCGCCGAGGTTCTCGAAGCTCTCGTCGAGCGCAACCCCCAGGAACGCAAGTATTGGGACGCCATCGCCGGCAACTATTTCGCGGGCAATGAAGAGCGCAAGGCGTTTGAAGTCCAGAAAGCCATGTACCTCGCCGGTCTGCTGAAGACCGAAGATGAGCTGATGCGCATCGTGAACTTCTACAACCGCTTCAACGCGCCCTACCATGCGGCGCGCGTGCTCGAGAAGGAAATGAATGCTGGCCGTATTTCCAAGACGGTTGAGCGCATGTCCCTGCTGGCTGACTTCTACCAGGTGGCCCGTGAGCATGAAAAAGCGATCCCGGTGATCCGTCAGGCGGCCGAAATGGGCGGTGGCGGCGCGATGTATGAGCGTCTCGGCGCCTCCTACAGCGAGATCGGCAAATGGCCGGAGACCGAAGAAGCCCTTCAGCGGGCGCTCGAAATGGGCGGCGTGAAAGACCGGGGCAATGCCTGGGTCCGGATCGGCCAAGCCCGGTTTGAACGCAAGGACCGCGCAGGGGCCAAGGAAGCGTTCCGCCAGGCAAACAATGCCGGTGGCCGCGGTTGGCTCGCCTTCATGGACTCCGAAGAGTACACAAGCGACGCGCTTGTCTGCTTCGAGGTTCAGGCAGCCCTTCTCAACGTCCAGAACGAAGAGAAGATCTGCAAGAAGCTCGCAGCGCTCGGCGACAACATGCCCGAAGGCTGCAAAACCGTCGACGCTCGCATCGAGGCAGCTGAGACGAAGTTCAACGACACGCCAGAGTGCAAACGCGCAGCTCAGCCGGTCTGATCCGGCCAGCTGACACGGCAGTGTCAATGACCCTTCAAGAGCCCCGGACTTCGGTCCGGGGCTCTTTGCATTTCGGGGTAATGCCGCCGGCGCGGCCTGTCCTGATCTGTCCGGTTTTGTCCAGATTTGTCCGCCAAGTGTCCGGCCTGAACCAGGGTTTGGCCGCGCAGGGACCCTGAAAAGTCCTGTAAAAATCAGCCTTCCCCCGGCTCCGGCCCAAAGAAAAACGCCGGCAGAAAATCCACCGGCGTTCCTAAATTCTTATACCTCAGGACCCTCGCGCGATCAGCTCGGCGGCGAGGAACTCGAGATGGCATACGGGCCCGGCGTGCCCGAAGCGAGCGACGAGGCCTTGCTGTCATTGGCCGAAGCCGACGACCCGGCCGCCACAGGCCCGGTTTCCTTCAGCGGATCATCCGCATGCTTCACCTGGCCTTCAAACACGGCGTTTGACTGGATCTGCAGCGACGAGTGCACAATGTCACCCTTCACATGGGCGCCGGTTTCCAGCTCCACCTTGCGGGCGCGGATCGAGCCCTTGATGCGGCCTTTGACCTTGACCACTTCAGCTTTCACTTCGCCGGTGATCTGGCCACTTGCGCCGATGGTGATGTCGGTCGCGCTGACGTCCCCATCCACGATGCCGTCGATCTGCAGGGCGCCCTCAGAGGTCACCGAACCGTTGATCTTCATGTCGGCACAGATGATCGAGGCTGCTCGGGCGGCCGGCTTGGTTGCGGCGCCGCGAATGGCGTCCTGGGCTGGCACCGGCTTCTGCTGGGGTTCAGGCGGCGGGGCCGCTGGGGTTTTGTTATTCTTTGTGAACATGTTTGCCTGCTTTCAGGAACTTCATAGGGTCATAAGGCTTGTCATTGTACCACACTTCGTAATGAAGGTGATCCCCGGTGCTGCGCCCCGTTGAACCCATGCGCCCCACCAGGTCCCCAACCTTTATAACATCGCCCTTCTTCACCGTATATGAGCGAAGGTGGCCATAACGCGATTTGAAGCCGTGGCCGTGATCGATCTCGACCAGCAGGCCATATCCGCCGCGCGGCCCGGCATGAACCACCTTGCCGGGTCCGGACGATACGATCGGCGCATCCCGATAGGCGGCAAAGTCCGTGCCCCAGTGAGCAGCGGGCCGCTTGGTGAAGGGGTCGACGCGAATGCCATAGGGGCTGGTATAGCGGAAGGGCACGCTGATCGGGATGCCCAGTGGCAGGTCGTTCACGATCTGCTCGTAATGCTTCATCTCGGCAATGCGTGCGCGGGCCTGGGCCAGGCGCGTCATGAAGGACTGATCTCCGCCGATGGCGGGCTCCGACGCCGAAGAGGTCAGTGCACCGATGGACACCAGCGGGCCGCCGATGTTCGTCTGTGGCGCAGCGATCCGGTCGCCGGTGGCCACCTGGGTCAGCTCCAGAACACCGCGGGCGCGTTCGGCGCGCTCAGCGGCGAGGTCTTCCATCTGATTGAACAGCATGTTCATGTCAGACTCGATGGCCTTGGGCGTGCCGCGGGCGGCGGGTACGCCAATCGAGGCGAGGGTGAGGTAGGCATCGCGCGACTGGCGGCGATCAGCTTCCTCGATGGTGGCTTCCACGAGCAGCGCGGCGCCATCGCCTTCGAGCGCCGACATCTTCATGCCGTCCTCGTCGCGCATTTCATTGAGGAGTTCTTCAAGCGCGCGCTGTTTCTGCTCGAGCTCGGCTGTTTCCTTGCTGCGCTCCTCCAGAAGGGTGCGCTGAAGGGATTCGCGGGCGCGCAGGTCCTGGACCCAGCGCTCATATTTCGCGACTTCCTTGCCTTCGCCAGCCTGCGCTGTGCCGGGGCCGCCGCCGACGACGAAATTTGCCGTGGCAAACATGGTCCAGCTGGCGAGGGCGGTCACGCCCGCCGCCATCATCGCCTGTTGCCAGGGAGAGATGGAAATATAGCGGACTGTACCACCGCTGCGATGATAGATCTGGCGTTCCGGAAAAGCGCGGTCGAACGTCGCTTTAAGGTTGGCACTCCACTTCGCCATACAAGCTACCTGTCAGCTGGAAACTTTTTTACGATTACCGCAGAAAAATGTTTCCGCAGCGCTCCCATACCCTGCGTTATACATACCCAATTCGCGTAGGCGGGAAACCCCTTGGGAGCACATTTTTCGGCAATGTTAGCAGGATTAGGTAAATCTGCTGTTAACCGGGGCATCTGTTGCAGGTGCTGCAGCGCCAGCGCCTCTTATTCTGTCAGGGAGTTAATGTTTTCCAGAACCTCGGCGGCATGCCCCTTGACGCGCACTTTAGGCCACACACGGATGATCTTGCCATCCGGCCCGATCAGAAAGGTTCGCCGCGCCATGCCCATATAAGTCCGTCCGTACATGGATTTTTCCTCCCAGGTTCCATAGGCATCGGAAACCTTGCCCGCCTCATCACTGCCAAGCTGGATCGTGAGATTATGCTTTGTTGCAAACTTTTCATGACGGGTGAGGGAATCGCGCGACACGCCCAGAACGACCGCGCCTGCCGCTTCGAAGTCTTTCGCATGTGCAGTAAAGTCGAGCGCTTCCTGGGTGCATCCGGGCGTATCATCCTTGGGGTAAAAGTAGAGCACCAGATACTTGCCCGCATAATCGGCCAGCCGGCGTTTGCCTGCCGTCGTCTCGAGCGTGAAGGCGGGGGCTTTGCGCCCTTCCTGCGGCCTGTCGGTCATGTAATGCTCCTATGGTGCCTGATGTTCACGAAGTTTATAGTCTTATGATGCCTGTGGACCTGCGGCAGATGAGACTTTTCTGAGGAGCCCGCTATTGGTCCGCCAGACCGCTTCCATTGTGGTTTTCGAGATACTCGGCGGATTGGTCCTGCTGGCTTTTGTGCTGGCGGCTGCCCTCATGCTGCGCCTGGCCAGCGGCCCGATTGATCTTGGCCCGTTCCGGGATGAAGTCGAAGACGCGATTGCCGGCGCCCGCGATGGCCGGGGCGTGGAAATGGGCACGCTTCAGCTCGAATGGTCGCCGGAAAACCGCCGCGTTCAGATCACCGCTCAGGATGTCCGCTTGCTGGACGGCGCCGGCCGGCCGGCTGCAGAAGCCAACCATGCTGTGATCCAGCTGTCGGGCTCGGCGCTCGTCTTCGGCGGCGTGGAAGTTCTGGCGATTGATCTCAGCGATGGTTGGATTGCGTTTGACCAGCTGTCGGCGCGCCAATGGTCGATTGCCGGTGATCCGCTGCCGGAGTTTCGCGAAACCACCCTCCCGGACACGCCCCAGGGCTGGATCGACTATCTCGGCCGCGTCCTGCCCGATTGGCTGCGCGCCCTGCGCGAGGCGCGCACGGGCATGCGTTTCGAGGCGGCGGGGTTTGAGAATATCGAATTGCGCGTGCGCAATCAGGGCCGCGCCCTGATCGGCACCGTCGAGCAGGCGAGCGGGCGCCTTGCCCTCTCCCCTTCCGGCGTGTCGCTCCATTTCAACGGGGCGGGCCTTGGCGAGGGTATGCCCGCAGGCATCATCCTGTCGATCATCAGTTCTGAAGAGGCCCGCACGCTGCGCACCGAACTGGCGCTGGCAGACTGGCCGCTGGGTGATTTTGGCGCCCGCCTCGGGCTCGACCGCGAGCTGACCGAAGGTCTGCCGTCTGACATAAATCTCGCCGCAGACTTTTCCGAGGCCAGCGGCATTGATGAAGTGACGCTCGTTGCCAAAAGCGGCGCGGGTCAGCTTTCCGTTGCAGATCAGCTTTGGCCGGTTCGCGACCTGGATCTCTCCCTTCTCTACAATCGCGCCGAAGATCAGCTTAATCTCAAGGTGTCCTCGCGCGGCGCGGGGCCGTTCAAGGGCACGGCCGACATCGCGCTTGAAAAGGCGCTTACCGGAGAAGGTTTCCGCCCCTTTGTTCTTCAGAGCCCCAGCCTGGCGCTGGACTTAACCCCCACATTCGCTGCCCCGATTGATCTGGCCAGTGTCCGGCTGAGCGGTGAGGCGGATGTGGACGCGCTGGCCGTGCGCGGCGCCAGGGCCGAATTTGTTTCCGGCGGCGCGAAATTCGATGCCAAAGGCGACATTGCCCGCACCCCCGACAGGCAGCCGGGCGAAACTCCGGTCATCGGCCAGCTGGAACTGCTCGTGCCGGGGCCGATGCAACTGGAAACGGTGCTGAACTTCTGGCCCGTCAAACTCGGCGAAGGCGCCCGCAACTTTGCCCGGCAGCGGATCGAGACCGGAACTGTCTTCGACGCGGCCGGCCGTATCACGCTCGCCCGCGACAGCTTCGCCGCCGGTTATCTGAACAACGACCATCTTGAGGTGACCTTCCGCGTGGAAGACGGCACCGTTCGGTTCCTTGATGACCTTCCGGCGGTGGAGAACGCCTTCGGTGACGGGCGCCTGACCGGCAACACGTTCCGGGTTCAGCTCACGCAAGGGCGGTTTGCGGGCTGGACGCTGAGCGAGGGACTTGTGGACTTTCCTGCCTTCAATCCGCGCGGCGAGGATTTCCGGGTGTTCGCCAAGGGGCGCGGCCCGGCCCAGCCGCTGATGCAGGCGCTGGTCGAGTCCCGCCTCGATATCGACTTCGACCCCACGCGGATGTCGGGCCAGGGCGACCTGACCTTCGAGATGTTCCGCCCGGCGCTCGATGATGTGCCGTATGAAGACGTTCGCTTCACCGCGATTGGCACGCTGCGCAATGCCGGGCTGAAAGGCGCCGCGCTCGGCATCGACCTGTCCAGCGGCACCATCGATGTGAAGGTTGACCAGCTGGGCGCCGAGCTGACCGGCGCCGCGCGCCTGGGGCCGTCCCCGGTCACCTTCCGCTGGTATGACGGCTTCACCGATGACGGCGCCCCGGCAGACCTGACCGCGACCGGGACAATCTCGGCCGATGTGCTCAACCGTTTCGGCCTCCTCGGCCGCGCCTATATGACGGGCGAGGCGCCCCTCGATGTCACCGCAACGCTGGACGGGGAAACGCTTGTCTCCTCCACCATCGGCGTCGACCTTACACCGGCGCGTCTCGATATGTCGGAAATCGGCTGGGTGAAACCGGCCGGCGACGCCGCGCGCGCCGATGTCGTCTTCTCCCAGCGGGGAGAAATGTCGACCTCCAGCATCAAATTCGTCAGCCCCACCGCGCGGCTTGATGGCGACTTTACCCTCGGCGCCGATTCCCGGCTGATCTCGGCAGACCTGCGCGAAGCCTTCTTCCGGAACATCGCGGATGTCTCCGGCGCCGTGCAGCGCGAACCGGGCGACCGGCTGACGCTGAACCTGCGCGGCAAATATCTCGACATTTCCGGCCTCATCGCCAGCCTGGGTGACATGGCCGACGCCGCTGGCGGCGAGCCCGAAGAAGGCACACCGCTGACCATATCTGCGCAGGTAGACCGCCTGATCCTGCGCGAGGGGCTCGACCTGCGCCAGGCAAAGCTGCTCGCTGTCACCGGCACACGCGGCCTGCAGTCGCTGGAGGCCAGCGGCCTCGCCCTTGGCGGCGCGCCGCTCAGCGCCAAGCTCACCGCCGGCGGCGCCGCGCCCATCAGGATCGACGTCACCTCGGGCGATGCCGGCTTCATCGCCAGCGCGTTCCTGGGCGCAGACTTCATCACCGGTGGCGAGCTCGCCCTGTCGGGCTCTCTGGAAACCGCCGACACGCCTGCTGATCTCCTGCTGCAGCTCACCAATGCGCGGATGAGCAATGCGCCCTTCCTGACGCAGATTCTCTCGCTCGCCTCGCTGCGCGGCCTGGCCGATACGCTGACGGGCGAAGGCGTCATGTTCTCGCGCATCGACATTCCGATGAAAGTGCAGGGCGGGCGCTATATCGTCTCCGGCGCCAAGGCGCAGGGGCCAGCCCTTGGCCTCACCGCCAGCGGCTATATCGACATGACCAGCCAGGCCATCGAGATTGACGGCGTTCTGGTGCCCAGCTTCGGCGTAAACTCCGCCCTCGGAGGAATCCCGATCATCGGAGACCTGGTCGTCGGCCGCGATGGCGAGGGCGTCTTCTCGCTCACCTACAGCGTGCGCGGTACGCTGGAGAAAGCCAACGTCTCGGTAAACCCGCTCTCGGCGCTGGCGCCGGGCGTCATCCGCCGCATCTTCGAAAACCCGTCCGACACCAAAATCCCGGAGGCAACGCCGCGCGCGCCGGACCAGGCCCTGCCGCAAGAGCTGCCCCCGCTGAAGGAAGAAGAGTTCTAGGCGGGTCTTACCCCGCCTTCACCAGCGCATGCCGCTTCTTGCCAGCCGACAGCTTGATCGCCCCGTCCTGCATGTCGGCCATCGAGACTTTGGCATTGGGATCAGACACCAGCGCGTCATTCACCCGGATCGCGCCCTGCTCGATCAGCCGCCGCGCCTCGCCATTGGACTTGGACAGCCCCGCCGCGGCGCACGCCGCCGCCACCAGCATTCCGGCCTCAAGCTCCGCCTGCGGAACAAGCGCCGTCGGCAACGCATCGGCCGAAGCCCCGCCCGCAAACACCGCCTTCGCCGCCGCCTCAGCCTCCGCCGCAGCGGCCGCCCCATGCAACAGCGTCGTCGCCGCGTTCGCCAGCGCAATCTTCGCGTCGTTGATCGCTGAGCCTTCCAGCGCCTCAAGCCGCTCGATTTCCTCCCGGCCAAGGTCGGTGAACAGCCGCAGGAACTTGCCCACGTCGGCGTCTTCGGTGTTGCGCCAGAACTGCCAGTATTCATACGGGCTCTTGCGGTCGGCGTTCAGCCACACGGCCCCGCCCACCGTCTTGCCCATCTTCACGCCCGAAGAGGTGGTCACAAGGTGCGCCGTCACGCCAAAGGCGTCCCCGCCCTCGGCCTTGTGCACAAGGTCCACCCCGCCCACGATATTGCCCCACTGGTCAGACCCGCCCAGCTGCATCCGGCAGCCATGGCGGCGGAACAGCTCGAGGAAGTCGTAGGACTGCATCAGCAGGTAGTTGAATTCGAGGAAGGTGTAGGGCTGCTCGGCCTCCAGGCGGCGGCGCACGGTGTCCTGCTTCACCATCGTATTGATGGTGAAATAGACGCCGATCGCGCGCAGCATTTCGAGATAGCCCAGCTCGCCCAGCCAGTCATTGTTGTTGACCATGATGGCGTCATTGGCCCCGTCGCCAAAGCGCAGGAACGGCTCGAACGCGGTCTTGATGCCCGCAATGTTGGCGTTGATCTGGTCATCGGTCAGCAGGGGGCGGGACTTTTCCTTGTCGGTCGGGTCGCCCACCTTGGTCGTGCCTCCGCCCATCAGGGCAATCGGCTTGCCGCCATGGCGCTGGAAAATGCGCAGCATCATGATCGTCATCAGATGGCCCACATGCAGGCTGTCGGCGGTGGCGTCATAGCCCACATAAGCGACCGGCGTTCCGTTGCTGCAATAGGCGTCGAGCTCAGCCTTGTGAGTCGTGTCCTTGATGAAGCCGCGCCAGCTCAGCTCGCGCAGGAATTCCGACTTGTAATCGCTCATGTTCTCGTGTCTCCGATGAGATGCGCGCGCCTAGCATGGAAAGGGCCTGCCTTGAACACCGCCATTGAAAAAACCGCCCCCCAATGGGTCGCCGGCTTCATGTCCGGCACCTCGCTGGACGCTGTCGACGCGGCCATGATCCTCACAGATGGCACCGATGTCCTCGATTTCGGCCCGGTCGCTGAGCGCAAATATACCCCCGAGGAGCGCGCCGTCCTCCAGGCCGCCACCGACGCGGCCCGCGCCTGGAACTGGCAGGGCCCCCGCCCCGAGGGGCTTTTCCGGGCGGCCTGCGAAACCATCACCAAAACCCATAGCGACGCCTGGGCGATGATGACCGGGCAGGCGGGCGCGCCCAAACCCGTCCTCGCCGGCGTCCACGGCCAGACCGTGCTCCATCGCCGCACAAAGCCCGGCCAGCCCGGCGCCACGCTCCAGCTGATCGACGCGCCCGCGATGCAGGCCGCCCTCGGCGTGCCGCTCGCCTATGATTTCCGCTCCGCCGATGTCGCCGCAGGCGGGCAGGGCGCGCCACTCGCCCCGGCCTATCATGCCGCCCTGATGAACCGCCTCGGCGGAGAGCCTGCCGTCGTCCTCAATCTCGGCGGCGTCGCCAACATCACCGCGCGCACCGCAGACGGCACGCTCATCGCCTTCGACACCGGCCCCGCCAACGGCCCCATCGACGAATGGGTCGAAGGTCATGGCAAGGGCACGCATGACGCTGGCGGCAAGCTCGCCGCCGCCGGCCGCGTGCATGAGGGCCTCCTGGCCCAGCTTCTCGCCCATGACTGGTTTGACGAACCGCCCCCCAAATCGCTCGACCGGTATGATTTCAACGCCTCCATGGCGCGTGGGCTCTCATTGGAAGACGGCGCCGCCACGCTGACGGAATTCTCCGCCGCCGCCGTCGCCGCCGGCATCCGTCAGCTCCCGGAAGTTCCCGCCCGCGTCATCGCCTGCGGCGGCGGGCGGCATAACCTCGCCTTCATGGCCGCGCTCGCCCGCCAGCTCCCCTGCGCCGTCCTCACCGCCGAACAGGCCGGCTGGCGCGGCGATTCCATCGAAGCCGAAGCCTTCGCCCTCCTGGCGGCCCGAACCCTGCGCGGCCTCCCCCTCAGCTGGCCCGGCACCACCGGCGTGCCAGGGCCGCAAATGGGCGGAAAGCTGCTCGGCTAGCCCTGTCATCCCGGAAGTCGCTAAGCGGCTTCTCTATCCGTCTCTGCCGAGAGCGACCCCACCCCAACCCTCCCCACATCCGTGGGGAGGGGTCAGGCCGCTCCAAGCCGAAATCTTACATCTCCCCACAAAGCAATGTGCAACCGGGGACATAGGTAACATTTGAGACCGGGGAGATGGGTTACAGTTTTCATGGTATGTTCCGTGGTCTGCCAGGCTTGATGCGGTTCATGCGTTTTTTCGGGTCGATGTGTCCGAGGAGGATGGGGCCGAAGTAGACGTCGTATTGGTCTTCGCCGGTCCGGAAGAGGCCAACGCGCTCCCCGATCAGCACTTCGGAGATGAAGGGTTCCGCGCCGCGCCATCTAATGGTGCCGGCGTGCCTGACCGCGCGGGTTTCGGTGGCGCCAGGATAGTCCGGGGCGCGAAGCTTGCCGTCCCATACGCGCGGGCTTGGCACATAGACCGCCGCCGGGGGTTTCTGGCCGAGCGCCTCATGCGGACGCTCATGATTGTAGGATTTCCGGAACCGGACAAGGCGCGCGGCCTGCGCCCGAAGTGTGCGGGAGACCGGATCGGCCGCTTCGCGCTTCAGGGTCAGATGCAGACGCTCATGGCGCCCATTCTCCTGCGGCTTTCCAGGGGTGATCCGTTCCGGGAAGATGCCCATCTTCACAAAGTTGACCGCCAGACGGGACAGGCCCCCGGCCGCCACAGACCCGAAAGGCGGACCATTGTCTGACCGGATGGCGCGCGGCAGGCCGTGGTCCCGGAACGCCTTTGCCAGTACCGGCCAGACCGTATCATAGCCCGTGCGCGCGACAGGCTGGCAGACCAGAAGATACCGGCTCAGGGCGTCCGAGACCGTGAACGGCTCACAGCGTTGGCCATCGCCCGTACGCCACCAGCCCTTGAAGTCCATGCACCAGACATCGTTGGGGGCATGCGCCTGCGCAAAGGGCGTTGTCATCGGCGCCGCGCGCCGGCGAAACCGCCGCGGAGATACAAGCCCTTCGCGCTTGAGAATGTCACCGATCGTCGAAGCCGCTGGCCAGGCAACACCCGGATCATCCATCTCCAGACGCGCCTTCAACTTGCGCGGCCCCCAGGCAGGATGCGCCCGCCGGAGCGTCACCACACGGGACGCCAGCTCCGGTGGCGTGCCGCCCGCCGGGCAAAGCGGGGCTCGAGACACATCATAAAGCCCCGCTGGCCCCGCAGCCTTGTAACGCTCAATCCATTTGTAGGCCGTCTTGCGCGATATATCGAACCGCACAGACAGCCCTGTCACACTGTCCTCACCCTTCAGCCACGCCGCGATGAACTCAACACGCTCGTTCATCGGATCTGTCCGCCTCCAACCCATGACCATCTCCTCCAGATGGTCATCCTCGCAAATCTGTTACCCATGTCCCCGGTCTGTTTTGTTACCCATCTTACCGGATTGGACCCAGGCCCCCTCCCCACGACTGTGGGGAGGGATGGGGTGGGGCACGGTGAGGTATAATTACCCCCTCCAGACGCACGCCGCGCATCAGGGACAACACCGCTCTAAATATCTCAGGATACGGATCAGCCGGCGCGCGCCAGCGTTTCCAGCGCAGTCCCGTCCACCCGGTAAACCGTCCATTCATCCATCGGCTGCGCGCCGAGAGAGAGGTAGAGGTCAATCGAGGGCTGGTTCCAGTCGAGTACGGACCATTCCAGACGGCCACAGTCGCGCTCAACGGCAATTGCGGCGAGCCTGGCAAGCAACGCCTTGCCGTATCCCTTGCCGCGCTGAGCGGGGTCCACGAACAGGTCTTCCAGATAGATGCCGGGCTTGGCCAGGAAGGTTGAATAATTATGGAAGAACAGCGCAAAGCCATGTGCCTGCCCGCCCTCTTCGATCAGCAACACTTCGGCAAAGGGCTTCGGCCCGAACAGGGTGCTCTGCAGGCTGGCTTCATCGGCCACGCAGTCGGCTTCCAGCTTTTCATACACTGCGAGCGCGCGAATGAAGCGGAGAATGACCGGCGTATCCGCCGTCCCCGCAAACCGGATGCTGGCCATGGGGTAGGTTCCTGTCGGCAAAGAAAAACGGCCCGCCGGTTGGGGCGGGCCGCTGGGTCTGGGATCAATCCTCGAAGTCTTCTTCCTCGACGATCACATCTACGCCGGCTTCCTCATCGGCTTCCTTGCGCAGTTCGTTTTCGGCTTCTTCGAGGCGGCGCAGCAGATAGGCTTCGCAGACGGCGATCAGTTCTTCGCGGCTGTCCTGGTAGAAGTGGTTGGCCCCGGCCACCTTGGCGCGGTCGACCTTCTGGCCCTTCTGCACGCGCACCTTGGTCAGCGCGCGCTCCACGTCTTCGGGCGAAGCGATGGAATCCTTGTCGCCTGCCACGATCAGGCCCGAGGCCGGGCACGGCGCCAGGAAGGAGAGGTCATAATGGTTGGCCGGCGGCGAGATGGCGAGGAAGCCATCGATCTCCGGGCGGCGCATCAGCAGCTGCAGCGTGATCCAGGCGCCGAACGAATAGCCCGCGCACCAGACAAAACGCGGCGACTCCGACAGGTTCTCCAGATAGTCGAGCACATAGGCGGCGTCTTCCAGTTCCCCGATGCCCTGGTCATACGCGCCCTGGCTGCGGCCCACGCCGCGGGAATTGTAGCGCAGCACGCCAAAGCCGTGCTTTTCGAACAGCTGGTAGAGCATGATCGTGATCGGGTCCTGCATCGTTCCGCCCGCTTTGGGGTGGGGGTGCAGGATCAGCGCGATCGGCGCGCCGGGATATGGCGGCTCCGTATAGCGCGCTTCAATTCGGCCCTGGGGGCCCGGAATGATGATCTCGGCCATCGGTAACCTCGGCTTTTTTCCACAGAAGGGCGCGTAGATAGGCCAAGTCGGTCCTCAAATGCAAATTTTTCTGCAGGGTGCGGGATTGATCGAAAGGCTCTATATTAGAGAGGTCATGATTTATGCTGATTACAACGCCACCGCCCCGCTGCGGCCAGAGGCCAGGGCGGCCATGCTGGCGGCCTATGAGCTGGGGCCGGTGAACCCCTCCTCCGTCCACAAGGCCGGGCGGGCTGCGCGCGCCGTCGTCGAAAAGGCCCGTGCCGAGGTCGGCGCCGCCATCGGCAGCCGCGCCGAAGACATCGTCTTCACCAGCGGGGGCACCGAATCCCTCGCCCTCGCCATCCAGGGCGCTGTGGCCGGGCTCGACGGGGCGGCGACGCTTATTGTGTCCGCCATCGAGCATGAAGCCGCCAGCAAGGCTGCCGCCCATGCCGGCGTACCGGTCGAGACCGCCTACATCCTTCCCACCGGCCAGGTGGACCTGGACGATCTCCGCGTCCGCCTCGCGGCATGGGACCGGGGCCTCAAAGGCACCCCCATTCTCGTGCTGATGCTGGCCAACAACGAAACCGGCATCCTCCAGCCCGTGGCTGAGGCTGCCGCGCTGATACGCGAGGCCGGCGGGCTGACCGTGTGTGACGCGGTTCAGGGCCTCGGCAAGGTGGCGGTGAATGTCGCGCTGCTGGGCGTCGATTACCTTGCGCTTTCCGCCCACAAGGTCGGCGGCCCGCAGGGCACCGGCGCGCTGTGGCACCGGGCGGGCGCGCCGCTGAAAGCCGTGCTTTATGGCGGCGGGCAGGAACGGGGCCTGCGCTCGGGCACCGAGAATGTCGCCGGGATTGCCGGGTTTGGCGCGGCGATGTCCCAAGCTGTCCTGGATTTGTCCCGATATGTCTCGCTGGGAACCCACCGTGACGCGATGGAGGCCCGCCTGAAGGCCGAAGGCGGCGTCATTGTCATAGGCGAGGGCAGCCCCCGTCTCGCCGGGGTCTCAAACTTCGCCCGCGCCGGTTTCCGCGCCGAAACCCAGGTGATGGCCCTTGATCTGGCGGGGGTTTGCATCTCGGCAGGCTCGGCCTGCTCGTCGGGCAAGGTGAAAAGATCCCTTGTGCTGATGGCCATGGGCGCAGATGACGCCCTTGCGGAATCGGCGATCCGCACCAGCTTTGGCTGGAACAGCCGCCCGGAAGATTTCCGCCACGTCGCCGACGCCTGGCTGGAGGCTGCCCGGAGAACTGTGTTGAAGGAATCCGTATGATGGACTGCTGCGGCGGAATGGATGAGCACGAGGATGACTGCACCGAAGTGAAGGTGAAGGACAGCATCGATGCCAGAACGGTCGAGGCGGCAAAGCGCCTTGAATCGGAAAACTATTCTGCCGGTTTCATCACCGACATCGAGATGGATATGGCCCCCAAGGGGCTCTCAGAGGATACCGTCCGCTTCATCTCCGCCAAGAAGAACGAGCCCGAATGGTTGCTCGAATGGCGTCTGGAGGCCTATCGCCGCTGGCTGACCATGGAAGAGCCCTCCTGGGCGCGGGTCCATTATCCCAAGATCGATTTCCAGGCTTATTACTACTACGCCGCCCCCAAGGCGGGCGCGAAGTACAAGTCCATTGATGACGTGCCCAAGGAAATCCTTGAGGCGTATGAGAAGCTCGGCATCCCGCTTCGGGAAGCTGAAGTGTTGCTCGGCGTGGAAGGCGCGGCCGATACCGCCGCAGCTGCCCGCGAGAAGCCGCGTGTCGCGGTCGACGCCGTCTTCGATTCCGTCTCGGTTGCCACGACCTTCCGCGAGGAACTCAAGAAAGTCGGCGTGATCTTCATGTCGATCTCCGAAGCCGTGCATGAGCATCCCGAGCTCGTGAAGAAATATCTCGGCTCCGTGGTGCCCACGTCTGACAATTTCTATGCCACGCTCAATTCGGCCGTCTTTTCCGATGGCTCTTTCGTCTACATCCCCAAGGGCGTGCGCTGCCCGATGGAGCTGTCGACCTATTTCCGCATGAACGCCGAGAATACCGGCCAGTTCGAGCGCACGCTCATCATCGCCGACGAAGCCGCTTACGTGTCGTATCTGGAAGGCTGCACGGCGCCGATGCGCGACGAGAACCAGCTGCACGCGGCGGTCGTTGAACTCGTCGCGCTGGACGATGCCGAAATCAAATACTCCACGGTCCAGAACTGGTGGCCGGGTGATGAGGACGGCAAGGGCGGCATCTTCAACTTTGTCACCAAGCGCGGCGATTGCCGCGGCGCGCGCTCCAAGATCTCCTGGACGCAGGTGGAAACCGGCTCGGCCGTCACCTGGAAATACCCCTCCTGCATCTTGCGCGGCGACGATTCGGTGGGCGAGTTTTACTCCATCGCCGTCACCAATGGCCGCCAACAGGCCGATACCGGCACCAAGATGATCCATCTGGGCAAGCGCACCAAAAGCCGGATCATCTCCAAGGGCATCTCGGCAGGCAAGTCTGACAACACCTATCGGGGCCTTGTTTCCATTCATAAAAAAGCCGAAGGCGCGCGCAACTTTACCCAGTGTGACAGCCTGCTGATCGGCGACCGGTGCGGGGCTCACACCGTGCCCTATATCGAAAACCGCCGCGCCGACGCCCAGCTGGAGCATGAGGCCACCACCACCAAGCTCTCCGAAGACCAGCTCTTCTACGTCCGCCAGCGCGGCATCGCCGAAGAACAGGCCGTCGCCCTGCTGGTTAACGGCTTCGTCCGCGAAGTGCTCCAGGAACTGCCGATGGAGTTTGCCGTCGAAGCCCAGAAGCTTCTGGAAGTAAGCCTTGAGGGCAGCGTCGGCTAGGCGCCAGGACCGGTTCATCTGGTGTTGGGGCAGCAAGAGGCATGGAACTTGCTGAGGGCCGCAGAAGGAACGCGGCCAGCTCGCAGGGTGTTACGTCATGGTAAAATTGGTAAATTTCACAGCCGGACTGGGCTTTGCGGCCCTGTTGCTTGCCGCGGCGTGTGCCACCAACCCCCCGCTATCGCCTGAGGAATCGGCCCAGGGTCAGGCCCGCCTGTCGGCCATTTCGCGCCTGCCAGACTGCGCGAGCGCCCAGACCATCACCGCAGACCGCACAGCGCATATCCCTGATTGCCGCCTGAAAGCGGGCCCGTCGGGCCTGCACCTCGTCGTCACCAGCGACCCGGTCGAGTTTGAAATGCTGGGGCCATCGGGCTTTGTATCGGTCTCCGTCACCAACCGCCGGGGACAGTCTATCGGTGACTTTGCCGAGATCACCCACGGCCTCTACGCCTATCCGGAAGTCCACGATGCCAATGGCGATGGCCTTCAGGACGTGGTCATCCCGCGCTCTGTGGATGGCATGAACGTCACCTATTCCCTGTGGCTACAGCAGAAGGACGGCGATTTCGCCCATGCCGGCGAGGTTTCCGGAAGCCAGATGTCCTGGGCATCGGGCGGCATGGTTACGGCTGCGCAGCGCGTGGGCGTATCAGACTGGACGGTCGGCTATTACAGCATCGGCGAGGCGGGCAAGCTCCAGGAAGTCGCTCTGGTAAAGGGCGCAGGCAGCCAGCCTCCCAAGCGGGGCGGGCGGTGTGAAGTCGTCCGGATTGCCAAGGGCGCCAAGCCCGGCCGCTTCTGTTCGACCCGCTGACGCGCCGCTCAGGCCGGGCACAAGACTTGCTTTTTGAGGCATGGCTGGGGCCGGAGCGGTCCCAAGAGGGAACACAGTCATGTCAGAACTACTCAAGGAAATCGGCGGTTATCTGCTGCTGGTGATGGCCATTTTTGCGGCGCCGTGGCTTGCCTCGGCGCTCGGCTGATACGGCCAAACCCGGCCTGCATGGCAGTCATCTGCCCTAAGGCGCGGCTTTTCCGCGCTTTGCGCTTTCAAATCATCGCGGGGCGCCCTAAATCCCCGCCATGTTGAAGATCGAAAATCTGAGCGCCACCGTTGGTGAGCCTGACGCCGCAAAGACCATCATCAATGGTCTCTCGCTGGAAGTGCCTGCGGGCGAAGTTCACGCGATCATGGGGCCGAACGGAGCAGGGAAATCCACCCTCTCCTATGTTCTCACCGGCCGTGAAGGCTATGAGGTCACCGGCGGCAGCGCCACGCTCGACGGGCAGGACATCCTCGCCCTGGACCCGGAAGACCGCGCCTCCGCCGGCCTCTTCCTGTCTTTCCAATACCCCATCGAAATCCCCGGCGTGCCGGTGATGACCTTCGTGCGCACCGCCATGAACGCCCAGCGCAAGGCGCGCGGCGAGCCGGAAATCTCCGCGCCGGACTATCTGAAAAAGTCGCGCGATGTGGCCAAGATGCTGAACCTGGACGCCGATATGCTGAAGCGCCCGGTCAATGTCGGCTTTTCGGGCGGCGAGAAAAAGCGCCTCGAAATCTATCAGATGCTGATGCTGGAGCCCCGCTTCATGGTGCTCGACGAGACCGATTCCGGCCTCGACATTGACGCCCTGCGCACCGTCGCCGAGGGCGTCAACGCGCTGCGCGCGCCAGAGCGCGGCATGCTCGTCATCACCCACTATCAGCGCCTGCTCGACTATATCAAACCGGACAAGGTGCACGTTCTGGCCAAGGGCCGTATCATCAAGTCCGGCGGGCCGGAACTTGCTTTGCGCCTTGAAAAAGAGGGCTATGACGGCGTGCTCGCGGAGGCTGTGTGAGCACCGCCCTGAAGGATATGATCCGCAATCCAACCGTTGCGGAACTTGAACTGGTCGCGCGCTACGCCGCCCTGAAGCCGGACCCGCGCCGGGAACGCCTGTTTGAAGCCTTCGCGCTCACCGGGCTGCCCCACCGGCGCAACGAAGAATGGCGCTGGTCGGACTTCAAGGCCGCCGTCGGCGCGCTGGAGGCTTCGGCCACCCCGCCCGCAGCTGATCCTCTGGCATCAGATGATGTCGCTACGCTAAAATTCACGCCGCAGGGCTATGAGGCGCCCGCCTCTCTCCCGCCGGGCCTGCGCCTGCTTCCGAAAGAGGAAGTTCAGGCGATGAGCGGCGCCGAAGATGCCCCGCTGGGCGCATTGGCGGCTGCGCTTTCCGGCGCGAAGAATGCGCCTGCAACGCTGCTGGCCGAAGTGAGCGGCGAGACGCCCGTGCGCCTGCATATGGTCTTTTCCGGCCCCGGCGCCATCAATGCGGCAAGGGTTGTTTTCCTTGTCCGTCCGGGGGCAGAGCTTCAGGTTTCCGAGAGCCATCTGGGCGGCGCGGCTTTCTCCGCATCGCTGATCGAATTCACACTGCAGCCCGGCGCGCGCCTGAACCGCGTGGTTTACCAGCGCGGCGGCAAGGGCGAGGCGCAAGCCATCACGGCGCTGATTCATCAGGAGACGGACGCCCAAACGAAGCAGACCGTGCTGGCCTTTGGCGCCAAGGTTTCCCGCATCGAAACGCGACTGGTCCATCAGGAGACAGGCTCTCACGCTACGCTGAACGCGGCCTATCTGGCCGGCGATGGCTACCATGTCGATTTCACCAGCCATGTGCGCCATGGCGCGCGCGCTTGCATCACGCGTCAGGCCACCAAGGGCGCTGTGGTGAATGGCGGGCGCGGCGTGTTCCAGGGCAAGTTCCATGTGCCCCGCAATGCGGGCCAGCAGACGGACGCCTCGATGCAGCACAACGCGCTGTTGCTGGAAGACGGCGCCGAAGTGTTCGCCAAGCCCGAACTTGAAATCCTTGCCGACGATGTTCAGTGCGCACACGGAAATACCTCCGGCGCGCTCGACGCGGCGCAACTGTTTTATCTGCGCCAGCGCGGTATTCCGCTCGTCCAGGCGCGGGCAATGCTGACCGAGGCTTTCATCGCTGAAGCCTTGGAAGATGCGGGCGTGCATGAAGATGCGCTGCGGGCGCAGGCGCAAGCCTGGCTGTCAGAGGTCTGATGCCATGCCACGCAAGCTCGACCTTCCCGCCATCCGTGCCGAATTCCCGATCCTCTCACGCGAAGTGAACGGGCATCCGCTGGTTTACCTCGACAATGCCGCCAGCGCGCAGAAGTCCAACGCCGTCATCGACGCGCTCTCCGGCCAGATGCGGACCGCCTATGCCAACGTCCATCGCGGCCTGCACACACTGGCGAACGAGACGACCGAGGCGTTCGAGGCGGCGCGCGAGACGGTGCGCGCGTTTCTCAATGCGCCGTCCACGGATACTATCATCTTCACCAAGGGCTCGACCGAGGGGATAAACCTCGTCGCGTCTGCACTTGCCGCGCGTATCCAGCCGGGCGACGAAATCGTGCTCTCCATCATGGAGCACCATTCCAACATCGTGCCCTGGCATTTCCTGCGCGAACGCCATGGCGCGGTGCTGCGCTGGGTGGGGCTGACCGAAGACGGATCGCTGGATATGGACGCGATGGCCGCCGCCATCGGCCCGAAGACGAAGCTGGTCGCCATCACCCATATGAGCAATGTGCTCGGCACGGTGGTCGACGTGGCCGCGGTCGCAAAACTCGCTCATGACGCCGGCGCCGAAATCCTCATCGATGGCAGCCAGGCGGCGGTGCACCTGCCTGTCGATGTCCAGGCCATTGGCTGCGACTGGTATGTGATTACCGCCCACAAGATCTATGGCCCGACCGGCATCGGCGCGCTTTACGGCACGGCGCAGGCGCTTGACCGCGCGCGGCCCTATCAGGGCGGCGGCGAGATGATCGAGATCGTCGAGATGGACCGGATCACCTACAACTCGGCGCCTCACAAATTCGAAGCGGGCACGCCGCCGATTCTCGAAGCAATCGGCTTTGGCGCCGCCCTGCGCTGGCTGGCTGAGTTCGACAAGGCGGAGGTCGCCGCCCATGAACACGGCCTCTATGAACGTGCCGCGAATGCCCTGCGCAGCGTGAACGGCATCCGCATTCATGGCGAAGCGCCCGGAAAGGGCGCCGTGCTGGCCTTCAGCCTGGAAGGCGCCCACCCGCATGACATCGCCCAGATCGTCGATCGCTACGGCGTTGCCATCCGCGCGGGCCACCATTGTGCGCAGCCCTTAATGCAGCATTTAGGCGTAACGGCTACGGCGAGGGCGAGTTTTGCCCTATATAACACTGAGGCTGAGGTGGACGCGCTGGCCGAGGCGCTCGCCAAGGCACGCAAAATGCTGGTATAAGTACGTATATGGCCGATGACATGACCTCCCAAGACCTGCTCGGCGTCCGCGATCCGGATGCTGTCTCCGCGATTCCGCAAGATGAGCTGGATCGTTTGACGGACGAGCTCATCGCTGCGTTCAAGACGGTGTACGACCCGGAAATCCCGGTCGACATCTATGAACTGGGCCTGATTTACAAAGTTGATGTTGATGACGACCGCAAGGTGGACATCGAAATGACGCTCACGGCGCCAGGCTGCCCCGTGGCGGGCGAGATGCCCGGCTGGGTAGAGAACGCGGCGAAGAGCGTCGAAGGCATCACCGCTGTCGAGGTGTCCCTGACATTCGATCCGCCCTGGGACCCGTCCCGCATGTCGGATGAAGCCCGCCTCGCGCTGAACATGCTTTGATTGAAGGAGGGGCTTCGCGCCCCTATCTACAGACCATGGCCCGTAGACCTCGTCCGAAACCTGTCCGCCTGTCTGACGCCGCTGCCGAGCGGGTCAAAGACATCATGGCTGAACGCGGCATGGGCTATCTGCGCGTGGGCGTCACCAATGGTGGCTGCGCGGGCATGGAATACGTTATGGACTATGCCTCTGAGCCTGCTGCCCTCGATGAGGTGGTGGAGGACAATGGCGTCACCATCCTGATCGACGCCAAGGCTGTGCTGTTCCTGCTGGGCAGTGAACTCGACTACGAAACCACGCTGCTTCACGAGAAATTCGTGTTCCGGAACCCCAACCAGACCGATGCCTGCGGCTGCGGCGAGAGCGTGACGATCGTGCCGGCAGCGGCTGAATAGCCAAAACGCTGGCGCCGCCGATGCAGATTCGAGGTTTCCCCCCGATTGCTGCCCCCGATGCTGAAATCCTGATCCTGGGCAGTATGCCCGGCATCGCCTCTCTGGAGGCGGGCCAGTATTACGCCCATCCCCGCAACGCCTTCTGGCCGATCATGTGCGCTTTGTTCGGCGCGTGTCCCGATTTGTCCTATCCTGACCGTGTGAGGGTACTGGCGCGGCGCAAGGTGGCCGTCTGGGACGTGCTGCAGCTCTGCCAGCGCGAGGGCAGCCTGGACGCTGCTATCCGCGGCGAAGTGCCAAACGACTTCGCCACCTTCTTCGCCGCGCATCCAAACATTCGCCATATAGGCCTCAATGGCGGCAAGGCAGCCGCCAGCTTCCGCAAACACGCCGCCCAGCACCAGCCAGCCAGCGCAGAGGCGGTCGTCCTGCCCTCCACGAGCCCCGCCTACGCATCCCTCAATCTGGAAGCTAAGTGCGCGCTGTGGCGGGCGGCCCTGATGGCTTGAGCCTATTCGCTCGCCACCTTCATCAGGATCATACCGCCGGCAATCAGCGCCGCCGCCAGCACGCGCAGAGGCGTTACGGCTTCAGGTTGGTGCTTGTACATTTTCGAAGATTGAGTTGTCGAAAGTGCCACCGTTTGTCGTCGGGCAGATACGAGCGAATGCGATGAATGCATCGTCTTTGTCCGGAATTTCCAGATCATAAGTGCTGCCTTGCACCTTGATGCTCACGGATGAACCAGTGACCGCAGCGTTGTAGATTCGCTTACCTACCGCTTTGTCGATCGGTATAATTTTCGTGGATTTGGGGTGCATCATGAATTTTTCGAACTGCCGTTTGCCATCAACGGTGAGAGCGACATTGATGTTCAAAAGTCGCAGCCGCTCTTTTGGGTCTTCCTCATACGTATTTTGCGGGTCCATCTGGATAGCAACGTTCAGAGAGTGAGCTCCCGTGGACATCGCTTGACAGTTCAAAGTGACAATTGGGCCAGTGCCCCCGCTTACCTTGATGAGTCTGGAAAAACTGTAGAAGTTGGTTCCTGTCCCTGCATCTGAGCCATCAACCGCGTAAATTGTGTCGGCGGGCTGTTCCCAGGAAAGCGCGGCAGTGTCGGCCGCAGAAACCTGCGAGAAAACGAATGCGGCCAGCAAGGCAGCCGATTTCCGAACCATAAAAAATCTCCCCTTCCATTTCTGAAAGAGGAGATTGCAATCCCTGGTGTGCGTTGGCAAGCATCCATGGAGCGGCCAATTGATCCAAAGCAAAGCGGGCATTTCGTCGCCCCGCTCAACCTCACTTGGATATGCCTAAATTCTCGGGGGCTCGCGGACCGGATTAAATGCGGAATTATTCAGCGATTTTCATCAGGATCATACCGCCGGCAATCAGCGCCGCCGCCAGCACGCGCAGAGGCGTTATGGCTTCGCCCATCCACAGGATGCCCACAATAAACGCGCCCACCGCGCCAATGCCCGTCCACACCATGTAAGACGTGCCCAGCGGCAGGCTGCGCATGGCAAGCGCCAGCAGCAGGAAGCTGGCAGGCATGGCGGCGAGGGTAATGAGGCTGGGGCCGAGGCGGGTGAACCCGGCCGATTGCTTCATCGAGGTTGCCCAGACGATTTCCAGAAGACCGGCGATAACAAGAAAGACCCAAGGCATGGGGGGCTCCCGTAAACGGGCCGTCCCGAAGCGTTCCCGATATGGGGGAGGCCGTCCTCCTGCCTGTGCAGGTTAGATAGGCGGTTTGGGGCAGAGCTCAAGCCTTCTTGTAGGCGGCAAGATCACTCGCTGTCGGCGAGGCCTCAAACCCATTGGGCGGGTCCGGGATCAGGGTTGTTGGTGTGAATGGCTGGCCGGTCGCCTCGGCCACCAGCTCAGCCGTGCGGCGTTCCACTGCCTCGGTCAGCCGGGCGAGGAACTCTGCCTTGGGCAGGCCCGGCGGGATGGGGTCGAGGAATTCGATGACAGCGGTGCCGGGGCGGCGCGGGGCTTCCTGCTGCTGCCAGAAGACGCCGATATTGGTGGCAACCGGCACAACGGGCACACCCATCGCTTCGGCCATGTGCCAGAGCCCGGCTTTGTAGCGGAAGTGATAGCCCACAGGCGCCAGATGGCCTTCCGGATAGATCAACACGCGGCGACCATCGGCCTTGGCCTTGTTCATGCCATCGGCGAGCGAGGAAGCCTTCTTCTCGCCGCCGCCGCAAGTGTCGATAACGATGGCGCCGAGCTTCTTGAGGATGCCGCCGACGAGCGGAAAGCGCTCAAGATGGTCGCCGGTGACAAAGGCGAGGTCTTTGACTTCAGGATAGATCAGGAAGCCATCGCCCCAGCTCTGGTGCTTGGCGCCGATCACGAAGGCGCCTTGCGGCAGTCGCTCGCGTCCGCGCACTTCCTTGCGGATGCCCGCAATATGGCGCAGCGCCAGGTTCATCGCCCGCGTGTAGCTGCGGATGATCGCCCGCACGGGGCTGTGGCCCGGCCAGGCCAGGAAGGGCAGTGAAACGAGGACATAGAAGATCGAGAGGACCCAATAGGCCACCTGGAAGAGAGTGCCGCGCATGTGGATATGCTCCGTAGAGGGAACGATCAGTTGGACTTGAGAACGGCCAGAACAGCGCGGGCCAGCGCCGGGGCGTGGCGCGAGAGTGGGCCGGGCAGGCGGTTATAGATCTTGTTTTGCCCCGCCTGCATGACGACGCCCAGCGCCATGGCGGCCTTCAGGGCGGGGTCGCCCTTAGGGATGGCGGCAGCGTCCATCAGGTCCATGATGATCCCTTCCGTGATGGAAACCGGATCGTCTGCGCGGCGTTTGTCATAGGGCAGGTATTTGTTCAGCGAGACGAGGTGGAACGAGAACAGAAGGAAATCCTCGTCTGCCAGAGAACAATAGGCAGCGACGGCGGCATGGACCTTTTCATCAAGGCCGCCCTGGCCACCCAGGGCTTCGGCCAGCATCGCGGAGAGGCGATTGTGCGTTTCCATGAACAGGGCAAGGGCGAGTTCATCCTTGCCCTTGTAGTGGCGGTAAAGCGCGCCTTCGGAGACCTGCGCGCTTTCGGCAATCTCCCGTGTGGTGGCAGCGTCCACCCCGACCGTCACAAACAGCTCCAGCGCCGCGCGCTCGATTTTCGGCCGGGCATCGCGCACGCGGGGGCGGCGGATGGGCTCCTCAGGCTTTGTGACGGTTGCCTTTTCGCCGTTCTTTGCGCCACCTTTGGAAGGGGTTGCGGATTTGCCATTGGCTTTTGTAGAGGTGGATTTGGCGGCCATGAGGCAGGGGCTCCCGTGTGTTCAGGCCGGATGTAGCATGAGGGCGCAGTAATAGCAAGTGATCAATCGCTCACTAATCAATTTTTATCTTTGGTCTGAGACGGCCCAGACGGCAACCACAAACAAAAAGGGGCCCGGAGGGGCCCCTTCACATCCGCGCTGCACGGCAGCTCACACCAGTTCGATGCGGTAGCTTTCGATGACGGTATTCGCCAGCAGCTTCTCGCACATTTCCTTGACGCGCGCTTCGGCAGCGGATTTGTCCGGGGCGCCTGTCAGGTCCAGCTCGATCACCTTGCCGACGCGGGCGCTGCCGACTTCGCTATAGCCCATGCGGGCGAGGGTGTCGGCAACGGCCTTGCCCTGAGGGTCCAGCACGCCGGATTTAAGGGATACGTGAACGACCGCTTTCATTATTTGCTCCCGCCGGTGAAGTGGATGACGTTGTCGGTCTCTTCGCCTGATTCCCGGATGATGCCGAGACGGCGGGCAACTTCGGCATAAGCCTCGGTTACGCCGCCCATGTCGCGGCGGAAGCGGTCCTTGTCCATCTTTTCGCCGGTTTTGGCGTCCCAGAGGCGGCAGCTGTCCGGGCTGATTTCGTCGGCCAGAAGGATGCGCGGCATGTCGTGGTCATTCTCGAACCAGCGGCCAAACTCGATCTTGAAATCGACCAGGCGGATGCCGGCGCCTGCGAAGAGACCCGACATGAAATCGTTCACGCGCAGGGCGAGGGCGATGATGTCGTCATATTCCTGGGCGGTGGCCCAGCCAAAGGCGGCAATGTGCTCCTCGGAGACCATGGGGTCATGCAGGGCATCGTTCTTGAAGTAGAACTCCACCAGCGGGCGCGGAAGGGACTGGCCTTCGGGAATTCCGAGGCGCGTGGAAAGCGATCCTGCGGCGATGTTGCGCACGACCACTTCGAGCGGGATGATGTCGACCTTGCGGACCAGCTGCTCGCGCATATTGAGGCGGCGTATGAAGTGGTTGGGCACGCCAACCGACGTCAGATGGGTCATGATGAACTCGCTGATGCGGTTGTTCAGAACCCCTTTACCATCGAGCACGGCCTTCTTGGTCGCATCGAACGCGGTGGTGTCGTCCTTGAAATACTGGATCAGCGTGCCCGGTTCGGGGCCCTCATAGAGGATTTTCGCTTTTCCTTCGTAGATGACGCGGCGCTTGTTCATCTCGTCCGGCCTTTCCTGCGCGTTCGTAGGGAAATGCGTTGCCAACGGGAATCATTCGCCCCGCTCCCCTGAAGCGCGGACTGTTACGCGAAACCCGTGACAGAAACAATTATTGCGAACACCTGATGATCCACCCTATATCAGCGCCGATAGAGACCGGCAGAAGCGAAAGGGCCACCTTCATGAGCACATTCGATGATCGCGAACGCGCAGAGGAAGCTCGCTACGCCCTTGATCAGGAAACACAGTTCAAGATCAACGCGCGCCGCAACAAGCTCCTGGGCCTCTGGGCCGCTGAGCTGCTTGGGCTGAAAGACGCCGATGCCGACGTCTATGCGAAATCCGTGGTGATCGCAGACCTCGAAGAGGCTGGAGACGATGATGTCGTGCGCAAGGTGCGCGGCGATCTCGAAAAGGCCGGGCTGACCCGCACGGAGGCCCAGGTCCGGGAAGAAATGGCGCGTTTGCTGCCGATCGCCCGCGAGCAGATCATCAACGATATCAAGGGCTGAGGACGGCAGGCGGCGTATAATCGTCGCCGCATCCGGCGCCTTTTTGGCCCAGCGGTACGAATGAGACGCAGCTGTAATGGGCGCCTGCGCCGGACCGGTATGTCGGCGTGCCCGTCCATTGCTCGATCCAGGGTTCGCCCGCCCACACGTTCATGTAGACCCGTCCGGGTGCAACCGGCAGGCCGGAATCTTCTGCCGGCGTGGTGTAATAGGGCACGCCTTCGACAAACCAGGTGATGCCCTCAGGCGTCCATTCGAACGCATAGAGGCGGTCTGCATCGGCGGCATCGAAGGGAAGATCGAAGATCTCGTCGGCGCCGGTCTTGCCTTTGCGAAAATAGTTGAAGTGAATTCGGGTTGTGTCCTTGCCCAGGAATTCGATGTCGATTTCATCATGGGGGTCGCCAAAATAGCCGCCTGTATAGGTGAAGAAGGACGAAACCAGGCCTGATCCGCGTGCCGGACGCATGATCACTTCATAGCGGCCATAGCTGTAATGACCGGCAGTCTGCATTTCGGCGGCGGTGCAGGGTTGGGACGCGCCTTTGACGCGGTGGATCGCCAGCAGGGCGCCGCTGGGGGTCTTTTCGACATTCTCGCCCCGCCAATGGCAGCCATAATGGCTGTCTTTGACGTCATAGTTGGACGCGTACAGCATGCTGTCTGCGTCAGGTGTTTCCAGGCGCGTCAGAAAGGATTCCTGAGAATTCAACGGTGTAGCAGGCGCTTTGGGCTCGGGCAGGTCGGGCGTGTAGGGCTTTGGCGCAGTCCAGGGGTAGTACATGGTGCCGGAGGTGCGCGGGGCCGCCTGGGGCAGGGCGGCGGCAATCTGCTGAGGCGCTTTGCCGGTGTAAGGCGATGGAGCGGGAGCGGGCGTCAGAGCTGTGATGCCCCCGGCCGCGACCGCCATGAGGCAGGAAACAACCAGCGCGTCGATGTTTTGGCCTGTCTTGGTCCAGAAATTTGACCCAGCTTTGCCGATCTCACCCATGACGTCCTCCGAAGGTTAAGCCTTCGTGAAGAGCAAGTTATGCGCCAACTATTTGTTAAGCAAAACCCCGAGGGTCAGCTGGCGTCGCCGCCATCGGTTGCGGGCGCCGTCAGGGAGCTGCGGTTCCGCATCATGAACAGCGGAACAGAGCCAATGGGCGTGATCGCCCAATCGAGCGGCTGGTCGTGGGGTTCGCAGGGCACCTTGTCGATCTGCTGGGCGGCATAGGCGATCGCGCAGGCGAAGGCGCGGCCCTTGGCGCGAAGTTTTTCCAGGGCGGCGTCGTAATGGCCCCGGCCATAGCCGAGCCGGTTTCCCAGCGTGTCATAGGCCAGGAGGGGCGTCAGAACGAGGGTTGGGGTCACTTCCGGCGCGTCAGCGGAGGGCTCGGAAAGGCCGAACGGGCGCCGGTCCAGCGGTTCGCCAGGGGACCAGAGCCGCCAGCTGATGCCGGTTTCCTCCATGCGGGGCAGGCAAAGCTCGGCCCCGGCGCGGGCCAGGCGCTCCATCAGGGGGAAAGGATCAAGTTCCTCATTGATGGCGACATAGCCCGACACGACCGGGCCGTAACGCTCCAGAAGTTTCATCGGAAAAATGTCTGCGAGGCGCTCTGCGGCGTCAGGATCGCGGGCGGCGGCCTCTGCGCGAAGGGTGCGCATCCGGTGGCGCAGGGCAGTCTTGTCGGCTTCGATACTCATACAGGCCCTCCTAGTCCTCGCTGGGCTCGGCAGAAAGGGCAAGAGTGCACAAGAACCACGTCGCCGCCGGGCACATTTCACTCCCGTCGACCTAGAGACTAGGTGGGCGCCAGATGAGCCAGGGCCACGGCCCCAGCCAGAATGCCAGCTCCCTGACGGAAAGTAAGGTCGCCGGAGATCAGTCCCATGCGGGCGCAGCAGCCCTTGTGCTTTGCAAATCTAGTGGCTCCCCATGCCTTTGGGAAGCGGCATACACTGCTCAGCTCTGTGAGATTGTAATATCGAAGGCATAGAGCAGGGTTCGCTGGCTGCCCGAAAAGTTGTTGTCCGACACTATCCAGACGCGGATCGCCCCATTCTGCAGGGGTTCTGCGGCGAGGCCCTCGAAATTATCCACCAGCAGGGGGCGGCTGAGCGTTAGGGAGTCTGCGTCGCTTTTCCCCCATGTCAGACGAATGCGGTTGCCCCGGATCGGGTCCCAGGCGCGGAACATCTCCACGGCGCGATGCGATCCGTCTGGCAGGGTGACAGTCTCGCGGGCGACAAGGCCATACAGGGCCGGAGCGGAAGCCCGTTCACCGGTCCAGGCGGCGGTGCCATTGGCGTTTACCTGGCCGAGCGGCGAGATGCTGAGCATGCCCTCATAGCCAAAGCCGAGGGCGCCTTCCGGCGTGAGAAAAATTGCCTCAGGACCCTGATTTTCATCGATATTGCGATTATCGTGCTTATCCGGGAGGGTGGCAACGCGCGCGGCGCGGGCCGCAGATCCGCAGGCGCTCAGGGCGAAGGCTTCGATGCGGAAGGCGCGCTCGAAGCTGACGAGGGCGAGACCATCAGACCAGACGAGCCCTTCGGCGTCGCCTTCTGCCTTGCCGGTGAGCTGGGCGCCGTCAGAGCCTTGCATATAGGCGATTTTTGCGGCGGTGGGGGCGCCGTTTTCCAGGTCGATCCAGACGAAGGCGCCCGCATCGGAGACGGTGAGCAGGCCGCCGCCTTGCGAGGCGGGCAAGAGGGCCAGGCCGGAGAGACCGCCGAGATTGGAGTTGCTGGACGAGAGTTCCCAGGCCCCTGAAATGCTTACAGTTTCGGGCAGCTGGCGCGCAATCTGATCGGGTTGGCCGAGGGAAACCGGGGTTACGGCCAGATCAATCGGCAGAGGCTGCTGGCGCCGTGTGCCCGCCGGGCAGGAGGCGGCAATCAGCGTTTCGGCATGGTCAGAGGCGCGCCAAAGCCCGTCACGCGCGGACACTTCCGGGACAGATCGGGACACTTCAGGACGTTTCGGGACAGTTTCAATGACGGGCGCGGCCCCTGCGCCGGCATCCTGGGGCGCCGCGCAGGCCGGGATCAGGCTTGCCGCAAAGAGGGCCGTCAAAACCACGCTGAGACGCATAGGCATACTCCTGAGAATCGCTTCACGGGCTATCGGGGTGAATGCGGACGACGGGATGACAAAGGTCTGACCATTTCGTGAAAAGGTGTGCCGTCCCCTCTGGATTTAGAAAGCGAACCCTTTCAGGTTTATCATCATGAGTCAGATACCCCTTGCCCGCCGCTCTCCCATTCCGCCGGAAAACTGCAACCTGGCCCGCGCCATCGAACTGATCGGCGACCGCTGGACGCTGCTGATTCTGCGCGCCGCGCTTTATGGCGTGCGCCGGTTTGATGATTTCCAGTCGGAGCTGAAATGCCCCCGGACCGTGCTGTCGGGCCGGCTGAAGATTCTGGTGGATGCCGGGCTGCTGACCAAGCGGACCTACAAGGTGCCGGGCAAGCGCGCGCGGCCTGAATATGTGCTCTCGGCAATGGGAATTTCCCTGCGGCCGATCCTGATCGGGCTGACCCAATGGGGCGATGTCTGGCTGGGCCAGGGAGAGCCCGCGCCGATCAGCTTCACCAAGGCCGGATCGAAGGGCGCCATCCGCGCCGCGTTCGTGGACGCGGACGGCCGCGAGGTACGCCCCGATCAGATCCGCGCGGTCCTCCGGGGCTGAAACGGGACGCGCCGCTTTATCTCACAATTTGTGCAGGCGGGGGCTCATTTGGCTCTTGCAAAGGCGCCGCTTCCCGCATATTCCGTCCGCTCCGCTGAGAAGGCGGACATACCAGTCGGATGCGGGCGTAGCTCAGTGGTAGAGCACAACCTTGCCAAGGTTGGGGTCGAGAGTTCGAATCTCTTCGCCCGCTCCAGACAAAGTTAAATGAAATGCAGAGATCTGGGCCACGCACAAATGGTGGCCAGCTTTGCCTTTCGGATGGGCAATTTCCGACCTGATTCTGACGGCCCCGGCTGAGCACAGCTCGTTGCAGGCGACTGGCCTTAGCCGGAATTCGCCCCACATCGGCACAGGTCTTGCTAAGTGTTTGCTTTGTCTCACAAGATCGATGCATGGTTCCCAACATTGGACATGACGAGGCCTCAGGACCGGCGCATGGCGCCCGGCTGATAGGGCGTTTGTTCGAGGGAATCGAACGTTTTGGCAGCGCGACCGCGCTTGTCCGTGAAGATGGCTCCAGCGTGTCCTATGCTGAGCTTGCCCAGCTGGCCGATACAGCGGCGCAGGCAATCGGACCTGAGCGGGCGCTCATCTCGGTCGAGATGCAGAATGATGTTCAGTCGATTGCGTTCTACATTGGCGCTCTGCGCGCTGGGCATGTCGTCATTGCGAGCGCCGGCGAGGGCGTTCACTCGATTGAGCAGACGTTCAAGCCGAACGCGGCGTATGTCTGTGCTGGCGGCATCTGGAAGCTGACCGCGTTGAGCCGCGAGCGGGCCGACATGTCGCCCGATCTGGCGGTTCTGCTTTCAACTTCGGGGTCGACCGGCAGCCAGAAGCTCGTCCGGCTGTCTCATGAAAACCTGCGCAGCAACGCGTTGGCGATTGCCGAGTATCTGGAATTCCAGCCGGGGGAGCGGGCCATTACCTCCCTTCCGGCGCATTATTCCTTCGGCCTTTCGGTCCTGCATACGCATTTGCTTCTGGGGCATACGCTCGTGCTGACCGACCGCTCTGTGGCAGAGCCCGCGTTCTGGGACATCGTGGACCGGGAGGGCGTGACCAGCATTGCCGGGGTTCCGCACAGCTATCAGCTGCTTGAACTTGGCGGATTTCTGGAGCGCGACCATAAGAGCCTGAGATACCTCACCCAGGCGGGCGGAAAGCTCTCGCCCGAGAGCGTTCAGAAATTTGCTCAGTGGGCTGATCGCTCCGGCAAGCGGTTCTATGTCATGTATGGCCAGACCGAAGCGGCGCCGCGGATGGCGTATCTGCCGCCGGCGGACGCGGCGGCCTATCCCGATTGCGTGGGAGTTGCGGTGCCGGGCGGCAGCTTTCACCTTGAGCCGATTGAGGATGCCGAGGGCTTGCCCGAAGGCGCCGGTGAACTGGTCTATAAAGGCCCCAATGTGATGATGGGGTATGCGGTGACCCGCGCCGATCTGGCCAAACCCCAGGGCACGGATGAAATCCACACCGGTGACATCGCCGTGCGCAATGAGCGTGGCTATTACCGGATTGTCGGCCGAATCAGCCGGTTTGCAAAGCTGTTTGGCCTGCGGCTGGGGTTTGACGATATTGAGCGGCGGCTGGCCGCAGAGGGCGTGAGCGCGGCGGTTTCCGGGGATGATTCCGGCATCGTGGTCGCCAGCACGACGCCGGGCAGCGAAGCGCGCGTTCCTGGCCTGCTGGCGCAGGATCTGGGTATTCCGGCCTCGTTGATTACGGCGGTTGAGGTCGGCGAAATCCCCCGCCTGCCTTCGGGCAAGACCGACTATGCAACGATCCGGAGCTATCGCCCGGAACCCGGACCGATTGCGGCCACGACGCTTGGCGCTGCGATTGCGTCAGTCCTCGGGCGGGACAACCTTGATCCGCGCTGGAGTTTTACCGAAGCGGGCGGCGACTCGCTCAATTATGTCCAGATGGTCCTTACACTGGAGAGATTTCTCGGACATGTGCCCGATAACTGGGCCAATATGCCGATCGGCGATCTGGTCGCGATGCAGGAGGGGCAGGCGCCGGGCGCCGAAGACGCTCTGGAGCGCAATCCTTCCGTTTCGATCCAGGGTCTCGACCTGGCGCGGACGATTGCCATCTTCCTGGCGCTGATGGCGCACAGTTTCACGCAGGTGTTCTATATCCTGCCGCCAGAGTTATCCTTCATATCGCGGATTCCCACGCCGATGCTGATCGTGCTGTTCGGGGCGATGATTCCGCTGCTGTATATTCCGCGCTCGTCTCAGACCGATCCGGGAGAAACGCTGCAGGATTATGTGACAAAGTCTCTGCAGTGTTACGCTCTGTATGCGGTCAATGTTTTTGCTATCTGGGTGATTGATCCTTCCGGATGGATGTATGCGCTGGGGTCTCTGGCGCTTCTTGGGGCCATGCCCTATGCGCAGATCCTGGTTTTCTACACGATCATGTTCCTGCTCATCCCTGCCATTGTTTACGCTCTGAAGCGGTTCAATTTCTGGGCCCTGTTTGCAGCGTCTCTGGCAGTCCATGCGGCGTTCATGGCGTTGAAGATGGTGCCGACACCGCCCAAGGTTGCCGGGCAGCCGATATTGCAGCGGCTCATGGATCTTGTCGTTGGCGCGGGCGCGGCGCCCGAGGTCGCGGGGCCGTCAATCCTGCACAGCTTCGTGTTGCTGATGGCGGGTATCTGGATCGGCGACAGCATCCGGCGCAGCGGTGAGCACCCCAGCCCCCGGCGGCATTTTGCGAGGATGCAGCTGCCTCTCGCGGCGGTGTTTGCGCTCGCGCTGGTCTATGCGTTCTCGATTCCGGGATACACGGTCGATTGGGATACGCTGACCAATTTGCAACTGCGCAACCTCAATCATCCGGCCTATGTGTTCGTGTTCGGCGGAATTTGTGTGCTGCTGTTGTGGGTGTTGCTGGTGGCGCCGCTAAGTAACCGCGCGCCGCGCTGGCTGATGGCGATGGGCCGCCGGTCGCTGTTTGCATTCGGGATCGGCAACGCGATCATTGTTCTGTGGCCCAGGGGCGGGTTTCCGTTTTTGCCGCCGCTGGCAGATGGGCTGATTATCCTGTCGTCGCTGATGGTGCTGATCTACGCCTTTGATTACTGCATGCGCGCCGGGCGGGACGGGACGGGCGTGGCCCGGTGGGTGTTTACCGCCACGAATGCGGGTAGCCGTTTCATCGGGGGTTTGGCCAAACGCATTGTCGGAGTGGGGCGCCGGTAGCCGGACTGCCGGACCTGATTTCAGAGATTGCAGTCGGTTTCGGGAACCTGCGTGCGGACCCATTGCTTGCCGGGAGTGGGGGACGTCCATGGCGTATAGGTGCGGCTGAGGGTTTCGGTATCGCGCTGAAGGTTCAGGGTGAGCGGTGTGCCGGGGGCGGCGGTTTCGGCTGCTTCGAGGGCTTCGGGGTTTGTGATGATGTCGTAGCGCGCGACGCCTGCGGCTTCGGCGGCGGTGCCCGGCACGATGGGGCCGGCCCGTGTGCGGCCGTCTTCATCCTTATAGGGACGGAACCCGACGACGAAGTTCTGCAACATCTGGTCTTCGGCCACAAAGCACGGGCCGAAGAGGTCTGAGGGTAGATCCAGCGGGGCGCCCTCCATCATGGCGCGGAATTCGGCGCCGCCTTCTTCGCCGAGATAGACTTCGGCCAGATCATGCCAGAGGGCGACGCCGTCCTCGGCACCTTTCTGTGCGTCAATGAAATCGAAGATGAGATTGTCCACGCGGAGCGCTCCGCCGGACGCGGCACGGATGCGGGCATCGGTGAGGGCGACATAGAGCGGCCCGCGATTATAGGGCACGATCTGGGCGTTTCCGTCGGCAAAGAAGAGGCGGGTGACTTCGGTGTTGGAAAGGTTCGACTGCGGATTGGTGTAGTAGGATTTGGCGTAGCCGTTGAAGTCGTTGATGTAGTGTTCAAGGCTGGTGAGGCCGGCGCGGTAAGGCAGCACCACGGTGTAGTAATTGGTCACCCCTTCCGAATACCATTGCTGGCCGCCCGCGCCGCCGCCATCGCCATATCCACCAACGAAATGGTGGAGCGCCTCGTGGGCGAGAAGGCCGCGGACTTCATCGGGGTCGCGATCTTCGCCTTCGACGGTGCCGAAGATGAAGGAGTTGAAGCCGCCGCCACCGCCGCCCTGGAAGCGTTCGGTGGTGCGCATGAAGACGCGGAAGGGCGTGTCGCTGGCGCCGAAGAAGCCGTTGAAATAGGCGTAGGCTTCCTGGGTCCAGGCGGCGGCGCCGTCGAGATCGAAGGCGGCGGGGGTGATCCAGTAGATGGCAAAGTCGCCGGCGCCGTCTTCGGGCTGGCTGCGCAGGGGGCCGGCGAAGAAGAAGCTGTTGTTGAGATTTTGCGCGGTGACCGTGGCGGTGACATCGCCTTCGCCGAGGCTGGAGGCAGCGCGGGCGCCGGGGGTGAGGTCTTCGAGGTTCCAGTCCAGCGCTACCTCGCGCGGCCAACCGGAGACGGGAAGGGCAAGCATTGTGTTGCCTGAGCCGTAAAAGCCGGTGAGCTCTGTGCGCGTGTCGATCAGCGGGCCGGGGCGGGTGGCGGATGTGATGACGCGCGGCTCGATTGTGTAGCGGACGGTGACGTCGCCCTGCGTGGCGCGGGCGGCGAGCCAGCGTCGGTCCTGGCGGAAGTCTGACGGGTCGACGGGGTCTTCCTCGATGGTGAGGGGCAGCGGGCCGGCGGCGTCTTCTGCGATCAGTGTTTCGGGGCGATTGAGCGCACCTGGCGCCATGACGCGAACGATGGCCATGGAGAGGAAGGTGTCGCCCGCTGCGAGGGCAGGCTCGCGGATGGTGAGCGTCACGTCGATGGTCTCGACCTTGTCGCCGGTGGGGCGGCGGGGGGTGAGGGCGATTTCCATGTCCGTCGGAGTCGCCACTTCGGCGGGGGCGAGCGTGGGCGTTTCAGCCGGGGCGGCGCAGGCGGAGAGCAGGGTGGCCAGGAGGAGCGCGGCGGCGCTGAAGGCGGCAGGTGTCGAGCGGGCGGGGATCATAAGGCGGGCTCCTCTGGGGCGTGTCAGGGAGAGACTAGCGCGCCGCCCGGGGAACTCTAATCGAATAGGGCGGGGCGTGTGGAAGTCAGCGAAATATCTATCCCGGTGGCGGGCCTATGGCGGGGCATTCATGCAGAGGCGCACTATTCGGGCGCATTATCGAAAGGACTATTCTGCCATCCTTCAAGAAAGTTGCCCCTTGAACTGGAGAGAGGCTGGCGATGGCAAACGCGAGGTATCGGGTAGGGAGCGTGGCCGCATGTGGCGTCCGTTCCTTGCGCGTGGCGGGCTCGGTCTTCTGCACGCTGATGGCTGCGGCTGCCTGCCAGGCAGCGCCGGGGGAGACCGCACCTGCGGCGCCTGCCGGGCCGGAAGCCTCCTACGAAATAACCCTCCGGCCCGAGCTGGGCGAGGACGGGATGGTGGAAGCCATCGCCGTCACGTCTCGCCTGCATGGTGACCTGAAGGACGGGGAAACCCGCCTGAAGCTGTCTGCGCCGGTTGTGTATGTGAATGTCATGGGCATTGCGGATCGAATTCTTGATCTGCGTGTGACGGACGAGGCCGGCCCGGTTGCGTTCACCCTTGAGCAGGACGACCCAGTGCCCGGCGGTTTCCCGTACTTCCGGCACTGGACGGCGACCCGTGATGTCGAATTCCCTCTCGACATCAGCTACCGGGCGCTGGTCCAGCCTGAGGGGGGACCTTCCGGGCCGGCCTTTGGCATCCGGCCGTCAAAAGGCGGGGTCAGTGGCTCGGGCGCGGGCTATATGATCGTGCCGGTGAATGCCGAGGCCAGCCAGTCGGTTCTTGAGTGGGACCTGACGGAGTTCGGGCCGGGTGCGGTAGGGGTCACCACATTCGGTGAGGGGCGCGTGACCGTTAACGGGCCGCCTGCCGCCCTGATGCAGGGCTGGCTGATGGCGGGGCAGGCCGGGCAATATCCACCTGCGGAGGAGGAGAGCCATTTCCGCGCCTATTGGCTGGGCGATTTTCCCTTCGATGTGGCCGCCGAGATGGCCTACGCCAAAGATTTATATGACTTTTTTGGCGAGTTCTTTGCTTATCTCGATCCGGCGCCGGATTACCGTGTGTTCCTTCGCCAGCTGGATACCGAGCCTTATGGCGGGGCCACCGCGCTGGCCAATTCTTTCATGCTGTCGCGCGGGCCTGCCTTGCCCGAAGAAATGGGCGGGCACTCGCCGCGCTCGACGCTTGCCCATGAAATGATCCATATGTGGGTGGGCGGATTGAGCGGCGAGCATGTGCTGACGAACTGGTTTTCCGAAGGTCTCACCACCTATTACGAGCATACCGCGCCATTCCGTGCGGGACGTGTTCCGATGGAGGAATATGTCTCTGAGCTCAACGCGCTGAGCGAGCGATATTATACCAATCCGGCGCGGGAAATGTCTGCGATTGAAATTGGCCAGGTGGGGTTCAATGACGGCCGCATCCGGCATGCGCCGTATGAGCGCGGCGCGCTTTATTTTGCCGATCTGGATTCGCGCATCCGGGCCGCGAGCGGCGGGGCGCGCACGCTTGATATGCTGCTGCGCGAGGTATTCACGCTGCGCGAGCGCGGCGATGTGGAGCTGACGATCGAGGCGTGGAGCGACTTCGTTTCCGCCGAGCTGGGCGCTGAAGAGGAAGCGTATGTTCGCGCGCTGCATATCGACGGGCAGATGATCTATCCGGCGAGCGACGCGTTTGGCGCGTGTGTACGCGGTGTGCCTGCGACGCTGGAGGCCGAAGGCGATACATTTGAGGGCATGCAGTGGGAGCGGGTTGAGGGCGTGGCGCCGGAAGCCTGTTTTGCCAGCATGGCGGCGGACTGAAGCCCGTGACGCCAGGCGCCACAGACCGGAAAATGCTCTCCAGCGGGCGAACGCGCTGTGGAAGAACATTTATGCGCTGGCGGCGGGCGCCAGCGCGGCCTTTGCATAAACAATTTCGATTCAGGGTGTCAGTTTGCTGGCATGGCGCTGCACTGCGATGGCCTAAAGCGCCTGTGACGGCCTGAAAACATAAAAGATTTAAAGGGTAAGGATTATCTCACAGTGGACGCATCTGACAGTTCCGACGAAAATGTCCTGAGCTTTGCCCATTGGGTGCGGGACATGCTGACATTGATGCGGTCGGGCGAGCCTGGCACGATCCCTCTGTTTGAAAGCTCGGTGCCCGAGCCGGTCGACATGTTGGGCGATATTATTCGCACGGCATTTCGCGACGGGTTCCCGGATTCCTATAAAAGCGTCTTTATGCGGAACAATCCGGATGTGGGCGAACACCTGGCGGCGCGCTATGGTGTGCCCGAAGAGTCCATTCTCTGCACGACGGGCGCCACCAGCGCCGTTTCAATGATCTACACGGCGCTTCTGTCGCCGGGGGACCGGATACTGGTCGAGGCGCCGGGCTTTGACATCTTTGCCAACATGGCGCGCGATGTGGGTGTGCAGGCCGACTTCTTCCGCCGCGAGGCGCCGGGCTTTGGCATATCGGTTGAAGGTATTCTGGAGGCGCTGCACGCCGACACACGGATGGTGGTGCTGACGAACCTGCACAATCCGAGCGGTGCTTATGTAAGCGACGAGACGCTGGGATCTCTGGCGCGGGCGCTGGCAGAGCGCGGTGTTCTGTTGATGCTGGACGAGGTTTACCGCGACTATCTTGGCAATGCCGGGCCGGGCCTTGACCCGGTGCAGCATGACAATGTTCTGCGCCTCAGCAGCCTGACGAAGATTTTCGGATTGAGCACGCTGCGGTGTGGATGGATCATCGCCGGGCGCCGCCTGCTGCGGCGGCTCAGGGATTATTCGGAGCGTGCCGATTTCAACGTGTCGCGCCTGTCTCATTGTGTTTCTGCCGAGGTGCTGGCGAAGGCGGATGTGTTTGACCGGTGGCGCAATGACATCATGAACGCGTCGCGCCCGATTGTGGCGGCGGCGTTGAGCGAGATGGCAGCGCAGGGGCTGATCGCGCCAGGCGTTACCCTGCAGGGGTGCACCTGTTTCCCGCAGCTCATTGGTGTGGAAGACACGCGCGCGCTTTCCCAATGGCTTTCGGCCAAGCAGGGCGTTGTGGTTGTTCCGGGCGAATGTTTCGGAGCGCCGGGCTACCTTAGGGTCGGCTATGGTCTGCCGCCTGAAAGGCTGAGCGAAGGGCTTGGGCGCCTCGCCAGCGGACTTGCGGCGTATCGCGCCAGCGGCCAGAAGCGCCATATTGCCTGAGGAAGTTACCATGTCTGATGCCCCGCCTGCTGCCGATGGCCTGAAGCGCAATGTCGGCCTGTTCGGCGTTGTGTCGCTGGGGCTCGGGACGGCGGTGGGGGTGTCGATCTTCTCGATCCTGGCGCCGGCAGCCGCCGTGGCTGGGCCAGCCATGCTGGTGTCGATGGTGATTGCCATTGTGCCGATGATTGTCTTTGCGCTGATCTATTCCTTCATGGGCGCCGCGGCGCCAGCGACGGGTGCTTCATTTGAATGGCCCCGGCGGTTTGTGCATCCTTTCGCGGGGTTTATCATCAGCTGGATGCGGATTGCCGGCAGCACAGCAGCGCTGATCGTGCTGACAATGGTGCTGGTATCCTACATGTCGTCCCTGATTGCCTTGCCCACAAAGCTGGTGATGTTTGGCATTTTTGCCGCGATATTCCTGATAAATCTGGCAGGCGTTTCGTTTGTGGCGCGCAGCCAGGCCGTGATGCTGGTGATCCTGCTGGCCACGTGCGCGGTATTCGTGTTTGGCGGGGCGGGGCATGTTGAGCCAGCCAATTTCCAGCCCTTCGCGGACAAGGGCATTCTGGGCATTCTGGCCGCCATTCCCCTGCTGATCTCCCTGTTCCTGGGCATTGAGAGTGCGACGGAAGTGGGCGGGGAAGTGCGCAATCCGCGGCGGAATATCCCGCTGGGCATCGGCATTTCAGTGGCACTGACGGCGGCGATCTATTTCGGGGTAGCGGTCATCGCGATCGGCATTCTGGGCGCCGCTGCGCTGGGCGCGTCGTCTGCGCCGCTGCTGGACGCGGCGCTGGTCTCGCTTGGTGAGGGCGGGCGGGCGCTCATTCTGGTCTGCGCTTTTGTGGCCATTGGCAGCTCGATCAATGCCACTTTCGTCATCATGACGCGGTTTCTCTATGCGATGTCGCGGGCAGGGATGCTGCCATCCTTCCTGGGCAAGACGAATGAGGCGCGGGGTATTCCGCAGAACGCCGTTTTCCTCGCTTTTGGTCTCTGCTGCCTCGGCCTGTTTATGCCGCAGAACCTCGTTTTTCTGTTCCTCGCGGTGAACATTCCGACGATCCTGAAATATGCCGCGACCTGTCTTGCTGCGATTGGTCTCTGCCGCCGGGAGCCGGAGCTGCGCGCCGCCGCTTCGTTCAGCCTGCCAGCGAACATTGTTTATGCGCTGGCCGGGGCCGGTATCGTTCTGGGGTTCCTGATTATCCTTTTGGGCATTTCGGCTGACTGGCGCCCCTATGTCCTGTTGGGGGGCTGGGCCACGCTGGGGATCGCCTACTATCTCTTCTATCTGCGTCCGCGCGGGGCCGGGACAGCGCCTTAACCCTGCCCGGCAGAAATATTCCCCAGCCGGGCGTTGGAGAATAATTGTTGCCGAAGGCGGGGCGGGCCTGTCGCAAATAGTATAAAAAAACCGTCATCTGTTTCCTAGCGTGAGATCCAACGAACAGCCGTGCAGCAGCCAGCGCCATTGGGGGACTGGCCGGGGAGCACGGCGCGATGTCGGAGATCAGCGATGGAGAAGAATGTGATCGTGAAGAGCCTGTTGAATACGTGCGCTCTGGCCGCCCTGGCGTCAGCCCTGATTGCACCGCTCGGCGTTGCGCAGGAGCAGGACGAGCCAGCGGCGACCTTGCCGGTAACCGAGGACGAGACCGCGACGCTGGAAACGGTTGTCATTACCGGCTCGCGTATCCGCCGCGATGTGGCCTCGACGCCCGCGCCGGTTGTGACCTTTGGCGAAGCGGCGTTTGAAGAGCGCGGCCTGGTCAGCGCCGGCGATGCGCTCAACGAGATCACCTCGCTGCGGCCTCAGCTGAACCAGGCGGCTGGCGATGGCACCAGCTCTGGCTCAGGCCAGCAATATCCGGAGCTTTTCGGTCTTGGCACCGGCCGTACCCTGACGCTGGTCAATGGCCGCCGCTTTGCGACGACGTCCAGTGGTCTCGGTGACGCGCAGGTTGACGCCAACATCATTCCGACCGGGCTCATCAGCCGGATCGAAGTGGTGCAGGCAGGCGGCGCGGCTGTCTATGGCTCTGACGCAATCGCAGGGGTTGTGAACTACATTCTGAAGGACGATTTCGACGGCGTTGAGCTCGATCTTCAGTATGGCGACAATGAACTTGGCAATTACGAGCAGATCACGGGCCGCATCACGGCAGGCAAGAATTTCGGGGGCGGCCGCGGCAACGTTGCGCTGAACCTGGAAGCTTCGACGACACCGGTTCTGCGCTTCAGTGATTTCCCCGAATCCAATCGCTCGCGCATTACACAGGGCAATCCGGATGATACCGGCCCCGACGACGGCATCCCCTCGCTGCAGGAAGTGATCCCGGCCTATTTCTGGAATTTCAACGGCAATGGCGTCATCTTCAACGCGCCGGCGCCGCCGCCCTTCCTGATGACCACGGTGAATGGCGCTCCGGCACAATTTGCGCCGGACGGCTCGGTCATCCCCTACAATCCCGGCAACATTCTGGGTATTCCGTTTGCCGAAGGCGGCGATGGTACGCGCTATAGCGATCTGGCTGGTCTTCGGACCGGCGTTGAGCGCTTCACCGGCAACCTGATCGGCCATTACGACATTTCCGACAATCTGCGCCTCAACACAGAGCTGCTTTATGCGCAGACAACAGGCGAAAGCGTGCCGCAGGGCTATGCCCGCACGGTGCTGAACCAGACGAGCCCGTCACTGGGCGCGATCATGTTCACGCGGAACAATCCGTTCCTGACGCAGTCGGCGATTGACACGCTGAGCGCGGCCAATCCGGGCTTTGGCGCGGGCGCGCCGCTCTGGCTGTCGCGCAATTTCTATAATGGTCTGTTTCCGGACAATGTTCAGGAGAATGAGACGACCACCTGGCGCGCGCTTGCCGGCCTGGAAGGCGATTTCGATGCGGCAGGGCGTAACTTCTACTGGAGCGCTTCGGCCAGCTACGCGGATGTGAGTGGTGAAGAAAGCTTCTGGGATGCCAACTTCGCCAACTTCAACCGCGCCGTAAATGCCGTCAGCGATGGGGCAGGCGGTATCGTCTGCGCAATCAACGCCGACGCCGATACGACCAATGATGACCCCTCCTGTGCTCCGCTCAACCCCTTCGGCGCGGGCAATATCAGCGAAGCTGCCTCGCGCTATGTTTCGGCGCGTAACGGGTTTGAGTACAACAACGAGCAGGTCGATCTGCTCGCCACCATCGGCACCCAGCTCTTCACGCTGCCTGCCGGCGCCGTTGATGTGGTGCTGGCCTATGAGCACCGCCGGGAGGAAGCCTCGTTCACCCCGTTTGAGGCCAATCAGCTGGGCCTGGTAGGCACCGGTTCGATGGAAGAGCCAAGCTCGGGCAAATACAACACGAACGAATATTCGGCTGAGGTGCTTGTGCCGATCATCGGCGGTGACCTGACATTGCCAGGCGTGCAGGCGCTCGACGTAAGCGGCACGTATCGTTTCGTCGACAACTCCATTGCGGGCGAAGAGTCCGTTTGGAGCCTCGGCTCCCGCTGGGAAGTTACCGATGGCGTGACCTTCCGCGTGACCCGCAGCCGGAACTTCCGGGCACCGACACTGGAGCAACTGTTTGCGCCCCAGAGCACCGTTCTGGCCAATGGCGGATTTGATCCCTGCGATGCAGACCGCATTGATGCAGGGCCAAACCCGGCCACACGCCGCGCCAATTGCGAAGCCGAATGGGCCGCCAATCCGCAGTATGGCGATCTTGCCACCTTCCAGAACCCGGCTGAGAACTTCTCGGTGACCAGTGTTCTGACCGGCGGCAATGCCGACCTGCTGAACGAAGTTTCCGAGACGACCACTTTCGGCGTTGTTCTGGACAACTTCATTGTGCCCGGCCTGACCGTTGCGGCAGACCGGATCGAGATCGATCTGACCGACGGCCTCTCGGCTTTCACCACGGCTGATTTCATGGCGACCTGCTATGACAGCACGCCTCAGCCAGCGGCTATCTGTTCGGCGTTCACACGTCTTCAGGCTGCGGATGGATCTGACCCGGCCGGCACGACAGCAACCGGCCGAACGACGACATTCAATGCGGGTGAAATCACCTTCCGCGGCGAAGTGTATTACGTGAACTACGGCTTCGACCTGAACGACCTTTTCAGCGGCGCGACCGGGGACGTGACACTCGGCCTGGAAGCTACGCATATGGCGAAGCTCAATACGTCCGTCACGGGCACAAGCTTCACACGGTCGGACAATACTGTTCAGCGCCCGGACTGGACGGCACGTTTCAACGCGGCCTATTCCACCGGCCCGCTGCGCCTGAGCTATCAGATGGATTACCTCGACGACGTGCTGGCACGGCCGGACGCGACCATCGAGAACGATCCCAACCCGGAGATTGACGCAAACTACGTCCACTCTCTCTCAGCGCTCTACGAACTTCGCGAAGGGCTGACGCTGCGCGCGGGCGTGACCAACATGTTCGATGAAGGCCCATCCTACCCGACCTTCGTGCATGGCGATATTCTCGGCCGCCGCTACTTTGCTGGTGTGAACTATCGCTTCTAATGTGCGGGTAGCATCCGCAAGGCCATAAAAAAGGAGGCGCCAGCCACCATGAAAAATACCTACAGGCGCCTTCTTTACTGTCTGACTGCGGGAACACTTGTTGCAGGCTGCGTCAGTGCGCAGCCTGCAACGCCAGCCGCGGATGCCTCTCTGCCAGAGGCTTCGGTCTCTGCCGGACCGGCGGCCGTCCTGGACACGACCGTGCCAGGGCGCGGGATGTTTGGCGGCGCGGAAATCGACTATACGGCAGCCATCGAAACCTTCCGCGTTACGCCGGACGGGGGGCTGCCGCCGGCAGACCTTGTTGCGATTTCCTATGTGGCAGCAGCCGGAGCCGCGACCGATGAGCGGCCCGTCCTGTTCGTCTTCAATGGCGGGCCGATTTCAGCCTCCCTCTGGCTGCATATCGGCGCGCTTGGGCCTCAGCGGGTTTCGGCGCCGGATGATCTGAATGCGCCACTGGAACAATACGCTCTGGTGCAAAACCCTCATTCGCCGCTGGACGCGGCGGACATGGTATTCTTTGATCCGGCTTCCACAGGGTTCAGCCGTGTGATCGGGGATGGCGACGCGTCGCAATATTTCTCTGTACAGACAGACGCCGCGCAATTTGTCGCGTTTGCCCAAGCCTGGCTGGAGAAGCATGATCGCGAGGGCGCTCCGGCTTTCATTCTTGGGGAAAGCTACGGCACCCACCGGGCGGCCGAAGCGGCCGGGCAGATTGCCGAGGCGGGCAAGCTGAACCTGGAAGGCGTGTTTCTGATGGGGCAGGCGGTCAACATCGTCGAGTATTCCCAACGTAAACAGAATATTTTGAGCTATATTGCGTCTCTGCCGACGCTGGCCGCGATTGCCTGGGATTTGGGCGAAGTCGACAAAGGAGGACGTAGCTTTGAGGACTTCATCGCGCAGGCGCAGGCTTTTGGCGAAACTGAGTATCTGGGCGCGCTGTTCAAGGGGCAGCGGATTTCGCCGGAGGAGCTGGCGGACGTAGCCGCGAAACTCGAAGGCTATACCGGCATCCCGGCGGCATATTACATCGAAAGCCGCCTGCGCATTTCCAAGGAGCAGTTCCGGGTAGAACTGCTCAAGGACAAGGGTTTGATCCTTGGGCGGAGCGATGGGCGCTATACCGGCCCCATCGGTGATGGCCGGAGCGATCCGTCGAGCATTCTGCAACAGGCCTATTCCAAGCTGTTTGCCGCCTATTTCAGTGAGACGTTTGAGGATATTTCGCTGACCGATTACAAGGAAACCTTCAGCGCGGGCCCTGGATTTGACAGCTGGGACTGGGGCGCGGCGTCCCCCTTCGGGCATTTCGCCTATGCAGAGCGGATCGATGCCGCATTCAAGGCATATCCGGATTTCCGTGTTTTCGTTGGCACCGGCTATCACGATACAATGACAACTGTAGGCGCGGCCAGCTATCTGATTGATCAGTCCGATTGGCCGGAGAGCCGTGTACGGAGTGCCAATTATATCGGCGGTCACATGGCGTATTCGGTGGACGGGTCTGCGCAGGCATTCGGCGAGGATATACGCAGCTGGATTCGCGGCTGGGCTGAGATGGGCGAAGGCGAGTGATCTTCATCGGCGCAGACGAAATCCGGCAGACGCTGAGCTATACGAGCTGTATCGAAGTGATGCGGACGGCGATGGCGCGCCTTTCTGCCGGAAAAACGCAGCAGATGTTGCGCCAGATTCTGCCTCTGGAAGCCGGCCGGATGTTCGGCATCATGGGCGGAACGCTTGGTCCCGGCGGTCCGTTTGGCTCAAAGCTGGTTTCGGTTATGCCCCACCGCGCCGAAGGCGGGCCCTCTTCACATCAGGGCGCTGTGGTCATTTTTGACCCAGACAGCGGCGCGCCACTCTGTCAGCTGGAAGCGGGTATGCTCACGGCAATCCGGACAGCCAGCGCGAGCGCGATGGCAACGGATGTTCTGGCGCGGGAGGGCGCCCACACGCTGGCGATCCTCGGTACAGGAGAACAGGCCTGGCATCATGCTTGCGCGTTGCCCGCCGTGCGCCCCTTCGATGAAATCCGGATTTGGGGACGCAGCCGAGACCGGGCAGACGCGCTGGCGGATAAAGTCCGTAAACAAACGGGAATCGTGTGCGCGGCGTACTCTGACGTTGCCGAATCTGTGGCCGGTGCAGACGTGATCTGTACAGTGACCGGGGCGGCTGACCCGCTACTGGATGCGGCCATGGTGAGCCCCGGTACGCATCTGAATGTGGTAGGCTCCAGTTTTGATGGCCCGCGGGAAATTGACGACACGCTGGTATCAGCCGCGCGCTATTTCGCAGACTCGCGGGCATCCGTTCTGGCGCAGGGATCGGAGATCCGGCATGCCATTGCGAGCGGCGCCGTGACCGAAGCTCACCTGCTGGGCGAAATCGGTGAGGTTGTGCTCGGCAAGGTGGCCGGCCGGATGACGCCCGATAACATAACACTATACAAATCTCTGGGGCATATCGTTCAGGATATTGCCTCGGGCTATCATGTTTATCAGATGATCCATGGGAGGCATTCTGGATGATGCGGTTCAGGCTTTTGGCAGGCGCGTGTGCGGCCGTGGTCGCGCTGGCGCTGAATGCCTGCGCGCAGACAGGATCGACTGTATCCGAACCCTCCGAGGCGCCGGCGCCCCTGGCGGCAGAGGGGCCGGCTCCCGAGCCCGTCGCGATTGAGCCAGCACCCTATCGCAGCGTGACGGAGCACAGCTTTACGGCCAATGGAGAGACGGTTTCCTATACGGCCATTGCCGGAGATACCTGGCTGCGCGATATGAACGGCGAGCCGACCGCCAGCGTCTTCTCGTTCACCTATCTGCGCACGGATGTTCAGGATGCGCGCCGCCCTGTCGTGTTCGTGTTCAATGGTGGGCCGGGCTCAGCCTCGCTCTGGATTCATATGGGCGCGATTGGTCCGCGCCGCGTGGTTCTGGACGCAGACGTAAACCCGTCAAATGTCCCGCCGTTCGGACTGGAAGACAATCCTAACAGCATACTGGATGTGGCAGACCTCGTGTTTATTGACCCGGTTGGCACCGGCTTCAGTGTGCCGTTGAAGGGCACCGACCCGAAAACATTCTGGGGGGTGGATGAAGACGCGGAGTCGATCGCACAGTTCATCGAATTATGGCTCAGCGAACATGGGCGGTGGAATTCGCCGAAGTACATTCTGGGTGAAAGCTACGGTTCCATTCGGGCGGCGGTGTTGCCTCGGGCGCTCATGGGCAGTCCGATCTATACCGGCCTGATGCGCGGGATTACGCTGGACGGCATCGTGCTGCTCGGCACGACACTTGACGCGCGCCAAGCCGGCGGCGCCGATCTGCCTGCCGGCGAATTGGCAGCAAAGCAGGCGCGTTCCCTGCCGGGGATCGCCGCTACATCGGCCTTTCACGGACTGGTGAATATGCCAGCAGAGGGGGTGACGGCGGTCTACAAGGCGGCAGAAGCGTATGCGCGCGAAAGCTATGAGCCTGCATTGCGCCAGCATCTGGCCGGCACGCTGACACCGCAGGCCCGCGCGCAGGTGTTGCAGGACCTCAGCCGAATGACGGGGCTGGCGGAAAGTGAAATTGGAGACGATCTCTATATTGATGAGCGCAGCTATGCGAAGGCGGCGCTGCGCGGACGGGGTCTGGAAGTGGGCATGTATGACAGCCGTTATACGCTGCCGCTTGCCAATAGCGGAGGTGATCCGGTGGCGGATGATCCGGCGATGACGCGCTATGTGCCCGGCTTCATTGCCTCCTTCCAGCAGATGATTCGCGATGATCTCAATGTCCGGCTTGGGCGCCCCTATGCGTCCATTCGCTGGCGAGAGCTGTTGTTCGGATGGAACTGGAAGCGCAAGGGCGTCGCCGAGGGGCAGAGCTATGCCACTGATCTTGCCTGGGCCATGCGGCGTAATCCGGACCTGCGCGTGATGGTGGCGTCAGGCTATTATGATCTCGTGACGACGCCTGCGGATGCGCGCGCCTCCATCGCGGCGGCGGGCCTGCCGCAGGACCGCGTGACGTTTACGGACTATGCCTCCGGTCACATGCTTTATCTGGGCGGAACCTCTGAAGCGTTTTCCAGCGACCTGCGAGATTTTCTGGAAAAGTAGAACTTCAGGCCGGGCCAATGGCGGCCAGAAACAGCTCGATATCATCCATCGTGTTGAACACGGAGACGGACGGGCGGAAGCGGTGAGCTGATACGGTGGTCGTGATGCCGGCCGCCTTCAGCTTTGGGCCGAGCCGCGTGCGCGCGTCCTGATAGACGCAGGCGACAAGCGGTGTCTGGCTTTCTTCCGGCGTCATCAGCTCATATCCCTGGGTCTTCAGGCCTTCCTTGAGACGCGATGTGAGCGTGATGGCGTGTCGCTGAATGGCTTCAACGCCCAGGCTGGCGATATAGTCAAGCGAGGCGTTGAGCAGCGAAATCGTGGTGTGGGAATATGTTCCCAGTGCGAACAGTCCTGTGGCCGTGTCTTCGAAAGCGTAGCTTGCCACGTCGTCTCCCGGAGGATCGAAGGGGTAGACATGGCTGGTGAAGCGGCTGACGCCATAATAGCCGTATTGCGTCCGCGTCAGGGCGTCGCGCGCGCCTTTGCGGACATAAAGAAAGCCGAGGCCAAAATCGCCCATCAGCCATTTGTAACTGGCGCAGGCAGCAAAATCGACACCGCTGGCATGGAGGTCGACCGGAATGCAGCCGGCTGCATGGATGATGTCGGCATACACCAGCGCGCCGCGCGAATGGGCAAGGTCGCAGATAGCCTTCAGATCATGCTGGAATCCATTGACCGTGGAGACGAGCGACAGCGCGACAAGCCGCGTTCCCGGTGTGATCGCGCGGTCCATGTCTTCCAGAGAGATGCGGCCGTCGCGGTGTTTCACCCAGGCGACATCGCAGCCAGCTTTGGCCAATTCTCCATACATCGGCATTGAGCCGAAGAAGTGGAGCGTATCGGTGACAATCCGCGCGCCGGATGCAGGAAGCTTCAGCGAGCGGACGATCATCTGCTCTCCGGCCGTGGTGCTTTGCACGAACGTGATTTCGTCCGGATCGGCGTTTACGAGTCGGGCGAACTTTTCGATGATGTTGCTGCTGCCGAGTTCATAATCACTGCCAGGGGCGTGATCGGCGCGGTGGTCGAGATAGGCGTCAATGGACGCGCGGGCCGGGCGGCTGATTGGGTGCTGCGATCCGGCATTCAGATAGACAGAGGAGCCAAGATTGAAGCTCGTGCGATCTGGCAAGTTGCCCGCGGTAGGCGAGACAGACGCGGCAGGACTGGCAGCAGCCGGACTGCGGCAGGCAGCGGCTCCGGCGAGCGTTGCGGCGCCAAGGGCCAGCCAGTTGCGACGGGTGATCTGAGACATGTGTTTCTCCGCCCCGGACGCTTGAAGTCCGGCTTGATCCATATTTCCATTATAGCGGCGCGGCGAGAATGGATCATGCATTCCTCGGCGCGATTATGCATGAATGTGCCCGTTGGGGTGTATCGGCGCAGCCTATAGGCATAGGATTTTTCCGGTACAGGGGCGAGTTTAAAGGATGCGTATGATGTCTCGAATCTGCACCCGTCTGCCCGCCGCCGCGATGGCCACCTTGATTGCAGCCTGCGCCTCTTCGGCAGAGCCTGCAGCGCCTGTCTGGACAGTATTTGCCGATGGGCCAGCGCAGAGCGTGCAGGACCGCTTTGGCGAGGCGCCGCTCGCCTATTCGGTTGCCTGGAGCGAGTTGAAACTTGATCCGGAGCAGGGAGAAACAAGCGCGACCATTTCCGGAACGGCCTATCTGGTTGCCTGCGACTGTGACCGGACAGAGCGGCCCGTGATGTTCCTGTTCAATGGGGGGCCGGGCGCTTCGTCATCTCCCTTGCATTTTTCCATGGGGCCCAAGGCGCGCGGAAAAGAGGGCGAGTTTCCAGATAATCCGTACACCGTTCTAAGGGCCGCAGATCTCGTCTTCATCGATCCGGTGGACACCGGCTTCAGCCGGACCCATTCCGAGGACGGGAAGGCGCGCTACCTTGGTGTTGAAGGAGATGTCGACGCCGTAAATCGATACATCCGCGCCTGGCTCGACGGGAACGGCCGCCGCGCGGCGCCCGTTCTTCTGGCGGGGCAGAGCTATGGCGGGACCCGGCTTTCCAATCTCGTCGCCGAGGTAGACGATCTGGATGTGCGCGGCCTGGTGATGGTGTCGCCGGCGCTTGATAGCGGGGCGGGCCAGACCGATCTGGGGCATGTGTTCGCGCTGCCGACAATGGCGGCCACCGCATGGCGATTTGGCCGGTCGGGAATTGAGGCTGAGAGTGAGGCAGAGGCCTGGGACATCGCAAGGGAATATGCCGAGACCGGATATCTGCTGGCGTTGCAACAGGGTGACCTTATCGCGCCAGAAGAGAAGGCTGCGGTTGCCGCAGACATAGCGTCGATGACGGGGCTTTCGGCCGGGGATGTGCTTGGCGCCGATCTGCGCGTTGATATCCAGTTCTTTCTGGAGAATGTGCTTTCGACTGACGGCCTGCTCGTCAGCCGGCTGAATACCGGCGTGACTTCTCCGCTGCCTTCACCGGACGTCAATTCGCACCGGCCCGCCGCCGCAAACGACCCATCGTTGGGTCTTGGTCGGTCGAACATCATTCTGTCGTCAGAGATCGCGAAATATCTTTCAGAGGTTACCGGCGTTCAGAGAGGCGAGGCGTATCGCTCTCTCAATCTGGATGCCAACTTTGCTTGGGACTGGCGGTCCTCGGCGAAATCGCCGAACTTCTATGTCAGCGCGGCGCCCGTCCTCTCGCAGTTCATGCAGGAGAAAGAGCGCGTCCGGCTGCTCGTATTCGCCGGTTATCGCGACCTCGCGACGACGCTGCTCGGAACACGCTATGCGTTGACCCACAATGATCTGCCCCAGGACCGGGTAACGCTCGCCGCGTTGCCGGGTGGCCATTCGCCTTATGATGAGGAAACGCTGAAAGCGGGTATGGCGGATCAACTTTTTGCCTTCATTCAATCTGCCGCAATGACGGCATCTTCAAATGCTCAGGAGTCTGCAGAATGACCTTTCGCGCTTTTGCAACATGCGCTGCTGCCTTGTTCATTTCCGCCTTTCCGGCGGCCTCTGGTCAAGGCGCTGAATATGAGTATGCCATCATCCAGAATGGCGAATCTGTTGGCCATTTGAAGGTTGAGGAAAACGGCCTTTCGGCAGAGATCGACTATTATGTCGATTCCAATGGGCGCGGCCCCAAACACCAGGAAGAACTCACGATTAATGAGACAGGTGTGCCGGTCAGCTGGCTGATTGAAGGCACTTCGCTGATGGGCGCCAGCGTACAGGAGTCCTTCGCAATCACGGACGGTGTTGCGCGCTGGCTCAGCCAGGCCGATTCTGGGCGCAAGGAGCTTTCGGCGCCGGCGCTCTATGCGGTCAATGATGGAAGCCCGTGGGCGGACTATGTGTATGCGCGGGCCCTGCTCAGCGATGAGGACCACCGCATGCCTGTTCTGCCGGGCGGGGAGATTTCGCTCGAAACCGTGCAGGAAATGGACGTGCCTTCCGGCAAGTCTGTGGAGGCGGTTACGGTCTATCGCCTTTCCGGGATCGATATGAGCCCGAGCCTTCTGGCACTGGACGCGGACGGGGCTCTTTTCGCGACGTTTTCGGAATCGTCCGCCGTTGTGCGAAAGGGACATGAAGGAAGTGTCGAGCCGCTGCTCAATCTTGCGCGAGATCTGAATGCCGAGCGCACGGAAAAACTCGCCCAGCGCCTGCTGCATCGTTACGGCGCGCCCTATTCGATCCTCAATGTTCGCGTGCTGGACGTGCGCGATGGCAGCCTGAGCGCGCCGTCGGTGGTGACAGTAAGCGGCAACGTGATCACCGGAGTCGCGCCCTATGTGGAGGGCGTTATGCCCGAAGGAGAAGGCGCTGTGTTTGATGCCGCAGGCGGTACGTTGATGCCGGGTCTTGCGGACATGCACTCCCACGCCTCCGCCAATTCAGGCCTTTATTATTTGGCCGCCGGTGTGACCTCCACCCGCGACATGGGCAATGAAAATACTTTCCTTGCGAGCCTTCTGGACCGCATGAAGGCCGACAAGGTTGCCGGGCCGCGTATTACGCCAGCTGGCTTCATTGAAGGGCGCAGCCCCTTCTCGGCGCGCCATGGCATCATTGCGGCGTCTGAAGAAGAGGCCCTGGCCGCCGTAGATTGGTATGCGGAGCAGGGGTATGGGTATGTCAAATCCTACAACTCGATGAACCCTGCATGGATGCCCGCCGTTGCAGAACGTGCACATGCCAAAGGCATGCGCATGATTGGCCACATTCCGGCCTTTACCAATGCCGACGCCATGATTGATGCCGGATTTGACGAGGTAACCCATATCAATCAGCTGATGCTGGGCTGGCTGCTGGATGTGTCGGAAGATACAAGGACGCCGCTGCGCCTGACGGGTATGGCACGGGGCGCAACGCTCGATCTGGATTCGGATAAAGTTCAGTCTACGGTGCGCCGGATGCAGGAGAACGACACCGCGATCGATCCGACGGCCGTGATCCTTGAGCGTCTGATGCTGAGCCGCGCGGGAACTGTTGCGCAGGGGGATGCGGCCTATCTTGATCACATGCCGATCGCCTATCAGCGTTACCGCCGCCGCAGCTTTGTCTCTCTGGCGGACACCGCTGAGGACGAGGCTTATCAGGAAGGGTTCCGGCGCGTTCTGGAAACCCTCAAGATGCTGCATGAAGACGGGATCACGATTCTGCCGGGAACGGATGATGGAACGGGCTTCACCGTGCATCGCGAGATCGAACTCTATACGCTCGCCGGTATACCGGTAGCTGATGCGCTGCGTATCGCGGCGTGGAATCCCATTGAATATATGGGATATTCTGACACGCTCGGGTCGATCGAGACAGGCAAGCTTGCCGATTTCATTCTCCTGTCCGGCAATCCTCTGGAAGACATCAACGCAATTCGCGCGCCGCGCATGGTGGTGCGCAATGGTGACGTCTACTTCCCGTCCGAGATTTACGAGGCGCTCAGCGTGAAGCCTTTTGCTTCGCCGCCGGAACAGCTTCGCGCTGGCCCGGAGGTGGTGGCTGAGCCTGCTGCCGCTGAAGCATCGCCGGATGCGGCGCCAGACGCACCGTCAATGGTGGAGCATTATCCGATGATCGTGGAGGGCCTGCCCATCAAGGCGGAAGACCTGCCCTTTTCCGGCGCCGTGCGTGTCGGGAACATCATATACCTTTCCGGCCAGATCGGCGGCGCGGAAGGCGGCCGTTCCAGCGATTTTCGCGATCATGCGGTTGAAGTGATGGACTCGGTTCGCCAGGTTGCCGCTTCGGCAGGCGCAGACATGGATCAGATTTTCAAGTGCACGGTCATGCTGGAGGATATGAGCAACTGGCCTGCCTTCAACGAAGTCTATGCCGGCTACTTCACCAAGGGGCGTATGCCCGCGCGCAGCGCTTTCGGCGCCGATGGCCTGGCGCTTGGTGCATCTGTAGAAGTGGAATGCATGGCCTACGCGGAAAATCCGTAAGCAGACCGTAATCTCACCTCAGAGCGCGATGTTGCCGCGCACGGGGATGGCGGTGGTCGATTTCAATTCGCCTAGCGTTGCCGTAGAGTTGACATTCTCCACACCCGGAAGGTTCAGAAGGAAGTCCATCAGGAATTCCTGATACCATTTCATGGATTTGGCGAGGATCTTCATCATCAGGTCCATCTCGCCAAAGATGGAATAGCATTCGAGAATCTCCGGCGTATTCTGAACTTTGCGCAGGAATACCTCGCGGTCTTTCTCCGAAAGGCGCGCCACCTTTACATAGGCAAAGATGTGGAGCCCGTAGCCGAGTTTCTCCCGGTCCAGAATGGCGACTTGTTGCCGGATATAGCCGTCATCCTTCAGCCTTTGCAGGCGGCGCCAGCAGGGCGACTGGGACAGGCCGACAATATCCGCCAACTCAACGGTCGACACCGAGCAATCCTTCTGGAGTTGCTCAAGGATCTTGATATCAAATATCGAAAGTTCTTCGCTCATCGCGATAGAATAACTTGTGTTTCGAGAAACACAACATTGTGCATGCCGATATTGGCGCGTGGCCTCAGAAACTATGCTGCGCCAGGTCTGGCTGCCTCAAATTCGGGCAACGACACATTTCAGGCGATGTCGCGCTGAGGATTTTGTGCGCGCAGGAAGCTGAGCGTCGTCTCCAAAGTCAGGGGACGCGAGATATGATAGCCCTGAACCGTATCGGCGCCCATTGCCCGGAGTAACTCGACAACGCGTTCGTTTTCCACGCCTTCTGCCACGACGGACATGCCCATGGCATGGGCGAGATCGATGGTGGACTGGATCATCAGCTGATCGGATTTCCCGTCCTCCACCGTGAGGATAAAGGATTTGTCGATCTTCAATTCGTGCGCCGGGATCTGTTTCAGATAGGAGAGAGAAGACAGGCCCGCGCCATAGTCATCAATCGAAATCGAGATCCCGGCGGCCCGGAACAGATTGATTAACCGCAAGGCTTTGTCGGGATCGCTGATCACGGCGGTTTCGGTAATCTCGAAACAGAGTTTGGCGCCCGAACTGCGGATCTTGCCGATGGCCCAAAGTGCAAAGCTGTCTTCATTCAGCTGGCGGCCGGAGATATTCACCGAAATGGGCAATTCGTAGCCGTTTTGACGCAACGCGCGTTGGTCTTCAATGGCCTGGATGACCACCCATTCGGTAAGCTGCCGTATATGGCCTGTCTCTTCCGCAAGCGGAATGAACGTGTCGGGATAAATGCGTCCCTGCTGAGGGTGATCCCAGCGGATCAGCGCTTCAAGGCCACAGACAGTGTTCGTCTTCAGGCTGAATTTCGGCTGATAATGAAGTGACAAGCCGCCGTCGCGGGTGGCTTTGAGCATTTCGCTCATCAGAGAGAGCGTGCTTGCGGGGTTGCCATATCTGGCAAGGTCGAAGGCTGCGGAAGGGGCTTGATTGGCTTCCGCCATATCCGCAGCGATAACGGCCTGGTCGATCAGCCCAAGCGGGCGCACTTCCGCAGCGTCGGGGATCGCCAGTCCGCTGCACAGCATCAGGTCAACGGATGCATCCTCGATCATGACCGGTTGCGAGCAGGCGCCCACGATATGCGTCAAGGCCTCGGGCGTCGCAAAGCGGCTGCCAGGCTCGAAGATCAGGCCGAGATCGGCGCCGTTGATCCGGTAAGGCAGCGCGCCTGTGAATTCCTGAATGCGTCCCGCAAGGATTTTCATCGCCTGGGCCGTAGCGGCATGACCAATGGACGCGCGTACTTTACGGAAACGCAGTACACGTATGACCGCAATACGGACCGCAACGTCTCCCCCCCGCGCGTCAATGTCATCGTTCATCGCGCGCCGGTTTGGCAATCCGGTTTCCATGTCTTCGCGAGAAAGCGTGACAATGGCGGCCTCGCGTGCTTCCAGGTCTTCCAGCATCATGTTGAAACTGCTGGCGAGCCGGCCGAATTCGTCTTTTCCAGTCACGGCAACTGGCTGGCGGTTGCCGGCTGCAAGGGCGTGAACGGCTTCATCTAGGGTCGCGATGGGCTGTGTCAACGAGCGGGCAACCAACCCGCCGGAAACCACAAGGAGGCCCGCACCAAAGATGCTGAAACTGATGATGGCCCACATCATTGGCCGGTAGGGCGCCATGGCGGCCTGCAAAGGATAGGTGATGACGAGGCTCATCTGCTCGCCCGCGCCGAAATTCCGGATGTGGCGGGACGCACCGATCCAGCCGCGGGTTTTGTGAATCTCTCCGTCCTCGCCGTCCCACTCTGCGCTCCGGCGGATTTCAGCCTTCACCGGAATAGGCGAGAGTTCTTCCAGCGCATGCATTCGGGCTTCATCGAGATCGGACCAGAATACGGCCCACCCAACAAGCACGGGCGCCTCAATCGGCACAGCGACTGACTGGAAGTTGGCACCTTCATGGGTCACCACACCGCTGGTTTTGCCCATGGTGAACATGGCTTCGAGCATGTCGTCGGGGAGGGAGCCCTCCGTGCCGTCTGGAGAAACATAGCGCCCGTCAGGGAACGCGACGATGGCATTGAGCCCTTCGGCGCGCGCGCTGACATTGCCGATGGCAGACGCGATGGTGGGGTAGTCTTCTGTGGCAACCGCTTCGCGGAAACCGTAATCAGAAGCAAGCACTTCGGCGCGCGCCGTCATATTCTCGCTGGACATGTTCCAGAGGCGCTCGAAGATCGCAACGCTCGCTGCCAGCTCGCGCTCCACCGTGCGCTCGGCATTGATCTTGATGCTGAGATATACGGCGCCTGCCACAAGCAGAAGGATCAGCCCGAAGAGGGCTGAGTATATAACCGTAAGCTTCCGCCTGAGGGAGGCGCTGACCCAGCTCCTAATGGGCATGAGCTTTCGGTTTCATCTTCAGGGTCACGGCAATGGGCGCAGCTGCTGCTGCGGGGGCGTCTACGCTGGTCTCGCGGCCCATCGCATCGGGATGCCAGACCGTGACTTTTCCGGCGGCGGGTATATTCAGCGTCACTTCGCCTTTCGCGTTCGTCTTGCCATAGGCGGCGCTGTCCACCACGCGGATATACGCTACCATTTCATCATGGATGTTGCAGCCGATGGCCGCGATGCCGGGCGTTTCGAAGGTGACGGAGCGGGCGTCTTCCTTGCCGTAAAGTTTCAGTTCGAAGCGATTGCCCTTTGAGAAGGAATACACATGGTGACGGACGCGGTCGAGATTGGGGAACACGACGTCCGCCCCGGCCGGCACAACCAGAACGTAAGGATCGAAAGTGAGATCCTCCTGGCGCATCTCATACGTGCCGGATACGGAAGGCTTCGCGCCTGGCGCCGACATGACCACTGCGTTTTCAACCGGATGGCCGGACGCATCAACAATCTTGAATGTTACAGTCCCCGCCTGGGCCATACCGGCTGGCAGCATCAGGAAACAAAGAGCGAAGATCAGCGGAAAGAGAAGCGTTTTCATGCGCGCGATTAAAAACACAACATGGTTTCGCTCACATTAATCACTTGGAAAAATAATAATATCATCATGGGCTTATAGTGATTTTTTGGCGACAAACTTAAAAACACTCGAAGGTTTATCGGGGAGCTGACACGTAAATGAAATGGGCGCCATCTATCCTTTGTGCGGCTGTGGGCATGACTGTAGTCGTTGCACCAGTTGCAGCATCGCAGACGCTTGAGCCGGGCGGAAAACTTTTGTTAACACGCGGAATATCTAACGTTGAAGGATCAGGCGGCGGTGGGTTAACGCCCTGGGCACTGATTACCGGCAACGGAACAGATCGCGGTGTCGGAACGAGCGCCCATTACAGCTATGCGGCGGTCGCCGATTTTGATGTCGAGAGCTTTGGCGCGGCGGTCGGCCTCTACGACCGTCTGGAACTTTCCTGGTCGCAGATGACACTGGATACGCGCGAGGCCGGCGCGGCGCTGGGGCTGGGGGAAGGTTATGAGATCGGCCAGGACATATGGGGCGCCAAGCTGCGGATTGCGGGCGACGCGGTATACGGACAGGACACCTGGCTGCCACAGATTGCGGTTGGCCTGCAGTACAAGACCTCTGATCGGGGCGACCTTGTGAAGGCCTTGGGCGCGCAGGAGGATGAGGGTATTGATGTCTATGCGTCCGCGACCAAGCTATTCCTTTCCGAGAGCATCCTGGCGAATGCGACTCTGCGCTACACCAGTGCCAATCAGACCGGCCTCCTTGGCTTTATGGGCGATACCGAAATGGAGCTCCAGCCGGAAGTCTCGCTTGGCTATATGCTGAGCCGCAAGTTGATTGTGGGCGGGGAATACCGCTTCAAGCCAGACAATCTCGCCTTTGCGCAGGAGGACGATTATTTTGACGTCTTCGGCGCTTATGCCCTGAACAAGAACCTGACGCTCACCGCAGGCTATGTTGACCTCGGCTCGATTGCGACCTTTGAAAATCAGCGCGGGCTCTATCTCAGCGCACAGATCGGATTCTGACACATGAAACTGCGTATCCTGCTCGCCGCAGCATTTTGCCTGTCGGCTCCGGCGTTCTCTCAGGAGGCGGATGTTCCGCCAGGCGAGCTGCCGGTCGATCCCTATGTGATAAGCAATGAGAACGCCGGCGCGGCGCCGCTGCCGGATGAAGACCTCTATGAAGTGTTCGGCGGCGAAGCAGGTGTCAGCCGCATTGTCGACGATCTGGTGGAGCGCAGCCTCAATGATCCGCGCATCGCCGACATCTTCGCGGCCAGCGACCTGGTGCGCCTGCGTCGGACACTGAAGGAGCAGTTCTGCTTTATCCTTGCCGGTCCGTGCGATTATACCGGCATGGACATGGCGTCTTCCCACAAGGACCACGGCATCACCAACCGCGAATTCAATGCGCTGGTTGAGAATCTGCAACACGCCATGAATGCCGAAAGCGTGCCTTTCCGTGCGCAGAATAAACTGCTTGCTGCGTTGGCGCCGATGCAGAGGGATGTGGTGACGCGCTGACGGCGGGCGCGACCATCGCGATTGCCAGTCTTCCTGTGCCCGCCTAAGCTTCCTCCCGATGGCCGCAGAGCCATGGGGAGGAAACAGATGTCTGTACGAAATTTTGCGTTGGCCGCAGCGCCGGTTTTGCTTGCGCTTGTTGCCAGTTGCGCGGGGCCTGGGCTTTCGCAGGAAGCGATCTCCGCGCAGCCAGATACTGCCCCGGCAATCCCGGCTACCGAATGGGCCATGATCGAGCCGGGCGGCGACACGCTTTGCGCCACGGGTACGCCGTTCCGGTTCCATGTGCGGGGAGGGGATATGTCCCGTGTGATGCTTTTCCTGAATGGCGGCGGCGCCTGCTGGAGCGGCGATCATTGCGATGTGGCCACCGAGCCGACACCCTACACGCCCTTTGCTGATATGGCGTCGAATGATCCAGAGCTTTTGGAGGGCGTGTTTGACAGTGCCAACGCCGCCAACCCCTTCGCCGGTTGGACACAGTTATTCGTACCCTATTGCACTGGCGACTCGCATCTCGGATCGAAAGATGTGGTCTACCAGACCTCGGCCGGAGAGGCGGTGACGATCCATCACCGGGGCAAGGCCAACGTTCAGGCGGCTTTGGACTGGCTATACGCAAACCGGCCCGCGGCTCAGCGCGTTTTTGTAACCGGTGGCAGTGCCGGGGGCATTGGTTCTCCCTATTATGCCGGGCTTGTGGCAGACCAGTATCCTGAAGCGGAAATTGTGCAGTTGGCGGATGGTTCAGGCGGCTATCGCGCGGCCGGGATCGCTGAGGTGCTGGAAACCTGGGGCGCTTTTGAGGGAACGCCCGATTGGCCGGAATTCTCTGCCCTTGATCGCGCGGCGGCCAGTACCGAAGATTTCTTCCGGGTAACGGCGGCGCGCCATCCCGAGATGCAGATGGCGCGATTTGATAATGTGGACGATCAGGTGCAGCAGGACTTCCTCGGCCTTCTGGGCACAGGCAAGCCGGTGCGCGAATTGCTGGCGGCAAACAATGCGGATCTGGCGAGGGACATTCCCGGCATCCGGACCTTCTCGGCACCGGGAGACGGGCACACCGCGCTTCGCTTTGATCACTTCTACACAGAGCAGACAGCCGGCGTGCGGCTCTCAGACTGGGTGCGTGATCTGGCAGAGGGGCGCGCTGGCTCCAGCGTTTCCTGCGAGACGGACTCCAGCTGCGATTGAGCGGTCAGCTGAGACGCTGCAGCACTTTCTCGCGGCCGATGAGGGGCAGCACGGCGCTCATTTCCGGGCCGTGCTCGGCGCCGGTGAGGGCCTTGCGCAGGGGCATGAACAGGCCCCGGCCCTTGCGGCCCGTGGCGGCTTTCAGGGCATTGGTCCACGCGCTCCAGCTCTCGGTGGTCAGTTCGCCTTCCGGAAGGTACATAGCCGCGCCCGAGATGAACTCACGGTCTTCCTCGGCGACTAAGGGGGCGGGTGATCCATAGACCATATCCACCCAGGAGATCGCATCGGCCACGAAGGTGCAGTTCTCGCGCACGGCCAGCCAGAACGGCTCGGAGGCTGCGCGCGCATCCAGCGTGATCAGCCGTTCACGGACAGCCTCAAACGGCATGGCATGTACCAGCGCGGCATTGAGGGCGTTGAGGTCATTGTCATCAAAGCGGGCGGGCGCGCGGCCAATTTTGGAGAAGGAAAACTCTTCGCACAGCTGCTCCAGCGTGGCGCGCGCCTCGATATTGTCGGACGTGCCGAGCTTGGCGAGATGGCTGCAGATGGCCATCGGCTCATAACCGCGTGCGCGCAGCTCGCCCATCGAGAGCGACCCGATGCGCTTGGAGAGCGCTGCGCCATCCGCGCCGATCAGCAACGGCGTGTGCGCCATCTCTGGCGCCTTGCCACCGAGCGCCATGAAGATCTCGATCTGCGCGCCGGAGTTCGTCACATGGTCTTCGCCGCGCACGACATGCGTGATGCCCGCCTCTATGTCATCGACGACCGAGGGGAGCGTATAGAGATAGCTGCCATCTTCGCGGATGAGGATCGGGTCTGAGACCGATGCCGTGTCGATGCTCTGGGGCCCGCGCACAAGATCGTTCCATTCGACCCGCTCGCCTGACAATTTGAAGCGCCAGTGAGGCTTGCGCCCTTTGGCTTCAAGATCAGCGCGGTCCTGCGCCGTAAGGCTGAGAGCGGCGCGGTCATACACCGGGGGGCGGCCGCGCGTCTGGGCGATCTTGCGTTTGACGTCGAGTTCCTCGGCCGTCTCGTAGCAGGGGTAGAGCAGGTGCAGGGCGCGCAGCTTGTCGGCCGCGGCGTCATAGTTTGCGAAACGGTGCGACTGGCTGAAGCTGTCATCCCAGGTCAATCCGAGCCAGGTGAGGTCGACTTTCAGGGCCTCCTCATGCTCGGCGGTGGAGCGTTCAAGGTCCGTGTCATCGATGCGCAGTATGAATTTACCCTGCTGCCCGCGTGAAAACATCCAGTTAATCAGGGCGGTACGCACATTGCCGACATGAAGCCGGCCAGTGGGCGAGGGCGCAAAGCGAACAACAGGATGGGTCATGGTCGGCGGCTTTCTCGTTCCGGGAAGCGGCTTGAGACATCAAATCGCGGCAAAAGCCAAGCGTCACGGTCATATTCTTGCTATTGTTGTGGTTCACCTCCATTTCTATCGGAAGGTTTGGGAGCAGGAAATGCGATTCGGCTGGATTCTCTCGGCGGCTCTTTTTGTAGCGGCCTGTGGTCAGGGCGGGGCCCCTGATCAATCGGGCGCCGAGGGCGTGCCTGGCGCCGAAACGGCGGCTGCTGGCGCTGCGGGCGACGTGGTCGCAGAAGCGCCCCCCACAGATTACGCGGCCCTCTCAGGCTATGACGATAACTGGTTCCTCAGCCCCGGCTGGCCCGGCGAATATCCCCCCGGCTTTGCCGTGCTGGACGCAGATGTGCGCGTGCCAGCACGGGCCCGGCCCAACCCGACCGACCCGCAGGACATCACCTGTCACCTGCCGCAATACGCCAATTACCAGCTGTGGAATAACATTCGCAACGAGGCCGACGATCTCGATTATTTCGTTGCCACCAAGAAGCTTCCGGTCACCGTTCTGGAGGACACCGAGGTGGAGTTTGTGGGCGAGGCCGGCATCGAGAAGCTGCCTCTGAAGGCCGGCGAACAGCTGACCTATCTGCGCTATATCGGCGAAGGCTTCACGGTGATGAGCTTCAATGGCCGCGAGTTTGACATCAACGAAGGCGAGCTGCGCGAGATTACCGACATCGGCGCGCTGGAGAATGAAGAGGATCTGTGGGTCCGCGTGAACTGTCTCGGCGGCAAGCAGGCCTGGCTCCTGTTTGATGAAGTCGTGCAGGAAGCGGGCGTCTATCCCTCGCCGATCACAGGCTATGGCGACGCGCATGATATTCTGCCCGAAGAGGTCGAGACGGTGCGCGAAATGATGGCGATCGATTCTTTCGGGCTGGACCCGACCGCGTCGACCATCGAGCCGCCAACGGTAGAATAACGCCTCAATCGTCCCGGAAGCGGTTGGTGATCGGATAGCGCCGGTCGCGGCCGAAATTCTTGCCGCCGACTTTCACGCCCGGCGGAGCTTGGCGGCGCTTGTATTCGGCGATGTAGACGAGATGTTCAATCCGCCGCACGGTGGCCGCGTCATGGCCGCGCGCGAGAATGTCGTCCACGTCTTCTTCCAGGTCCACCAGCCCGCGCAGGATGTCGTCCAGCACTTCATAGGGCGGCAGGGAATCCTCGTCCTTCTGGTCTTCGCGCAGTTCGGCCGAGGGCGGTTTGGTGATGATCCGTTCCGGGATCACTTCACCGGCGGGCGCGAGCGCGTCTTTGGGGTGCACCGCATTGCGCCATTTCGACAGCTCGAACACTTCGGTCTTGTAGAAATCCTTCAGCGCGTTGTAGCCTCCGCACATGTCGCCATAGAGCGTGGCGTAGCCAACGGCCATCTCGCTCTTGTTGCCGGTGGTGACGACCATCTGGCCGAACTTGTTGGACAGCGCCATCAGGGTGACCGCGCGCAGGCGGGACTGGATGTTCTCTTCGGTGATGTCTGCCTTCTTGCCCGCAAAGACGTCGCCCAGCATCGTGTCCAGCGCCTCGACGCCCGGATGGATATTGATCGTGTCATAGCGGCAGCCGAGCGCCTGCGCGCAGGCTTTGGCGTCTTCGAGGCTGTCATTGCTGGTATATTTCGATGGCATCATCACGCACCAGACCTTGTCCGGGCCCAGAGCATCGGCGGCGATGGCGGCGGTGATGGCGCTGTCGATGCCGCCCGACATGCCAAGCACGACGCCGGGGAAGCGGTTCTTGCGCACATAATCGCCCAGCCCCTGCATGGCGGCGCGATATTCGGCGGGCCAGCCTTCAAGGTCTGCCGCGCAGCTCTGGCCGAGACCGGAGAATTGCTTCGTGGACGGATCAAATTCGACGAGCGCTGTGCCGGTCTCGAACTGGCCGACGAGGCCGCAGCGCTCGCCATGCGTTCCGTTGGTGGCAAAGGAGGCGCCATCGAAAACGAGCTCGTCCTGCCCGCCCATCTGGTTGACGAACAGGTAGGGCAGTTTCAGGTCGGCCCAGCGGTCGAAGGCGTTGGCGCGTTCGGCCTGGATGGCACGGCGCCAGGGCGAGGCGTTGGGCACGATCAGCAGCTCGGCGCCGGCTGCATGGGTGGCGCGGGGCACGCGCTCCAGCCAGATGTCCTCACAGATTGCCACGCCGACGCGCACGCCGTGCAGCTCCACCACCAGAGGCGGGCCTTCGCCGGGCGTGTAGTGGCGCTTCTCGTCGAACACGCCGTAATTGGGCAGTTCGCGTTTGTCGTAGCGCGCCTTGATCAGGCCGCCGCCGAGGAAGCAGGCGGAGTTGTAGAGCCGGCCCTCTTCAGACCAGGGTGTACCGATGAGAATGGCCGGGCCATCCTTTGTTTCCTGTGCCAGCGCGCGCACGGCGTCCATCGACTGCTCGACCGCCGACGGTTTCAGCACGAGGTCCTCGGCCGGGTAGCCCAGCAGGAAATGCTCGCTCAGCACGAGAAGATGGGCACCCTTGGCGCGGGCCTCGCCATAGGCCTCCCGCGCAAGCGCCAGATTGCCTTTGATGTCGCCCACAACGGGGTTCAGCTGGGCCGCCAGAATGCGAAGATTATTGCTCATGATGAGCATTTAGGATGATGCGCGGGCGATGTCATCAGGGGATGGGCCCTCTCCATACGCCTTTAGCCGGACTGGCGGGGCCATCCGGGTTTGCGGGGTGTTCGGGTGGCTCCCTCAGTTGGAGCCTGTGCGCGGCGGGCGCCGCAGCGCCCGGAAAACTTTGTTGTGTTGCGGTTTGGGCGCTTTCGCCCGCCGCGCACTGCCGCCGGAGTTTCGGGCAGTAGGATTCGGGATGACTTCGGCGCTGCCAGGCCTTGACCACTTACCATCAACTCTCGTGACCTTGGATAAACACCAAGGCGGGCCAGTGGGGATTCTCTACCGGCTTTTTGGTCCGGCTTGCCTGGATCAACGTCCCTAGAGATGCGGTGGGCCGTAACGTCCACAACGTCCCATCCTCCGGGGCGACCTCCTCACAAACCGAACGGTACCGGCGCGGCTCCTGTGAGGAGGATGTGGGGGAGTATGCCGGTAGGGGGACTGGGGCGGATAAGTTCTTTGCGAAAACTCATCGCGCGTCCTCCCGGTTTCGCCATAGGCGAAGACCGGGACCCAGGGAGGACTTGGTATTGCTGGGCTTTCTGGGTCCCGGACATTTGCTCCGCAAATTCCGGGATGACGGGGGGAGGGATGGGCGGGTGTTGGATAGGGCGGGCCTTATCCTCGCTGCCGCAGCCCTCACCTCCCATCGCTGCGCGATGGCCTGCTCCGGGCGTTTGCAGTGCAAACGCTGATCCTTCGCAGCCTCTCCCAGAGGGAGAGCGACTGTGTTCGCTTTCAAGCGTTTTGTGTTTGCCATGGGGATTTGTCTCTGAGGATTGCGTTGAGGATTGTGAGAAGTTTTCGCATGACGGCCACGAGGGCGACCTTGGCGGGTTTTCCGGCGGTCCGGAGGCGCTGGTAGCAGGCTTTCAGGGCTGGGTTGAACCTGATGCCGGCCAGGGCAGCCATGTAGAGGACGCTGCGCACATCGGCGCGGCCGCCGGTTATGGAGCGGCGGCCGCGCCACTGGCCACTGTCGCGGTTGAAGGGGGCAAGCCCCGCGAGGGCCGCGATCTGACGGCGGCCAAGGGTGCCTAGTTCCGGGAGGGCCGCAATCAGGGTGCGGGCCGTCTGGTCGCCAACGCCGGGTACGGATTTGAGCAGGTCCTCTGCCTCCCGCCAGGCCGGGCTGGCATGGATGCGGTCCCCGATCTCCCTGTCGATGTCTGCCAGCTGGGCTTCCAGAACCTTCAGCACCCGGTCGATGCTGCGCAGGGCCGGCCTGGCCGTCACCAGGCGGCGGCGGTTGCGTTCGGCCACCGCCATGTCGATGACCTGCCGCCGCCGGGTGACCAGCTCTGCCAACTGTTGGGCCGCGGCGTCCGGAAGGGCTCGCGGGGCCGGCCGGATCGCCTGTCCGAACCGGGCGATTACCGCCGCATCGATCGCATCCGTCTTGGCTAGCTGCCCGGTGGCGCGGGCAAAGTCCCGGATCTGACGGGGATTGACCGCAACAACCGGGATCTGCGCCCCGGCCAGGGCGGCGGTGACCACCCGTTCCAGCCCGCCGGTGGCCTCCAGCACCACCAGGTCCGCGCCCAGCTCCGACAACGCGGCCAGAAGGCTGTCTATCCCCGCTGGAGTGCGCGCGACGGCAAAGGCACGCCCCTCCGGCAATACATGGACGTCCAATGTCTCCTTCGACACATCAATTCCAACAAATCTCTCGCTCATGTCCCGACCTTGCGCATGCGGGCTTCGCTTTCGCCGGCCCAAGCGACTGTCCGGGTTGATGACCAAGGCGGATGAGGCGACACGCTCTCCCACGGGCTTGGTGTCCCTCAGGGGTGGGGTGCTCTCATCCGCTGCCGACCGCGGAAATATAACAGGCCGGGCAAAAGATGACATACAAGGGGTTTGGCGTTGTGCTTACGCGCTCTTTTGTTTGAGAGAGAGGGGTTAGGGCCGCGCGGTGGAGCGGTGGGGATTGAGCAAAGCGGATGGTGACCCCGGCAGGACTTGAACCTGCGACCATTCGCTTAGAAGGCGAGTGCTCTATCCAGCTGAGCTACGGGGCCGTGACCGGTGGGATTACGCGGCAGGCCTCAGTGAGTCCATGGCTGTTTGCGGTCGGCCGAAAAGTTCTCGGCGTAGGATTTCACGAGGCGCTTGCGCTCGCGGGGTTCCTCGACCCGGAAATTCAGGCCTTCGCGCTCAGCATAGGCGATGGCCTGTTCGCGGGTGTCGAACTGGAGCCGGATCTGGCCCGACGTGTCGTCGATGCTGGTCCAGCCCATCAGGGGGTCGGGTCTGCGGTGCGCGTCCGGGTTTACCAGTTCCAGCGTCCATTCCTTCGTGTTGCCACGTCCGGACTGCATGGCGCTTTTAGCTGGCCGATAGATCCGCGCTTCCATTCAAGAGCCTCCCGAGGCACCCAAAAATGATTGGTCGGAGCGATAGGATTCGAACCTACGACCCTCTGGTCCCAAACCAGATGCGCTACCAGACTGCGCTACGCTCCGGAGTCCCGGTGTAATCAGATGAGGCCAGCGTGCAAGCGCTTTTCGCTGTGTTTAGGGCCTGAAACTGTGATGTTTTGGGGGAAAAGAAGGAGCCAGCGGCATTTTGAGCTGAAAAGCCCCTTCTGTCGCTGGCTCCCGCCATTTGCACGTGGCCGCTGCGCCGATGTCAGCGCCGCCGGGTTCCGCGTGCGTCCCCGAGGGCAGATAAACATCTGGTTAGGGACAAGTCTTGACATTTGCGGCCACGGCCGGTGTCTTTTGCGGCCAGAGCGCAGCTTGTACCCGCGTGGGGGCGGATGCTGGCGGGGAACAGAACAGGAGACCCGGTGCCGACTGTATCTTCGGCCTATCTGTCCAATTACGTTGAAACCTGCATCGCATTGGGGGCGCCAGCGGCGCAGATGTACGCGCTGGTGCCAGGCGGGCGGGCCGCGCTGGACCAGCCCGACGAGCGGTTTGCAGGGGACGTTGTGGTGCGGGTGCTGGACGCGGCCGCCGAGATGACGGGCCATGACACGGTCGGGCTGCGGGTGGGTATGCAGTTCCGGCCGGCGAGTTTTCTGGATGTCGGCTACGCGCTGTCTTCGGCCGGTACGATCAAGCAGGCGCTGGAGATCAACGCCCATTATCAGGCGCTGACGCAGGAGGTTGTGCGCACGAGCCTGGAGATCAGCGGCGGGTTTGCCCGCATTCGCTGCGCGCCGGCGCTGCCGGGGGTGGAGGAGATGCGGCGGGTGATGGAGGCGGTGTATGCCGGGTATGCGACCATCGGGTTCTGGCTGTTGCGCGATCATGGCAGCCCGATTGAGGCGATGCAGTTCCGCCACCGTGACCCTGGGCCGGGTAGCCGGGAAGTGTATGAAACGCTGTTCGGCAAGGGCGTGAAGTTTGGGGCGCGCGAGGACATGATGGTGTTCCGCGCCGACCTGGTGGTGCGTCCTTTGCCGGGGGAGAACCGGGAGCTGGTGCGCCTGCTGACGCAGCGGCTGGATAAGCGGCTGGCGGCGCTGCACGAGGGGGTGGGCCTGCCGGAGAAGGTGCGCAACTGCCTGCACAGCCAGATGGGCCGGGTGCCTCCAAGCATGGCAGGAACGGCGCAGCTGCTGGGCTTTTCGGAGCGCACATTGCGCCGGAGGCTGGCCGAAGAGGGGGTGAACTTTGCCCAGCTGTTGCAGGGGGCGCGGAAGGAAGCGGCGGAGATTTATGTGCGCGAGGGAAAGCTGACGCTGACCGAGATTGCGCATGCGACGGGGTATAGCGATCAGAGCGCGTTTGTGCGGGCGTTCCGGGGTTGGCACGGGGTGTCGCCGGGGGCGTACCGGCGCGAGGTCAGGGCCGGTTAAGGCCGGTCAGGCGCGGGACACTTCCCGGACAAATCCGGACACATTCGGACAGAACGGGACAGATCCGGTCAGCTTTTGCGCGGTTTGCGCTCCACGCGGCGCATCAGGCCTTCCTGGGCAACGGAGGCAACCAGGCGGCCGGTCGAGTCATAGATCGAGCCACGGTTGAAGCTGCGCGCGCCGCCGGCATAGGGGCTGTCCATCGAATAGAGGTGCCACTCATCGAACTTGGTGGGCGCGTGGAACCACATGGCGTGGTCGAGGCTGGCGGACATCAACTCGCCGGTCATCCAGGAGATGCCGTGGGGGCGGTTGCCGGTGCCGAGCAAGGCCATGTCGGACGCATAAGCCATCAGGCAATGGTGGAGCCAGGGCGCTTCATCGATGGGGCGGGCGACGCGGAACCAGAGGTTCTGCTGGTCGCTGGCCTTGGCGGGCTTGAGGGGATCGAGCGGGTCGATCTCGCGCATTTCCACTGGGCGGTCGCGCAGGAAGTGGCCGCGATGACGCTCTGGCACCTGCTCGGCGAATTTGCGGCGCCATTCGATCCGGTCGCCCACCGATTCGGGCGGGTCGACTTCGGGCATCTCGTGCTGGTGGTGCCAGCTGTCTTCGACGACATGGAAGGAGGCGGCGAGGTTGAAGATCTGCTTGCCATGCTGGATGGCGACGACGCGGCGGGTGGTGAAGGAGCCGCCATCGCGGGAATGGTCGACCTGATAGATGATCGGCACGGATGGATCGCCCGGGCGGATGAAATAGCAATGCAGCGAGTGGCAGAGACGGTCATCGGGCACTGTGCGGTAGGCGGCGACCAGCGACTGGGCGATGACCTGGCCGCCGAAGACGCGCTGGCTCTCTTCCTCGTCCGGGCTCTGGCCGCGGAAAAGGTCGAGTTCGAGGCGCTCGAGATCGAGCAAGGTGAGGAGATCTCCAACCGGGTCCTTCGCCATGGGCCTATGTTCCTTATTGTTCTCTTGTGCGGCGCAGCATTTACCAGACCTCGCGCAGAACGCAAACCTGCCGGAAATTCCCTGTTATGGTTAGCGAAATCTTTGACAATGTCTGCGAAACTCCCATCTGTTAATTTCTGATAAAACCCGAAAATCTTATCCGACCCTCTGCGTTGGGAGGCGCCGCACATGAACCTTTTTGCCAAACTTGGCCGCGAATACCGGCTGTTTCAGGATATTCTGCTCGTCAAGAAATGGACGGGGGACATTTCCCCGGACTCTGACCATCTGGTGGCGGATGATTACGAACAGGCGGTGGACAAGTTTTCCGCCAATGTCGCGTTCCGCTTCGAGGGCAAATCGACCACCTATTCGGAGTTTGACGAAACGGCGAGCCGGTTTGCCAACTGGGCGCTGGCGCAGGGCCTGAAGGCGGGCGACTGTATCGCGCTGTTCATGGAAAACCGCCCGGAATATGTGGCGGCCTGGGCGGGCTTTGCGAAGATCGGTGTCGTCACGGCGCTGATCAATCACAATCTTGAAAACGACGCGCTGGCCCATTGCGTGAATATTTCCGAGGCCAAGCTGATCGTGACGGGGGCGGACCAGGACGCGGCGATCACCGGGGCGGCGGGACTCTTCAAGGACGCGCCGAAGGTGTGGTCTCTGGGCGGGGCTGTGGGTGAAGACCTTGGCGGGGCGCTGGCGGGGGCGTCGTCTGCGCGGCCGGACCGGTCGCACCGGGCCGGGCTGCTGGGTAAGGATCTCTGCCTTTATGTTTATACCTCCGGCACGACCGGCTTGCCCAAGGCCGCGCGCCTGACGCAGGCCCGCACGCAGGGCATGATGAAAAGCTTCATTGCGCCGTGCCGCATCACGCCGAAGGACCGGGTTTATATCACCCTGCCGCTGTATCATGGCACGGGCGGACTTTGCGGGGTTGGCCAGGCGCTGATGACGGGCGCAACGATTATCCTGAGACGGAAGTTTTCTGCGAGCGCCTTCTGGGACGACGCGACGGACGAGGGCGCGACCGCCATCGTTTATATCGGGGAACTTTGCCGCTACCTCGTGAACTCGCCGCCCCACCCGAAGGAGCGCGCGCACCATATCCGCACTGGCTTTGGCAATGGCCTGCGCCCGGAAGTGTGGGAAGAGTTTCTCGAGCGGTTCAACATTCCCCATCTCGCAGAGTTTTACGGCTCGACGGAAGGCAATGTCAGCTTCATCAATTTTGACGGCAAGCCCGGCGCTATCGGGCGTATTCCGGGCTGGCTGAAAAGCCAGTTTGCGCATGTCGGCTTTGTGAAATTCGACATCGAGACGGAGCAGCCTGTGCGAGGGCCGGATGGTTTCTGTATTCCGGCGGCGGATGATGAGCCGGGCGAAGCGATTGGCAAGATCGGCGACGATGTGCGCCAGCGCTTTGAAGGCTATAACGACCAGAAGGCGACCGAGAAGAAGCTGCTGCGCGATGTGTTCGAGAAAGGCGATCTCTGGTTCCGCACCGGGGACCTGCTGAAGAAGGACAAGGCCGGCTATATCTATTTCGTGGACCGGATCGGCGATACCTATCGCTGGAAGGGCGAGAATGTCTCGACCAATGAAGTGGGCGAGGCCTTGTCGAAGATTGACGGTATCGCCACGGCCAACGTCTATGGCGTGCCTGTTCCGGGAACGGACGGCAAGGCCGGTATGGCGGCGGTGACGCTCGACGGGGCAGTGGATATGCCGGGCGTTTACAAGCGCCTTGCCGCGCTGCTGCCGTCTTATTCGGTGCCGATCTTCATTCGTGTGCAGCCGGAAGCGGAAACGACCGGCACGTTCAAGTATCGCAAAGTGGAGCTGGTGGCCGAGGGATTTGATCCGTCCAAGGTCGAAGGCGACGCTGTGTGGATGTATGATCCCGCTGAGGGCGGCTATGCGCCGGTGACGCCAGCGCGGTATGAGAAGCTGCTGGCGGGTGGGTTTAAGTTTTAAGGCTTAGACGAAATCCCTATATTCTTTTGACGGGTTGCCGGGTTGAGAGCGCCCCCACCCTAGCCCTCCCCCATGTCTGGGGGAGGGGATCAGGTTGTGCGGGTGAGAGCGAACGCGTTCGCCGGGGGGCTCTTCAGCCCGCGCGGCCCATGCGGCGCTCTAGGCGCGTGGAGAACCAGGAGATGATCCGTCTCCAGATTTCATCTTTCAGGACGGCGCCTTCGACATCATGGTCAATCGACGGGTTGTCGTTGATTTCGATGATGATGACGCCCTCTTCGGTTTCTTTGAGGTCTACGCCATAGAGGCCGTCGCCGATGAGGCTGGCGGCGCGGACGGCGACGTTGACGACTTCAGGCGGCGCGTCTTCCACCGGCATGGTGGTGAAGCCGCCTTCGGTGGATTTGCCACCCTCACCATATTTCACCGTCTGCCAGTGGCCGCGGGCCATGCGGTATTGGCAGGCGTAGAGGGGCTCGCCATTCAGGACGCCGATGCGCCAGTCGAATTTCGTGGGGCGGAATTCCTGGGCGATAATGAGGGCGGTGTCCTCGAACATTTTCTTGGCGCCGGTTTTCAGCTCGTCGAGCGACTGGGCCTTGACCATATTGATGCCGAAGCTGCCATCGGGGGTCTTCAGGATGACCGGGCTGCCGAGGCGGTCAAACAGGCCGGAGAGGTCTGTCTTCTCGTCCACAATTTCCGTACGCGGAATGGGCAGGCCGGCCTTCTCTAGAATCTCTTTGAGATAGACCTTGTTGGTGCAGCGGATCATCGAATGGGTGTCGTCGATGACGGGCATGCCTTCCTGCTCGGCGCGGCGGGCGAAGCGGTAGGTGAAATTGTCGATCGAGGTGGTGGCGCGAATGAAGAGGGCGTCGAATTCGGCGAGCGATGGCAGGTCGGTCGGGTCGATCAGCTCGACCTCGACGCCCATCTTTTCAGCGACATCGGCCAGGCGTTTGAGGGAGGCGGGCTTTGACGGCGCGGTCTTCTCATTGGGGTCGACCAGCACGGCGAGGGCCCATTTGGCGGGGGTGCGGGTCTTCTCGTTTTTGACGCGGCCTTTGGTGTAGGCCTCCATCGAGTCCAGGAAGAATTGGCGGCGCTGGTCTTTCAGCTTGTGGGGCGGGACGGCGCGGATGCGGCCGATGCCGTGGGGGGCTTCCTCGTCGAACTCGATTTCGAGGGCGGGGGTGCGGAACCAGTCCATGGCTTCGCGGGCGAGGCGTTCATAGGCTGGGAGTTCGGTGCGCGAGAAGGCGACGAACAGGGTCTCGACCTTCGGGGCGCCCTTGGCGAGGGCTTCCTGCAGGGTTTCGCCGAGATCTGGCAGGGCGTGGTTGTAGAGCGTCTTCTTTGAGAGCTCGACCATCGTCTGGACGCTGGGGCTGATCCGGTGGCCGCGCGCCTCAGCCAAGAGGGAGGCGTAATAGCCTTCCGACTGGTAGGAATAGGAGCGCGCAAGATTGAGGATGTAGGGCCTGCGGCCGGTGAACAGCGCAGGCTTTGAGATATAGTCTGAAATACGCAGAACCTTGTGCGGCGTCTCGGCTTGAGAGATGTCGCTTGCCGATTCAACAAGCACGACCCAATCTGTCATGGGGCTCCATTAGAGGGCGCATCGAGATACTTCTCCATCCGCAGCGCCGCTTCTCCGTCCGGATAGTAGGACTCAAGGGTCGCAATTACGCGATAACCGCCTGCCTCGTAAAGCCGGGTGGCTGAACTATTTGAGGCGCGCACTTCCAGGCGGACGGCGCGGGCGCCGCGTTCTGTTGCATCTGCTTCACACGCGGCCATCAGCGCGCGGGCTAGCCCCATGCCACGGGCCTCTGGCGCGACGGTGATGGAGTAAAGGCGGGCGACGCGCGCGCCCTTGCGGTAGAGCATGACGGCGGCGGCGAGGAGGCCATCGCGGGGCGCCTCGCAGACAAGGACGCTGGCATGGCCGGCGAGGAGGCGGCGCCAGGTGCGCCGGTCGAAGCGGTCTTCTTCGGGGAAGCTGGCTTCCAGGGCGGTGAGCGCGCCGATGTCAGCCTGCGTGGCGGGCCGGATCAGCGGCTCAGTCAAAGGCGCACCATGTCGTCGCGGTGGATGATGGCGGGGCGGCCGCGATAGCCGAGGATGGCTTCGGCGTCTTCGGTGCGGCGGCCGGCGATGCGGCGGATGTCTTCGGTGCCGTAGGCGGTGACGCCCTTGGCTATGATGCGGCCATCGGGGGCGCGGATGGCGACGGCGGCGCCGCGCTCGAACTGGCCGGTGACGCCGCGCACGCCGACGGCGAGGAGGCTCGCGCCTTTTGCCAGCGCGGCGGCGGCGCCGTCATCGATGAGGAGTTCGCCTTCGGGCTTGAGGTGGCCTTCGAGCCAGGCGGCGCGGGCCTTGGCGGGGCTGATGCGGGAGGCGATGAGGGTGGCGCGTTCGCCGGCCTCGATGGCGCCGAGGGGGTGGGGGCGGTTGCCGAGCGTGATGAGGGTGGAGCAGCCCGCCGCATGGGCGATGCGGGCGGCGGCGAGTTTGGTGGCCATGCCGCCGGAGCCGACACCGGCGGCGGCGTTGGCGCCGGTGGCCATGGCGTCATGCTCAGGGGTGAGCGCTTCGAGGAAGGGGATGTGGGGGGCGCCGGGGTTTGAGCGCGGGTCTGCGGTGTAGAGGCCGTCGATGTCCGAGAGGAGGATCAGGACATCAGCGGCCATCATCTGGGCGACGCGGGCGGCGAGGCGGTCATTATCCCCGTAGCGGATTTCTTCGGTGGCGACGGTATCGTTCTCGTTGATGACGGGGACGACACCGGCTTCCAGCAGGGTTTCCAGCGTGGCGCGGGCATTCAGCCATCTGCGGCGATTTTCGGTGTCGCCGGGGGTGAGGAGGGCCTGGCCGCAGGCGATGGCGTGGGGGGCGAGGGCGTCTCCCAGCGCGGCCATGAGCCGGGGCTGGCCGATGGCGGCGGCGGCCTGTTTCTGTTCCAGGCGGCCTTGATAGGGCGCGCCGAGGGCTGAGCGGCCAAGGGCAACGGCGCCGGAGGAGACGAGGATGACTTCCTTGCCGCGCTGGCGCAGGGCGGCGATGTCTGCGGCGAGGGCGGCGAGCCATTCGCGGCGCGGAGCGCCTGCCTCCGCGATGAGGGCAGAGCCGGTTTTCACGACGATGCGCTTGGCGCGGGAGAGGGTGTCAGCAGTCATGGCTGACCGCGATACACGGCCAGAGACGCCATGGCGAGAGGTTATGAAACGGCGAAATGCCCTCCCGGCGGCGAGCCGGAAGGGCATTTCGGGGCGTATTCATTGTTCAGTGGCGAGCGATACGCTCTGTCTCAAATCAGCTGCCGGCACCGTTAGGCGTGCCGAACAGGGCAATGGCAATGAAGCCAATCACGACGATCACCAGTGACGCAGCAAGTATTTTCCAGAGGCCAACTTTCTTAGCCTGGGTAACTTCCTGAGTGGTCATATGCTGGCGATGTTCTGCTTCTTGTTGCTCTTTAAGCTCAGTTTGCATGTGTCTGCTCCTTCTTTGTGAGGTGCGTCTCACCCTACCAACGCGTCTTAGAACGGATCGTTCCATTTTAAATCCTGCAATTGGATTGATCCGTAGGGAGAGGTCTTTTTGCGTGGGGCGCTGCGGGCCGGTTGACGGACGCAAGCGGGCGTTTCAAGCTGTGGGAAATAACATCAAAAAGCGGGGAAACGCCTTGAAACTTTACAATACGCCGATGCCGGCGCCCAATCCGCGCCGGGTGCGCATGTTTCTGGCTGAGAAGGGCGTTTCGGTCCCTCTGGTGGACGTGGCGCTGGTGAAGGGGGAGCATAAGAGCGCCGATCACGTGGCGCGTAACTCGCTGGGGCAGACGCCGGTGCTGGAGCTGGATGACGGGACGTGCATCAGCGAGACAGTGGCGATCTGCCGGTATCTGGAGAGCGTTTATCCTGAGCCGAACCTCTTTGGAATGGATGGGCTGGAAGCGGCGCTGATCGACATGTGGGTGCGGCGGGTGGAATTTCAGCTGATGAGCCCGGCGGGCATGTTCTGGCGGCATGCTCATCCGTTCACGGCGAAGGTGGTGGTTCCTCAGTATCAGGAGTTTGGCGCGTCAAACCGCGGGCATTATGAGCGCGCGCTGATGTGGCTGGATGGGGAACTGGCCGGGCGGGATTATGTGGCCGGCGAGCGGTTTACGATTGCCGATATTTGCGCGCTGTCGACGGTGGATTTTGCCGGCTGGATTGGGCTGCCGGTGCCGGACGGGGCGGGGCATGTGAAGGCGTGGCATGAGCGGGTGAGCGCGCGGGAGAGTGCGGGGGCTTGAACACTCCGCTGCGCCTCAGTGGTTTGCGGACCTTGGCGCGAGCGCCGACGCCCAGGCGAGTTCAAAAGCAGAGGTGAGGAGATTTGCATCGCCTCCGCCGGGATAGCCAACGCGTATGCGCGCGAGGTGAAGGGGGAGGGCATCGGGGCCTTCAATTCCGATCAGGCGCTCTGCGGCGGCGATGGCCTCATCCGAGCGTCCCTGAAGGCTCATCAATACCGCTTTTGACAACCAGGCAAACGGATAGCTGGGGTTGAGCCGGATTGTGCTTTCGAGTGCTGTTTCGGCGCCCTTCAGATCACCCTGCATGAATAGGGCAACGCTTTTCTGGAATGTGGAAAAGTACCGGAGCGGGGAGCTGGGTGAAAGCTGTTCAAACCGGGACAGGTGAAAGATGGCTTTCTCTGGCTCGCCGTTGCGCATGAGCACGCGGCCGAGATAGAGATGGCCGATACCGCCACCGGGGTTCATCGCGACAGCATCTTCCGCATACGGCAATGCTTCAGCAGGGCGGCCGATCATGGAGAGCGCCGTTGCGGCGCGGGCCAGAACATCTGGCCGGTCGCGGCCGAGCGTAAGGGCCAGATCTATTTCACGGGCAGCCTGTTCGGCGAGTGCCTGATCGAGCCCGCCGCCCACTTCGAATTTTCCGGCCAGCGCATTAGCGAGCGCAGCATGGGCCTCTGCGTAGGCGGGATCGATTTCAAGGCCGCGCCGGGCTTCGGAGATCGCGAAGTCGAGATTGCCGACGCTGATGCTGGAATAGGCAGAGACAGACCTCACGACCGCTTCCCAGGCGGTGAGGTCGGCTGATTTACGCAAGGCACGGTCGGTCTCAGCACGGAGGATTTCGCTGCTGAGGGCGCCGGAAACCTGAAGGACAAAATCGTCGGAGGGCGGCGCCTCCCCGTTCCAATCCGCTTCAAATCTGCGCGCCAGGATGACGGCGCCGTCTGAATTCACGATGCGCAGGGAAACCTGAATGTGGTTTCCATCCGGCCGGAGATTTCCTGTCAGCCGATAAGCATCCGTCTGCGCCGGGCCTGCGAGGCGAACGACAAAATCCCTGTGCAGGGTCAAGGCGATCACGATGTCATCGAACAGCAGAGTGGCAAAGCGCGAGACGGTTTCATCCGGGGTGAGATTTGAGAAAGGCTCAACATCGACCAGCAGCTGCGGAGCCGGGCTGCGCGTATGACCCTTGAGCCGGTCTGAGGTTTCCCGCGGCATTGGGGCCGCGTCCGGCAGCAGCCTGTACCCGACCCGCGGGACGGTGACGATCTCAAAGCTGCCCCGATCCCGCGCGAGGCGCCGAAGCCTGCCGATGCAGCGCTGGATCGCGTCCTCACTGACGGCGAGGCCATTCCAACAACGCGCGATCAGCTCGTCTCTTGTGACCACTTCTGCGGAGGGGGACGCCAGCGCGATCAGAACCTGCATCACGCGGGGCTCGAGAACCTCTGTCCAGTCCGGTCCGCTGACTTCCCGAAGCGGCGGCGCAAGGGTCAGCGCGCCAATCCGGCACCTCGGCATACTGGCCAGGTCAATACGGGGGAGGTGTTCGGACGGGTCTGAGGTCATCATCGGGAAACCATCGGCAGATCATCGGGCTGTGGTCCTGTCGCCAGATTCCAAGGTGGCGCATTCCTTGGTGCGTCGCTGATCCCGAATTCTCGGGCAGCGGCAGAACAGATCCTACTCCGGGAGCCCGTCATGCGGAAGCTGAAACAATGGATAGAGACAGCCGTGGCCATAGCGTCTGCGGGGCTCGTGATCCTGCAGACATTGCAGGTCATACCGATCCAGTTCGATTTCGCCTTGGGCGCCTCAGAGCAGATCGTCCTGATCGCGACCCTGGTGGTCTGATCCGGAATAACCCCTCACAAGGAACCCTGCCCGTGACTTTTCTCATCTTATGCTTTGCCGGCATGTTTCTGGCATTTGCGCTCATTGATACCTTTGCCCCCGCCCGGAAACTTGCTCCATCCCCTGCCTGGCGGGTACGCGGTATGCTCTCCTTTGCGCTCTATGTCGCCGTCGCGTTCACTGCGCCAATGATGTGGGATGGCCTGCTCAGCCAGCATACGCTGTTCGACGCATCGGCCTTTCCACTCTGGATACAGATTATTCTGGGATTTGGAGCGCTGCAATTTGGAATCTATGTCTGGCACCGGACAATGCACGCAATCACGCCTTTGTGGCGCGTGTTCCACCAGATGCATCATAGCGCTGAGCGCGTTGATATATGGGGCGCGTTCTGGTTCCACCCGCTCGATTCCGCCGGATTTGCGTTCATCGGAAGCCTGGCGCTGGTGGGCGGAATTGGCCTGGAGGTAACGGCTGCGATCACCATCAGCCTGATGGCGGCCTTCTGCGCGATGTTCCAACATGCCAACCTGCGCACTCCGCGCTGGCTCGGATATTTCATCACGCGGCCGGAGAGCCATGTGCTGCACCATGGCCGGGACGTCCATGCGTTCAACTATGGCGATGTGCCCTGGTTTGACATGCTGCTGGGTACGTTCCGCAATCCCGAGCGAGCGCCCGAGGAGGCGGGCTTTCATGACGGCGCCTCGCTTCGCCTTTTTGAAATGCTGACCTTTCAGGATGTCAGCAAGCCCAAACGCAGCGCCAAACGGTCCGTGCCTGCCGAATAAACGGGGCGACCGTCTCTCAGGCCAGTATTATTCAGGCGCCCACGGTTTCATCCGTGGGCGTTTCTGTATTGAGCAGATTTTCCTGAAGCGGGCGTTTGGGGCAGGGGAGCGGTTACACCGGGCTCCAGGGTTGGTCCGTGTCGGGATCTTCTTCGTCGGCGTTTGAAGGTTTGGGCAGGGGGATGTCGTCGTTGTTGAAGCCGAGGTGCTGCGCGATGGCGTAGAGGGCATCCTTGACGCCGGCGCCGGTGACGCCGGAGATGAGGAGGGGTTTGCCCTTGTAGACTTTTTTCAGTTGCTTGAGCTGTTCCTTGACGAGTTCGGGCGTCAGGGCGTCGATCTTGTTGAGGGCGACAATCTCGGGGCGGTCGGCGAAGTCAGCATCGTAAGCTTCAAGCTCTGACCGGATGGTGCGGTAGGCGCCGGCGGGGTCGTCCTGCGTACAGTCGATCAGGTGGAGGAGCACCTTGCAGCGCTCGACATGGCCGAGGAAGCGGTGGCCGAGGCCCGCGCCTTCGGCGGCGCCCTCGATGAGGCCGGGGATGTCTGCCAGCACGAAGCGCGTGGAGGTACCCAGATCGACGACGCCGAGGCCGGGATGAAGGGTCGTGAACGGATAGTCCGCAATCTTCGGGTTGGCCGCTGTGGCGACCGAGAGGAAGGTGGACTTGCCCGCGTTCGGCAGGCCGACGAGGCCCGCATCCGCGATGAGTTTGAGGCGCAGCCAGATCCAGCGCTCCTCGCCTTCTTCACCGGGATTGGAGCGGCGCGGGGCCTGGTTGATCGAGGATTTGAAGCGCAGATTGCCCCAGCCGCCATTGCCGCCGGGCGCCAGCAGGACACGCTGGCCGACCTCGGTGAGGTCTGCGATCATCGTTTCCTGATCTTCTTCATAGATCTGTGTGCCGACGGGCACTTTCAGAACAGCATCTTCGCCGCGCGCGCCTGTGCGCTGTTTGCCCATGCCGTGGCCGCCGCGCGCAGCTTTGAAGTGCTGCTGGTAGCGGAAGTCGATCAGCGTGTTGAGACCTTCTACGGCCTCGATCCATACGTCGCCGCCGCGCCCGCCATCGCCGCCATCAGGGCCGCCATATTCGACGAACTTCTCGCGCCGGAACGAGACGCAGCCTGCGCCGCCGCCGCCGGAGCGGATATATACCTTGGCCTGATCGAGGAACTTCATGGGGTGGTCTTTATCCGTTTCAGGCGATACGCGCCATCATGATGTGGTCTGCGGCATGGCCGCGGCCCTTTGAGAACATGGTGTTACGCCCGCAGGGCAGGAAGCCCAGCTTGCGCAGCACTTTGCCCGATGCCGGATTGTCCGCGAAATAGCCGGAGACAAGGGCGGCGGCGGCGCGGGTGTTTTCCAGCCAGCCGACAAGGGCTGTGCCCGCCTCGGTGCAATGGCCTTTGCCCCAGAAAGGCGGGGTCATCCAGTAGCCGATATTGAAGGGATCGTCGGTGCGCTGGCGGTTGGCCGAGATCAGCCCTGCCAGCGCGCCGGTGTCTTTCGAGATGATCGCGAAGATGTGGCCGGTATCGTTCTGGCGCGCCGTGTCGTGCGTCGCGAACCAGGCGAGGGTTTCGGCTTTGGACTGGGCGGGGGCAACGCTGGCAAGCATGAGGTAGATTCGCGGGTCGTTTACGGCCTCTGTCACCGGCCCCGCGTCCCGAGGGGTAAGCCGGCGCAGGCCCAGCCGCTGTGTTTCGATTTCGATCGCTTCCGTCATGGCCGCCTCCTATGTGCGGGGCCTGGCGGGGGAGGGCAAATTAAAAGGGGGAGACAGTGGCCTGCCTCCCCCCGGAAACTGGTCGTCCTGTTACAGCGACCCGGCCACCACTCTTAAAAGCGCGGCCGGATGCTCCCCAGGCCGTTTACTCGGCGGCGTCCGCCATCTGTACGATATTTACGTAGATGCGGCCGCCCGACTTGTGAGCGTACTCAACCTTGCCGCCTTTAAGTGCGAACAGGGTGTGGTCCTTGCCCATGCCGACGCCTTTGCCCGGCCACTTCACAGTGCCACGCTGGCGCACGATGATCATGCCCGGAACGACGACTTCGCCGCCATACTTCTTCACGCCGAGATATTTAGGGTTCGAATCGCGACCGTTGCGGGACGAACCACCTGATTTCTTATGAGCCATGGTCTGCTCCTGATCCTTTAGCGGAAGGCCTTAGCCTTATGCTTCCTTAGCGAGTTCTGCGGCCTGCTCGACCCAACCATCCTTGGCGAAACGGCCAGCGAGGCTGAGTTCTTCTTCGAGCTTGGCGATGTCGTCAGCGGAGAGCGCGGCGATCTGAGCGAAGGTGGTGATGCCAGCGGCATTCAGCTTCTTCTCGAGGGCCGGGCCAATGCCGGTGATTTTCTTCAGGTTGTCGCCGCCAGCAGCTGCTTCTTCTGTCGGAGCAGCTGCAGCCTTCGGCGCGGTGTCAGCCTTGGGGGCCTCTTCCTTCTTCGCAGCGGCTTTCTTGGCAGGGGCCTTGCCGTCAGTGTTGATCGACGTGATCGTCACTTCCATCAGGTCCTGACGGTGGCCGATGGTGCGGCGGTAAGTCTGGCGCTGACGCTTCTTGCGGGTGATCAGCTTGGGGCCGCGCACTTCAGCGGCGACTTCGCCGGTGACCGTTGCGCCTGCAACCATGGGCGCGCCCACAGTCACGCCGGCGCCGGCGCCAACCATGAGAACGGAGTCAAATGTGACCGTCTCGCCGGCAGCAGCTGCCAGCCGCTCGATGACGATGGTATCGCCTTCGGCAACTTTATACTGCTTGCCACCTGTTTTAATGACCGCGAACATGGGGCCAGTTCCTTCCGGAATAGTGAAAATATGTGAGGGCGCCGCACCAGAAGGCGCCGCGCCCGAAGGTCGGGGGTAAACACCAAAGCGATCCGGCTGTCAAACCCCAACTTCACGCCGATTGCGGGAAATGTGGGGGGATATGCAGGTTATTCTTTATATAGCAGGAAAAGGGCGGTTTGGCGCCCCGGAACGTCAGGATTTGACGCGGATGCGGCTGAGCGCGGCGGTCACCGAAGCGACAGGCGGCGGCTTGACCCCAAACAGGCGAACCTGGTCGCGGCCCGCTCTTTTGGCGTCATAGAGGGCTTCATCGGCGTTGTTCATGAGCGAATAGAGGTCAACGCCCGGCCAGCCGCCGGCGACGCCGATACTGACGCTGGGGGCCAGGCCACCAGGGAGCATGCCCGACCAGTAGTCCCACGGGCAGGCGCGCAGGGATTCGGCGAACAGGCGCGCCGCTTGGATCTCATGGCCGGGCAGGAGGACGGCGAACTCTTCGCCGCCGATACGGCCGGCAATCATCTCTTCTGACGTCATCGCCGCGACATGGCGGCCAAAGAGGCCGATCACCGCGTCGCCGACCGAATGGCCGAAGGTGTCGTTGATCTGCTTGAAATGGTCGAGATCGGCGATGATGAGGCAGACCGGCAAGTTGTGACCGGGCTTGTGGCGCTTGAGCAGCGCGTCGGCGGCCGCTTCGAAGCCGCCGCGGTTGAGCAGACCGGAGAGCTTGTCGGCGCGCGCCTCGTGGCGGAGCTGATCGATCAGGTCGATGGCAATGGCGACCATCAGGGTGAGCGCGAAAGCGACCGAGATCAGTGGCTGGGTGAACTGAACGGTGGTCCAGTAGAGGGAGTGCTGGAAGTCGTTGCTGCTGCCGATGCCGCCGGTAAGCCAGAGGATGACGACCGGGCGGAGGATGTAGTTGGCCGCCGCCAGAGCGGCGACACCCATGAGCAACCGGTCTGTCAGGTGCTTGCTGCGCACCGGCGCAACCTTGACCACGATCATCAGCATCATGGCGCCCAGGGCGGCATTGACGACCAGCACCCGGCCCGCAACGCTGGGATCAACCAGCAGGAACCAGGCATGCCCCACCAGCGCAACGATGCTGGCGACGATAAGGACGGGATAGGATGGCCGAATGCCGAACCGGCCCAGCACCGCCATGGTCAGCAGCCAGCCTGCCGACAGGAAGCCGATATTGGAGAGGATGCGCTCGGCGCGTCCCGGCAGCGGCGCGGCGATATACTGGAACGCCACATCCTGAATGAAAAAGCCCAGGGCAGTCATCGCATAGCCGGCGCTGGCCAGCATGACGTAGGATTTGTCGCGCTGGTTGAGCCACAGCATACAGAACGCCGCCGCCAGAAGGGCGCCGATGCCGGGATTCAGAAGCATGATGAAAAACTGGGCGCTCATGGGCTTGGGCAAGCAGTCCTTGTTGTCCAAACGGCCTATTGCGCAGGATTGGGCTAAAGTGACCTTTAACCGAAGCGGCAAATTTGATCGATTTGCGCGGGGCTGACGCAGCGCCGAGGGTAATCGGCTCAAAAAGCTGCAGCCGGGGCGGCGGATTTACCAAACCGGCGCTTGCGCTTTTGTCCGGGCCGCGATAGTGCACGCCCCTTCTAAGACCCCGGCGCGGAGAGGTGGCGGAGTGGTCGATCGCGTCGGTCTCGAAAACCGATATACTCGCAAGGGTATCGAGGGTTCGAATCCCTCCCTCTCCGCCAGATATTTTCGGATTTTGAGACAGTTCCGTTAGTGCGGCTCCAAAACCCCGCAAACAGGCGGGGTTTGGCGCGAGGCTGCGGTCTCCGTTTTCCGTATCAGCGAATTTTTTGGCGCTTTTTGGCGCCCCGTCTCTGTTCGGCTTTTGCAACAGTTCCCTTATCGCCATTTTCCCTGTTCCAGGCCGATTTACAGGGAATTTCCTCAAAAGATCAGGGAATGCCTCTGACAGGCCCGATAAACCGCCCGTCATTTCAGGGCGATGCGCGCAAATTCCCTAAACGCGGAACAGGGAATTTTCCCGGCCCAAACAGGGAAGGCCTTTGCAAAAGCAGGGAATGATTTGTCGTTATCAGGCGCTGGCTGAAAAGCCGAGTTCTGCCCACTGATCATCCCAGTCGAGCGGAATAGGATGAGTGATCAGCTTGGTGAGCGTCAGGTCGTGAGGCTGGCGGCCTGCAAGGATCGCCTCGATAATACTGGGCGAGAGAAACGCCAGCGGCAAACGCTGACGGATGAACGCGAGCGTACAGCTGCGGCGCTCGGCGAGGGTGGTCATAGATGTGCCGGCGCGAAGCTCTTTTGCCCAGGCATGCGCCAGCGCAATGGCGCGGATCAATGTTTCATTCGTCCGGGGTGCAACGCCGCCGATGATGAGACGGGCTTCGACGCCTCGGCGCTTGATCTGAAAGGGCGAGGTGAAGCTCAGAAAGGGAGCAGCCAATTCAGTTTCCTTTATCCTCAACTTTTCGGCCAGAGGTTTTGCGGCGATTTCCAGTTCGAGCTGCCCCTCTGAAATTTTGCATTGCGCGATGAGCTCCAGGGACTCGAGGTTCGAGATTGACGCCAACTGGGGCATACTTTGTTCAATGAGTGTCGCAGTGGGGCTTTGGAATATCTGAGGTCCTGCGGTGATGAGATGCTCGCTGACAGCCTGGGCAAGCTGGGTTTCGAGCTGCTTGGCGGGCAGGCGCCAGCCATCGGCGCGCTTGCCTCTGCCTTCGAGAAGGCGAGACGACACATAGTAGCGATAACGCCGAGGGCCTTTGCTCGCATGAGAGGGCGTAAGCCGATCGCCGGTTTCATCGACCAGCTTCCCGGTCAGCAAGGGGCGATTGCCAGATGCGCTTCGCCGGCCCGGCTTATCCTGCGCGCCGAGCTTTGCCTGAACCCGGTCCCACAGCGCCTCATCGATGAGCGGCTCATGCAAACCGTCGTGAACTTCGCGCTTGTGGCGAATGCGGCCCGCATAAATTGGATTACGCAGCAGGAAATGAATGTGGCCGCGCCTCAGCGGTTCGCCGCCGACTTTGCGGCCATTGCTGAAGGTCCGGGGTTTGGTTCGGTAGCCTCGGCGCGCAGCTTCTGCCTCGACCAGCCGGACGCAGCCAATCGTATCATAAAGCTGAAACAATTCCCCGACGATTTCCGCCTCGGGAGCATTGATCACCAGGCTGCGGGTCTGAGGATCAGGATGAGGTTCGTAGCCGAGCGGTGGCAGGCCGCCCATCCAGTAGCCTTTCTTTTTGGATGCTGAGATCTTGTCCCGAATACGTTCAGCGGTCACTTCCCGTTCGAACTGGGCAAAGGAGAGCAGCACGTTCAGGGTCAGCCTTCCCATGCTTGTGGAGGTGTTGAACGCTTGCGTGACCGAAACGAAGGAACAGCCGGCCGCATCGAACCTGTCCACCAGCTTGGCGAAGTCAGCGAGCGAGCGCGTCAGTCGGTCGATCTTGTAGACGACAACAAGGTCAATCTTGCCGGCGTCGATGTCTTCCAGGAGCCGGGTTAGGGCTGGGCGCTCGAGCGTTCCGCCGGAAAGCCCGCCATCATTGTAATGCGCGGGGATCAGCTTCCAGCCTTCATGGCGTTGGCTGGCGATGTATGCTTCGCAGGCCTCCCTCTGTGCGTCGAGCGAGTTGAAGGCCTGGTCGAGACCTTCTTCGCTGGACTTGCGCGTGTAGATGGCGCAGCGGACAATCCGCCGGCCCGATGCGCCTGCTGACATTACGATGTACCTTTCAAGCCGAAAAAGCGGGGGCCCGACCAGCGGGCGCCCGTGATTTCTCTCGCGATTGCAGAAAGGGATCTGTAGATGCGCCCCTGATATCGGTACCCGCTTTTGAGAACATCAACGACATGGGTGACGCCGTTCCAGTCGCGGACAAGCCTTGTGCCGGATCGAAGGGAAGGCCCTGCCGGCGCGACGGCCTGGTTACTGGCAATCGCCTGCAGCTTGTTTCGGGTCCTGAGAGGCAGGCCGCCATACCTAGCGGCCTGAACTTCATATGCAACGAGGCGGCAGAGCAAGGGCGTGCTTATACCTTTGGGCGGCGGCGCGCTGATCAGGTGCTCATACTGATCGATAAGGCTGGAGCGAGGCATTCTTTCAAGTTCTACCGTGGACGTCACTTCTTCGCTCCGGCGATACGGTAATGGGACTGGCGAGCTCCGTCGGCTGGGGCGAGTTTCTCCAGACTGAAACCGGCTTGTTTCAGGCGTGTAAGCGCGGCCCGCGTTGTATGGGTCTGCCAGCCGAGTTTCTCGGAGAGCGCCTCGACTGTCATGCCCTCGGATTTACTGAGGAGACCTTTGAGTTGATCTGTTTTCGAGGACTTCGGTTGTGGTTTCTTGTCGGCTCGTGTCGATTTGCGGTTGGTCATGGGGTGCCTTTCGGGTTGAGGAAGCGATCAGTGCTTCCACGACCCGAAGGCCCGACGTTCTGGCGGGCAGTCGCGGAGGCGGACGCGACAGAGACAGCAATGCTTGGAATAAGGCCGTAGTCCAGCCTAATCGCTCTGTGAGCGGATATATTGGAGCATAAAGGATTCCGCTTCGTCGCAGTGCGATTTCGCAGTGTCGATGAGGCGGCTGAGGGCTTGGATTTCCTGGAGTCTCGTTTCGTTTGGCAAATCTGGCAGCTGCGCTTCAGTTGCCTGCTCGCAGGTGTCCTCAAGTACCTCCAGGACCTTTATCAGCTTCCCGCGGATTTTATCGACGTTGTCCATACGGAGCATTTGGGTTCAGGTCGAAGCAGAAGTCCACGTTGCTGGCTGGTCTACTTCGACAATTGTTCAAGCTGAATTCCAGAGGTGTGAGCCGTTGGTCTGAAAGCCGCCAAATGGGAGCGGCGCCTGAAAGGTCTTTTGTGTCTGCTGAGGGCGCAAAAGCAATTGAAACAAATTCTCGGCAAATGCAGACATAGCGTTTCGATAGCATTAAGAGATATTAGGCCTTCATTTGCACCTATTCGATTCAACCTCAACACGTTATCCGGCGAATGTGTGGCACATAGCTACTGTTTTTATGGTGCCTGCACGGGTTTGCCACCGCCGGCTTTACGACCCGGATATTTTAGAGGAGATACCGAAATATTTAATAAGAAGCATACTCTCGGAGGGTGCATATAGTGGCGTCATTAGCACTGAATATTGCGTGCTTGCGGAGGAGGATGAGCCTGAGGCATGCGTAAACACGAATTTCGCGTTGTGCCGCTGAGAAAGCATAAAGTCGACGGCGAACTTTACACACGGCGATCGCCAACAACCCAGTTCATCGATAAGAGCCTCGACTGGCCATTCGAAGACCTGATCGACCGTGCAACAATACGGGATCGGTCTCACAGCAACTATGTCCCCTCAGAAGTTCTTGTTTATCATCTGCGCCAGACGAAGTCGGACAATTCAGACGGTCGATTCATTCAACTCTACAACATTTTGCGCGATCGGACCGAAGCCGCGTGTCCACGACCAAACCGACACGCGGGCGAAAAAATCTATGAAAATGCGCATCTTTCCGAGATACGTGACGCGACAGTCAATCATGTCACGGAGCTGATGTTTACCGACCGGCAGGACTATGACGAGCAGCTCGATATCTACGAGGTTGTCTTCGACAAGGCGGTCCGCGCGGCTCATATCACGAAGCTCCGAAAGGTATACCGGCGGCAACGGGCGAGTGAAGACGTAGAGGACGAAGTCACCGGCGCGGCGCGCGCTGTCGTCGAAGCCGCCTTGGAGCGCTACAACAAAGTTGGTCTCACAGCTGAAGAAGATCTCGATTACCGGATTCACCTGCGTGGCGCGATTGATGCTCTACCGACTGACGAACGAGAGGTGATTGATTTGATGCTCGCAGACATTCCCATTGAAACGAACAAAAATGGCGAAGCGTCGATAACCGAGCTTTTGGGCTGCGTGGAAAAGACTGTGCGCAATCGGCGGGATCGAGCTTTTGCAAAGATCCGGCAAGCATTAGAGTTGGAGGTGGATGATGGCCAGTAGAGAAAACGTCCTCAACGACTTCACTGTGGAAGAGGAGATGTCGCCCGCCATCCTCAAGGCGTATCTTCAGCGCTACCCCGAATATACCCAGGACCTCCTTGCGCTTTTCAACGAACTATCGATGAGCGACCTGCAGTTAGCTGAGGCAAGCCTTCCCCTTGAGACCAAGTCGGTTAGCGCAGAGACCCTGCGCGTCCAGCACGTCAGGCAATCCTTGTTTGGCACAGGTGTAAGGCAATTCGCGCGTGACCTCGGACTTCCTCGTGGCTTTTTTACTGGCTTGAACGCCGAAGTTGTACATATCGCCTCGATGCCAACGAGCCTGTTGAAGGCCTTGGCAAATAGGCTCGGCGTACAAATGCAGGATGTCATCAGCGGAATGCAGCAAGGGGATGGGCAAGCCGTTGCGATGAAATCCGAGGTAAAGCCGAGTGCTATCCCAGCGATCGAGTTTCAAGACTATGTCGAGTCTGCCGGCCTCACGAAGGAGGAGCAACGCACGTTGAAGGCGTTGCTTGCCGACGATGGATCGGATTGAAGCGATACGCGCCCGCGCCGCAGTCCTTCACGATCTCCAAGTGAGCAAAGGCGGCATTCGGACGACCCCGTATGATTTCGTTTTGGGTGAGGCCGGAGCCCGCGATCTCGAGGTGAGGAAACTGCCAGCAGGCCATCCGCAACTCAAGGGCGGCAAAGCTCTTCTCCAGAGAGCGTCCGGCACCATCCTACATGAAGATACGGGGAATATTTTTCTCGACGCCTTCTTGGTCGCTCACGAGATCGGGCATCACGAGTTTGGTGGCGCAGTTGACATTCCGCCAACCATGGAAATCGATCCGGCGCGGTCTGCGGATCCCTCGTCAGTTGGCGCAGATCGTGTTGTCGACTACAGCAATCGCGCCCGGGAGGAGATTCACATGGACCTCTTTGCTCGCGAATTTCTTTTTCCGCGCGCTCTGGCTTGGTCGTGGCATGTCGATGACGGTTTGAGCGCAAATGACATCGCCAAAAAACTTGGTGCGCCGTATCCGATGGTGGCGGTTCAGCTCTTCGATGCGCTCCTGCTTCCGCCAAGTGAGCCAGACCGCGATGGTGAGTCGCCAACAAAGCCGTTGAACGAGGAACAAAAACGCGCGGCAGGACACGATGGAAAGGCCGTGCTTCTGAAAGCAGGACCGGGCACCGGCAAGACACAAACGCTCGTTGGCCGGTTGTCAGTGCTGAAGAACCGCGGCGTCGATCCAGAGAGCATCTTGTTGCTCACCTTCTCGAACAAAGCTGCGGGTGAAATGACGGATCGCGCGATAGCGGCCTGGCCGGCAGCGGCTGGGTCAGCGTGGATCGGAACATTTCACTCTTTCGGCCTCGATCTTCTGCGCCGCTTCCATGATCGGGCTGGTTTGCCTCCAGATCCACGCTTAATAGATGCGACCGAAGCCATTGCGCTCCTCGAAGACGAGTTCCCGCGCTTGAGGTTGAAGCATTTCAACGATCTTTGGGACCCGACTGACAATCTACGGTCCATCCTCTCGGCAATCTCACGCGCGAAAGACGAAGTGGTCGATCAGCATCGCTACCGCGAGCTAGCCCAGCAGATGGCCGATGCAGCGGAGACGGCAGAAGAACAGGCAGCCGCAGAAAAATGCCTCGAGATCGCCTCCGTTTACGACCTTTACGAACAACTGAAGTCGGATCGCGGCGCGGTTGATTTCGGTGATCTTATCGCACGTCCGACGGCCTTGGTCGAGTCCGACGAGGCCGTGCGAGTGGAGATACAAAGGCGCTATGAGCACGTTCTCGTGGACGAGTACCAAGACGTGAACCGTGCAAGCGTTCGACTACTGCGTGCTCTGAAACCAGATGGCAGCAACCTATGGGTCGTGGGGGATGCCAAGCAGTCGATTTATCGTTTCCGGGGTGCATCGTCCTACAATATCGACCGGTTCGAGACGGAAGACTTCCCCGGAGGGACGTCACTGCAACTTAGCACGAACTATCGATCATCCCAGGAAATCTGCAACACCTTCAGCACTTTCGCGACCACACGAATGGCAGCTTCGGGTTTTCAGGCAAATGCGTTCAAGGGCAAAAGTGGTGTCGCACCGTCTTTCGTCTCCGTTGAATCCAAAGATCACGAGATCGACGAAATCGCAGCACGCATATCAGCTGCCTGCGATGATGGGACCACCTTTCGAGACCAGGCCGTCATCTGCAAAGGAAACGCGCGTCTGGCAGAAATAGCCGCGGGCCTAGAGGCACGTGGGATTCCTGTGCTTTTTCTCGGACCCTTGTTCGACCGACCGGAGATCAAGGAAGCGTTGTCTCTCCTGTCACTTGTGATCGATCCGAGGGCCATGGCGCTCACGTGCATTGCCTCGATGAAGCCATTTCGGATGTTCATCGAAGACGTCGCCGTCGCCATCGAAGCAGTTCGGACCACTAAGAAACCTCTCCCGCTCGACTGGCGCACCGTATTGGAAACGGCATCAGGAATGAGCGAAGGCGGTCGGGCCTCAGCAAAGGCCCTTGTCGGTGCGTTTGAGGAAATCGAGCCTACGGCAACTGCATGGCAGGTGTTCACGAAAATCTATCTGGACCGGACCCGCCTCGCGGCCGATATCGCAACGCAGGCTCGTGAGGGCAATGCCAACCCTGCGCTTGCTCTCTGGCAGTTTCAAAACTTCTTGCGCTCGGTCCTTCCAGAAAAATCAGGCTACCCAATCCGCGACCTCCTGGACCACATTCGACGGCTCGTGATCCTGTCGGATGAGCGGGATCTGCGCGATCTGCCGGCCACCGCTCAGACCATAAACGCCGTTCGCTTGATGACGATTCACGGGAGCAAGGGTCTTGAGTTCAAGATGCTTCATCTTCCGTCTTTGACAAGCGATTCGATCCCCCGCTCGGCCAAACAGAGCCGCGGCCTTCATCCGCCGGACGGCATGATCGAGGGCCCGATGTTTCGAGGTAGCGACGCAATAGATGCCGGCCATGATGAGGAACAACGATGTTTGTTCTTCGTGGCGCTATCTCGGGCAAAAGACGGTCTGTTCCTATATGCGCCCAACAAGAAGTCCAACGGTCACCGGCAGAGCCGGTCCAGTTTTGTCGACGACATCTCCGGCCAATTGGCCGATCAAAAGCCGATTTCAGCGGTGAGAGATGTCGTCGGAGAGGCTGAGCGCTTCACGTTGGAGGTCGATGGCGTTGCCCGCATGTCGCCGTCTCAACTCGCGACCTTCGACAAATGCCCACGACGGTTCTTCTTCGCACATGTGCTGCAGGTTGGCGGACGGCGCTTGGAGTCGGCGCCGATGCGCATGCACAACGCCGTGCAGGCTGTTATCGATGAATTGACAGCTCGTCCCGACGACACTCCTGATGAGACCGAGATGCAATCGATTATCGACGCCGCGTGGGTTGCTCACGGACCCATAGAACACGGTTACGCCTCCGAGTACCGGCAGATTTGCGACGAATTGCTGAAGTTCTTCATCCTGCTCCGGCAGGGTGAATGTCGGCGCCCCCCCCAAACTCTCTCACTACGCTTCGAAGACGCCGAGGTCGTGGTCACAGCGCACGAGCAGATCGAAACCAGTCATTCGACAGTGTTCCGGCGTATCCGCACAGGTCGCAAGACAAGCACGGCGTTGGACGCTCTCGATGCTGCCGCGTTTCAGATCGCGGTTGACGGACGCGGTGAGGCGGAATTCGTATATTTGACGGGCGGGGATCGGGACCGTTTGACCATGTCTGAGGGCAAGATCGCCACCAGAAAGAAGAAGATCGCGAACGCCGTGATCTCAATCATCGAGGGACGATTCCCGCCGAACCGCAGCGACCGATGTGCGCGTTGCCCCTACTTTTTCATCTGCAACCCGCCTCCATCCGGGACGCTCAGAAAAAAGATTGGATCCAGCTTACCGGATTCTTCCTGACGGGGCGATTGTCCTTGTGACGGCGCAGACATGGTGTCTGTGACCTCAAGTTGCACAAGGACTAACACTATGAAATCGGAAGGAAACACTCCTCGCTTTCCGGTCCTCATCGCTGATGAGGGCCTCAACTTTAAAAAGCACGCCTTCGACGATCCCAAGGTCTTGGGGCGCCAGCTTATTGAGGCCGCAGGTGGTCACCCCGTCGACGAGCATGCGGCCATCGCGATCCTGCCCAATGGCGACTTCGAAGACATCCGGCTCGACGAACTCTACGACCTGCGTGGTCGGGGAATCGAGAAGGTGCTGGTCGCCCGTTCAGATCGGAGCTTCAAGTTCAAAATTGACGACGCCGATCTTGAATGGCCACGGGCCTGCATCAGCGGCTTCGTGCTGCGTAAGCTGGCCAAATTGCCACCGAACTACAGCCTCTGGCAGGAAATGCCGGGGCAACATGACAAGAAGATCGCCGATACGGACGTGATCAACCTGGCTGATGCCGGAGTTGAGCGGTTCGTTTCGCTGATTGATCAAACGACGGAGGGGGATGCCCTTCCGTCTAAAGATCAGACTTACCTTTCCGGTCACGGCTATGAGTTCGAAGTGGTGACGGAAGGCGGCAGCACGGGGATCATCCTCAATGCTCTACCGCTGCCGGAAGGCAAATTCGCCCATACGGAGGCAGATGTTCTGATCCTACTTCCCAAGGGATATCCCGACTGCCCGCCCGACATGTTTTACGTTGCCCCGAAACTCACTCTGGCAGGCACCGGGCAAGTACCGAAAGCTTGCACTGTTGAGCACCGCTTCGGTGGTCGCGTTTGGCAGCGCTGGTCCCGTCATAACGATGCGTGGCGCCCAGGCGTTGACGGACTTCAAACCATGGTCGCCCGCGTCCAAACAGCATTGGCGGAGGCCCGGGCGTAATGGAGGCGCTTGATCTCATCCTTCTGGAGCCGCACGAGGCGCTGATTCGGTCCTTGTTGACAGCGGGGGCTGGGTCGGAGCGCTCGGCTTACATGCTGTTTGGCATCGCCGATATCCAAGTCGATCCATGGTCAAACCAGCCGCGGCGCCGGCTGGTTTCTCATCGTTTCCAATCCATCAGCTGTCACGACCTTGTATCAGCATCAGCGCGGCATGTGACTTGGCAGACCGATGGCTTCATGCGCCTCCTGAACGAGGCCAAGGAAATGGGTCTCGCTCCAGCCCTAGTTCATACCCATCCCGACGGCCAGGCCAAGTTCTCTGAGCAGGACAACCGCAACGAAGCCGAGCTGGCCCGCACCGCTCTTTTGAAGGGGGCGCCAGGATTGATCAGCGTCGTTATTGCCGGGAATGGCGATATTGCTGCACGCTTTTGGGCGCAGACAGAGAAAGCAGAAGACATCGGTCGGATCCTGCATGTCGGACCGCGCCTGCATATCTCGGGAGTGAAGGGAGCGCCGGCGGGTTTTCTGGATCGCCAGGTCCGGCTCTTCGGGCATGAAGCCTCGCGTCAAATAGCTGGGTTCCGATGTGGGATTGCTGGTGGAGGTGCGACCGGAAGTGCCGTCTTGCCCCTGCTGTTGCGGCTTGGGGTTCAGGAGGCCATCCAATTCGAGAAGGACATCGTGGACGAAACAAATCTCAACCGCCTTCACGGAGCGCGGCGCTCGGATGTCGATGAAAAAATGCCTAAGACCGCTATTCACACGCGAACGGTGAAGGAATCCGGGCTCGGCATGACCTTGGTGAGCGTGGATGCCTGGGCCGGAAACCCGCAAACCTGGGATGCTCTAAAAGCGTGCGATGTGATCTTTTGCTGCACAGATGACCACGCCGGACGGTTGTTTCTCAATCGCTTCGCGCGGTTCTACGGCATCCCCGTTATCGATGTCGGACTCGCGATGCAGCGGCGGACCGACACAGCATTTGATCTCTTTGCCCGCGTTTCGACGCTAGTGCCTGGGCATTCCTGCTTACTTTGCGGCGGCTTCGTCGATCCGCGGCGAGCGCGTGAAGAAGCAATGCGGCGCAATGATCCCGATGCATATGAGCGGTTGAAAGAAGAAGCCTACGTTCTGGGTGAAGGTGATCCGTCCCCGGCTGTCGTCACCTTCACGACCGAAGCGGCGGCGATGGCAGTCAATGAGTGGTTGGCCGGAGTGACCGGGCTTGCTGGAGAGGCCGGAATGGTGTCTACGCGGATGCGGCGCTTTCACGCCAGAGACGAGCGCAGACCGTTTGTTGAGTCGCAACCCGATTGCCCCTGCTGCAACCAGCCAGCAACACTTGGTCGGGCAGATATGCAACCGTTTCTGGACGTGGTCAGCTGACATGAAAGAGAAAATTTCACGGTTATTGAGAAGCGTCCACCTATTGCAGTTTAACTTTTTGGCGACCCGAGTTTCGAGATTGCCGGACTCTTCAACAATGGAAGCAGACAAGCTCACCCTCGTCCAAAGTGGCAATGTTAAGAAATGGGCATGCTTTAAGTGTCCTGGTGGTTGTGGGGAAGTCATCAATCTTTCGCTCAACCCTAAGCAGCGGCCGCGGTGGCAAATCTCGGAAGACTTCTGGTTGCGGCCCACAATACATCCTTCGGTCCATCAAAAAAACAAATGTGGATGCCACTTTTGGATCAAATCTGGGAAGGTACACTGGTGTAAGGACGGACGTCCTATGCATTCAATGAAAGACTAACTTATTTGTCAGCTCCCCACGAAAACGTCCCGCGGCATGTCTGACCACCTAGGTAACAGTATCGGCCTCGATCGCGCAAAACGGAAAGCCCGCTAATGCACTTGAGCAATGGTTTGCAACTACGATCCCAATGTCTCCTATGGGGATATTTGAGCCGCGACGATAATCGTCGCGGCTCCGCAAAATGGATCAAATGTGGCGGCGTTTGTCATTCTGACAGCAGCAAGCCCAAAGAGTTTCACTTCAGCTTGCATAGCTAGAACAGCGCTACACCATCGTCACAGTCACCATAGGCGGTCCGGCAAGATAGCCACGGAACCAGTTGATCGCTTGGCTGAGTGCGTCCACCTGGTCGTCATGGGCACCTTTGGGAAATGCCTGCAGTTCGGATATGAGGCCGTCGATCCAGCTCCCCTCGGCAGGGAGCCAGATCTTGCCTGCGTCCACCATGATCATCGCTTTCCCCATCCGGACGGTCTTCGCATGAGTGGGCTTGATGCTGACGAGCTTTTCGTGGGCCTCCTCCGGAGAATAATGCCCATGAAGCTCCTGCAGCAGCGCTTGGCCTGCCGATGCGTTTTCGACGAGAATGTACCGCACGCCGTATTTCTTTGCGATGGCAATCACGGAGGAACGAAGCGCGGGAAACTCCAAGTGAGCCCGCTTCTGACCGAATAGATATATTCGCCCATTGCTCGCGGCCCATAGCTGAATGACAGAGTAAGAGCCACTTTCGACACCAGAGGAGGCGTCGACGCTGAGGAACCAGAAGTCTATCGCTTGTGGTAGCTTAGCGAACCGCTTGAACTTTGAGACGTCAATTGCTCCGCCACCGGATTGAACGGGGATCTGGAGGTATTGCGCTGAAAAGTCCGCGTGACCTTGTAGCTGCCGTTGTTCATCCAGAATTGCCTGCGACAGGAACTCGGGATGAAGCAGCTCTCCCTGTTTCCAATGATGCACTTTACCCTCGCTAATGGGCACATCCATGTCCTTCTGCGCGATGGCAGGAAGGATTAGGCTTTTCCACCCGGTCATCCCGAGCAGAAATGCCGTGGTGTCGTGGACACTGACGCGCTGCATCACCAAAAGCACGGTGCCAGTGTCTTTATCGTTGAGACGCGACATTAGCACTTTCGTGATCCATCGATTGTTGTTCGCGCATTGCTCGGGATTGTCCGCGATGCTCGCATCAATAGGATCGTCAATAATAATGTCGGATCCACCAAGCCCTGTCACGTCACTGTTGACCGATGTGGCGCGACGCCCGCCACCCAGGGATGTCCTGAAAATCAATTCATTGTCGGCGTCGGGCTTGCCGCGCATTGTCGGAAATGCGTCCTTGTACCATGTGGCGTTCACGACCTTTCGGAACAGGAAAGAGAGTTCTTTGGCGAGTTCCATATTGTGGCTGACCACAATGAACATCTTTGTAGGATCGTGTCCTAGGACAAATGCGACCCAGGCCACAGAGATGATGGTCGATTTCAATGAGCGGGGGCACGAGTTGACGATGCCTCGCCTGAACCTGCCGGTCCACATTTGTTGGAGGAAATAAGCGATCGCAAAGTGGTGCCAGTTTAATTTGAACTTGGTGCCAGGATTGAGGGTGAGAAACACCTTGCCGAGAAATGTCGGGAAATCGTTTCGCAAAGCTGCGTTCAATGCGTCCTTACCAAGATCATTCAACATTGTTCGTCTCCTTGCTTTGTCGCTTCACGGCACGCTCGACATATGCGGCGAGAAGCGCCTGGTCCTCCTCGCTTGGTGGCAGTGTGTTGCTAACGCCATCAGCATCCTGAGGCATGTGAATGGCGGCCAGTTTCAAAAGCTCAGACAGCGCTTTAGCGTTGCCCGATAGGGCGTCATTGACGAGTTTCATGATCGCGGCTTCAAGTTTCGTGGCTTTGGTTTTCTTGCCCTGGACTTTGATCTCGATCTTGGACGTGAGCTCCTTTTGCAGCACCGACCTAAGGGATTTTGCCCCTTTCGGACGGCCCTTGGGATTGCCAGACTGGCCCGGCTTGTATTGCGATTTCTTCGGCGGCTTGCCGTAACCGATCGGAGGGTTGCTCATGCTGCGCCCTCCTTACCCGGAGGAGGCAGAAAAAGGGCTGGCGGGTTTTTCCCCGTCCGGTCCAGAACAGCCTGGCGTCCGGTCATTTCTTCCCAGCGCCGAACTGCAACGTCACAGTATTTCGGCTCGAGTTCGATGACTCTGGCAACACGGTTGGTTCGCTCCGCCGCCAGGATGAGCGTGCCCGAGCCCCCAAAGCCATCAATACAGATGTCGCCCGGCGCCGAAGCATCCATGATCGCGTCGGCAACCATGGTCACCGGTTTAACGGTAGGGTGATCGGCAATGTCCTTGTCCCGACCTTTCCGGAACGTGTTGGCGCCGGCATATGACCAGACGTTCGTACGGTTCCGGCCGAAGCGACCGAGCTGGACATTATTAATGTGTGGCGCAGTCCCAACTTTGTAGACCGCGACGAGCTCATGCCGACTTCTATAGAAGGAGCCCATCCCGCCATTGGTCTTGGCCCAGACGCAGAGATTGAGCTGGGCGGAGTAGAGGGGATCGGCGGCCGCGTAGAGCTCCCGCATGTGCCGGTGATCCATACAGATATAGTGGATGGCGCCATCGATGCTCCACTCTACCGCCCCACCCAGCGCCCCATAGAGAAACGCCACAAACTGTTCGGGTGACATCTCGCTCGATCCCATGGCGAATTCGTCATGGTCCTTCGAAGAAACATGCCCCTTGATCTTCACATTATAGGGCGGATCGGTGAAGCAGACACGGGCGCGCTCACCGCGCATCAGGCACTGCCAATCCAATGGCTCAAGGCAACTACCGCAGAGAAGCCGGTGCTGGCCCATAATCCATAGATCTCCGGGCCGCGTAACGGCCTGCGCGGGAGGCGGAGGAACCAGCGGCTCCTCATCGACGGCGGCTTCATCGCTGCCAATGACCAGATCGATCTCGCCGATATCGAAGCCGGTGGTTTCAAGATCGATGTCGCAGCCAAACTCCACGAGCATGGAGAGTTCCTGTTTCAGGATGCCTTTGTCCCAGCTGCCTTCTTCAACAATCTTGTTGGCGTGCAAAACAAAGGCGGCTTTCTGATCACGTGAAAGATGGGTGATCCGGATCGCCGGAATATTGTCGAGGCCAATGGCCTTGAAAGCCCCCACCCGGAGATGCCCCGAGAGAATCATGTTGCTTTCATCGATGATGATCGGATCCAGGAGGCCAATGTCCTGGATAGATTTGATCAGCTTTTTGAGCTTGCTGGCCGTGTGGCGCCGGGCAGACCTTGGGTAGGCGATCAGAACTGCGATCGCGACGTGGATGATTGTTGGTGTGGGAAAGTTATTTAGCGGATCACAGCGTTCGGGCTGTGCATTCTGGGCATGAGTCATTGCATCCTCCGAAGCAGGGGATGGGTCAGCTACATGCAGCGTCCATGAAAAAAGGACGGGCGCTACACATAGCTGACCCGTCCTTGGAACAGTCTTCAGAAAAGTTGATTCGGCGACATGAGTCAACTACGCCAGTGACGCTTCAGTTCTCAAAAAAGCTCGCGGGTCACTGCCTGCCGAAACGCCTTCAGCTCGTTGATGTGAAATCTGCCGTCGCGGTCGACGCCCGAGCGGCCCTGGATCCGAAACACAAGGACCGTTTCGCCCTTCGTCTCCATGTCTTCAATCACCTGATTGAGTTCCTCTGCGGTGAATTCAAAAACAATATCCTCACGATGCATGCAGCCTTGAGCAGAGCACCGGTTGGCATCGAAGTTGATCCGGTCAACCGTCCGGGTTGAGAGCGTGTGCTGGAAGGTCACCGATATGGGTTGAAGCCAAGTCCCGTGGATGTCGCTCACGACATATCCTTGCAGAGTAACATTCCCTGTGTCGCGGAATTTATAGGCCCGGAGGAACTGGTCTTCCTGAGGACCCCAGCTGAACTGATAGTCTTGATATGCGGCGATCGTGTTGATTTCGATTGTCGGGTTGAGCGGATCATCAATGACTTTGATGCCGGCGGCAAAATCAGGCGTCGCCCTGGTCAGGAAGGCGGTTTCTCGCTCCTCCAGGGTTTCAGTCACGGCGCATCCGGTAAGCGCAAGCATCAAAGCGGGGGCGGCGAGCAGTATTGTTCGGAATGTCATGAGGTCTCCTGTTGCACTCTATGAGTCTCATTGCCGCTCAGGTTGCGTCGGAGTTCAAGCGGAAAAAGAGACTCATAGTCTGTAGATCAATCGGCAACATCGGCGTCGCTAGGGCGCCATGGATATCCGACAGAAATTTGGCAAACGGCTCCGCCAGCTGCGCGAAGAGCGCGGCTGGTCACAGGAAGAATTTGCGGACCGGGCAGGGCTACACAGGACTTACGTTTCGGCGGTGGAGCGGGGTGTCAGAAACCCCACGCTTTCGGTCCTGGAGCGGCTGGCGAAGGCGCTGGACATTAAGCTTTCGGAATTAGTCCAGTCAGTGTGATGCGCTGGAATAGGAGTGCGCGTCACCAACCAAAAAGGTGCGCATCGATCTAGGGTAGCGGGATTTGTATCTCGCGGCTAAGCTTTCATGATGAAAGATTCTAGGAAGTTCATTCTCACTATCCGGCAAACTGCATCAGATGTGGATGCTTTACCGCAAATGGATCCCCGCGGGGATCGTGAATTCACTAAATGAATTGGGCTCGCTTAAATTGTTTTTGCGATGGTCACTATTTAACGAAGAATGAGGCGTAATGCTCACCGGCGACATCCGTATCAAGGTCGATCAAATCTGGAATGCCTTCTGGTCAGGGGGCGTATCGAACCCGCTCTCCGTGATCGAGCAGATCACCTATCTTCTTTTCATCAAGCGGCTAGATGATCTCCACACCCTGGAGGAAAACAAGGCGGCCAATCTCGGCATCAAGATGGAGCGCCGTATCTTCCCAGACGGGAAAGATGATCAAGGGCGTGACTGGTCAGACCTGCGCTGGTCGCGGTTCAAGAACTTTGAAGCCCGCGCCATGATGGACGTGGTGGCGGAGCGTGTCTTCCCCTTCCTGCGCCAGATGGGGGAGGAGGGCTCCAGTTACGGCGAGCACATGCGTGATGCGCGCCTTGGCTTTTCCAACGCCGCGCTGCTCGCGAAGGCCGTCGATTTGCTCGATAAAATCCCGATGGATGATCGCGACACCAAGGGGGATCTCTACGAATACATGCTCGGCAAGATCGCGAGTGCAGGGCAGAACGGCCAGTTCCGCACTCCGCGCCACATCATCCAGCTGATGGTCGAGATGACGCAGCCAACCCCGCAAGATGTGATCTGCGATCCGGCAGCGGGAACGTGCGGCTTCCTTGTCGCGGCGGGCGAGTATCTGCGGGAGAAGCATGCATCGCTTTTCCGGCACGAAAAGCAGCGTACGCACTTCCACAACGGCATGTTCCACGGGTTCGACTTCGACCCGACCATGCTCCGCATTGGTTCTATGAACATGGTGTTGCACGGGGTTGAGAACCCCGATGTCAGCTATCGTGACAGCCTTGCACAGGAGCATGACGCTGATGCGGGGCGTTATTCCCTCATTCTCGCCAACCCACCGTTTGCAGGTTCGCTGGATTATGACACGACCGCGAAAGACCTTCAGCAAATCGTCAAGACGAAGAAGACCGAGCTTCTCTTCCTCGCGCTCTTCCTGCGCCTTCTGAAAACCGGCGGGCGCGCGGCGGTGATCGTGCCGGACGGCGTTCTCTTCGGCTCTTCCACGGCGCACAAGACGCTGCGTGAAATGCTGGTCGAAAAGCACAAGCTGGAGGCGGTGCTGAAACTGCCCTCCGGGGTGTTCCGGCCCTATGCGGGCGTCTCTACCGCGATCCTCTTCTTCACAAAGACCGGCGTGGGCGGCACCGATCACGTCTGGTTCTATGACCTCCAGGCCGATGGCCAGAGCCTCGATGACAAACGCACCGAGCTGTTGGCTCCAGAAAAACTGGGAGCGACGCCGCGCGAGGCGCTAGTCGAGGGCGAGCACGACAAGAACAATCTACCGGACGCGCTCGCCCGCTGGTTCGCGCGCGACGCGGCTGAGCGGGAGAACCCGCGCACGGCGCAGAGCTTCTGCGTGCCGAAGGCCGAGATCGCCGCGACCGGAACTTACGACCTCTCGCTCAACCGCTACAAGCAGGTGGAGCATGAGGAGGTGGAGCACGAAAGCCCCGCCGCTATAATCGCCGACCTGCGCAAGCTGGAGGACGAGATAAGCAAAAGCCTCACCAACCTGGAGGCAATGCTGGGATGAATTGGCCCCTCAGAACGCTTGACGAGATTTTCGAGATCGCGCGCGGAGGCTCGCCCCGTCCGATTGACCAATTCATCACGGATGCGGACGACGGCGTGAATTGGATCATGATCGGCGATGCGTCAAACAGCTCGAAGCACATTCGTGAGACCAAGAAAAAGATCAAACCATCTGGGGTATCACGGTCCCGATTGGTTAAACCGGGTGACTTCCTTCTCACAAACTCTATGAGCTTCGGAAGGCCTTACATCCTCGATACACACGGTTGCATACATGACGGCTGGCTTGTTCTTAGTCCACGCCGCGCCAACGTGGATCACGACTATTTTTATCACTTGCTCGGCTCGCCTGCGATCTTCGGGCAATTTGAGAAACTGGCGGCGGGCGCGACGGTCAAGAACCTGAACATCGACTTGGTCAAAAGAGTCATCGTCGCGCTCCCTCCGCTGGAGGAGCAGAAGCGGATTGCGGCGATCCTGGATCAGGCCGATGAGCTGCGCCGCAAACGCCAGCGCGCCCTCGACCGCCTCAACCAACTCGGCCAAGCCATCTTCATCGACATGTTTGGTGATGGGGCCTCGTTCGAGAGCGCATCACTCAGAACGTTAGGAAGAGTCTCAACTGGCTCAACGCCACCCACCTCTGATGCGGATAGCTTCGGCGGACCGGTGCCCTTTGTCACGCCAGGAGACCTCGGCTCCGGTGAAGCCGTAAAACGAAGTCTGACTGAAGCCGGTGCTCAGAAGTCACGATTGGTCGGCCCTGGAGCCACGTTGGTGTGCTGTATCGGCGCGACCATCGGGAAGATGGGGCAAGCAAGGGAGCGGTCAGCGTTTAATCAACAGATAAACGCTGTTGATTGGGGTGATCGAATTGGGGCTGCCTTCGGCTTCTTTGCTGTTCAGCAAATTCGCAGCCTAATAATCCACAAGGGCAAGGGGGCATCCACTACGCTTCCAATACTGAAAAAATCTGAGTTTGAAAAACTAGAGATTTTTGTTCCGCCGATGGTTGAGCAGCAGGAATTCGCCCATCGTGTAGGTATTGTTCAATGTTCGCTGACCGACGCTTCATTACACAATAGCCGATTAGAGGAGCTGTTCGCTTCTCTCCAACACCGCGCATTCCGAGGAGAACTATAGCGATGCGAGGCGACCTCAAATCAGCTTGGCCATATGTGTGGAGTGATATCTGGGTTCGGCTCTACGAAACTAGGGGTGCCCCAGTCGAGCTGTTCTCCGAGATGTACGCTGCGCTGATATCAAGGCCTCGCCCACCCGCGACGCCGCCAGAGCCCACGGTTTTCGACGCAGACGGAAACATGACTGATTCCGAAGAGATTGCAGCGGCAACGGCCTTCCGAGAAGCGCTGGAAGCCTACAACAGGGAACGTCTTGCCTACGAGCAGGCATTGACCGCCGAACCCGAGAGCGCTCGGACTTGGTTGCGGGAGGGCCTTCAAGCTACACTGCGAACGGAAGCGGATGCGGTCACTGCCCTGGAGAAGGCTTTCACCAAGCTCAATGACATTGGCGGCGACGCGCTTTCAAATCGCTATGTCAACCTCGTTGAGGCGTTCATCGAAAAATACAATCTACGTTACGATTTGCGACGTCCGTTCACTCTGCACCCGACGCTGTCGGGTGTTTTCACCCAACTGATCTGTCAGCTCAAAGGCGCAACGACGAACGATGTGCACTTGGACGCAATCATGCGCGACTTCGAGGATTCCTTCCGGGACTTAAAATCGGGAGTCACGCCCGCCCGGATCAAGGCCTGCATTTCTCGGCAGGCCAATTTGCTGGAGGCTATTGGTCAGATAGCGCCCAATGTCACCGGCAACACCCTCGGTGCGATCTGCGATCAAGTGGGGACTTGGCCCCATGAAGGTCTGAAAGAGTCCGCCAAGAGCATTTATAGGTTTGCAAACCAGTATCCTGGCATTCGCCATGCTGGAACTCATGCTACACAGCTCCGAGAGATTGAGCTACGCGACCTTATCGCTGTTTCGGTAATGTTAGCCGGAATCACGCCTTACCTAACTGACCGCATGAGTAATGAAGCGATCTATGGAGTTGGCGCATGACCCAGTTCGCCTTCCTCCAGACCGAGTTTCCCGAGGTCTTCGCCTTAGCGAGGAAGGCGGAGATGTCTGCGACCACAGACGCGCGCGGGGCATGCTTCCATGCGCGCCTTGCACTGGAGACGGCGGTCAAGTGGATGTACGCCCACGATCGCAACCTTCGCTCTCCCTACGACACCGCGCTCTCCGCACTGATCCATGAAGGCACTTTCCGGGCCTTGGTTGGCAACGCTCTCGTCACCAAAGCGCGCATCATCAAGGACTACGGCAACGCCGCTGCGCACGAGACACGCACCATACCGCCCGGCAACGCCATCATCTCCGTGCGCGAACTGTTCCATTTCAGCTATTGGCTGGTGCGTACCTATGCGCGCGGGAATAAGCCTGATGCAGGGCTGACCTTCGACCAGAACGCGTTGCCCCGAGCCGTCCAAGTCGAGGCCTCTACCCTCGCCAAGTTGCAAGCTCTAGCGAAGGAGCGTGAGAGCACCGCAAAGGCGCATGAGGATGCGGAATCTGCACGCATCCAAAGCGAAGCAGACGCAAGAGCACGCGATGCGGAGATCGCACGGCTTCAAGCCGAGATCGCCGCCATCAAACAGGCCAATGCCGCGACGCAAGACACCCATGACTACAATGAAGAGGAAACCCGCGACGCATTCATCGACTTGCTCTTGCGCGAAGCGGGCTGGCCGCTCGATCAGAAGCGGGACAGAGAGTTTCCCGTCACCGGCATGCCCAACACAAAAGGGGAGGGGTTTGTCGATTACGTGCTCTGGGGTGATGACGGTATACCGCTCGCCGTCATCGAAGCAAAGCGCACTCGCCGAGATGCGCGCGTCGGCCAGCAGCAGGCCAAGCTTTACGCGGATTGCTTGGAGAAGCAGTTTGGCATCCGCCCCCTGATATTTTACACGAACGGATATGAGCACTGGCTCTGGGATGATGAACGCTACCCGCCGCGCGCCGTGCATGGGTTTCTGAAGAAAGACGAGCTGGAACTGTGGCGGCAGCGAAAGACCGCTCGCCGCATGCTATCGACGACCAGCATCGATGGCGAAATCGTCGAGCGCTATTACCAGACCCGCGCCATCAGGCGTGTCGGTGAAGTGTTCGAAAAAGATCATCAGCGCAAAGCGCTGTTGGTTATGGCAACCGGCAGCGGCAAGACCCGAACGGTTATCGCGCTGATCGATCAGTTGATGCGCGCCAATTGGTGCAAACGCATGCTATTCCTCGCCGATCGCGTTGCCCTCGTCCGGCAAGCACACAATAATTTCAAAAAACACCTGCCTTCTGCGCCAAGCGCCAACTTGATACAGGCGCACGATCCACAGAAGAACAACCATCACGCGGCCCGCGTGTGTCTTTCGACCTATCCCACGATGATGAATCTCATTGACGAGATGGAGAACGGACAGCGTCGTTTCGGCCCTGGCCATTTCGATCTGATCGTCATCGATGAGGCGCACCGGTCTATCTATCGGAAGTATCGATCGATCTTTGACTATTTCGACAGCTTGCTTGTCGGTCTCACAGCCACGCCGCGCGACGAAATCGATCGCGATACCTACTCACTCTTCGAGCTGGAGCGCGGTGTTCCGACTGACTCATACGATCTGGATCAGGCCGTTGCCGATCGCTTTCTGGTGCCACCGCGCGCGATTTCTGTCCCGTTGCGTTTCGTGCGGGAGGGCATCAAGTATGACGACCTCTCCGATGAGGAAAAGACGAAGTGGGACGCGCTGGAATGGGAGGGCAAGCTTCCCCCTGGCGATGTCGATGCGAACGCGGTCAATAAATGGCTCTTTAACACTGACACGGTCGACAAGGTGCTCAAGCATCTAATGACCTACGGCCTAAAGGTCGCGAGCGGCGATCGGCTGGGTAAGACGATCATCTTTGCGAAGAACCATGAGCATGCCAAGTTCATCTGCGAGCGGTTCGATGCAAACTATCCGCATCTGAAGGGCCATTTTGCCCGCGTTGTCGATTATCAGACAGAATATGCGCAGTCGTTAATCGATGACTTTTCGGTGCCAGAACGCGCGCCGCATATCGCCATCTCAGTGGACATGCTGGATACTGGTATTGACGTACCGGAAGTGGTCAACCTCGTTTTTTTCAAGATCGTTCGTTCAAAGACCAAGTTCTGGCAGATGATTGGGCGCGGAACGCGATTGAGTCCCGATCTCTTTGGTCCAGGACAGCACAAGTCAGAGTTCTACATTTTCGATTTCTGTCAGAACTTCGAATTCTTCAACCAGAACCCTAAGGTGACGGAAGGCGCACTTGGACGCTCTCTCAGCCAAAGGCTTTTTGCGACACGTGTAGAGATCGCAAGCGCTCTCCAGGGTTTGCCGCAAGACGAGCGTGGCGATGGGCTCGATAAACTCGACACAGACACTCGTCGTCGCCTTCTGGACGAAGTGACAAGTATGAGCCTTGAGAATTTTCTCGTGCGCGCCAAGCGGCGCGCGGTTGAGACGTTCCAACAGCCCGAGGCTTGGATAGACCTATCTGCCGACGATCGTGAAACTCTAATCAATGAGATCGCTGGGCTGCCCACAGCTCTTATTGATGACGATGTGGCAGCCAAACAGTTCGATATGCTCGTCTTAAACGGTCAGCTCGCCTTGTTGTGCGGAAAAGCCAGCTTCGCGCGATGCAAAGAGAAGGTGATGGCGATTGCCGCCAAGCTTGAGGCATTGGGTAACGTGCCAATGGTTGCCGCTGTCATGACATTGATCTTGGAAGCGCAAACTGATGACTTCTGGCAGGATATGGACGCTTGGTCTCTAGAGCAGATGCGCCGCCGACTGCGCGATCTTATCAAGCTCATTGAAGGGGAAGATCGCGTTCTCGTATACACAGATTTTTCCGACGAGATAGGCGAGGCGACGATTGTCACTATCCCGAGCGCTAGCATTGGGACAGACAAAGCCCGCTTCCAGATGAAGGTCCAAGAATTTCTCAGGCGCCATCTCGACCATATTTCTGTTCAGAAGCTTAGACGAAATGAACAGCTAACGCAGCAGGATTTGAGTGAATTGGAACGCATCCTAGTGGAGCAAGCTGGTGCAACGGACAGCGACCTGGAAGAGGTTCGCGCTTTCGGTGGACTCGGTCTCTTCGTTCGTTCGCTAGTTGGTCTGGAGCGTGAAGCCGCTAAAGCTGCATTTTCAGAGTTTCTCGCTAATCGAAACTTGAATGCAAACCAGATTGAATTTGTGAACCTGATCATCGAGCATCTTACCGAGCGGGGCGCTATGGATCCGCGTCGCCTCTATGAAAGTCCATTCACAGATTTTGATGATCAAGGGATCAGTGGAATCTTTGCGCAAAATGACGTGCAGCTGATTGTGCATCTCCTGACCGAGGTTGGAAGGCGGGCGGCGGCATAAGCCTAAGTCGGTGATGTCATCGACAACGTTCAGGCTTCGGAACCTTCGTCCGCAAGCGAACTGATCGGGCGCGAAGTAGATGGACCTCGCTATGATACGCTGGCGCAGCCGGAAGCGGGGTCGGTACTCCCATCTCGATACGCTTTCTTGAGGGACCGAATTAGAGATGGAGCCCCGGTTTCGTCTCCGATGCCCCGAGTGATAGCAGACGGTTCAGGATGCTTTGTGTGGTCGTGACTTGACGTGAGAGGTCCTGGCAATGGTTGGCGATATCGCTTTGTTGGGCAATGGCCTACGCCCGAAGCCGGCTGAATGAATGGCGAGATGATTACAACCAAAACCGGCCGCATTCGGCGCTTGGAAACTTGACGCCAAGCGCCTTTGCGGCCCTACTTGAACCAGCCCGAAAAGTCGCATGAAGGCCGGACCAAATTCGGGGTCAGCACCAACCAGCGAACAGAGTCTTCAATTAAACGGCCCGGATCAGGGGGCTGGGTCATCATCAGCGATGATCATGTAGCTTAACTGGCAATGATTAAGAGTGATATTTGCCAACCGGGCGAAAGCCCCGGCCTGAAATAACAAGCTCTAAGGACACGAAAGTCGCGCTCATTGACAAGGGCCAGCAGGTTACTGAACAGGAGATCGAGACTTGCCTGAGCAGACCTAGCCCGTCTTTGAGCGCCTCGAACGTGAGCTCAACGTGCGCAAAGAGAGGCGCTATCACTTATCGGCCCGCCTGCAGAAAGCCAGACCATCCTAATGAGCCGCCGAATCAGCATGTGCTGCCAACCGTTTTGTTCACGTTGCGCGGATCATAATGGCAAGGTCACCTAAGCGCGACTGTTATCCCTAAAGGGTTCAAGGCGTTGCGGCACGCGAGGCCGAACAATCTCGCATAGGCGAGGCCAAGATAGCGCTAGGTGCAAGATTTCTTTCGCTCTCAAGCACAATCCTGTCGGACTTCCCAGTCCAATCCGAAGGATCAGACTGTTCATGTCCTTCGTTCCTGATACTTAGACTGAATGACAGCAGACGATTCGATTGAAACTGTAGTGCTTGTCAGCGGTGGAATAGATTCTGCGGCTTGCGCAGCGATGTATGCAAACAATGGCGGATCTACAACAGGAGTTTTTGTCGATTACGGTCATCCAGCCGCGATAGAAGAGTTTGCCTCAGCAGAAAAAGTATGCGCTGCGTTGGGTATCCCACTCCTCAAAACATCGTTTTCAACTGACCGCATCACTGGCCCCGGTGAAATTGTCGGGCGCAATGCCCTCCTTATTTGGTCGGCTGTTTTTGCATCCGGCATCAAAAAAGGAGTGATAGCAATTGGAGTTCACGCGGGAACTACATACTACGATTGTTCATCCACGTTTATAACGCGGATGGACAATATGTTGGCCGAATCAACCAACGGGCTAGTGCGCATCAGCGCCCCGTTTGTAAATGCGTCGAAATCCGAAGTGTTCAGCTACTTGCAACGATCTAAAGTTGAGGCTTCATTAACTTACAGCTGCGAATCCGGCAGCAAAGAGCCTTGTGGGATATGTGCCTCATGCCAAGACCGAACAAAACTCGGCCTACGCTAAAACACCGGAAGTTTCGCACGTCCAGTTCAAGCGAAACGACGCCTATATTGATTCCGTCGTTCTCCTCGAAAGGCTTCAAACACCACCTAAGTACGATGTCACTAATGCAAGAGTACATCTATTCGCCGACTCTGATCAGCGCTTACGACATCTACTTTGACCTTGTAGAGAGCGATAAACAGTTTCCGAGTTTCAATTCTGTACCATTGCTCATCATCGATAGCGGTGGTTACGAAGCGAATTGTGAGCCAGAGTTCTCAGAGACACCATCGCAGCACCATCGACCGAATCCTTGGACAATTGAGCATCTCCACGAGGCACTTTCCAAGTTTGAATCTGCTGCGCCGAAGGCTTTAGTAACTTATGATCATCCAGCGTTGCGAACGAGCATGGAGATCCAGATAGCTCGCGCGCTCGAGTTCAAAGATCGGTACCCAGACGATTCAATTATATTTTTGATGAAGCCAGAACGTGCTGGGCAAACCCAGCTGGATATTGATTCCATCAAGGGTCACGCTAAATCCATTGCAGTCTTTGACGCGATAGGGGTGACGGAAGACGAGGCGGGTCGCAGCTTGACTGACCGAATGGTTTTCATCGCAAAACTGCGTCAATGTCTGGACGATATCGGGGGCGATGCACCTATTCATGTGTTTGGCAGCTTGGATACGTTGCTCACCCAAGCATACTTTTTAGCTGGTGCAGATATTTTCGACGGCCTGACTTGGCTTCGTCATTACTATCATATGGATTCCACCGTTTATCGAAGGCACCATCCGATTATCGAGAACCGATTTGAGGAGCCCGCAGATAGAGCCGAGTCAAAAATGCACGTTCACAACTACAATCGGCTGCAAGAGATCCAGTCGAAGATGCGGGCGGCAATTGCAAGCCAATCGGTTGCCGGCCTTCCGCACTCTGAATTGATCATGAAAGCCTATGATTCAATGCAAGCAAGATTGGGGATTTAAATGGGAGGCGGCGGTGGGTCATTCTTCTCGGGCACCCGAACACCCAGAGAATTTGCGGAAGAGCTTCGAGAGCACCAGGGTAATGACCCCACGACGGCGGCGTATAATGTCGAAGTGGCCTCGTTGTTGAACGAATTGCTTGCTGACGCGAATAGTCGCGATGCAAAGTTGGCAAGAGAACGTATCGACAGTGTACTGTTGTCTTTGGATGACGCATTTGAAGAATCTTTTACGTCATTGATGGGCGGCTCAGTTGCCAAGCATACCTACGTTGATGGCCTCAGCGACGTGGACGCTCTTGTGGTCGTGAATGGCACCCAATTTGAAGGAACGAAGCCGGAAAGTGTGCTTGCTCAATTTGCTTCTGTCCTCGGAAAAGAAAATCCTGATGCAGAGGTTTCTGTGGGAAAAATGGCGGTCACAATGCGGTTTAACGATGGCATGGAACTGCAACTTCTGCCTGCCATTCGAACTTCAACGGGACTGAGAATTCCTTCATCTCGAACGGAAGAATGGTCGAATGTGGTCAAACCAAAAAAGTTCCAAGAAACACTGTCCCACCTAAACAACCTATGTGGCTCAAAGCTAGTGCCAACGATAAAGTTGGCGAAATCTGTCATCGCGGGACTCCCGTCCGACAATCGACTTTCCGGCTACCATATCGAAAGCTTAGCGATAGAAGTTTTCAAGAATTATCGCGGCGTTCACACGACAAAAGAAATGCTCCCTCACTTTTTTCGACAAGCAAAAGGTCTGGTCGCGCAACCCATTGCTGACAGCACAGGACAATCTCGGCATGTAGACGATTACCTAGGGCCGAGCGGCAGCCCGATGCGCAGGGACTCTGAGTTGTTGCTTGATCGAATTTCAAAACGCTTTGACGTTGCAGAGGCTACACGAAGCGTTCAACAATGGCGCATGGTTTTTGAGTAACAAAAAATGGAAGTGGATGAAAATCATTGGCAGCGCCATGTCGCGTCGATCAAGCGGCTTGCAGATCAGATGTGTTCTGCGCACGCAAGTTTATCTCAGCGATATTCACGTTACGCCACGGGTCTTGATGTACTTACATTCACGCTCTCTCTTTGGGGAGTGGCGCTTGCTTTCATCGACCCTGTGACCAACACTTCTCTTTCGCCGAAAGGAATCGAGCCTAGGATTTGGTTGGGAGTGCTCGCGTTCTTTACCGGTCTCTTATCCCTGATTCATCTACCCTTAAACTTGAAGGGACGGGCCGAAGCACATCGATCTGGCTTGCGTCAGTTCTCTGCGGTAAAGACCAGCGCCGCGCATGCAATGGCGAAACAGGGAGGCGCGTCACAAAAGGACTACGACAATATCAAAGCGGATTATGCTCGAGCTGGTCAAAACTCTATCGAGATCTCAGAGCCGGAATTCCTAAAGCAAAAACAAAAGCATCTGCGCAAAGTAGCTTTAAGCAAGGCGTTGGATAAAAATCCATTTGCCAACATAATGCTGATGAAAGTTCGGCTGCGCTTTGCACACAATCGCGAACTCCTTAATGGAGATATATCCTAGCATGCAGAAGAGCTCACTAACCTACTATAATACTGCGAAATTGTCCGTGATGGATGGTCCGTGGGCACATGAAATACTGCACCAGAAGTCCATTTTTCCGGAACACGTCAGCGAGCGCACCTTTCTGTGCGAAACGGCCTGGGTCATTTTGAATTCAGGCTTTCGTGAGACGGTTGTGAGGAAGTTATTCCCATACGTATCACTCTGTTTTTTCGATTGGCGTTGCGCCGAGTTGATTGCAACGGATAGAGAGAACGCAATCCGGCTTAGTGCGAACGCTTTCCGGAACGTTCAGAAACTGACCGCAATAGCTGATGTTGCTACGCTGGTGTCGGCGGAGGGGTTTGCTGCATACTGGGAACGCGTCCGAAAGACTCCAATTGAAAACTTGCAGAAACTCCCCTTTATCGGGCCCATAACTGTAATGCATCTAGCTAAGAATTTGGGGTTCGCAGTTTCGAAGCCAGATCGTCACCTGGTTCGATTAGCCAAACAATTGGGATACGATTGTCCAATGTTACTTTGTCGAGACATCTCCACCGAGTCTGGCGATACCGAAGATGTTGTGGACGCGGTCTTGTGGCGATTTCAAGCAAGTCATGCTCCGTACTTGAATTCTCACTGAACAAAGCAAGGTCGTATGGAAAGATTTACCGAAGCAGTCTTGCTCACGGATCTCGTCTGACAGCTTCACCTCATACCGGTAGTAGGTCTCGTTGATCCCGAAGGTCTGGCTCGCCAGCGCCACCGACACCCACTTATTCCACACAGCGATACAACTCGGCGCTGGGGCCTTCTTGATCTGTGCCATCTGTACCTGCGCAATGTGACGGGCTTCGCTTTGAACCATAAGCGCATCCCGCGTAACTATTGCGACTTGGAGCTGAACCTGCGGATCAAGCCGAAGAGGCAGATGGTTCGGGAAATTCCTGAGCCCCTGGCCGTTTCGGAGCGACGGAATGAAATGTGGTCGATGGGCTGTATGGCAGACCAGCTCGGCGACGTGCGATCCTTCCGGACACTGAATGTACTTGACGACTTCAACCGTGAATGCCTTACCGTTGAGGTTGACTTCTCTCGGATAGCGGCTCGCGCCGTTCGTACGCTCAGCCAGATCATCGAATTGCGCTGAAAGCCGATGGGCGTTCGCGTCGACAACGGGCCGGAAAAATCAGCGCCGCGATGCAAACCTGGGCGGCAAAGTGTGGCATCGGGATCTTCTACATCCAGCCCGGCAAGCCGCAGTAGAATGTCTATGTCGAAGGATACAACCGGACGGTCTGTCAGGAATGGCTGGCCAGTTCATCTTCAACACGATCGAGGAGGTCAAGGAGCCGCCACCGGTGGCTATGGAGTTAAAACAGCCAGTGCTCAAACAAGGGCATCGGCGGAATCACCCCTGCCATGAAACTGAAACTTGCCGCGTGCAGTCAAGAAATCCAGCCGCGTAAAAATGGAATGAATACCTTCCGTCTCGCGTTCGAGAGAGAATTGTCAAACCGCCATCGCCCTCAATACCCGCGCCATACTGGCGAGCACTTCCTTAGACTTCACCCGCTGGATCACGCCCTCGCATTCCTTCCGTAGGCGGGCCGCTTCGTCGTGCTGGTCCGACTTGGCGCACTGCTCGTTGAAATACAGATCTGAAACCTCCACCCCCAGAGCTTCTGCCACGATGGGCAACATGCCGGCGCTTAGTCGGTTGGCGGATGTTTCGTATTTTTGAAGCTGCTGATGGCTAACCCCGATTTCGGTGGCCAGGGCTTGCAGTGTGATATTTTGGCTTTGCCGCAGCGCGCGGATGTTAGAGCCAACAATTCGGTCGAGATCGTTCGGAGACCGAGAGGCAGGCGCTTTCGCTTTTTTCGGGGGCATCTGTTTCTCCTGAGTGTTCGGCTCATCAGCTTGGCCTGGGTCACTTCCCATAAATCCAATAGTAGCGCCCAATTTCCGGATAAGTTTTGCAAAATCGCAATCTTTGCGAGAAATTCTAACCCGCTAACTTTCGAATGCGCACAGGATCAGCAATGTCCATCTCCAAAGTCACAGAGCCGCAGGCCGTCCTCGATGCGATCGCAGAATATCGCCGCGGTCCGGACGCTTTCCTCCAGAAATACAAACGCGGGGAAGCGAGGGAGTACTATGTGGTGCATGAGGGGGAAGCGTTGCCGTCAAAGGCGATCCTCGCTGGCGCGTATTTTCATCAGCATGGAGCAGACATCGGCAAGTTTGTCGGTGGCGCGGGTGTTGCGCGCCAATTACAAAAGCTAGGGTTTGAAATGATCATCCGACGGGGCGGTAAGGACGTTCCAATCGGAGAGATCTTCGAGAATGAAACGCCTCACGGACATTCCTTTCGCATCGGTGCGCACTATAGTCGGCGCGCGGATATTCATGAAGTGTATGGCGGACAAATGCAGGGCGGGATTTCAACGCCGGCTGATGCGCCCTTTGTCTTTATCTTTACAGGCGACGCCGGCGAACAGCATGGATACCGCGACGGCTGGCAGGAAGACCGTGAGACCTTCCTCTATACCGGGGAAGGTCAACGGGGCGATATGACCTTTAAAAGAGGGAATCGCGCGATCCAAGAGCATGCCACTGACGGGAAGGCCATTTTGCTTTTCGAAGCCCTCGGCAAAGGCAAACTATACGAATTTATGGGAGAGTTTGTCTGTGCGGGCTGGGAGATGATCGACTCTCACGACATCGACAAGCTGGAGCGTAAGGCCATTCAGTTTCATCTCGTGCGGGCCGATGCTGTCGCTGATTCTGAAACAGACGAAGAAATTGAAGATCAACCTGATACGTCTATCGATGATCTGCGGACGTCTGCCTATGAGGCGGCGACCGCGGTCAGAAATTCTAATCCCAAGGAAGCGCGGCGAGTTTATCGTCAGCGCAGTGCAAAGATTAAAGCCTACATTCTCGCGCGAGCAGGCGGCGTCTGTGAACTGACGGGTGAGAAAGCCCCGTTCCTCACAAAATCAGGCCATCCCTATCTGGAAGTCCATCATACACAGCGGCTGTCAGACGATGGGCTCGACCACCCCCGCTGGGTCGCTGCCATTAGTCCGACGGCTCACCGAGAGATCCATTTCGGTGAGCGTGGCGATGAGCTCAATGAACGTCTCAAAGAGATAATCGCGGAGAAAGAAAAGTCGATCGCGCGCTAAGATTGCTATTCACGTTCGGTAATGGCTCCATCGACGCGTGCAGAAAGTCTGATTCGGCGTGAGCGTGCCGCCTGGTGGGAAGATCAGTAGACAATGCAAGTTGGCCTCGACTTACCAGGACTGGGTGACCTTCTGCGCCGCTGCGTGTCGATCGACTTAGAGGTCGATCCGAACGCCGCAAAGATCTTCGCCTTTGCGGCTGTCCGCCATGCGTCAGATATCAAGATCGCTTTCCGGTCCCCGAAATCGGTGACGGATAGTTCACTCGCGCTGAACAGGGCGATTGATGATCTTGAAGAGTTTGTTGCGCCGGATGACTTTCTGATCGGTCACAATTTTCTGCGATTTGACTTACCGCAGCTGATCGCTGTGCGACCCAAACTCAGCGGGCTGACGGACCGCGTCATTGACACGCTCTGGCTCAATCCGCTCGCCTTTCCCAAAAACCCCTACCATCGGCTTGTGAAGCATTATCAGGACGGGCGGCTGCTGGCCGGACAACTCAATGACCCCGAGCGGGATGCCAGGCTCGTCTTTGAGGTGCTGGGCAACCAAGTCACGGCGCTATCGGGTATTGATCAAACCTATCCTGACGCCCTTATTGCGTACCATTTCCTCTCCACCTTGGGCGAAGCGCAAGCGGGGTTTGACGCCGTCTTCACCCATATCCGCAAGGCAGCCCGCCCTGACCAGCCTAGGGCGCGCGATGCCGTTCGTAAGCTGTTGGTGGGTGCGGCTTGCGGTCTGAAGGTCGAGCAACTGATCGATCGACTCTCGGAACCAGCACGGGGCTGGCCAACGGCCTATGCCCTCTCTTGGATCAGTGTGGCTGGCGGCGAGTCGGTTATGCCGCCTTGGGTTAGGATCCAGTTCCCAGAGGCGGCGCGGATCGTCCGTGACCTGCGAGATACGCGCTGCGGGTCCTCGTCCTGCTCCTGGTGCGCAGAAAAGAACGATCCGAAGCGCGCGTTGAAAAGCTGGTTTGGGTTCGAGGCATTTCGCCCAGAGCCTAAAGATGCTGAAGGCGTTCCGCTTCAGGAGCGGATCGTTGCCGAGGCGATGCAGGGCCAGAGCGTGCTGGGTATTTTGCCGACGGGGACAGGCAAATCTGTCTGTTATCAGGTGCCTGCGCTCTCCAAGTATGAGAAAACCGGGGCCCTCACCGTTGTGATTTCGCCGCTGGTGGCCCTGATGGCTGACCAGGTCCGGGGGCTTGCCGAGGCCGGCGTCAGCGGCTGCTTCACAATCAACGGTATGTTGTCGCTCCCCGAGCGCCAGGCAGCGCTGGATGCGGTAAGGCTGGGGGACGCCGCCATTCTATTGATCGCGCCAGAGCAGCTGCGCACACCTTCGGTGCGATCTGTCCTCAAACAGCGTGAGATTGGGTATTGGGTAATCGATGAGGCGCACTGTATTTCCAAATGGGGCCATGATTTTCGGCCAGACTACAGATATGTTTCCCGCTTCATCGGGGAGTTTTCTGGCGACGAACCGCCCGCGCCGGTGATCTCTTTAACCGCCACGGCCAAACCAGAGGTCGTGCAGGACATTCGATCTCATTTCAAAACGAAGATCGATGTTGATCTCGCAGTTTTAGATGGCGGGTCAGTCCGGACCAATCTCAGCTTTCGGGTTGAGAGGACGACCAAAGCCACAAAGTTTGCAGACGTACTTCAAACCCTGAGGTCAGATCTCCCGCAAGAAGGGCGCTCGGGCGCCATTGTGTATTGTTCCACGCGGACCGGCACGGAGCGTATGGCCGATTTCCTGAAAGCTCAGTCGCTTGAGGCTGAGTGCTTCCACGCGGGTCTCACCCCTGAGACGAAGCGAGACATCCAGGAACGTTTTCGGAGCGGGGATTTGAGGATCATTGCCGCGACCAATGCGTTTGGAATGGGCATAGACAAGCCAGACATCCGATTGGTCATTCATAGTGACGTTCCAGGATCCCTTGAAAACTATATGCAGGAGGCGGGCAGGGCAGGGCGCGACCGACTGCCGGCTACTTGCGTCCTTCTGTATGCAGAAGAGGATGTTGAGCGCCAGTTTAGTCTCTCTGCTCGCTCTCGCTTGGAAAAGCATGAAATCGCCGCATTGCTCAAAGCCATTCGGCGTCTCGATCAACGTCTTCAAAAGGACGGAGAGGTCGTCGCAACCCCTGGCGAGATAATTAAGGAAGAGGAAGACCGAGAGTTTATGCGCGACAGCGCAACCGACGACACGCGCGTCAAAACCGCCGTAGCTTGGCTCGAAGAAGCTGGATTGCTCACGCGCGAGCATAACCGCACGCACGTCTACCCATCCTCTCTGAAAATCCGAAGTGTCGAGGAGGCAAGAGCGATCATTGGGAATGCCAACATAACAGAGCGTCGGCGGGCTCAGCTTCTCCGCATCGTTGGTCACCTTGTTGATGCTGAGCCTGATGCCGGGGTGTCAACGGATGAGCTTTCATCGGTTTCAGGACTGGCGGCCAGCGAACTGAGAAAAGCCCTCATCGACCTAGAAACCTTAGGGATCGCCGCCAACGATACCGCGTTAACGGCTTATGTGACTGTCGGCGTCGCAGAAACCTCAATGCAGAAGTTTCAGCAGGCGTTGCAGCTAGAAAAAGACTTCATTCAGGAAATGGAGGAGGTGGGTGCCGATGATGCAGATGGCACAAAGCTGACCCTTCATATTTCTGGGGTATGTCAGCGTCTGAGAGACCAGGGATACGCATCTGTTCGACCCGATGTTCTGCAGCGGATGCTCAAGAGCATCGCTGAAGATGGGCGAGATGACAGCGGCGGGCAGGGGAGCCTGAGGCTCCGAAAGCCCAATCGCTCGACGATCACTTTGGAGCTTCAACGGTCTTGGAGGGCCATTCGCGAAATTGCCGATCTACGCCGGCGCGGCGCTGAACTCATCCTCAGTGCCCTTATTGGAGCAGTTCCGCCGCGAACGCGCGGTAAGGACATTCAGGTCGCGACGACTGTCGGAAAGCTCAGCGCAGCACTTTCTTCAGATGTTCTGCTTGCAAGTTCGGTCAGCAATATATCCAAGCTGCTCGACCGGTCATTGCTTTGGTTGCATGAGCAAGAAATCATCACTCTGGGCCGAGGGCTAACGATATTCAGGCCCGCCATGACGCTTCAACTTAGCCCTGGCACGCAGGCTTTCACCAAGCGACATTTTGATCCGTTAGCCGATCACTATACGGAGCAAACGACACAAACGCATGTGATGGCTGTGTTTGCTGAGCAAGGCCTGATCTCGATGAATAGGGCGCTCTCGCTGTCGCATGACTACTTTTCCTTGGAGCGCGACGTATTCTTAAGGCGCTGGCTGCCCAATCGGAGCGCTGATCTTCGCCGCCAAACGATGCCAGCGTCTTGGCAAAAGATTGTGGGAAGCCTCGGTAACCGCGTTCAGATGGACATTGTTTCTGATGAGCGTGATCAAACCAATGTGCTCGTTCTGGCGGGGCCCGGCTCTGGAAAGACAAAGGTGCTGGTGCATCGTATCGCCTTCTTGATACGGGTTCGGCGGGAAGACCCCAAGGGGATTTTGGTTCTCGCCTATAATCGCCATGCCGCTCAGGAAATCCTTGTGCGCCTGCGGGCTCTGATTGGTGAAGATGCTGCGGGCGTCAACATCTCTACCTGTCACGCGTTTGCGATGCGCTTGGTGGGGATGAGCTTTGTCGGCCGCTCCGACATGCAGACCACCGCAGATTTTGATCGAGCGATCGAGGCGGCTACGCAATTGTTGAATGGAGATGGCCTAACAACCGTCGAGGCCGAGGCACAGCGAGATACGCTCGTTCAGGGATATCGGTGGATCCTCGTTGATGAGTATCAGGACATCGGCCCTAATGAACATGGGTTGGTCGCTGCCATTGCCGGTCGCAGCTTGGATGATCCAGATCAACGCCTCAGTCTTTTCGCTGTTGGCGATGACGATCAGAATATTTATGCGTTTGGCGGCGCCAGTGTCGAATACATTCGCAAGTTCGAGGCAGATTACTCGGCAAAGCCGGCATTCTTGGTCCAGAACTACCGTTCGACGCGGCATATAATTGAAGCGGCGAACCAGGTAATTGCCCCGGCCAAAGAGCGCATGAAGATCGCTCATGCAATTGAGATTGACCAGGGGCGGCGAACAGCGCCCAAGGGAGGCGTGCTCCACTCTCTCGACCCGGTAGCCCAGGGGCGTGTGCAGCGACTGAGGGTGAAAGGCGGAAGCAAGGACCAGGCGATCGCCGCCGTGAATGAATTGAAACGCCTATCCCAACTTACGCCCGACTGGGACTGGAAACGAACGGCGATCATCGCGCGGCAATGGAAATACCTTCAGCCTGTGCGCAGCTATTGTGAAGATCTGGGTATCCCCGTCGATATGGGCAATGAGGACTCCCTTCCACTATGGCGTCTGCGCGAAACGCAGGCGCTGGTCGAGTTCATCCGGGGACGTCTGGGAAAAATGGTGAGCAGCGACGAGCTCTGCTCTTTCATCGCGGCACACCCATCGAACGAATGGTGGTGTATGCTCCAGGAAGCCGTCAAAGATCTCGAAATTGATATTGGGGATCGATCTATCCCGATCGATGAGGTGCTCGAGTGGTTGGCAGAATGGTTAAAGGAGACGCGCCAGGCGCCCCGGGGACTAATGTTGCTTTCTGCGCATGCGGCGAAGGGATTGGAGTTTGATCACGTCGTGGTTCTAGATGGAGGATGGGATCAAGCCTCCAAAAATGAAGATCCGGATGCGCCGCGGCGTCTCTACTATGTCGCGATGACAAGGGCCAAGCAGAGCCTCTCATTGATCTCGAATAGTGGATCCCAGCTTTTTGCAAAGGGTGGTGAGCGAGGAGAGATCTTGGAGCGGGAGGTGTTCTTAGACCCCAGCGATTTGGCGCGCTGTAGTCGCATATACCAATCCGTCAGTATGCGAGATGTCGATCTATCTTATGCGGGTCGATTGAAGCCAGACGATCCCGTGTTGAGTGCGATCTCAGCCGCTAGTATTGGGGACCGAGTATCGCTCATTTGGAGGGATAAAAGTTGGTCGATCGAGACTGATCGAGGGATTCAGCTTGCGCGACTCTCGAAGGCATTTTCGCCGCCGCAAGGTTTGAAATTTGAGCGCGGAGAAATCCATGCCTGCATTTCGCGAACGAAGGGTGATGTTTCTCCAGAATGGCTGCATCCTTTGCAGAGAGACGCGTGGGAAGTCATTATCCCCAACTTGACCTTTAAATGACGACATCAAACAGGCTCAGCCGGCATCGTCGAAGCCATTTCAGCGATCGCTTGAAACTCACTCAAGAACTCCGGCCGATACTGCATCAGATAACGGACAATCCGAGGATTTCCGAGGAGCTTCGAGATGTACCCCTTGATGACGGTCAGCTGCAGGTGGTCTTTGCCGTAAGACTCCTGAATGGAGGTGATGGATTCTTGCAGCCTCGTCAGCTCCCGCTCCATACGGGCCATGGTTTCAGGCGTGACGCTCATGACCCGTTTGGCCTTGGCACCATCGACGAGTTGAGACTGCGGCGTGCCGGCTAGGATGGCAGAGGCGTAGGCGACGGTATAGTTGTTCGCATTGACGAGAAGTTCGGCCGCTTCGATCTGCCGGAGCGATTTCATTTTCCGGAGGATTTCAAAGAGCGCCATGGGGCAGGGTTTATCTTTGAGGATGGCGACCGCCTCGTCACAAATTCCATCCAGCAAGCGAACCTTGCGCCGGACACTCATGGGCTGAAGGTCTAGCGCTTTGGCGATCTTTTCTTCTGGGACGCCGCGATCGATCGCTTTCCGGATCATGCGGTGTTCCTGGACAGGAGAGAGGCGGCTGATCCGTTTGTTATAGGTGAAGGCTTCGTCATCGGTTGCAACCAGGCACTCGACTTCTTTGACACCGAGATCCTTCAAGGCTTCGAGCCGAACATGGCCATCCACCAGCAAGTAAGTGTCCCGTTGCTTTGGGCTACGCGCCACGACGGGTGGCTCAACGAGCCCCACTTCTTTTATAGATGCCAGAATCTGGCGATATTTCTGGCTGAGCTTGAGGGTTGCCGGCAGCGTGCGTAGCGGAAGAATGGAGAGAATAGGAAGCGTGATACAGTCCTGCTCGAAAGCGGCGAAGACTTTGGCTTTGTGATCGAAAGGGCCGGTCATGACGTTCCTCCAGCGGTCAGGCTGTCTTCAAGATATTGCGGCAATGAGCCAAGCCCTTCGGCGCGCAGCAGGTTCAAAAAGGCTTCATCTCTTTTCAGGGACCGAAACGCTTCGATGACGAACAGCAGCTTGCCTTGCGTAACTTCGGCCTTCTTGATGATCAGCTTCTGCCTGTCTGCCTCTTGTCGATATGCCCGGACCAAAGCGTCGCTCGTCAGGGGACGCTTCGCTCCGGTTCGGCCGGCGGGCGACGACCTGATATGTGGGCCGCGCCGTTGGCGTTGCTGGAGCAGCTTCAAAACGGCGGAGAGCTTTTTCCCCCGGAGCTTCTTTTCCATATAGACTTCTGTCAGCGCGCGCTGGGCGCCTTCATCATCGGTCTTAGAGATATCGATGGCGAGATTGAGTGGGATGAGCCCTGTCTCCACCGCTGCGACGAGGCGCTCCTCGCCGCGTTCCAGAAGTCCGGCAATCATGCTGACATATTCCGCCGTAACACCAATTTTGCCCGCGATCTGACGATCAGTGTAGCCGCGGTTCCTGAGGGACCCGATCTCCTGCATGAGATCGATCGCCCGGTGCTGTCGGCGAGCGCAGTTCTCAACCAGGCTCATGACGAGGCAGTCGCTTTCATCAGCCTCAATGATGACGGCTGGGATCTCTGACTGCCCGAGCTCAACAAAGGCTTCTAATCTGCCCTGGCCACAGACCAGATCGTATTCGGCAGGATCGGTATTCTTGCGGACTGCGACGGTGATGGGGCGCTTTAACCCTACCTTGGCAATGCTCTCGACCATCTCGGCAAAGTTGCGCCTGTTGCGAACACGGGGATTGAGGATCCGAATGCGGTCGATGGGGATTACCGTCACCTGGTTTGGCGCGCTCTCTATATATTCGTCGTCGATCATAACGCCTCCACAAGCTGAGCCCTTCGGGACATGAGAAAGAGATAGTCGAGGGTGTCGAACCGATAGGCATCGAGCCCAAGGCCGTTCTGCTCGCTCAAGCGAAGCTTTTCAGACGTGATGTCCAAGCTCGGCAGGAGAAAATAGTCTTGGGGGCCGCGGTTGAACTCATCCATCCGCACGGCAATCGTGATGTCAGGAACCAGCCCGGTATCGAGACGCACATGCCAGCGCAGGGAGCCGGCCAAAGTCGCGCTACATCGGGCAAGAATCACAGAGAGGGCGAACTCTCCGTTCACGCAGATCAGCTGCGTGGCAGCATCGACCTCAGCCTTTCCGCCGGCCGTTTGTATGCCTGAGATGATGTCTGCCACAAACTGGGGGTGGGCGGCGCGCAGGCGACGGTTGATTTCGATGTAGCGGTAGTCCCGCTCCGGATCATACCCAATCAGCTGGTAAGCCCGTAGGAGGCTGCCGAAACGGTGCCTGTAGGCACCCGAAGACGGCATCGTCTCACACTCATCTATAATGAAGCCTGAGAGCACGCCCTTCTGCTGGAGAAGGCCTCGCAGCCTAGTCAGTAGATCGTCATCGGAGAGGTGTTGGCTGCGCGCATCGACAATCTGCCGGGCCCGGAGGAAAAGGGCTTCCTCGACGATTGCCGGGAAGGCGTCGTTGGCCCGGATCCACATCTCGCGCGGGTTTTTAACGCGGCGCTGCTTCAGCTTGAAGGAAACCCGGTTGAAGATGTTGTGGCCGATGTATTTTTCATTGATCAGAATCTGATGAACGGCGGCGCGGGTCCATGGGCGATCAAAGTCTGTCAGGACGCCGCGCGCGTTTAGAAGCGCGGCGATTTGCGTTTCAGAAAGGCCTCTGAGGACGAACAGCGCGTAGATTTCTCGAACAATGTCGCATTCAGCCTCTGGTCCAGGGATGAGCACCACGCGATCAGTCTGTAGGCTCTTTCGTTCCCCCTTGGAGAGTTCTCCCTTCGGCGATCCCTGCTCATCGATGAGCATGCGGCGCAGCCCGTAGCCGGGATGGCCGCCTTGGCGGTAGCCGAGTTCCACAAGCCGGCACTGACCCGCAAAGACTTTGACCGAAAGCTCCCGGCTGTACTCACCGGCCATCACGCGCTTGACGGTCTTGAGAAGGTTCGAGCCGATGCTGCCATCATTCTCAAACTGCTCGCCGCAATAGTGGACCCTTATCCCGGCTCGGGAGCAGACATATTCATGATAGGCGCCTTCATCTGCATTCTGGAACCGGCCCCAGCGGCTGACATCATAAACGAGGATCGCTTGAAAGTCGGCCTGGCCAGCCGAAACCGCTGCGATCAATGACTGCAAGGCTTCGCGTCCATCCAGTCTCAGACCCGACCGCCCGGAATCCTCATAGACACGGATAATCTCATAGCCCCGATCGTCGGCGTAGCGGCGCAGGACATCAAGCTGATTTTCGGTCGAGTATTTCTGGTGGTCGGTCGACATACGGACATAGGCAACCACGGGATCGCGCGGTGCCTGATCATCTGGCGCGTGCGGGCGCGTTGTCGGCTGTCTCCTTCCAGACACCTCAACAATTCCTCATTATCAGCAGATAGGCCCTTCAAGCTAAAAGAAGGGAACGAGTTCGGATCAACTTCATAACCGAAGGAGGCAGGAATGTCGTTTCCGAAAGAGGGCAAGTTCTTTCCCCCAGGAGACGGGGCAGGGATCGAACATCGCTATGCAGCCGAAATTGCCGGCGCCTTAAATCGATCGCTTGGCGCAAATCGCGCGCGGATCAAGACGGCCGTGGCCTGGACAGGGGCGAACGAGCGCACCGTCAAAAACTGGTTCTCTGGAAAGTATGGTCCGAGCGGGGAGCACCTCATCGGACTTATGCGGCATTCGGACGATGTGCTTGAAATTGTTCTAGAGCTTTCGGGTAGGTCCGTGCTGTTACATACGGTGCGAGCAGACCGGGCCGAACAGTTGTTGCGAGAGCTGATGGTTGTGCTTCGGATGGATACTTAGTTTCGCGCTTTCCGTCGTCCTCTCGAGCCGGCGGCGCCGCCTTATGGCAGCTTATCTCGCTTGTGCCCAACGAAGCGACGATTGCAGCTCAAGCGCGCATATACCTTCAAAACGGATACGCTCAACCTTCGGAGGGAAGCGATTCTGATAAACTTATGCTTCCTGTTGAAGGCAGTAGCCTCAAGCAACAATCCTTGTGGCGCACAAAGTTCATTCTTCGATATGCTGGCGAACCCTGCTTTCTGGCAGCTCGAATTCATTGATGCGATTTTCTACGAATCTCGAGCTAGGTGGGAAGTGACAACGCCGCTGCTTCGACCGCACGCGGCTCTCTACGCAGCCGCGCCATCCTCAGTAAATTCCGGCTCATCAAAACTTAAAACATCAATCACATCATTTGCCGTCACTACTATAAAGTGCCTGAGCCCCGTAGGTAGTTCCTTGTCTAAGCTTTCGTAGATTGCCCAGTCTAAAAAGTCAGAGCCAGCAGCTTCATAGCAACCACTTTTTAGATATCCTCCCAGAGATTTCCAATATTGGGAACGTGACCCTTCATCTGCGTTCCGATAGCCGTAAACAGCCGAAAATCCTATAATAAAGTCGGCCTTAGTATTTTCTGATGCCGACACATGTATATGGAAGCCTTTTCGATTATCAACTATTTCGGTTACTTCCCAAGAGCGTTCGAACATACGATCGAACGTTATTGCAGTTGGTTTTGGGTATTTGGCATCAGTCTTCATATCTATATTTTTTCCTATTTTTTCCATCCTGAACTTCAACCGTTGGCCTGCCATCGGTACTATCCGGCCTCACATTCACCTTTCTGCCGTCGGACAACTTACCGGTGCGAACGCCATCTCCTCGATCCTGCACAGAATCTGGGTCGACAATTTTGTCGAAGTCCTCATTGGCCTTATCCCATCCCCCGGTTTTGTCCCACAGTTCTGATCGCCCTTTTGTCTCTCGTCCTTTGGTTGCACCCTCCATGATACCGTCTAATAGGCTATCGTTTTGGTTGTCACTTGGGCTAAGGAGTGCGTCTCCCAAATCCCAGAGCAGGAGCGCAGTCGTGCCAACGGCCAACGCTCCTCCAACCACGTCCGCGGGGCCTGGGGCCGGGCTGTCGGCTAACGCTACGCCGCCGGAAACCACGTACCGACCTCCCGACCTACCCAATGCTGCAGCGAGTTTAAGTTCGGAGATCATACCCGTCGGATCTGTCGCATTCATCGGATCATTCCCGACATATGCATAAAGATTCGTCTGATCTTCATACCCAACAGGATCTGCCTGCAGGAACCTACCTGTCGCGGAATCGTATGCGCGGGCCTTGTAGTGATAGAGTGCCAATTCCGGCAGCTGGATCTGCCCTGTATATGAGAACCGGCCCAGGTTTGCAGACCCGGGGTAGCCAAAGGCGTCATATGTATTGCGTGAAACCGATGACCCGGTACTAAGCGTAACACCGATAATCGATCCCTGATGATCCGCATACAGATGCCGGCGCAATCCAGAAGCCACGGTAGGGCCCTCATACCAGATGAGAGGTTCGTCAATCCTGGGCCCGTGCAGATATCTGCGAAGCAGGTTGCCAGTGCTATCAAGCTCCCCCACCAGCGCATCACCGTCGAAGAGAAACTGTGTGACGCTCCCCCCGCTGATTAGCTGGTGAAGTCGACCGCGAGGATCGTACTCCAAACTTGCATTCTTTGCACCTGAAGCAGAGATCAGACGATTTTCTGAATCATACGCGTAACTAGTAGTGCCGTCAGAGGAGAGGTTGCCATTCGCATCATACGTCCTTGCTGTACCAGCCGTGCCTGAATATTGATTCAGGCCATTAGAGATATAACTTCCTTCCAGTCCCGCGGGCCCGGTGTAGGAGTATTGGCTGTTCGAAGTCGTCCGTGTAACGATCTGACTGGATTCATTGTAGCCAAGACCCAGAGTGACGTCTTCGGCAGTCCCCAGAATATTCTGCGAGATTGACGAGAGCCTGGATATTGAATCATAATCATATGTGGTGACGCCTGCGCCGGAGCGAACAAGCGTTTTACGCCGCCCCTGCTCGTCGTAACCGATAGCGAGCACCTGAGTCCCACCCCCCTCATGAATAGTAACAACTCGGTCCATGCCGTCAAACGTGTAAGTGAAGAAGCTGGTATCGGGATGAGTAATCCGGCTACGGTTTCCATTCGCATCGTACTGGTACGACAGGATGAGCGCCACGCCTCCAAGATTGGTTGACGAACTTGTTGCTCGTCCTAGACCATCATAAACTGTCGTTATCCCTTGCCCCGCGACCGATCCAAAGCGCTCATAGAGAAGCAGGCCCCTGAGATCATATCCATAATGAACATCGCCGACAGTCCCCGGCACGTTTTTATTCGATAGCCGATTGAGCGCATCAAAGGTAAATGAAATCGTCTGACCATCCCGCTTTCGCAGCGAGGTCCGATTTCCCGCAGGATCGTATTCGTATAATTCGTAGTCGGCTGTATTAGTCTGACCTGGTGTAGTCTTGGACGGAAACTCCCAGCGCTGCAGCCTATCACGGCCGTCATATACAAAAGCTGATCTGTTGCCCTTCGCGTCTGCAACGCTGGCCGATTGACCGTTTAGACTGTAGGTGTACGTTGCATAATCTTGCTGAAGGGGCGTCCCATACGCCTTCTGGGTCTTCAAAATCCGCCCGGCTGCGTCATAAACGTTTCTTGTGATCCGATCAGGCCCATGCGCCCCTGAAAGCCCCAATGAACAGGCGCTTACGGGAAGGCTGCTGAACACGGCAGGGTTCATTCGCAAAGCTTGGCATTCAAGCCGCCTGTCTTCATCATGGCTGAATTGCGTTACCTTGAGAGTGGCGCCGCCGGAGGTAATTGTAGTCTTTGCCTGGAGACCTAAGGTGTCGTAGGACGCGTTTTCAGCACGGAAGACCGTGAAAACACTTCCCCATGCTGAAGGAGCGATAGCCTCAGATTGCCACGTAGACAGTTCGCCGAATTCAACGCTGACCCACATGCCGTTGGAATCGTATGAATAGCGCTCCGCGAGATATTTGTTTGGTCCCGCCCCGTCCGGATCAGGACGAATGACGCCGGTCAGATTTCCTGCAAGATTGTATCGATATCCCGTAGTGTAGGCCCCGGGCGAAGCTTGAGCGCTGGCAATGGCCCCGCAGGTTCCGGCTATCATACAACCCACGCCGATACCTGACATCAGCTTTCCAATCACACTCGCCATTTGCCTGATTGCTTTCTCTGTTTCAAAAAATTCTGACTAGGACGTGGGCTTACGGGCAGCTAAGCAATCCCGCGCGAGGTTTTGTCTCGCTGATCATTCGCCCTACCGCATCGTATCCGAAACAGGTTCTCACAGAGAGGCCGTTGTTTTCGACTAGGACGCCGCGCACATTCAGATTATTGGGACCACCGGCCGATCCGTAGTCATACGTCGTATGCACCTCATCAGTCGTTCCGCCTGCACATACCCCTCCGGAGGATGATGTGCTCTTGCAAAAACGAGTGCCACTGAGCACCCATATAGGATGGGATGACTGTACATAGCTGCCTGAAGAATTTTTGAACCAGGCGAACCGCTGAAGATATTCAAATCTAACCTGCGGTCTTACGCCGTTCACTGCTGGCCGTGTAATCGATGTCACGCCGCCGTGAATAGGGTCATAAGCGTAATCCGTTCGGTTTTCGTTGGCGTCGATATGGTATTGAGGCTGATTGCATGTGACTCTGTTTGTGCACGTGGGGCTGTACCCCGTCACAGTTGAGACATCTGCGAGCCCGGAACCCGGTTTCGATTTCTGTACGGATTGAATGAGATTTCCCCGATTGTCATAGATGTAGTCGATCCGATTGCTTTCTGGAAAAACGACATACTCAAGTCTGTGGTTGATCTTGTTCTCCCAGCCATACTGCGTGGTGCGCCCCGTTTCATCGGTCACGGATTTCAGTCTGTGATAATGGGCTCGCCGAGTGTCTCCATGCCTCTCCCAGGAATCCAGCGCCAATCGACGCAACACATAGCTTCGGGTTCCACCAGAGGGGATGCCAGCAGACATCTTGTATTCGCCGGACGAGATGTTGCTGATACCATAGCTCCAGGCATGAGCACCGTCATTGTATGAAGATACATCCGAGTTGACCGTTCCCGGACCGGTCATATTCACGTAAGTCAAAGACGCGCTGCTTCTTCCTGGTTTCAGAATGCGCTCCAGAGTGTGAAGACCTTCATATGTCGTCGTCGCGCCATCAGGATCAGAGACAGTGATCCTCGCCTTGTTCGCCACGATTCCATAGGCGAATTCCAGCGTGGGCCACTGTCGCGAAAAAATCGGGCAGTCAACAGCGAGTGGCGAGCAGTAATCTACAGCGAGATTTATCGCTGTGACGGATGACAGATATGGCGGACTTCCCAGAAAGGGATAGCTTGCATAGGGAATACCGTCTCCAGAAATATATGATAATCTGAGCTGGTAACCGAGGTTGCTGGTAACGGATATCAGTTTTGTCTTGCACCCCCCTCCGGAGACGATCAGCAGACAAGCATACTCATACTGCAGCCTTTCACCGTTGGGTTTTTCGATTAGCTTGAGTGGATAATGATTGCTCGGCAAATTAGGGTCTGAAAACGTATACTCCGTTCCGCCTGCATCAATATGTTTATAACTGTCATTGGGACCATCATATGCGAGCGTAGCCCCGAGATCTTCAGTTTCCTCAATTACTCCGCTGTTCAAAACATTGAAACGTTGCTGGCCCCCGCCATAATTGACCAAAATGTCTTCATCGAACAATTCGTCGTCACGCCGAACATCGACGTCCCCCTCCACGTTGCTTCGCCACTTTCTGCCCGAGATGTGAGTGCTATAGGATAACCCGCCTCCATCGCCTCCAATCGTCACCGTGTGGGACTGGCCCTGATGCGTGCCGTAAAGAATACTTATCCTGTTTTTATCAACTAGGCTCACGTCCAGAGGAACATCTTGAAGAACGTCCGATGCATCGACATCCTGCGCAAATGCGTGAGGCGCGGAAACCCCGAGAACGAGAATGCCAATACCGATCAGGAGAGATCGAACCAACTGCATGATACTTTGCTCCAGCCATACTTGTTGCGGATACGGACAATCAACTAAGCGATCACAGGTAACGCGACCCGCCGACGGATATCCGCAGGCTTTTAGTTTGAGGGGGCGTGGATGAAATGCTAGGTGGTCGAAGTCCCAGTCTTCCGGGCGACTGGCCAACAAACCGGCTGCGCATCTCTGCGACCTTTCCGGTCGATTTCAACTGCGTAGACTGGACGCTCCCAACTTTTGCGACCTCCCGACCCCCAAGCGCATCGCCACTTTCGGTCAAATCCTACTTGGAGTAATGATTCCTATACAGACAAAAAATCTGTCAAAAAAATGCAGCGCTTAGTATCAACAACCGGACCACTTATCTGCTCGCCATTCCAGTTGTGCGACCATTTTGCAAGGTGGCTGTTAAACTAACAAGTGAATGTTTTATATCGATCCATCACCCATTTTTTGTATAATTTTTCCCATTCTCGGACTTGAGGGGTTTGAACCGAGCTGGGTTTTCCAGGGGCCGTTCTTTGAGAGATTGGCCCTATGGCAGACAAAAGCAGAGACATCATTACTCGCCTGAGGTGCGTGAGTGAACGGTTTGGCTGGTGATAGAATACGCCTGCGAGCATCCCTCGCAATGGGCACTAGGTTGTAGGCAATTATCTGGATCTTCTCCGCGCAGTCCCAGAAACGACCCATCCGCTTGCCCGACATCGATAGACCCGGTCTGTCCACTATCGATCGTGGACACCATCGCCCTCAATCGAACACACCAGCGTCAATGGATCAGGAGAGGCTGCAAGGTCAGTCAGGTCGGACGCTTACGGCGAAACGGTCCTTTGAAATATATGCGTGCGGTCGAATATGCTACATTTGGCATCAGCCACTTCGGTGAGGGCGTGGGCGCGCTTCAAGCAAATGGGCGGGATTCCGGCATGTTCCGCGGGACTATCAATAGCATTTGGGGGCCGTATGGGCGTTCGCTATCAGAAAGAGCCAATCGACAGTACCGTAAGACTGGCTCATGCGATTGATTGAGGCGCGACATAAAAAAAGTGATCGTCTATTTCACGACCTTAATTGTTATCGTATACGCACTATTTCTCGGCGCGTTCCTGGGGTGGCGCGCGACAGGCTTCACGATCGCTATCTGGTTTGCCTTGGTTTATTTTTCCAGCGTCGCTTCATTGCCAGTGTCCGTTGTGCTGAGCTTGACAGTGTCTTGCTTGCTCGTACTGGTTCCGGTGAACTTGGACTTTGCGAGTTTCTCGAATCTATCGAATTCCATCATGTTTGCGTTCAAAGTTGCCGCCAACGTGGATTTGTCTGCGTCGTTGAGTGATCAAGGATCTCTATGGTGGAGAGATATACTGGTGAAGTTCATCGCGTTCTTGGTCATGACGGGAGGGTGCGCAATCGCTCGCGCGAAGGAACAGAACAAAGCTCCGAATTCGTCCGTTTCGAAACTATTAGGAGCGCCGGCAGGCCTCGTCCCGATTGCGTACCTTTCTGGTCCCAACTTATCGCTGATCAAGTTGTTCGAGAAAATTGAATGCCAATCACATGGCCGTATACAGAAATACGGATCTATTGAATCGCAAATGCAAATTTGCTCCGTTTTCGAGTTATCGTGAACAACTCCGACGATGCGTAGACGCGGTTTGGCAAGATGAAATCGCTCTGTGTCATGGAAATTTTATAAAGCAGGTTTCACAAGGGATTGTAGGTGCGCAGATAATATCCTCGCGTTTTTGAGATTGTCACGAGGTTCAGGACGTGTACCGCTTATTAGGTGGGATGCAGGGAAAAATGGCGTGATGGGCGGGGCGGGATGAGGACAAGTGTGCGGAATATTTTAGCATTTCGAATGCTGTACGCTTCGATTTCACTTTCGGCCGTTGCTGAAGTCGCTGCGGCGCAAACGGTCACCTACACTTACGACGCGCTCGGTAGATTGACGGGCGCCGACTATCCGGCTGGCGCCTCCACCAAATATGTCTACGATGCTGCCGGCAACCGGACTTCTGTTGTATCGATTCAATCGCCTATTGCGGTCAATGACGCGATCTCAACCAATTCGAACACGTCAAAATCGTTCGATCCCCGCATCAATGACAGCGATCCACAAGGCGGCGCGCTGACGATAGTTTCGGTTGACGGGCCGCCGGTTGGTTCTGCCATAATTACCGGTGGCGGTACGGGAATCACCTACGCGCCACCGATTGGTTCGATTGGATTGGCAACATTTGATTATACCATTCGGAATCCTCAGAATGCGACCGCTACGGCGAGAGTAACCGTCACGATCCTGAACCAAGGACCAGTTGCTGTTGCCGATAGTGTGACCACCGCATACAATACGCCGGTCACTTTCAATCCCCTCTCCAACGACTATGATCGCGAAGGCGATGATAAAACGCTTGTTTCGGTTTCGACCCCATCAAGCGGTTCGACGTCGTTCAACCCGGCGGGCCCAAGTATTACCTACACGCCTGCTAATGGGTTTTCGGGGGCGGCGACTTTCACATATGTCGTCGCAGATCACGAGGGGGCTGCTGGAACCGGGACCGTAACAGTGGCCGTCTCGCCTCAGGCGAATAGTCCGCCCGTTGCCAATAATGATATCCTCTATTTTATGCTGGACAATCCAGGCAATACCCACTTCTACGGAGAAATTTATGGGTGGAGGCAGAATGATTACGACCCAGATGCGGGTGATGTCATTTTTCTGGATAGTATCAGCGGAAACTCAAATTTTTACATACTTACATCACCGTCTGGCGGTAAGACGCTTAGGTATTCGGGTGCAATCGGATCTGGTCACCAGTCTGTTAATTACACAATTGCCGATTCATCTGGCGCTACAGACAGCGCCAGGATCGATGTTTATTTCTACGCAGACTGAGAGCAGAGGCTGGACATGAAGCTACTTTTCCTGGCGGGCCTACTGTTAGGTATCGCAGTCCTAGACTCAAATGCTCAGGACGCAGATCAAATATCGAAAGAAGCAGCTCTCACACCGAGGGGAGAAGTTATCATCAATGAAGACGGCAGCTTGCGCTCACCATGGCGGATTGTGCGGGTTTGTGCGCCGTCACGGTCTGGTTGCTCAGATGCAATCGTCAATAGCGAAACGCGGGAGATCGCAAAGGTCGGAAATCAATGGGCCAGCCCCTTCCGCTCTTCGGGGAAATTGCAGGAAGTCAGACGTATTTCAGAGCCTCCTTACGCATATGTAAAAGGACGTTCAAGTCATGGCCCAGAAGAAGCAAAATAGCTCAAAGCTTAGCCCGGTTGGTGGCGTGCTGACTGCTGCTTGCCGCAGCGTGGGCAATTGTTGGGAGCGATGATGCGCAGGTCACAGGGCTGCGCATCATCGCTGTCAAACAGAGTGCGGCGCCTGACGGTGCGTTAAAACAGCTTCAGTAACTTCTCCCCTGCAGGGCCTTCGAAAAGAAGTTCATTGCTGCTGGCTGATACGAGTTCTCCCCACGGGGTCGGATCGCCAATCGCGTGGACCTGCGCCGGCTCGCCAGGGTTCCAGGTGATCATGGCCCGCACCGTGTCGCCCTTTCCCAGCAATCCGACAAATTCGGGGTTATACTGAGGTTCAGCCGGGACTGGCTCCGACGGTGCATACCGGCTGAATGCCGCGCGCGCGGGGGAGAATGGTGATCTCGCCAGGACATTGCGCATAGATTCGCCGCTGTCTCCGCGTGGTACAATAATAAGGAGCGGGGTCTCGTCAGCAGGCTGGTGTGGCTGGCTAGAATTGCTGGAGACAACCGGCAGAGCAGCGGGCGCGATGACCGGTCGGACGTACATGAGGTTGCCCGCGCCAGCGATCAGAACGGATATTGCTATCAGCAGGAGCGGTGTGAGGGGCCAGGCGCGATTCATTCGGGATTCCCCGTCCAGAGCGTCAGCTTAAGAGTCATGCGCATATTCCGGTCTGGCTCTCCTGCGCTTCCGGCAGTCTGGAGATCAAGGCTGTCGATCAGGACCGGCTGAGGCAGGTCTTCCAGAGATCGCATCACCTCCAGCACGGCTTCGATATCACCCTCCACTTCCAGATGCCATGCGATGGCACTGAGACCTTCAATCGCAACGCTCGCTCCGGTCTCCCGAAGGTCCACTAGCCGTGCCTGACTAGCCCGGACGCGCTCGATCACCGCGGACTGAATGAGGCCGGCGAGACGCGCTCTGTCAGCATCGGGCCCGACGGGCACAATGAATGCCTTGTATCCGGCATAAATATCGGGTGGCGCCGGGCGCCCGAGCTTCTCCGCATGTGACAGGGCGAGAAGCTCGGCCCCATTGAAACGGTCCCACTGCAAAAGAACATGTGACACACGCGGAGAGAGAAGGAGCCAGACGGTGGCTACGAGACCCGCAAGTACCAGCCATCCCCCAACGCGGCCGAACAGAGGCTGAAGCCTGCCGATCATGAGCCGGGCTCCGTAATGAGAATGACAAATTTCTGCTTGCCCTCGGGCGTATCCGCGACTGTTTCTTCGAACCGGACGGTTTGATCGGGGAACGCGGAGGTCAGCGCGGTCAGAACCGCGGCGGCGTTGTCACTGAGACCGGTCAGGCGGATCTCCGTGCCCGTCATATCCATACCTGTCCACCAGGCTGTCTGGGGCGTGTGTTCATTCAGCCGAGCCAGCATCTCAAGACGGGCTGGCGGCGTGCGCGCCTCCGGCTTCAAGGCAGCCAGAGCGCCAAGCGCCCCGATTTCCCGCTCAGCCTCCCGGCGTTGCAGCAATTCGGACCTGAGCGCGGCTTCACGTGTTTCAGCCAGCTTGGCCGCTTCAGATAACCCGTGTCCCAGTCCGGCAAGCGCCAGCGTCAGACTGCCGATCAGAGCGAGCAGGGCAATCGTCCAGAGCCGTCGTTCCCGATGTGTCTGGCTCAGCGTGGCGGGTGAGGGAAAGGTTAGGTCCGGTGTGTCCTCAGGGCTCAGGCTGACCGACGCAATCCCGAGCTTGCGTGCCTTTGATTCGATGGCATCCAGGTCAGTGGTCCGGACATGGACAAGATCCACCCGGCCCCTGTCAGACGAGGACACGCGGGCGAGCATGACCATGTCGGCATTCCGCGCGGGGCTGAGCCGGCCCGCTTCGTTGGCAACAATCTTCCGGAGATCGCCCGCTGAGGCCGACCGCCCATTGAAGGTCTGAACGAACGCTTCGCGCCGCGACAGCCACACGGTGACGTGGGCGGAAGGGCGGGCGCTCGCTGCCAGAAACTCTGTGATGGACATCACGGTGTCAGTGCTTTTGCGTCGGCCATTCCGTGTTAGACGATTCAGCCCCCACCCGATGATCTGGTCCAGTGCGTCGCCATTCGGCCAGATGACAGGAATGGCACTCATCGGCAGCGTCTCCCGATCAGATCAAACACGCAGGATGCGCCCCGGTCGATGCGAGGTGCTGTCAGCTCAAGGGGCGGGCCGTCATCGATCTTGAGAACCGGCCCTTCGCCGAGCGGCGCAGCATCCTGTTTTAGCTTTCGCTCGCCGGCATCGATATCTGCCAGCAGCTCTGAGAGCGCCCCGGCACGCGACAGGCGCTCGCCGGTTCGCGACCAACCCGCCATCATCTGACTGACGGATTCACCGAGGAACAGGGCTGCCAGCGACAGCACGATCAGCGCGGCCATGACTTCGGCAACCGAAAACCCTTCATCCTTCATGGGCGCGTCCTTTCACTCTTGCGGTCTCTAGCCGGTAGACAAGATCGCCCGACCGGCCTTGCCAGTGAACCGCGACGCTGATTGTGGTCAGCAAGGCGCGGTCCTTCATATCCGGTGGCAGATCTTGCCGATCGCGCTGCCAAGTATAGGTGCGTCCGGCGACCTCCACCTTGCCAGCATCTTCGCGCATGGAAGGATCCTCGATGACCGCGCGGGCAATCAGAGCAGCCGTCAACCGTGTTTCTCCGGACACGGCAGTTCGGAGCGTGGTTGCATTCACAGACAGCAATCCGCTCAGAAAGAGCGAGGTCAGCAGAAGCGCGATCAGCGCGTCGGCCATGGCAAATCCGCGATCCTGTCTCATAGTACGCTGTCTCCGATGCCCGAAAGCGTGCCCAGAATACTGAGCATCAGAAGCGCGATGGCGGCGCCCATGCCGATTACCAGGACCGGGCCGACGAGGGCGGCGAACCGGTCGATCCGGCGCAGGGCCCGGTCATGACAGATCTGCCCGGCCTGACGCATGGCGCTGGCGAACGCGCTCGACTTTTCGCCGAGCAGAGCAAGACGCCTGACTTCAGGGGGCAATCCGGCCGCTGCAGCAAAGGCTGCGCCTGCGACCTGACCGTCCCGAATGTTCTGACCGATCGTGTCATAGACGCTCGCCAGGTGCGGTCCGGAGACCGCTGCCGCAAAGCGTAGCGCACTTTCCAGCGGCCGCCCGGCCGCCAGAAGCGCGGAGAGAACGTCGCAGGACTGGCCAACGTCCAGGTCGCGTGCGATAGGGCCGAGGATGGGCAGGGACCAGAGACCCGCGGCGAGGCGCCGCCTCACCGACGCACGTCCCAGAATCAGGGATGTGACGAGCACACAGGTGGCCAAGCCTGCCGCCAGCCAGGAGATATGCGCCTGCGTCCAGGCGCCGAGGCCGGCGAGCCAGATAACGAACCCGCCCTGTCCGGTTCCTTTCAGCGTGGGCGCGAGCGCGGGGGCCACATAGATCGTGATCACGCTCACAGCGACGAGCCCCAGAAGCGCGATGAAGAGCGGGTAGGCGAGCGCGTTCCGGATACGGCTGATGGCCTCGATACGGGCCTTCAGGAACCGGCCGCCACTTTCCATCAATGTGTCAAGGCCCGCGCCAGCTTCGCCCGCAGCAGCAAACTCGGCAAGCATCACTGCGCTGCCCCCGGCCTGACGGAGCCCCTCGGAGAGCGAGCCACCATTCTCGACATGAGCGAGAACCGCGCCGGCAAGCTTCGCGGTCGGCCCCGCGCCGCCCGACTGGATATCGAGCGCCCTACGCATGGGCGCGCCCGCCCTGAGGAGCCCTGACAATTCGAGGGCAAATTCCGCCGCGGCAGCCGGCGGAACGTCTGTCCGGCGCTCCAGGCGAAACCAGGTTCGCTTTGAGACGTCCTGCAGATCAACAAGCAGATCCCCATTTGCCGAAATGAGTCGGCGCGCATCGGCCTCGCCGGGCGCGTCCAGCCGGCCAGACTTCCGGGTCCCGTCTGGGCCGACAGAAATGTAGCGGAACTGCGTCATGCTTCGCTCAGACCCGCTATTTCTGCCAAACTGGTCTCTCCACGGATGACCAGCTGCAGACCCTGCGCCATTAGCGTCTGGCCGCGATCGGGCGCAGCGCCATTTTGGGCGAACTCGGCCAGCGCCGTGCGGCCTTTGTACCCCTCCATCCGGCAGGCGGGGCAACCCTTCTCTCGGCAGATGGACTCCGGCACGGCAAGTCCATGGGTCTCGAACAGGCGGGCCTCGTTTTCGGTTACCGGTACAGGCATCCGGCAGTCCGGGCAGAGCAGCCTGACCAGGCGCTGGGCCATGGATGCGACGAGACAGGCATCAAGCTTAAACGGCTCGACGCCCATGTCGATGAGGCGGGTGCGGACCCGGGCCGTATCGATCGCATGCAGGGTGGCCAGAACAAGATGCCCCGATAGCGACGCCTGCACGGCAACCTGCGCTGTTTCACTGTCGCGGATTTCGCCCACGAGGATCACGTCCGGATCATGACGCAGGAATGAGCGCAGGGCGCCGGCAAAATTCCGGCCGGCCTTTTCAGAGATCTGGACCTGGCTGACATGATCGAAATGATATTCGACCGGATCTTCAACGGACAGAATCTTGAGGCCGCGGCCTTTCAGCTTCTCGAGACAGGAATAGAGCGTGGTGGTCTTACCACTACCCGTCGGGCCGGCGACAACGAACATCCCGTGACGCCGGTTGCAGACTGCTTCAAGGGCTGTTGCAATCTCCCCGGAAAATCCGAGTCCTTCGAGTGAAAGAAGCTTCTCGGGCCGGTCGAGCAGGCGCACAACGGCGCTCTCCCCGTCTATTGTCGGAATGATCGACACCCGGACATCCAGCCTGCGTCCGCGCACAACGATCGTGGATCGTCCGTCCTGGGACCGGTTGCGCTCACCGAGATCAAGGTCGGCGATAACCTTGATACGGGAGACGACAGACGCAGACACAGCTTTTGGCTCGCGCGCGGCCGCTTGCAGAACGCCGTCGATCCGGTAGCGCACGTCCAGGGAATTGCGCCGGGCATCGAAATGGACATCGGATGCACCGAGGTCGGCCGCTTCTCCGAGCCAGGCGGCCACCTGCCGCACGATCGGCGCATCGCGTTCCTGGTCAGCGATTTCCACGGCGAAAGCGTCCTCTTCACCCCCTGAGCTGGAAATCAGGAGGGGTTCGCTCGGATAGAAGCGGCCAAAAGCTCTCGCCCAGTCACCGGCCCGGATGATGGTAAGGTCCGGCAGCACGCCCAGGGCAAACTCGATGCCGCGCCGGAGGCGCTCATCCAGCGGATTAACGACCGCCAGTGGGCCATCCGGCCCGAGCAACAGCGCCTGCGTATCCCGGAGAAATTCAGGATTCAGTGATTGGGTAAGATCAGGGGGCGGAACGAATGGACCGTCGGAGATACCGAGCCCGGTGACCCTGTGATAGGCTTCGGCCAGTGCGTCATCGCCGAGGACGCCAATCTGGTTCAAGATGATGAGCAGGTCCCGGGAGGACCCTTGTTTTAGCGTTTCCGCATGCGCGATGTCAGCTTCCGCGAGGACGCCTTCCCGGATCAGCCAGTCGATGGCAGCCGCTTCTGCCTCCGGTTCGGGAGCGATGTGGAGGGAGCCGGAATCCATTGCGTACTGCCCTAATTATCCTTCAGCTTGTAGTCTGGCCAGATGATATCACTGTCATGCTTTGACCCGCCTTCCTTCCCGTCCGCCCCATAGGACACCAGTTTAAAGGAAGACGCCGACCCGGCATCATAGACAAACTCCCGCTCCCAGGGATCAGTCAACGACGTCCCGGACCGGACATAGGGGCCGTCCCATGCCTCGAGGGCGGCCGGCTGCTCGATAAGGGCCGTCAGTCCTTCTTGCGCCGTCGGATAGCGCCCGGTGTCGATTTTGAAGAGGTCGAGCGAGGCGGCCAGCGTATCGATTTGAAGTTTTGCGGCGCGCACCTTTGACTTGTCGAGCCGCCCCATGACCTGCGGCGTGATGGCCGCTGCCAGAAGGCTCAGGATGACCATCACGACCAGCAGTTCGGTCAGCGTAAACCCTTGTTCGTGCTTACGGCATCTGTTCTGGCATTCAGCTGTCACTTGGGCACTCCTCTGCCTCTGAGTCCGAGATGCGCCGCCAGTCCATGATCCAGGCGGGTTCTGAACGGTTCCCTGTCAGGAGAACGGTGCCTTCGACACCGCGCCTCGAAGAATCGCCATCTGTGGCGACACGGATACGGATCAGCGTTCCATCTCGCAGGTCGTTGTCATTGTTAAGCCGCGAGGGCGGCGCCGCATTGTGAAAAACGGTCAACGCCTCGCGCAGGCAGGGAAGAGCCTTTTCAAATGTAACACCAGATCCCAGATCATCAATACGGCCGATCGGTACTTCGGACGTGTCCTTGTGATGCTGAATGTATTGGGTGATTTCCGCTGCCAGATCCTTTTGGGAAACCACTTCGCTGATGCGGGTCTTGATATCTTCGAGCGGAGTGCGGTTGATATCTATGTGATCCGTGAGCGGAGCAACCGAGATGCTAACGTACCCGTCTTTGCCATCGCTTCTGAACGCGGCACGTCGCTCCCCAACCCCGGCGCGGTGATTTATGACGTCTGCCAGAGCCGTATGGAAAGCGCCTTCTATCGCATAATCGGTCGCAATCTGCTCGCTCAACGCCAGCGCCTTGCGGCCTTCTGCGGAAGCCAGGTTCAGCCAGGCCATCGCGATGATTGAAAGACTTCCCATCAACCCCATCACAAGAATAGTGGCATATCCCTCATCACTCCGCGTCATGTTGCGGGCGCTCCCCTTGCGCGAACGAGCGCGGCTCTCAGAAGGGCGGGAATATCCGAGGACGGTTCTTCGGAAACAACCACCGTCGGTTCGATCAGGACGATAAGCTCGGTGCGCCGCTCAGACTGGTTCGTCGACCGGAACGCTGCGCCGAGAACGGGCGTATCCTTGAGGATGGGAATCCCCGTCCGCGAATAGGACCGCGTTGAACTCATCAATCCGCCGAGGACGGCGGTGGACCCGTCGGGTACCGCCAGCACACTCTGAATGCTGCGCTGAGAGATTGTCGGAGAGTCGATCGAGGAGGTTGTGGTCTCCGAGACGCCGCTGACTTCCTGAGATATGTCGACTTCAACCATGCCCCCGGCGCGTATGCGCGGTGTCACCGTCAGAATGACGCCTGTGTCGCGATACGTCGTGGAATTCACGACCGGGGCGCCTGGGTCGGAAACGCTGACGGCGCTCTGGGTGATGATCGGCACCTGGTCGCCAACCTGAAGCCGGGCGGTTTCATTGTTCAGAACCAGCATGCGGGGGGACGAGACAATTTCCACGTCACTGGTCGCCGCCAGCGCATTTATTACGGCGGCGATATCGGTGTTGATGTAGGAGACTGAAACGCCAGGAAAGAGTGAGGTCAGATCGCCGCTGCCGGTATCGGTGAACGTGGCGGACAGCCGATCCTGTACCAGATCCCACTGAACACCAAGGGATGTGCCGTCCGTCAGGCTGACTTCCACGATCGTCGCTTCGATGAGGACCTGACGTTTGGGCTTATCGAGAAGAGATAACAGCTCGGAAAGCGATTCCAGTTCAACGGATGCGCCGCGCGCAACGACCGCATTGCGGCCCGGGTCGACCCGGATGGACAGGCTTTCAAACAGAGAGGTTCCAGGCTCGGAAAAAGTGTCCCCAGGCAGGGCAGCTGTCTCGGAGGGGCGGTCAGTCACTTCGCGACGCCCGGATGTCTTTCGCGGTTCATTGAAGGCGCTAGTCGTGAAGCCCGAGGAGGACGCAGAGCCACCCTCCGTGAGCGCAACCAGATCCTCGGCGTTCACATAGCGAGCCTCATAGACGAGTACGTCCCGCATAAGTTGTGGACGCGCACCCTTGTCAAGCCGGGCGATCCATTCGCGGGCCTGGTCAAGACTCTCACGCTGACGCGAAATCACCATCAAAGTCTGAAGGCGTTCAAGCGGGACGACCGATACGCCGCCCAGACGAGAGAGAATTGGCTCAAGATCCGAAGCAATCTCCTCCGGACTGGCATTAACCACAGGGATCAACGCCGTTGAAACGGATGAGAGCCAGTTAACGTCGAGGGACTTGAGAAGTTGGACACCGGCGGAAACTTGCTCAGGATCCCCAGACAATACCACAAAACCTCGGGCATCATCGCCGTAGCGGATGAGGTCCTCAGCAAGCATCGATTTGGCAATCGCCGTAACTTCTGAAACACTCGCATATCTTATTTGAAGCACCGCCAGCGAAGTTCCGGGTGGTAGAACGTCATTAGGCTGAAGAAACACGGGTTTTGAAACTGATCCCTGAAACTGACCCACACGAGCGATAACAAAATTGCCGCCCGATTCGACAATTTCGAAACCCTGAAGTCTCAGGGCGGCGTCCATCCCTGCGACGGCCTGATCGGGTGTCAATATGCCGTCCAGGCGAAGCGTAATGCTCCCAGTTACACTCGGATCTATCGAGTAGCTGAGGCCAAAACGCTCGCCCAGCACTTCATTCAGTACAGCGTCTATCGGCGCATTACGGAACACAAAACTTTCGCCCCGCGTCTGACTGTCATCAGCAGGGACAAGAGTGTCGGCAGTTTGAGCGTCATCGAAAAACCTACTGCTACCATACATAAGTTCTTCAGACTGTGCCTCAGCTGCAGTCTGACGCTGGCTCGCAAGGTTGTTTTCTCCCGCAATGCTGGTGCGCTTGTCTGGAACGTCTCGTATCATATTAGCGTTGGGGTTGGGATCCAATCGCTTCGACAGATCTGACACAGTTTGACAGGCGGGGAGTCCTGTCAGTAGAGCGGCAAATCCAATCAGTCGGACAGCGCGTGGGTTCATGACATCTTCTCCGCCCGCCGACGCTGACGATGTGTCCGGCCATGCTGCAGTCTCAGGATAGGAGATGATTCTGACGTTCGGAAAAGGCAGTCCGCAATAAACTCACAGGTGAATTTCTGACTGTACCAGAGATGCTCAGTAATCGCGCAATTTGGGGGTCAGCGTTGTGGGAAACGGATCGCCAACATCGCCTCTGCACAAAACATGTAACCGTATTTACAGTATTCACCATCATTTAAGTCAGTGGCTGACCGTTCTTGTTGCAACACCCTTGATTACCTGAGCGTGAATTCAATCTGAGCACCTCTGCTGCAGATGTTGGCAATTCTGAATGGAAATTCGGCAAAGGGCCCTGCTGGGGTGTCGGGGCTCACTTGGTGGATCTTTTCCGGATTCGGGATTGGGGCAGCTGAGACAAGGCGGATACAGTTTCGTGCGTGTGCGGTGAATCCGGGCGCTTGAAAGCGGCGGGATTTTCAAATGGCTCGGAAATGTTTCGTTGCGGCAGGATACTAACGGGAGGGGGGCATCGAATGCGTCTGAGTTTTCCAGCCCTAACATCTTGCCACGGCGTCACTGTTGAGGAAATTGCTCGGCGAATTTTTGCGCAGATTCCAGCCGCTGTTTCGCGTGAGCGACTATGGGCGTGCCAATTCTGGGAGAGCTGACATTTCTGATGCCCGCCATTATCGCAAAAAAAAGATCTGAGACGCTTGCTTGTTCGGGCTGACAAGGTCGACGGGCGGCAGAGTTCTTCGGCCACTTTCAAGCCATTTTTGTCATGCGCGGAGCGCTGCAGTCGACTAGGAGCAATCTGCGCATCATGCCGGAAACCTCTTAACCACCGAGCAGCAACTTGCCGGGGCCTGCGCCGGATTTTAGTCAGTTCACAGAAAAGTACGGATGAGTGCGCTCCTCTGGATAGATTCGTTGGGGGGTGCTTATGCGTATTGCACAGCTCTGGGGGCGACTCCTTAAATCTACTTTGGTGAGACGTTTTCCAAGAGGAGGGAGGTCTTGGGAAGAATAATATAATGATAAAACAGTGCGCTGTAGGTGATTTGTTTTCGGGGTGCGCCTCTGAGTTGAGGTGGCTCGGGGGTGGGTTTTTGAAATTCCACAGATTGGTTTGTAATCCGGGGTTGCGCGATTTCTGGAACTGGAAAACTCTCGGGCTGTATCTGGGAACCGCTTGCTTGTTTTGATCTGGAGATGGCGATGAAGTTCGTAGCTGGCGGCTCGCTGTCGGGTGTTGTGGGTGCGGGGGGGGAGTTCGTGTCGCAGATGGCGGGCGCTGGAAAGGGGGCTCCAAAGCTACGGCGGTCATTGGCCCTGATGTTCATGGGCCTGATGCTGGCATTTCCTGCCTTCGCGCAGGAGATTTATGCCTGGACCGAATCTCCTATCAGAAGGACGATCGAAACCGGATCGAGCATGGTGCTCGACTTGCGCGACTATGGGTATGGTGAGGAAGGGAGTCCTGACTCTTCGTTTTCAATTGTGCTTGCGCCCACAGCTTATAGGTTGACAGGGTACACACAAGGCTATCCGTCCTTCGTGTCCAACACTCCGGCAAGTTCGGGTCGGCTTGTAATCACGAATGCTGTTGTCGGTACTTATGCATTCACCATGCGAGCGCGGCACACCAGTAATCCCGGCCCTGCAAATTCTGGGCGGGTTGGTGTGCGGATTACCGTCGTAGATCCAAATTATCCCCCTGTTGCGGTCAACAACAGCTATACCCAAGCGCATTCGACCACGGTCGACCACAATGTTCTTTCAAACGATATTGACCCGAACGGCGATCCCCTGACGTTAAGTTCAGAGAACAGTCCGTATGCGTCTGTGGTCTCAAACAAATTGCGTTTCGCCGCCCCGGCGACGCCCGGAACTTACCCGGTGACCTATACGATATCGGATGGGCGCGGCGGCACGGCCAGCGCGGTTGCGACAATTACGGTCCCGAATGTGGCGCCGACCGCTGTTAATGACAGCTACACTCAGGCACGGTCAACAACTGTCGATCGGAACGTGCTTTCCAACGACAGTGATCCAAATGGCGATGCTCTGACGATCACGGGTGAAAACAGTTCCTACGCATCGATCGTCTCGAACAAGCTGCGGTTTGCGGCGCCAGCATCACCTGGTTCCTATCCGGTGACCTATACGATAGCCGATGGGCGCGGCGGCACGGCAAGCGCTGTTGCGACAATAACTGTCCCGAATGCCGCTCCGGTTGCAGCAAATGATTCTGTTTTGGCTCTCACGCAAATTCCGGTGCAGATCAACGTCAAGGCGAACGACTCTGATAGCGATGGGACCATTGTCGCTGTGGCAATCCTGAGCGGGCCTGCCAACGGATCTGCCCTACTAAATTCCGATCAGACTATTACGTATACGTCGGAAGCTGCATACTCCGGAAGCGACAGTTTCACATATCGCGTGACAGACAATGATGGCACGCACTCCGGTGCGGGGACCGTGTCCGTGACGGTCGACAATTCTTATTCTGTCTCACACATTGACTATGCCTACGATGCATTAGGCCGGCTAAAGGTAGTGCAGACCTCTACAGACCTGGGAGGCCTACCAGTTGGCTGGGTGGCGTATTGCTACGATCCCAGCGGCAACCGGCAGTCTGTGGAAGCCGGTGCGGGCGCCGCGGGCGCGGCCTGCGAATGAGGCTCCGAGAGAATGTGCTGGATGGGCTTGGGCGGGCGCGAGGAGCCGTGGTGCATCGGAACAGAGTCCGTTCTTCGTGGCGGGTGATCCACGAATTTTTCCCGTGCGCCTGAGAAATATTCATAAATTCATAGAGTCTGCCGCCGGTGAAAATCATGACCTTATTGAGCGAAAGTGAGTTCACGTTGGAATCGAGATTTGTCGTCGTGCGGCGTTTCAGTCGCACCCTAGCCTGCTGTGCGAATACGATCTGTGGATCGAATCCGGGGTCAGGAAGAAGTCTGTCGACGGATGGTAACGACCCAAGCTATCTCCGTAGCGAGCCATTGGAGGGTGAAGGAGCGGGAACTTTTTTAGAATTGGCATCAAGGTCGGGTAAGTTGGCCAGGCTCAACTATTGCGACAACGCAGGTTTCAGGGAGGGTGTCTGGATGGATATCAGAGAATTGCGAAAATCCATCTGGGCGCGTGCTCAGAAGCTCTTGATCGCGACGGGATTTGCTGTGTTTGGAGGGGGAGGAGGTTTGGCTATCGCGCAGACGGATGAACCTTCCAACTGGCCCATAAAGCCTTCTGTTACAGATGAAAATGGAGTGGATCTCGCTAGCGGGACATTTCAGCTGACACAGCCCTTGATCGTTATCGGCGATCCGGGCGGGGAGGGCGGGCTGTCAGTCTCACGAAACTTCTCCAATGATGAGGTGAGCAACGGTCTTGGGGGAGGTGTCTATGGAAATTATATGTCCGTGACCGTTAGATATGGTGCGTGGCAGGAGCACTTCGATGTCGAAGGTTCCAATCTGGTGCCGACGAAGCCGACTGTCTCGACGCTAACGCGGGTGCAGATGGCGCCTGGGGATATGGGCTATGACTACACATATACTGCGCCGGATGGAACTGTTATAGAGTTCGTGCGGTTTCCGCATACGCTCTATTATGGGTTGTTGGCAAATATCAAGAAAGTCACAAAGCCGGACGGGGAAGTAATCACCTATGATCCCGATTCCTATGGCAACGGGTTTGGAACAGGCAATATCGAAAGTACCCTAGGTTATCAGTATAGGGTAAGTTATTCGGCAGATATCCTGATAAATCTTGCCTATAAATACTGTGCTCTGGTTTCTGGAACCTGCGCTGATGTAACATCTGGCGCTTGGCCAATTACGACGGGTGCACCTTCCGGAAAAGGCAATGCTGAAGGGGAGTCCCTTGGCGCAAGTTTTACGTATGACAACTCTGAGGAACCCGACGTCAATACAAGTGAGTTTACTCTTCCTAACGGTAGCACGATCTCGATGATCCACGACGCCGGCGAGCGTGTGACATCTCTTTCGAAGATGGGGCAAACATGGTCATACGCTTACACGGCGTCGAGCACCACTCTGACCTATCCGAGTGGAAGAAAGCTCATTGCCAGATTTAATTCAGAGGATGAGCTTCTGGAGTGGGAGACAATAGCCGCCGGAGCGACAAACGGCATCAAAATCACTTATTCCTACGACACAAACGGATTGCTGCACGAGGTCATTCAACCGGAAGGCAACAAAGTTGTTTATTCTTATGATGGCGTAGGGCGCGTCACAGAAATTCGCAGGATCAGTAAACCAGGTTCCGGACTGCCGGATATGGTTCGTAGCTTCTCCTATGTTACTTGTACTACAGGAAACCGAAAATACTGCGCCAAACCCGCTACGTCCACCGACGAGCGCGGTCAGGTAACTACGTATACATACAATGGTTCCCACGGGGGCTTGGTTCGGGTTCTCTCTCCCAGAGAGTCAGCGTCGGGGCGGTGGGCTGTTCAGGAATATTCTTTCGGGCAGAAATATGCGTGGTACCTTACCGGGAGCGGGACGTCGCGCACGCAGGCGCCAACGCCCGTCTGGCGCCTCACTCAGGCGCGCCAATGTAGTGTCACAACCAGCACCGCTGCATGTTCAGCCTCCTCGGGCAGCGACATCAGAGTTGTCGACTACGCATACGAGGTCGGAAGTGCTTCCGTTCCGAGCAATTTAAGGGTTCTGTCCGTGACGGAGCGGTCGGCGGATAGTGCTGTCGTATCCGTGACCAGTAAAACGCACGACTCATGGGGGCGGGCAACCTTCATCGACGGTCCTTTGCCGGGCAATGCTGACCGTGTGGGGATTGAGTATGATAAAATGGCCAGAGTCATCCGGACGACGTTTCCAGATCCGGACGGAACAGGGAGTCTTCAGCAAAGATACGTAGAGACAAATTTTAATGACGCAGGTCAGATATCCGAATCCATCACGGGCCGCGTAAACGGCTATACCGGTTCCCGTACTTTTACCCCGTTGATAAAGTCAGAGAGCACCTTTGATGCCTACGGTCGGCCGATCCGGGCCACCAGACGGAACTCTGCCGATGAGGCGCTCCTAATTACGCAGTATAGCTACAATTCTGACCAGCAGGTTGTCTGCACCGCGATCCGTATGAATCCTGCTTCTTATGGCGCCCTTCCGGCTGCTTGTAACCAGTCATCGGGTGGAGATGACCGGATTAGCCAGAATGTTTATGATGTGTACGGCAGGCTCTATAAAGTGAACGAAGGCGTTGGAACTTCTTACGTAACCTCTGTGGAGCGGTCACTTACAACCAATGGCTTGCTGCAGTCCATCCAGGATGGCCGAGGGCGCCAGACCACATATGAGTATGATGGGCACGACCGTCAGCGCAAGGTGCGGTACCCTGTGTTTTCCGGTTCCGGCAGTTCGACGACTGATTATGAGCAGTACACGTATCTTGTCGAGGGCGGAAATGCTACCCCACTAGTCTCCAGTTTCCGGATGCGGGACGGACAAAACGTATCCTATGGCTATGATCTGCAGTCACGTCTTCTGCAGATTGATGCTCCCGGAGTCGTTGCAGATATAACCCATACTTATGACAATCTGAGCCGCTTAGCATCCGCCAGTTCGAATGGGCAGGTCCTGACATACAGTTGGGACGCGCTTGGCCGACTGCAGAGCGAGCAGAGCGAGTTTGGAACGGTCAGTTATCAGTATGATCCGGCGGGACGACGGACAAGATTGACCTGGCCGGATCAGGTATTTGTCACGTACGCGTATGACAATCGTGGCGCGTTGAAGACTATCAGGGAAAATGACACTGCGACGCTGGCCACCTACAACTATGATCAATTCGGTCGCCGGATATCAAAGGTACTTGGAAATGGTGTCACCACATCCTGGGGCTACAACGAAGCCTCTCTGGTCTCGGATCAGGACTTTGCGCTCCCCGCAGCCGCGCCGTATAATCAGCAGACAGACATAGCCTATAATCCATTGGGCCAGATCGTCACTAAAAGTCTGTCAAATAGTGACTATCTAGCAGAGCAGGCACCGTCTCTCTCATATACGTATGATGGACAGAACAAGATGACCTCAGTAGATGGTCTCTCCGTGGCGCACGACGGAAGAGGGAATGTGACAGGGATCGGCGCGTCGACCTATGCCTTCGATGTCGCAAACAGACTGACGGGAAGCTCCGGAGGTGGAGCCCTTTCTTTTGATCCTGCTTCACGCCTCTACCAGGCAAGTTCAGGTGGGGCAGCCACCAGGTTCCTCTATGACGGCGTTCACCCCATCGCGGAGTATAGCGAAAGTGGCACCGTGCTGCGTCGCTATGTGTTCGGCCCAGGGATGGATGAGCCATTGGTCTGGTATGAAGGAGCAAGTGTTTCGGAGACGGCCCGGCGGTATCTGGTGGCGGATGAACGTGGATCAATTGTTCTGATTACGAGTAGTTCCGGGGGCGTGCTGCAGAGAAATACGTATGGCGATTTTGGAGAGCCCGGCGCATCGAATCTGGGAAGGTTCCAATATACGGGCCAGATGTGGCTGGGGGATATGTCAATCTATCACTATAAGGCGCGGGCGTATCATCCGGTGCTTGGCAGGTTCCTACAAACCGATCCGATAGGGCTGGCGGGTGGTCTTAATTTGTATGCCTACGCCTCCGGAGATCCCATCAATCTAACAGATTCTCTCGGGCTGCAGCCCGATGATGAACAAGAGAGAAGGCTTGGTACGGTTACAGTTACGGCACCTCCAAACAATCCACTTGATCGCTGGGTGTTCGAATTGGACGAGTGGTTGGGAAACAACAATGGCAACGGCTGGCTGGATAACCAGCTCTCGAACATTCCCGACGAATTATATGCTTGTGCTCCTAGCGGAAACCAAAAAACTGGAGCAATCGGGATGACTGGTCAATGGTTTACCGGGATAGGCCCATCTGAAAGAACCTTTTCCCACGGGTCTATTCATTCCGAACGACTGAAAGATGCCTGGCGCACGAATCAAGCAAGGGACTATTTCTATGAAAAGTACTCAGCAGGCATTCCTGCAGATGCGTCCGTGATCGGATTTAAGGGCGTGTTCGGAGCTGAGGGCTATATTCGAGCAGGAGCGGATTTGACAGAGCAATTTGTCGGGAGCTTCGGAGTCGACATTCATCGAAATGGGAACTACCTGAACTTTATCGTTACGAACAATTCGAGTTTCACATCATTTGCGTATGGACTTGGGCCCAATTGGGAGAGGTCTGACTTCCCGCCGATGGGGAACATGCGCCAAACTTACTGCTGGACAGAACCGTTGAAATGAGAATGACACATATTGTTTGGCTGTTACTTAAGATGTTGGCACTTTTAGGAGTTATCGGTTCCGCTGCTTGTTCGTCTAGTCGAGTTGAGGTCGGCGTTTTGGCTGGATGTTGGATTGCGCGCAATTCTGCATTGGAACTCGACGTAATAGAATTGGCAGAGGACGGCACCTTCACACAATTCAGACGCGATAATAACATTGAAGCTCAGAACAGTGGAGTATGGACACTCCAAGTATTGGAGTCTGATTCTTTATTGCCATTCAGCTCGAGTAACTACTTTCTTGAGATAGAAGGCTTAGCTCTTCGAGGTTTTGAGTGTCGTTCTCCCTCCGGTCAAAGTTGCTTATCTCTTAACGGTGAGGTCCCAAGCGAATTGATGAGCCAAATCGGAAGAGGCTTAAACGGTAAATTGCGGCTACTCGTCGACGCTGATCTTGGATATTACTATTCTCAGACGCCTTGTGTGCGAGCCGGCATTGTCAGGGGAACCGGGCTTAAGGCGGCCGATCCTGGTACCTAGTCTCGGAAAATGACAAAATCGCCGTTCCGATATTTCAAGTGGATTGTCAGTGCAATCGGCCTTGAGGAGGTGATTTCGGCCATGTAGCCTCAGGGAATGGCCATATCACCATTTCGCTACTTCAAGACCTCGTCTGAGATCATCCAGCTTGGCGTGCTGATGTATGTCCGATTTCCGCTTTGGCTTCGCAATGTCGAAGATCTTCTGCACGAGCGCGGCATAGACGTGTGTCACGAGAGTGTCCGCTTGTGGGTCGATCGCTTCGGAACATACTTCGCAGATAAGATCCGTAAGCGGAGGTCAGAGGCAATGCGCCGGGTCAAGCAATGGCGCTGGCACCTGGATGAGGTCTTCGTGAAGATCCGCGGAGAGACACACTATCTTTGGCGCGCGGTTGACCACGAAGGGGAGGTGTTTGAAGCTTACGTCACCAAGAAGCGGGACAAGGCTGCAGCGCTGAAATTCCTCAGAAAAGCCATGAAACGCTATGGAAATCCAGAAGTCGTGGTGACTGACAAGTGCCCATCCTACCGCGCAGCGATGAAGGTGATTGGAAACGAGGGACGCCAGGAAACAGGCCGTCATTTAAACAATCGCGCCGAGAATTCGCACTTGCCTTTTCGAAGACGCGAGCGGGCGATGTCGCGCTTCAGGCGAATGCGTAGTCTTCAAAAATTCGCTTCAATGCATTCGTCTGTACACAATCATTTCAATCATCAGAGAAACATCAAGAGGAGGGCCGGCTTCAAATCGCTACGAGACGCCGCCTTTCGCGAATGGCGCGAACTTCTCGTTGTCTAGCACCTGCTGACCCGCGAATAGCGGAGACGGGTTCGCATTCGACTGACAGCACCGCCAGACTTTCTGCGTAGTCTCCAGGGAATGCGGGCGTTCGAACGTTACCGTGAGCATTGGCGCCGCACGTGGGCCCGGCGTTTCCGGTATCGGTGGGCTGCGCGTCACTTCGGATAAGGTGAGCCATTCAATTCGCGCGCTGGCTCAGCTTGGCCGGGCAGTTGCGGTGTGACCGCCAAGGGGAAGCTTCGGCCAATGCGAAACCGGCGCAATTTCTGAGGCCGTTCCAATGTCTTTTGGCCCGTGAAACTGCGCCGCCACTTTCCTATATTGTCTGTCTTCGCCACAAACAGGCATAAGGAAAGCGGAACATGGCAAGTGGATGGGCGCCTGAGGGCTCTGTTCAGGATCAGATCGAGGATAGCGTGCGGGATGCTCTGGCGGCTGCGCGAGCGCGTATGCCGTCGGGTATTGGACTCGAAGAATGCGAGGAATGCGGCGAGACGATCCCGCTGGCTCGCCGAATGGCGCTGATCGGCGCGCGGACCTGCGTCTCCTGTCAGTCCGTACGCGAAAAGCAGCCGAAATTCTCCAGCATTAATCGACGCGGCAACAAGGACAGCCAATTGCGCTGAGCCAGGCTTCAGCTGCCCTTCCTGTCGGGCGGCGATGAAACTGATCGGAAACCTATGCCGGCAGGAAACAGGCTGACCCCTCGACAATCGCGCCGAAAACGCGTGCCTGCCACTCCGAATGACGCGAGCGGGCGATGTCCCAATTCCGGTGAAGCCCAAATCTTCAGAAACTCGCTTGTCTTCATTCGTCTGTGCGCGATCTTTTCTGCTAGCAGGGAAACATGGAAAGAGCGCAGGCTTTAAATCGCCACGCGGCGCTTTCCTTCGCGAATGGCGCGACCTTCTCATGACTTAGCGTCTGCTGACCCGCGAATAGCAGAGAGGTGTTCGCGTTAGATTCGCAGCACCGCCAGCCATTTTCAGATTTTGAGACAGTTCCGTTAGCCAGCCCCCAAAACCCCGCAAACGGGTGGGATTTGGCGCGGGCTGGCCGTCTCGGTTTGGATTCTCGGCAATTGACCGTTGATCATCAGGTTGAGAGCGAGATTCAATTTACTTTAAAACGCTTCGAAGCCCTTGAGCGGAATAGATATGACCTGCACGCACAAGAGAGCGGAGGGCATCCGATTGGATGCACCAGTTTAACTGAAGCGTATTCGAATTTTTCTATAATTCGAATACGAAAGAAATACTTTTGGCGTGTTCGGCCAGATACCGGTCGTCCGTAGGCCAGCGCCCGATCCAGTCATTGTACGAGGCCGCCGCAAACTGAATTCGGGCTGAAGAGGCGCGCTCAGAAAATTCTGCAATCTCAGCTCTGTGTCGGGCAATTGCGCTACGTCCCTTGTCAGAATGGAGAAGATGCGCTGGCTCAGCATACAGATAAAAAAGTGCTGGCTGCAATTCCCTGCGTTTGGCCTCCGTGCACAATCCGAGTGCGTGCTTGATCAGTTGAACAGCATCGAGATGTTGGTATCTCAGTTCATTTGAACGCAAGGCGTCCTTCAGGGCGGCATAGGGCTCGAGACCTTCCCAAACGGGCCGCTCATAAGCATCCGAGAAGGCCGCTTTCTTGGCGTCCCGAAAGGGTTCGTACCTCTTTGACTCAATTCCAATCAAATGGGTTTTGGTTATCACGACGCCATCGAGCCAGGGGTGATGTCCGCCGCGCCAGGGAAAGCGCGCCTGGAATTCCACATCAACGATCTCTGCCGGAAACAGCCCTTCCAGACCGGGAAGGGGCGGGAAAAGATTGGCCTGTTCGATAAACCAGCCGATGCAGTTTATTGCCAGAGCAGCTGAACTCGCTGGGCTGAGTAATTTGCCTGACGCTATTTCATTTCCGGGAGATGCGGCGAGACGCTCTAGAATATAATCTTTCGGGACGCCGGGTAAGAACACATTTTCAATTGATGACATAGCGCCTTGGATAAGCGGTGGAGTTATCGCCGGCAAGTAGGAATGTTGAAGTGCAGCTTATGGAGTGACCTGCCACTGATCATGACGTGACATTTGGAGGGTGCGTGAACTCAGATCGGGGAGTTTTTGGTACAGTCCTCGACAAGTCAGCCCGTAGGAACTTAAGGAGCCTTGAACTGACGAAGCTGAGCAAGGTGGTGTGCAGACGTTGTGCTGGCGGCTTGCTTCGGGGTAGTTGAAACCATCAGCTATGTTGACGGAGGGAAAATGGCGAAGAAGGCCGGATCTGTGGGACCAGCGGCCAAGCGCCAGCTTAGTCCTCGCAAACCTTCCCGCGAACGCGGTGTGCTTCGCTTTGCGGCGCTCGTAGATGCTGTCGAGGTTCTTCTCGCCGATCATAGTCCTGATGAGATTGGTCTGTATCAGATCGCCGAGCAGGCGAACGTGCCGCCGGGGTCGGTGTATCATTTTTTCCCGACCAAGGAGGCGGCCTTTCTCGCACTTGCCAATCGTTACCTCAGCGCATTTGAAGCGCTTGCTGGCATGCCAATCGACCCATCAGCCCTTGAAAGCTGGCAGTCGCTGATGGCCTGGGATCAAAAACAGGCCATGCAATTCTACAATAAACATCCGGCTGCTTTGAAATTGCTTCTGGGCGGTTTTGGGGGTTTGGAAACCCGGCAGGCTGACACACGGTATAACGTTCAGGCAGGCAAAGAAATGTATCGCCGCCTGGATACCGTCTTTCATATGCCTTTCGTCCGTGATCCGGAGACCAAATTCCACATCACAATTGAAATTCTCGATGCGGTATGGGGTATTTCCTATCTCAAGCATGCGCGCATCACTGAGGAATTTTATCTCGAAGCGGTCGATGCCTGCACCGCTTATTGTCGTTTGTTCCTTCCTGAACGGATTGAGCTGCGCGACGAGCATCGCAGGAGCCTCGCCGCCGGCAAGCCGGTCCGCATCGTCCGCCAGATGACGGATGCGCGCGGCGAAGATCCGAGCAGCTGATCTGGATATCCGGAGTAGGGGGGGCAGGGGGAGCTGCGCCCGGCGCGGCTGGCGCTGCGCTCAGGGCGCGTAAGTCACAGGCTCGCTGAGCTGAGGATCATCATGAAGATCCCAGTAAGCCTCCCAAATCATCCGTGTAACCGGACCGACTGTTCCATCACCCACAATGTTCCCATCCAGAAGGACGAGTGGCATTATGCCGCCTGCCGTCGAACACATGAACAATTCATCGCATTCATAGAGTGCCTGGATGGGTATCTCGGTAACATGTGTTTTCAGGCCGCGCGCGGCCGCTATTTCCAGTACTGTCCTGCGTGTGATGCCTTCCAGCACCCCGCGACGGGGTGTGTGAAGTTCCCCATTCCTGACAAGGACGATATTATAGCCAGCGCCTTCTGTGGCGTTCCCGTCGCCGTCGGGAAGAATGGGGAAGAAAGAGTCCCGGTCACCTGCTTCCATAAGCCCTCGGACGAGATCGCCCCACTGAAGGTTCTTGATTGTCGGGTCCAGGGCCCCCGGGGGTGTGCGGCGCACCGTTCGCGTTACGACGGCCGGCGCGCCATGGTTCTGGTATTCAAGCGGGAGAATCCAGACGTAAGGCACCGCCATGAGATACAGGTTCGGGATGATGTCTTCGGCTTGTGCGCCTCGCAGGAACTTCAACCCGCGGGTCACGATGATCTCAACATATGCGTCCCGCAGCCCACTCCTGGAGACCAGCTCCATCACCAGCCTGCGGAGCTCTGGCCTGGCGATCGGCAGCGGGAGCCGCATTTTGGCGCAGCTAACTTCCAGACGGTCCAGGTGATCATCGAGACGGAAGATCCGGCCATTCCAGACTGCGGGGACGTCATAGGTCAGATCCGAATGCAGGAAGCCCTGATCAAGTATCGGTATCCGCGCCTTTCCGATGGGCACAAATTCGTTTTCGATCCAGGCAATACCGTCGGCGAACGCGTCTGTTCGCTCTGCGCGAGCGTCTGCCCGCGTCTGAAATCCGGTCAGCACTTTTTGAAATGTCAGCATTGCGGTCCCCTGTCGTTTTTGCATTTCACGACATCATCCGAAACTGCTGCGCCCAGAAAGTCAATAAATATTGACTAAAAGCTCGTAGATTTGATCCCGTATGTCTATCAGGACAGCCGTAATGATCTGCGGCTCGCTCCTGCTACACACGCGCAATGAAGCCTGCGAACGGCCCTAGCTGGCCGCCTTCCGCCGCGCCTGTAGCCAGCAGGGGTTCGTGCGCCACCTCTGCCAGAGATGTTTGCAGTGTTTCCGGTCCAATATTGAACACGCAGAGCAACCGCTCGTCCTTATGCTGACGCTCGAAGGCGAGGAGGGAGTCCGTCGTTTCGATAAACTCTATCCGGCCCCATCTCAGAGCGGCGCTGGCCCTGCGGACAGCCAAAGCAGAGCGTGTAAAGGCGAGCAGGGAATCGGAGGCGCGCTCCTGCGTCTCGACAGAAAGAGGACGGTGCTCGGGGCACGCGGGCAGCCAGGGCCTGGCGTCGCTGAAGCCAAGGTTAGGGGCATCCTCCTGCCAGGGCATCGGCGTGCGCGCGCCATCGCGTGAAAGCGTGAGCGGCCAGTTGGCAATCGCTTCCGGATCGCGGAGGTCTTCGAATGCCAGATCCGAATGCGGCAGGCCAAGTTCCTCGCCATTATATAAGAAGATGTTCCCCCTGAGGGACGCAAGGAGGAGAGCTTTCAGCCGCCCGAACTGCGTAAAATACTTCTGCTCTGACCAGCGAGACAGCGCACGGGGCACATCGTGATTTTCAAATGCCCAGCTTGGCCATCCCGTTCCCGGACGATCGGGCCACTTTTCCAGCACGGAGCGAACGACCGACGGGGTCAGCTTGCGGGCATAGAAGAAATCAAATCCGTAGGCTGACTGAAGCCGGTTGCTGTCCGCTGTAAACAGCTTCATTTCGCGGTCGGTATCGGCGCCCCCAACTTCGGCAACGGCAAAACGATTTCCATATTTATCAAGCAGTTGTCGGACACGTTCCAGAAAAGCCGGAATGTCAGGATGACTCTGATTGTACTGGTGCCGCTGAAAGTCATACGGACGGCTGCGTCGTCGGCCATCCTCTGGCGCAGCTGGATTATCGGTCAGCGCCGGATCGTGCATCATGTAGTTCAGCGCATCCAGCCGGAATCCGTCAACGCCACGATCGAGCCAGAAGCGCGCGATCGTGAGTAAGGCATCCTGAACTTCCGCAGAGTGCCCGTTGAGCTGCGGCTGGGCGGAGAGGAAATTATGCATGTAATATTGGCCGCGGCGTGCATCCCATGTCCAGGCAGGCCCGCCAAACACGGATTGCCAGTTGTTTGGAGGCGTGCCGTCGGCTTTCGCGTCCGCCCAGACATACCAGTCGGCTTTCGGATTCGTTCGGCTGGCACGGCTTGCGGCAAACCATTCATGCTGGTCGGAGGTGTGCGCCCAGACCAGATCTACCAGTATCCGAAGACCCAGACCGTGGGCGCGCTCAATAAGTGTCTCAAAGTCAGGCAGCGTACCGAATTGCGGGTCGATATCGAGGTAGTCACTCACGTCGTAGCCGTAGTCGGCCTGCGGACTTTTGAAAAACGGGGATATCCAGATGGCATCAACACCCAGTGACGCAATATAATCGAGTCGCGCGGTTATTCCCGGAAGGTCTCCGATCCCGTCGCCATTGGAATCACTAAAGCTGCGGGGATAGATCTGATAAATCGTCGCGCCGTGCCACCAGGGTTCGCTCATATTTGACACTCTCTTGTTGAGGGCTGGGTCTGCGGCCAGCGTGCGGGGCTTTGGGTTCCAGGGTGGTCAGGCGGTGACGGTGCCCTGCAATGTCCGGTTCTCTGCGCACCCTATTATAGTCAATAAATATTGACAATGTGGGATCGGCTTTTTTGGGGCTCTGTCGCATGACGATTCAGAGTGCATGATAAAACGGGTTGTGTGGTGGGCGGGGGCTCGACGCGACAGGCTACCCGGAGCCTGCCAGTCTCTACGCTTACGTGACGCCGCCCTTCGCGAATGCCGCGAACTTATCGCTCTCTAGCACCTACCGACCCGCGAATAGCGGATACGGGTTCGCGTTAGCCTGACTGCACCGCCAGCCCAACTTACCGGAAGTACCCGCAAGATCCTGTAAAATAAAAAATATCCGTCTCCATCCTGCGATGCTCGGACGGGGTGTGCCGTGATCTGCTGCACATTCCGGGGGCGTCATGGCCATCGTTCAACGCGGCGGCATTTATCATCTGAGACGTAGGGTGCCCGGCCGCTACAATCAGATAGAGGCGCCGGATATTGTCTGGATCAGCCTTCACACGGTCTCTGAAACTCTGGCCCGGAGCAAAGCAGGGAGACCCCATACCAGGCAACACCGGCCAAAGGGGCGACGTATTTCCCTATCGGCCGTCCTGAGCCCGTAAGGAAGGGGATCGGGGCCAGCACAGACGGGCAGACAACGCTGTGCGCTGTCTGCCCGCTGCCCTAAGACCTCGGGTTCTGCCTAGAACCTGTATTTGAAGTCGACCCCGTATGTTGCCGGCCGGGCCTGAGAGCCAAGGTCGAAGGGAGCGCCTGCATATTCTGCGGGGTTGAAGTCGGCATAATATTCCTCATCCAGAATATTCTTGCCCCAGAGAGAGGCAGACCAGATGTCGCTTTCCAACGAGAACCTGAGGGAGAGCAGGTTCACCGGGTCGCGGACATCGAGATTGTCGATCTGCCAGTATTTGTTGCCCTGATATTCGTAATCAGCCCGCAGGACCGCATCCAGCCCAGATCTTACGGGGCGGACATACTGACCGCTCAGGCTGACTGACCAGTCTGTGGTCTTGGGGGAGCGCGATCCGATAACGGCGTCAGTGTCCACGCCCGAGGCGGTGAGGTAGGATTCCAGCTGCGCGTTGCCGATCGATCTGATCTCGGAATCTGTATACCCGACGCCGCCCGAAAGCGTGAAGCTCTCGCTGACACGATAGCGGAAGTCGGCGTCAAACCCGCGCAGATCCACCTTGTCGAGGTTGGAGATAATCTGGGAGACGGTGCTGGCATCTACGAAGAAGAACTGGAACCCTTCGCTTTCCGAGGAAAATGCCGCGATGTTGAGCGTTCCGTTCCCGTCGGCAAAGCCTGTCTTCAGGCCAGCTTCGTAATTGGTGAGGGTTTCGTCGCCGAAACTGTCAAGGACGACCCCTGGCGCATTGAACCCGCCGGAGCGGAAGCCCGTACTGTAGGTGGCGTAACCGAGGACATCAGGCAGGATGTCATAGCTGAGCGTGATTTTTGGCTGGAAGGCGCTGAAGCTCCTTGTCCGGACGGGACCGGCTGCGCCTTGCGTCTGGTTGCGTTCGTCCTCGTCATAGCGGGCGCCGAGTTGGAGTACGGTGCGGTCATTGAGATCAAACTCCGCCTGTCCGAACAGGGCCCAGGCCGTGTTGTCGTTGTCTTCGCTGCGGTCAATGATGGCGATACCGGTGTCGAACTGGTCCACAGAACCGGTGAGGTCCAGAAAACCCCGAGTCAGCAGGCTGCGATCAGTTTCCAGATAATAACCGCCGGCAATCCAGCGGAAGGTGCGCTCATCGGGCGAGACAAATCTCAGTTCCTGGCTAAGCAGGTCCAGAGAGAGATTCTGGCCCTGGCCGAGCTGTCCGAACGGCCCGAAGGTTGGCTGATCGGGATTCGAAAAGTCGAGATCCGACCGGTAGGTTTCGGTAAGATCGGTATAGCCAAGGATGTAGGTGGCCGTGGCAAATCCCATGTCCAGGCTTGCCTTGCCACTCAGGTCCAGAATGTCTGCCTCGGTAATACCCGCGAGATTTGAGGCCGGGGCGAAAATATCGTTGGAATCGTTTCCTGAGCGAAAGTCCGGGTTCAGCTGGCTGTTGACGACCGCGTCATAAGCAGCCCCGGCCCGGGCGTCGGTGTAGGCGGCGCGCAGGTCCAGCGAAAACACATCGTTGGGGGTGTAGGCAAGTTTGCCCCGGATGGAATAGTCATGGTCCACCGTATCGACCGTGCGGCCGAGATAGGCGTTCTCGATCAGCCCGTCTGTCTCATAGTACGAGCCTGACAGGCGGAACATCAGCTGGTCCTTGATGACCGGGCCGCTGATACCGCCTTCCATCCGGTAGCCACTTCCGTTCGAGAGGCCGCCTGACACGAACCCTTCGATTTCATTTGTGGGCTGACGGGTAACGATATTTATGGCGCCGCCGATCGCGTTGCGCCCGTACAGCGAGCCCTGGGGTCCTTTAAGGACTTCGATCTGCTCGACATCGAAGAGGGGCATCTTGAACTGTTTCTGATTGTTCTGAGGCACCCCGTCGACAATGATCGCAACCGGCGAGTCGGCATTGTTGATCTGGGTGACGCCCCGGACAACAACGAAGCTGTTGAGATAGGTGAAGCTGTTGTCAAACGAGACGTTCGGCGTGAGGGCGATAAAGTCCTCGGTTGACCGGATGCCCGCATCTTCAATGTCCTGCGCCGTGAAGGCGACAATGCTGTTGGGCACATCCTGCAATTGCTGATCGCGGAACTGGGCCGTGACGGTGACCGTCTCCAATGTCCGGCTTACCTCATCTGCAGACGTATCATTTTCCTGAGCTATCGCCGGCAGGGAATGGCCCATAGCCGTTATGGCAAGCAGGCCGGCAGAGCAGAGAAGGTGGGTCTTCATATTAGCGCGTTTCACAGTCTGGTACCCCGTTGTCTTGATCTGAATGATGGAAGAGGTGAGCAAAGTCAGTCGGCGGGCTTCACGAGGGGCGTGAAGTCAAAATCGAGCCCGAAGCAGCGCGGATGGACGTATTCGAGCGCCTGGGGGGTGGTGAGCAGACGAGGCGCGGCGGCTGCTATGACCTTCACGCGCTGCCCGTAGCGCAGGGCCTCTGTCGGGATCGGCTCGGCCGTCTCTCTGTCCACGATCGTAATAAGGTCAGGCACGATGGCTTTGACGGCGCCGTTCTCCAGGGCCACCAGGTTTTCATTCTGGAATTGGATATCCATCGTGCGGGACGGGTCGGTGAGACTGACAATCCGGCAATGCCCCATTGAGAACCCCGCCGTGGTCTCCCGTCTCAGATCCACAATCTTGCCGTCGAAGAGATCGCAGGCATGGCCGTAGATCGCCGACTCCGAGAGCCGGCGGACCAAGGCGCCGACCGCGTCGCCCGCCTTGCGGCCCGCCTCTATCGCCCGGCCGATCTCAAGGGCTTCGGTAAGGGTCCCCGTCACGGTGGCACGTTTCGCCTCCGCGCCGGTCATGGGATAGCCTGCCACGATGCAGCTCAGGCCCATGTTGATGGCGACGGAGCGCACGAATTCTTCGGCGCGTCGCGCGGACCCGGTTTCAACGATCACCGAATTGAGGTGTTCGTCGACAATGACAAAGGGGGTTGCGCGTATCCCTTCGAAATTCATCACGACCATCTGGATTTCCGGAAAGGCGCGGCCCATGCCATCGGCGTTGAGAAGCGGGATGCCCAGCCGCGCGGCAGCCACAATGGGCACCGCCGAATTCACCCCGCCGATTTCAGCGGGCATCAGCGCATCAATCGGGCGCCCCAGGCGCTCTGCCAGCCGCGTAACGGCCAGATCAATATCTGCGCCCGATGCGGCCTTTTCATTGAGGACGGTAGGCGCCCCGAGCATTGCCACGAAAGCCACTGTGGCATCATCTGCCAGAGCCTCCGGGCTAATGATCTTCGGGTGCCCGAACTCCCGGATCGCATTCTGGGCCATAAGCCGGCCAATATAGGGATCGCCGCCGCCGCCGGTTCCGAGGAAGGCGGCGCCGCGGGCGAAGTCGTGGAGATCTGCCGCCGACAGGACAAGTTCGTCCCCGGACGTGTGACCGGAGACGGCGAGGCTGCGCGGGAGGGAAGGTGTCTGTGCCATGTTCAGTCTGCTCCTGCCGCAGCGAGGTTGCCCGCTACCTTTACTCTCAGCCGGACCGCGCCGCCCGGGATGTAGGCGAGGGGCAGTTCCTCAATGTCCATGATTTCGATGCTGGCTGCATCGGCGCCAGCGGCAACGGCGCGCGCCCGGGCGCTGCTGATGGCGTCCGCCATTGCTGCGTCCCGGCCATCTGTATCGTAGGCGTAGACCTTGTCGGTCTCGCCACCGATCTGGGCGATGGACGCTCCGATCGCATTGGCCACACCGGCATCGCGGTGCGTGCGCATGTCAGAAACGCCTCTGATCTCGCGGTTGATGAGGATGGCGCCGCCGCCTACCAGGATGAGCGGGGCGGCGTCCCCGCTGGTCTTCATCCGGTCAACGCCTGTTTCGACAAGCCGGTGTATCTCGGTGATCCCGCGCTCCACGAGCTGGGAATCTAGGCCTGCCACACGGGACCGGTCTCCGATGTCGGCATAGCCGGCCGCCACGGCCAGATCGGTGGTTGTCAGCGTTGTGCCCCCGAATACGAGCGCCTGCGTGGTGATGTCATATCCGACAGACTGGGGACCGATCCGGACCGTGCCGTCGCTCAGGGGGGTAACGATACTGCCGCCTCCGAGCCCGAGTGCTATTATGTCAGGCATCCGGAAATTGGTCCGTACCCCGCCTATATCGACCATCACCGAAGATTCCCTGGGAAATCCGTTGCTGAGAACCCCGATATCGGTGGTTGTGCCCCCGATATCGGCCACCAGCGCGTCTTTCAGTCCGGACAGATAGGCGGCGCCGCGCATCGAATTGGTCGGGCCGGAAGCGAAAGTCAGAACCGGATACTGCTCGACGAACTCTGCGTTCATCAGCGTGCCATCGTTCTGGGACACATAAAAAGGCGCTATAATGCCCAGCTCGGCGAGCGCGGAGCGGAACCCGGATACGGTCTCCCGCGCGAGGCTGGCAAGACTGGCATTCATGATCCCGGCATTCTCCCGCTCGAGCAGTCCGATCCGCCCGATCCGGGAGGAGAGGGTCAGCGTGCAGTCGGGATATTCATTCCGGATGATGTCGCTGGCCCTGCGCTCCATGGCGTCGTTCACCGGAGCGAAGAGGGCCGAGAGCGCGATCGAAGCCAGGCCCTCTGCGCGGAGTTTTCTCGCTGCGTCGGCGACGGCCAGTTCGTCGAGGTCCGCATTGATGCGGCCATCATACTGGTAGCCACCCCTGACAGCATATGTCTGCCCGCCGATAGCGCTGGCAATATCTTCGGGCCAGTCTGTCATGGGGGGGAGTGCCTGAGCGGCGGGCAGGGCAATCCGGATCACACCCACCCGGTCAAGACCGCGGCGCTGCACGAAGGCGTTGGTGAAATGGGTCGTGCCGATTGAGACCACGGAAATATCGCTGACGGCAGCGCCGGCGGACCCGATGACGGCGGAGATGGCGCTGACAATGCCGTCCCGCACAGACCGGGTCGTCGGGGACTTTGTCGAGGCAAGCACGCGCTCCCCCTGCATCAGGACGGCGTCCGTGTTCGTTCCGCCAACATCCACACCGATGCGGAGGGGCTTCTTTTCGCTGATCCGTTGCATCTGCTGCTTTCGACAAGAGGGGAGGTGTCTTGGAAAGCAGACGCTAGTGCCAATTGCCGGGCCCCGGTCTGGCTTAAATTAGTAGGTTGCTTACAGGATTAGTAGTTCCGGCTCCGGCGCGGCCATTTCCGGGGGCATTTCGGGCCGTCTGCGCGGCCGGGCGCAATCAGGACAGCGTCAGGAGCCCGAGCGCGGCGGCGCGCTGAACCGCTTCCTGCCGCGTGCGCGCATTCAGTTTCGCGTAGATGTTTTTTAGATGGTAGCGGATGGCATGCTCGGTGACCCCGATCGTGAGCGCGATCTGTTTGTCGGTTTGTCCTTTGTGAAGCTCCCGAAGCACAGCCCATTCTTTCTGCGTCACGATGGACTCGCGCCTGCCGCCGGGTGCCTCGCCAGCGGCGGGTCGGGGGCGTGCGGAGAGACGGGCGAAGAGCTGCGGAAACCGGGCAGCCAGACCGGCTCCGGCGATCTGCGCGCGTAGGATATCCTCGACGAACAGGGTTGCCCGGCCAAAGCGATTGTCGTCGAGAGCCTCCTCGAGAATGCCGAGGCTGCGCTCAAGATCCCGGCCAGAGGACACCAGGGCGAGCAGGGCGCTGATGCGCGTGGCAACGCGGAGGTTGCCTTCCGCCAGCTGGTCATCGCGAAAGGCCGTCACGCGCTCCAGATTGGGGGTAACCTCTCCAGACCGTGCCAGATGAAGGTGGCGTTCACACTCTGCCTCAACGACCCGCCAGGGCGAGGTGGCGAGGGCAGGTATCGGATCATATGCATCGTGCGCCACAGCCCCTCCGCCGGATTGTCGGGGAGCAGAGGAGATGAGCGACAGAATTTCGCGCTGGGCCTCGCAGATGCGGGTGAGCGAGGTGATCCGGTTGCGGCGTGAAAAATCAAGAGCGAGGCTCAGGACATGGAGCGCATCGTCCAGGCTGCCAGCCAGATAGATCTGCTCCGAGAGGGTCCTGAAAGCGCCGGAATAAATGTCGATCCACCCTTCTGCCCGCAGCAGGCGGGCCACAAGATTCTTCAGGCGCGGCATATCCTTCTGATCATAGGGGGCGTGTTCATGGCGCGCCTCGATCGCGATCACGTCGTTGAGATATTTTATGCCGCCCTCGAAGGAAAGATCCCTGCGGATCAGGTCGGATGCCTGCCTGAACTCGCCGACGCTCTCATCGGTCTGGCGCATAAAGGAATGGATCATGGCGAGGTGGATATGAATGTAGACTTCGCCATAGAGCGAACCGGAGACGTGGAAGACGTCGAGCGCCTCATGGGCAAACTGAATGGCGTCCCGGAGCTTTCCGGCCTGATGCGCAGCGAGACATTTGAATGTCAGTATGAAGCCTTCAAAATGTTCGAATACGCGTTCTGGTCTGCGGATGGCATCTTCAATCTGCTGAACGTCCTGATCATTGATCTTGTTGCCGCCATAGACGGCGAGCATGACCCGCATCACGGTGCTGGAGATCGAGAGCAGATCATCGGCAGCGATCCGCGCTCTGTGACGGGCAATAATCCCGTCATAGAGCGCGGCCGCGTCAGACTGCTTGCCCGATTTCATCAGGATGACACACCGCATCAGGGCCGAGGTCGGCGATTTCTGCACGATCTCGGGCTTCAGGTGACGGTCAATGGCGCGAAACTCGATCAGGCCTTCCTGAAGCCAGAGGCGGATTCCGCCGGTCTGCTCAAGAATTTCAATCAGCAGTGTTTCATCACCGGCGGCCAGTGCGTGTTTGACGGCGCGCACATGGTTTCCCCTGTCGGAATACCAGTTTGCCGCCCTGACCTGCAGCGCGCCATACCTTCCAGGCTGCTGTTCACTGAGGGTTTGTCTGAGGTACTCCCGCATCATCGGATGCAGCCGATAGCCTGACCGCTCGCCTGAGAGCGGCACCAGAAAGGCTTCCAGAGATTCCAGGCGCCGCCAGAAGTCAGGATCGTCCTGATCGAGAACCTCCTGTATGGCATCGAACGGGATTTCTTCGAAAACAGAGGCTTCCCGCAGGAAAACCATAAGGTCCCAATCTATCCGGCTAAGGATCTTTTCTTCGAAATAGGCCGGGATGGCCATGTCGCGATAACCGGGTTCATCGATATGCCGGATATCGAATGTGCCCATATCCGAAGCCGTCAGCAGGAGGCGGATGAGGACGGGCCATCCTTCGGTCCATTCAGAAAGACGCTCAATCTGGCGCGGAGTCAGCCGGCCCTTCCAGAGGCGGGTCATTTCCTGGAGGCCGAAGGACAGGTCTGCCGGACCGAGCCGGGTGACCAGGCCGCGATGGTCAAAATCGACCGTGCTGATGTCTACAGCACCACGCGAGGCGATCACCAGGGTGGCGTTCTCTGGCAGGCGCCGCAGCAGCGTCGGAATGACCAGACGGCTCACAGCCGGCGAGAGCCGCTCAAAGTCATCAAGCACGATATGAACCGGGTGGCCTGACCGCTCGATCCGGGCGAGAAACTGCCAGATCGCCTGGCTGGGATTCCCGTCACTGGACAACTCGAAGTTCAGCAGACCGGAGCCCGCCGTGTCGATGCCGGCGATGTGAGCCGAATAGGCGAGATAAGCGATGAAGGTTTCGACATCGTCGTCTTCATCGATGGCAAGCCAGCAGACTTTTGCGCCCTGCCTTGCGGACTGATCCTTCCACTCGCTCAGAAGACAGCTTTTGCCATAGCCGCCGGGCGCCTCCAGCATGATGAGGCTGCCCTCTGCGCCTGTTTCCAGCCTTTGGATGAGATCAGGGCGTCGTATGAGCGACAACAGCTGCCGCGGCGGCGTGACCTTTGACCTGAGCAGCCAGGGCGCAATATCTGGTTCAGATGACGACATGCATGACAGGGTTCGCACAAGCAGGCCTTGCGTCAAGCTCGGGCATGCCACCGCGCGCCGGGATAATACCCTTTCCCACCTGATTAGGAAGTGGCACTAATAACGGGCCTGACCTGATCATGGTGGTTTAGCGTGGCGGGATATGTGTCTTCTCTTGATGAGCGGGCGCTCTCAAGAGGTCCTCGATAAGGAGTTAATGCGATGCCGAAGGGGTCGGACCTGTTCGTTGCCGCGCTCGAAAACGAAGGCGTGGACTATATCTTCGGCGTGCCCGGGGAGGAAAACCTCGACTTTCTGGAGTCCCTGCGGACCTCCAGAATTCGGCTGATCCTGACCCGTCATGAGCAGGCGGCCGCCTTCATGGCGGCGACACATGGGCGCCTGACGGGCAGGCCGGGCGTCTGCCTCGCCACCCTTGGGCCGGGCGCGCTGAATATGGCAACGGGGGCCGCCTATGCGCATCTTGGCGCTATGCCGATGATCCTGATCACGGGCCAGAAGCCGGTGAAGAGCGCCCGGCAGGCGAGATTTCAGATCGTCGATATAGTCGCGTCGATGAAGCCGCTCACCAAGATGTCGCGCCAGATAATCAGTGCGGGGAGCATTCCGGCAATCGTAAGGGATGCGTTCCGCACGGCCATGGAGGAGCGGCCCGGACCGGTCCACCTTGAACTGCCCGAAGATGTCGCGTCGGAGGAAACAGGCGGCGCGTTTATGATCCCGGTTCATGACATTGCGCGCCCCATCGCCAGCCCGTCAGAACTGGATAAAGCCGCCGATGTGATCCTCGCCGCGGAACACCCTCTGGTAATGATCGGCGCGGCCGGAAACCGGCCCTGTCTGGTGGAGCCGCTTTCGGCGTTCATCCGGCGCACCCGGATTCCCTTCTTCAACACCCAAATGGGCAAGGGTGCTGTTACGGGGGGCTCCAGCCTTTTCATGGGAACAGCGGCGCTTTCGGAAGGCGACTATGTTCATGAGGCGGTCGACCGCGCCGACCTGATCATCGCCATCGGCCATGACACGGTCGAGAAGCCACCATTCCTGATGAAGAACGCGGGGGGCCAGACGGTCCTCCATATTGGTTATCATTCGGCAGATGTAGAGGAGGTCTACCATCCTGACTTCGAAGTGATCGGCGATATCGGGGCAACGGTCGAAGGGCTCGGGGAAAGGCTGGAAGGCCGGCTGCAGCCTGATCAGGGCATGCTGGATCTGCGCCAGAAAATCCTCGCGCATCTAAACGACCGCGCCGAAGAAGACCGCTTTCCGATCACGCCGCAGCGTATCGTTCATGATGTCCGCAAGGTCATGCCGGAGGACGGCATCGTCTGCCTCGATAATGGCATGTACAAGATCTGGTTCGCCCGCAATTACCGCACGCACGTCGCCAACACGCTGCTGCTCGACAACGCGCTGGCCACGATGGGCGCGGGGCTGCCATCTGCAATGATGGCCGCGATGCTCTATCCCGGCAGGCGGGTCCTAGCGGTCTGTGGTGACGGCGGTTTCATGATGAACTCGCAGGAGATGGAAACGGCGGTGCGCCTTAGACTGAACCTTGTCGTGATGATCCTCAATGACAGCGCCTATGGCATGATCCGCTGGAAGCAGGCCGTCGACGGCTTTGCCGATTTCGGCATGCGTTTTGGAAATCCTGACTTCGTACATTACGCAGAAGCCTATGGTGCCATGGGAACACGGGTAACCTCCGTGGCGGACCTGGCGCCGGCGCTCGAAGCGGCGTTCCTGGGAGGCGGCGTCCATCTAGTTGATGTGGCGATCGACTATTCCGAGAATACCCGGGTGCTCGTGGAGGAACTGCGCAACCGCAAGCCGGATGTGGATTGTGCGTGAGCGGATCTACTCTGAGAGGCCTTATACCTGGAGAGGTTGATGATGTTGAAAGTCCTGCAGGCTTATGACCGCGCCCTGATCACTGAAATTGAGACGGACGATGCCAGCGCGCTGGAGCGCAAGCTTCAGGCGGCAGATCGCGTCTTCAAGGACCGAGGCAGCTGGCTGCCGCCGCACGCGCGCGTTGCGATCCTGCGCAGGCTGGCGGGTCTGATGGAGGCGAGACGCGACCCTCTCGCCCTGCAGATCGCTCGGGAGGGTGGCAAGCCCTTGCCTGATGCCATTGTGGAAACGACCCGCGCCATCGACGGGGTTCACAATGCGGCGGATGAGCTGCGCAATTTTGCGGGCCGCGAAATTCCGATGGGCCTCACGGCGGCGTCCGAAGGGCGCTGGGCCTTCACGACGAGAGAGCCCATCGGTGTTGTTGCCGCGATTTCGGCGTTCAATCATCCGCTCAATCTGATCGTACATCAGGTCGCGCCTGCCATTGCGGCGGGCTGTCCGGTTATTGTTAAACCCGCGCTCACAACGCCGCTCTCCTGTCTCGAATTCGTGGCGCTGGTTCACGAAGCCGGCCTTCCGGAAGCCTGGTGTCAGACCCTGATCACCGAAGACAATCAGCTGGCGGAAAAGCTCGCAACGGACCCCCGTATCGCTTTTCTGAGCTTCATTGGCTCAGCAAAGGTCGGCTGGTCGCTGCGTTCGAAAGTTGCTCCCGGCACGCGCGTGGCGCTTGAACATGGCGGCGCCGCGCCGGCCATCGTCGACCGGAGCGCCGACCTCGAAAAGGTCATCGAGCCGATCGTCAAGGGCGGCTTCTATCATGCCGGGCAGGTCTGCGTATCAACGCAGCGGCTTTTCGTTCATGCCGACATCGCCGACGACGTCACGCAGAGGCTGGTGGCGCGTGTTGAGAGGCTGCGTACGGCTGATCCTGTGTTGAAAGACACTGAAGTTGGCCCGCTCATCCTGCCCCGGGAAGCCGATCGCGTAACCGACTGGATCGAAGAGGCCGTCGCGGGAGGGGCGAGGCTCGCCATCGGCGCCGCGCGGCTGTCGGAAACGACGCTCCAGCCTGCCGTACTGCTGGATCCGGCGCCGGACGCGAAGATATCGACGATGGAAGTCTTCGGGCCCGTGATTGCAGTCTATAGCTATAACGACCTGAACGAGGCGATCGCACAGGCGAACAGTCTCCCGACCGCCTTCCAGGCAAGCGTCTTCGCGCAGGACATTGATGTAGCGATGCGCGCCGCTCACCATCTCGATGCTTCGGCCGTCATGATCAACGAGCCAACCGCCTTCCGGACCGACTGGATGCCCTTCGCGGGCCGGAAACAATCCGGATACGGTACTGGTGGCATTCCTTACACTATGCGAGACATGACACAGGAGAAGATGATCCTGATGCGCAGGGAGTGATGGCGGAGGATTCGAGGACCTCGCTCATACCCTTCCATATGCCCCCTGGAACCCGTTTCAAATGACGAACCGAAACCAGGGGAGAGTTTCTTCCTGAGCCTGCTGGAGCCCCGCTGCTCACCCATATCGGGCTCGGCGATTGCATAAGCGCTCGGGTATCCCTTTCGAGTGGCTGTCCTCTAGTCCATCGCCGGTCAGCCTTTCACCGCTAAAGTGGTGCACAACGATTCTGTTATGACGAATAACAACAGGGTGTTGTGTGGTTTTCCCCGTTCCGTGCCGATTTACAGGGAGTTTCCGCACAAGATCAGGGAGTGCCTCTGGAGGGCACGATAAAACGTACATCATTTCAGAGAGGTGCGCGCAAATTCCCTAAACGCGGAACAGGGATAAGTGGGTGGGCCAAAATGAATTCATTCGGTCAGTCCGAATTCTCCTCAAGCCCTGCCAGCCTTGCATCATAGGCTTGTTCAACGATCGTTCGTATTGAAATCACGTCTTCGTAGACAAGGGGCAAAAGCGACTCGGTCATAAAAATCCCAGAGAGGCCGCGGTCTTTGTCGATCTAGGGATAGGCGCCGAATGCGCCCGCACTCTGCATGATGCTACAGTTTCCATCGTCGCCTTCATGGCACCATTGCCCGAGCGCGTACTCCCAGTCGGACCTCGCTACACCCGGCATTGCGCCCCGGTTCAAACCGGCCGTCACGACGGTGGAGAGGTCTGCCACGGCTTCCTCGGTAAGTATGCGGCGCCCGTTGTGTATTCCTCCGCCGGCGATCATTCTGAGAAAGTTTCCATAGTCAGCGGCGCTGATCTTCAACCCGCCGCCGATCAAAGGATTCGTCACGGCGCTGGGGGTGGTGACATTGCAGTCGAGTGGATGACAAAAATAGGCGCTCGTCATACCGAATGGTTCCGCCAACCGCTCAGTCTTGAAAGCCCGCCGGACGCACGTGAGAACGATTCCATTATTTTACTTTCCCGATATGCAACCTCCATCTGCAAGCTCCAGACGATCGGTATCTAAACTTCATCTCCTCGGCGATCTGTTGCCATTAATACAGAGACGGCGCGCGGGAGGGGGCATGAATTTAAGAACGATCCCCCTCTGATTTGGCCTCGATTGCAACTCACGGACGCATGGCCAAAATGGCGGCATCGCTGAACCTTGGCGTATGCGCGGCCAATGGCTCAATTCTCGATTGACAATGATTAAGGTATCTTTAACCATCGCGGCGCGCAGAGGGATTGGGGGTGAGGCGTGTCCCCTCCAGTCTATCTGTCCGTCTGTCATCAGAAGTTGGCAGGCAAACCAAGTAATTGGAGTAAAAAATGAAGAAATCTATTCTGGCGCTGGCTGCGGCCGGTGCGATGGCGCTTGGCGCTCATGCTGACTCGTCTGAGACTTTCACCGTACAAGGTGATGTGCCGGTAATCTGTGAAGCCGTAAACAATTCGGTTGCTGACCCTGAAATTATTGATCTGACGCTCAGCACAGAGCAGACCCTGGGTAGCTTTACCTACGTCTGCAACACCGCGGCCGGCTTCACCCGCACGATCTCCTCAGCCAGTGGCGGCTTCCTGGTGAACGGCTCTCAGCAGCTCGCTTACAACGTCTCCCATGGTGGCGGGTCGGGTCTGAGCTTCAGCCCCGAACAGCTTACCAGCCCGAAGGTGACCAACCTCAGCGGCTCGTCTGCTTTCATCGCAGGTCAGACTGGCGCTTTCCGGGTTCAGGTCTCCGGCAGCACGGCCGGTCTCTATGCAGGCACCTTTGAAGATGATGTCACCCTGGTGGTGACGGCGAACTAATCCGGCTCCGCCCGGACATAGGGTCGAGCCGGTTCAGGTGAGCCGGCTCGACTTCTTTTTGTGGAGTAACATACATGCATATACAGGGCCTCATCCGACTGGGCGCGCTCTTCCTGGTATCTCTCGCGCTGGCAGGCGAAGCGCTGGCGTTTCGCTTAAGCCCGATGCGATACATCCTGGCGCCAGCTGGGACGGACGCGGAAATCACCCTTCGGCTCGAGAATACCTATCCGGTGGACCTTCCCATCGAGGTGGAGGTGTTTCGCCGCACGATTACGGAGGACGGGAAAGAGGTTCGGGAACCTGCTGACGATGACTTTCTCGTCTTCCCCCCCCAGAGCCTCGTGCCGGCGGGTCAGGAGCAGGCTTTCCGGGTTCGGTATGTCGGGCCACCCAGCCTGGACGTCATGGAAAGTTACGTCGTCATGTTCCGTCAGCTGCCGATCCGCAATCGGGCGGAAGGCAATTCGGGGATCGATGTCATGATGGCGCTCGGGACCGCCGCTTATGTATCTCCCCCCGGCGCCACGGCAAATCTGTCCCTTGGTGTGGAAGCCCTCCCGGATAATCCCGACCAGATCGATATATGGGTTACCAATAGCGGCAACGCGTATGGTTATGTTGATCAGTTTCACATCCGGCTTCAGACCGAGGAAGGCGCGAGTGCGGTCATACCTCCGTCCGTGAGCACTCAGGGCCTCGAAACCCCGCTGATCATGCCCAACGCCCGGCGTAAGCTGAGGGTGGATATTCCGGAAACATTAAGCGGTCAGCCGATTGTCAGCGCGGAAATATCTGCTCTGCCTGCTGAGTAGGTGCGGCAGAGAGACCGGTACTTTCCGTGAATTGGCAGCGCGCTCTTCTTCTGACGTCAGCGACCTGGTTTGGCGGGGGCAAGGCCCTCGCTGAGCCTTTTCCTGAAGCGCCTCAGTCGCTGGAACTGACCTTTCCAGTCTCGGTCAATGGGCAGCTTGCGGGCAATGTCCTGGCTGATGTTGGGCTGCGAACCGATCCGAATGTTGATGCGGAACAGCTATTAGGCCTCCTCTCAAAGACCTTCGACCAGAATGTCCTTAGCCGGATTGCTTCAAATTTGCCTGACGAGCGCCGCGTCGGCTTGGACAGGCTGCGCACCGCCGGGCTTGATATACGATACAATTCCCAGGCGCTCCGTCTGGAAATAACTGCCACAGAGCAGGAAACCCGGCAGCAGATCCTCTCGCTGACCGGTGTGCAGCGGCCCGATCCGGCCAATTACCTGGCGCCCTCCCGCGCCGCGGCCGGCATCACCGCTTCGCTGCTCGCCGAATACCGCCATGAGACCGATGTCGGGGATGCCGGCTTCCAGCCGGTCGAGGCGGCGGCCCAGGGTTTTGTGAATGTGGGAGGTTTTGAAGGTTTCACGCTCGATTTCGATGTGCGGGTCACCGAAGACGCCGAGCTGATCCGGAACGGCGTTGTTCTCTCCAAGGATGATTATGAGCGGGGCATCCGTTACTCGGCGGGCGATATCGATCCGCCGGTTACCGGCTTCCAGTCAACACCTACCTTGGGCGGTCTATCTGTCAGCCGGCAATTTGGTACAATTCAGCCCTTCCGCGACATTCGCCCTAGCGGCCAGCAGGGGCTTTACCTCCAACGGGCCGCTACAGTCGATGTGGTCGTCAATGGAGTCATTATCCGCACACTGAACCTGGCTGCCGGGCGCTATGAGCTCAGGGACTTTCCCTTCATTGATGCGGCCGCAGATGTTGAGTTCTATGTTGACGACGGAGCGGGACGCCAGCAGGTGGCCTCGCTCTCCCTGTTTGGCAGTGACGGACTGATCGAGCCGGGTGTAAGTGTCTTTTCCGGGACGCTTGGCCTGCAGTCGGAAACACGGACACCTAATGAGAACTATGATGGCGACCTCGCTTTTACAGGATACTATGAACGCGGCCTGACGCGGGGCCTGACACTGGGCGCGAATATTCAGGCGAGCGCGCGCGAATCCACGATCGGTTTGCGGGCCGCAACAGCGTCGGGCTTGGGGCGAATTTCGGTGGACATGGCCGGCAGCACGCGAGAGGGCGGGCAGGGTCAGGAAACCGGTTATGCCTTCGCGGCCACTTATCGCAACTTCTTCAATGTGACAGAAGAGCTGGGCGCGAGCCTTGAGCTGGCAGCCTCCTCCTATTCGCCGCATTTTTCGACCCTCGGGGACGGTCTGGATATTCAGCCTCGAGAGTGGGACGCTGCCGCCAGAGCGTCAGTCCAGCTGCCGGCAGCCGCCAGTGTTACGGTAGGCGCCCGTCTCTCTCGTGGACGCGGAACTGTTCCGGATGAAGAACAATATGACGTATCTGTCAGCAAGCTGTTCGGGCGTGTGAACACCTTTGTCAGTGTCGGTTATGATGCCGTCACCCAGAATGCGACAGGCCGGATCGGGGTCAGTCTCAGATGGGGGCAGCGCTCTGCGGTAAGATCGTCCTATAACAGCCGGAATGATCTCTTCGTGGTGGAAGCCGAGCGGATGCCGCGTCTGCAGGTGAAGGATCTGAGCGGACGATTTGGGTATGAACGCCGGCCAGAGGCGGATGTCATATATGGCGATGGTCTTTATCGGGGTAATCGCGTCGAGATTGCCGCGAGGCACATTATGGCGGCGCCGGATGTCAGCCGCAGTCCGTCGGAGCAGATCACGACTGCCCGGGTGTCGACCGGTATCGGGATAACGCCAGAAGGATGGGCCCTGGGCCGGCGCACCGATGAAGGGTTTGCGATTGTGCGCCCTCACAAGTCGCTGCGAGGCCAGGATATTGATCTGGGCGCGGGTTATGCGCGGGGCGCCGTTGCAAAAGTGGACGGCCTGGGCGCGGTGGCGGTGCCACTCATACAGCCTTATGTCCCACAATCTGTCCGGGTCGATGTGCGAAATCTTCCGGCAGGCTATGACATTGGATCTGCTAGATATGATGTGATGCCGGGTTCGGGTTCGGGCTATAACATCGTGATCGGCTCTGACGCTTCCTACACGATCGTTGGCACTCTGGTGTCAGAGACGCGAGATCTTTACCTCTCTACCGGCACCCTCACATCTCAGGAATCCGGAGAAGCCTACGCGTTCTTTACAAATAGAACCGGCCGGTTCGTGTTAGAGCGGATCGCGCCGGGTGATTATGAATTACGGCTCGATGGCGATGACTTTGCCGTCAATCTGAAAATAACCGAAAGCGAAGAATCTTATGTCGATCTTGGGAATATCATTCTCCCCTAAAAACCTCGCCGGGCTCGCTTTCCTTGGCGCGCTGCTTGTCCAGGGCGCCGACGCCGGATGTGAAGCAGAAATTCGCCGGGTTGAGGCGCCGGGCGTTTTGCTTGACCCGTTCGATGCCCGTCAGCGGCCCGCTCAGATCAGCCTGGTGATTGCTAACCATGGAGATGAGGACTGTGTTGCCTCCGTAGTGATCCGGGACCAGCTCCACCAGCAAGGCGCCCGCGCGTCCCGGCAGGGAGTTGAGCTGGAATTCATCGAACGGCGCCGCTCCGCAGTGTCGGTTCCCGGAGCGCTCGCCATTAAGGACGTCCGGGTGCCGGCCGGAAAGGAACAGGAAATTCAGTTTACACCACAATTGAGCTTTACCAATGTGCCCCTTCGGGGCGCGCGTCAGTTCGAACTGACTGCAGATATCTACGATGGAAGCCTTCAAAGTCAGGCTGGTTCGACGCCCTTTGACCTGAACGTTGAGGTTCTGGCCTCAACGGCAATTTCGCTTGCGGGAATGAACGCCGACAGGACCGTTTATCTGGGCGACCTTCGTCCCGGGGCGCGCGGCAACGCCAGCTTTTATGTTCAATCCAATGGTCCGTACAAGATGACTATCCGGTCAGAGAATCGCGGGGTTCTGACGCATACGGAAGACCGCCGGCTGGCGGGTATACGCTATGAAGTCCAGGCCGATGATCAGATCGCTTCGCTGACGCAGGCCATGACCGTTTACCGGAATGACCGCACGCCGCTGCTCGGGGACAGAATGATCCTTGGTATCCGTACGGCGCCCAGCCCTCTGTCTTTTGCAGGCACGTACAAGGATATCATCGAGGTCGAGGTGACACCTTACTGAATTCCAGCGAGGCTGGCTGGTCTTATTAACGGATTTTTTTTGCATGCCGCTTACCGTCCAGCGCTTCGGCACCGGAGGCGGCTATGCGTGCATTATTCGTTGTTTGGGCTTTGACCGCCATTGTCGGCTCAGCATCTGCTGACACGACCAGCCGCTTGAAAGTTGCGGGCGTCGTGCCGCCCCACTGCGATTTTCAGACCGGGTCAGTCACGCTTTCTCTTCTGATGCCTGGATCATGGGCCGGACAGGCGGATTACAACTGTAACGCGCCCCACCTCATTATTGTCGATCTCGGCCCGGATATGGGAGGGGCACAAGTCGCTGTCAGCGGTATCGCCCATCGGGTGGGAGCAGACGGCACGGCCCGCATATATCGCTCCGGAGCGCATTTCGGGTCAGCGACCCTCGCCATCGAAACGCCCAACCCGTCACCTCCGAAAATTCTGCTGTCCTTCCAGCCCATGTGAGGCGCGGCCTGCCCTTAGGGTATGGCGCCGGCAATTCCCTTCGTATCATCTGTACGTACAGGAAGTGCCATAACAGATCTGACCCTGTTGGTGGCGATACGCCAGAGCTGTTTGTGAATACGACGGGATTCCCTCCGCTGTTCTCCGAGGTACGACGGGTCATTGTAACTGATGCTGGCCGCGCCGCATTGTGTGCTGGCCTCTCGAATCGCCTGTGGGCAGGATAAGCAGCAGCAGCACGACAATGGATCGAAGAGACTAAAGCCTGAATGGTCGGTGTCACACTTCCGCCGGCAGCGACTCTGCAGAAGGTTGTCTGGGTTCATTCGTCTGCACCCAATCATTTCAATCATCATGGAAATACAAGAAAGGGCCAGGTTGAAATCGTTACCTGACACCTCCCTCGCCGGTAATACGGCTCTTGTCTGGGACGGTAGAGTAATTAGGCAGGCGTATGGTCTATGTTCTGAAGAACCTTCGCGATCTGGCCGACACTTCGTTTGACGAGATTATCGACGTGCGTTCGCCCGGCGAGTTTCAGGATGATCATGTGCCCGGCGCCATCAACCTGCCCGTTCTGGACGATGAGGAACGTGCTCTTGTGGGGACGATCTACAAGCAGGAGAGCGCCTTTCGTGCCCGCAAGATCGGCGGCGCGCTGGTGGCAAAGCGCGCGGGCCTGAACATCGAGCGCCACCTCCTCGACAAGCCAGGCAGCTACAGGCCGCTGGTCTATTGTTGGCGCGGGGGCATGCGCTCGGGCGCATTTGCGACGATCCTGAAGCAGATCGGGTGGCGGGCCGAAATACTGGAAGGCGGTTACAAGTCTTATCGCCGCGCGGTCGTGGATTTGCTCTACGCGCCCGGCAGTCCGGCCGAGGTGCTGGCCCGGCGTATCATCGTTGTGGACGGCAATACGGGGACGGCCAAGACCGACCTGCTTCACCGCATGGCGGCGCGCGGCGCCCAGGTGATGGATCTGGAAGGTCTGGCGGGGCACCGCGGATCGCTGTTTGGCGGACTGGACGCCTGCCAGCCGTCTCAGAAAACTTTCGACAGCGCGATTGCCCGGCAGCTTGTGATGTTTGATCCGGCACGGCCGATTTTTGTCGAGGCGGAGTCCAGCCGGATTGGCCGGCTAGCCCTGCCGAATGTCCTCTGGTCTCTGATGCGTGCAGCGCCCAAGGTCCGGCTGGAGGCCTCGCTCTCAGAGCGCGGAGCTTATCTCGCCCTGGCCTATGCCAATATTGCGTCTGACCGCGACCGGCTTTCCCGGACGCTGGACCTCCTTAAACCCTACCATGCCGCAGACCGCCTGAAGACCTGGCATGCGCTGGCCGCGGAGGGACGAATGGAGGACCTTGCCCGTGAACTTGCGGCGCATCACTATGACCCGAAATACGCCCGGCAGCGCGCCCGCGACCTGCGGCCGGAACTCGGTTGCGTGCGGCTGCAGGGGTTTGGTCCTGATGCGCTGGATCGCGCCGCGCAGGAAGTTCTGACCCTTGCTGGCGACGCTCTCACTGGTATCAGTTGACAAGGATGCGGGGCGGGCCCTCTTCAATTCGGCCGATCACAAAGGCTGGCTCTCCCTCCGCCTGAAACGCCGATAGCAAGCCGGTGACACTTTGGGACGGAACAACCGCCAGCAACCCGCCTGCAGTCTGCGGATCGTAGATGAGATCACTGATGGGCGATGCCGGACGCGAAATACGCGGCTCAAGGCTCGCATTCGATTGCCATAGGGATGAGCGGATGCCCTGAGCTGAGAGTTGCTCAGCACCCGGAAGAACAGGTAGGTCCGGCAGTGCAATTCTGGCCGACACATCGGATGCCTCCAGAATGCTCATGAGGTGCCCAGCTAGTCCGAAACCCGTAACGTCTGTCATTGCATGCGCGGCCGGGGCGAGGATTTTCGAGGCGGCGGCCAGCGGGCGCTGCATGCTGGCGAGCGCGTGTTCTACATCCTTGCCGCGGGCAAGCCCGCGCATCTCGGCGGCGAGAATCACGCCTGTTCCGAGCGGCTTAGTCAGCAGGATCGCATCGCCTGGCCGGGCGCCTGTGAGGCCAATGGCCGGGCCATCCAGCAAGCCGGTGACTGTGAGCCCGATTGTCAGTTCACGGCCCATGCTTGTGTGCCCGCCGACGAGGTCTGCGCCTGCGGCGCGCAGTACGTCGCTTACAGCGGCGACCACTTCCGCGACCGTCGCCTTCTGCATCGGGTCACTCATGCGCGGAATGATCAGGGAGAGGAGCGCAGATTGCGGCGCAGCGCCCATCGCACAGACATCGCCAAGAGCATGAACGGCGGCAATGCGGGCCATGAGATACGGATCGTCGACGAATGCCCGCAGATGATCTGTGCTAATGACCTGAAGACGCGCCCCTGAGCGCAGCACGGCGGCGTCATCACCCGCCCCGGTGATTGTATCGGCGTGCAGGGCAGGGGGCAGGCCCGAAAGGGCAGAGATCAGATTCTGGCGGCCGACCTTTGACCCGCAGCCTCCGCAAAGCGGCTCTGACCGGGTTTCTGCTTCCTCATCCAGCGCGCGCACGCGGGGCGGGGGCGGCGTGCGCATGGCGGGCAGGTCATGCAGGCGGGCCATGAATGTCTTGTCGATATGGTCTTTCAGCCGCCAGACGGATCGGCCGGAAAGTGTGAAGAAATGTTTGTGCCCAACGGCAGACCTGTCGCCTTTGGATATGAGTTTCAGATAGTCAGACTGCGGCGCAAATTCCCGCAATGTCTGGCCGCTGAGGCGGGCTCTGAGGTTTTCGAACAGGATGGGCGCTGCGCGCACGGCGTACACGCCCGCCTTTGGACGGGGGGCATGGGTCAGGTGGGCGCAATCTCCGGCCGCGAAAACATCCGGGTCTGTCAGGGTGCGCAGGTCTGGTCCGACATTGAGGAAGCCGCCTGTGTGCGCAAGGCCCGTTTCCGCGAGCCAGGGGTAGGGCCGTGCCCCGGCCGCACTGACGATGAAATCCGCCGGCAGGCTTTCGCGCCCTGCAAGCGCGATTGCGCCGCTGGAGATGCGCGTGACCTGCGCGCCGGTAAGGACGGTTATGCCCGAACGCGAGAGTGCGCGCATCAAGATCCGTCGGGTTACGGCGCTGGTGGCCTGGAGCAGGCCGGGCCCGGATTCGATCAGGGTGATGCGGGCCTCAGCCAGGCCACTCGTTTTCAGCCGGTATGCCATGGCGAGGGCAAGCTCAACGCCCGCAACCCCGCCGCCGATCACGGCGCAGTCTGCGGGTCTGCCCTGCATCGCCGCCTTCTCGAGAAAGGATTGCCAGGCGCTTGCAAAAAGGCCGAGGGGTTTGACCGAATGGGCATGCTGGGTGAAGCCCTCGATACCGGGCAGTTCTGCGGTAGCGCCGATGTCGATCGAGACGACATCGTAGCGGATGGGCGGGCGCCCGGTGAGGTGGACCCGCTTGGCCATCAGGTCCAGGCCGCAGGCGGTATCGAATACGATCCGGGCACCCGCAAACCGTGCCAGGCGCACCAGATCGATATCGAGTTCATCGCGCGTGTAGTGACCCGCAATGTGGCCGGGGAGCATGCCGGTATAAGGGCTGGCCGCGCCCGGATTGATCAGCGTGACCCGCGCGCCTGGCAAAGGGTTCATTCCCCATTTGCGCAGGACAAGCGCATGGGTATGCCCGCCGCCGATGAGGACAAGGTCTCTCGAAAGGGGCCAGTCAGGGTGCATGTGCGTCGGATGCCTTTGCCAATAAGGTTGCGATCTTTAGGGGAGTGTGGCTGTCAGCGCCAGCGCGCGTGGCTGGCCGGGCCCGGGCGGCGCCCCGGCGTCATGTATTGATCCGGCGCGGTCTGCGCCTACAGTTGGGCTTGGCAGTGTGAGGGCCGCGCATGGGCAATCTCTTGAGACATCTGCCTCAGCTGGACGCGCTTCTCAGCACCGCGGCGATGGCGAGTTTGCTGGAGCGCTATTCACGCGAAGAAGTCGCCGATGCGCTGCGGGCAGCCTTGCAGGAGGTTCGAAAAGGGGTTCAGGCTGGCCACATGGACAGCCTGCCGGACTTTGAGAGCGCAGGTTTTGTGAGCGGCGTTATGGCCGGCATCGAAGCGCGGCGAAGGCCAAACCTGGTGGCCGCAATCAATGCAACCGGCATTATTATCCACACAAATCTCGGCCGGGCCCGTCTGGCGCCTGAGGCGATGGCCGCTGTGCAGGCCGCTGGCGCGCATGCGTCCAATCTCGAGCTTGATCTTGCCACAGGCAGGCGCGGCTCGCGATACGCGCACGTTGAAGCGCTGATCTGCGAGCTGACCGGCGCGGAGGCGGCACTGGTCGTGAACAATTGCGCGGCGGCCGTCCTCCTCAGCCTGATGGCGACCGCCCAGGGGCGAAAAGTCATCGCATCCCGGGGCGAACTGATCGAGATCGGCGGCTCCTTCCGCTTGCCGGATGTGATCCAGCAGAGCGGCGCGACGCTAAAGGAGGTGGGCGCCACCAACAAGACGCGCGCATCCGATTATGCCCAGGCGATCGATGCCGAGACGGCTGTACTTCTGAAGAGCCATACCAGCAACTACCAGATCGTCGGATTTACCCATGCGCCGCAGCGCGAAGAACTTGCTTCGCTGGCGCGTGAGACGGGCACGATCTTGATGGAAGACCTTGGAAGCGGCGTTCTGGTCGACCTGTCGCCGTATGGTCTGAATGACGAACCGGTTGTTTCTGATGTGCTCAAATCCGGAGTGGATGTCGTGATGTTTTCCGGCGACAAACTTCTCGGCGGGCCCCAATGCGGGATTATTGCAGGACGCGCTGACATAATTGTCAGCCTTAAAAAACATCCCCTCTGCCGGGCCGTGCGCATCGACAAGCTTTCGCTCGCAGCGCTGGAGGCAACTTTGCGCCTTTACCGGGCGCCGCATGACCCGTTTCAGAAAGTGCCGGTTCTGCGCGCCATCTCCCAGCCTGTGGAGGAGATCGAAGCGCGGGCGCGCCGGCTTGCCGGGGAGCTCACCGTCGCCGGCATCGTGGATGTTATGTGCATTCCGAGCAGGGCCTATGTCGGGGGTGGCTCCCTGCCGCAGCAAAACCTCGAGAGCTGTGCGGTTACAGTGATAGTGCCGCATCTCTCGCCCGATGCGCTCGCGGCGGCTCTGCGCGCTGCGCGCCCGCCCGTCATCGGCATGATCCGGGAAGACCGGTTCGTTATGGATGTTCGTACGCTGATCGATGGAGATCTTCCCGGGATTGTGGAAGCCTTTCGCCAGGTGGCCCTCCGGTGAAGTCTTGCCCTGTCATCGTGATCGGGCATGTCGACCATGGCAAGACTTCGCTGGTGGGCGCGCTGACCGGGATAGAAACCGACAGGCTTCCTGAAGAAAAGGCGAGGGGCCTCTCCATTACCTCCGGATTTGCCTATTTGAAGGGCGGCGATGCCAACATTGATCTGGTCGATGCACCCGGCCACCAGAACTTCATTCGTGCGATGGTCGGCGGCGCGGCGGGCGCCCGCAGCGCGGCGCTGGTGGTCTCCGCCGCCGAAGGGGTCGAGGCGCAGACACTCGAACACATCGCGGTCATAGAAACGCTCGGTATCCATGCCGGGATCGTCGTATTGAGCAAGGCAGACCTAGTGGCGCCTTCTGAGCGGCCCGGCCGGAAAGTGGCCCTGCAGGCGGCGTTGGCGGGAACCGCATTCCGCGACGCGCCGCTGATATTCTGCTCGGCTGTGACCGGCGAAGGCCTTGAAGATATTGCCGCAGCGCTGCGGGGTCTTGCCGCGCTTCCGGCAGGCGCCGGACCCGCTGGCGCCTTCCTCGCCATAGACCGGGTGTTTGTCGCCGAGGGTCACGGCACGGTGGTGACCGGCACACTGCTCGGCAGGTCGCTGAAGCCCGCGGACGAACTCTTGCTTGCGCCCTCAGGCGAGATAGTGACGATCCGGCGGATCGAGGTGCGCGGTGAGACTGTATCAATGGCGCAGCCGGGTGAGCGTACCGCGCTGAACCTGCGGGGCGTGGCGGCTTCCAAAATCAAACCGGGGGATGTCGTTCATGCGGCGGACGCTGGCGCAGCATCGCTCAACCTTGACGCTGCGATTTCTGTTTCTGCCAGAGCAGGCCGTCCTGTTCGTCACATGGAGGAAATCCGTGTGCTGTATGGAACGGGGAACGGGGTGGCGACGCTCCGTCTGCTTGGCCGCAAAGAGGTCAGTCCTGGCGAGACCGGATTTGCCCAACTGCGGTTTACGGCGCCCGCCGCCGCTTTCGCGGGTCAGCGCGCTGTCCTGCGCAGCCTGTCTCCGAGCCAGACACTGGGCGGCGCAATTATCCTTGATCCGGCGGCAACCCCTCTGACGGCCAGCAAAGCCTTACGGCTTGCAACCCTTGAGGCGGCTTATCGCGGTGATACGCTCGCTCTGGCCGCTGCCCTGGCTGCCGAGCAGGGCGGCGTCGCGCGCCTCGGTGATGTCTGCCGGCTGGCACGGGCGCCGGAAGCCTCGGTGCGGGCAAGTCTCGGTGAGGCCTTCACGCAAATCGCGGACGGGTTTGTCTCGCCGGCGGCTGTCGTGGCTGAAGCGCGGGACGCCTACCTGGCACGCCTTTGCGCCTATCACGCCGAGCACAGGTTGAGACCCCAGGCGCCGCGTTCGGAGATATTGGCCGGGCACGTGTCCCTTCTGCTCAACCTCCACGTCGAGGAAAGCCTCGCCGCTGCGGGCGTGATCCGGCTTTCCGGCGGCGGTGTGGCGCTTGCCATCCATGACGCGGCGGCAAACCTTACCCCGGACCAGACGGCGCGGATGCACGGGCTTGCCCGCCAGCTCCAGGCAGACGGACTGACGCCGTCAGGGACAGCGGCGCTGATCAGGAGCCCCGAAGATGCGGAGTTGCTCGAGCTGCTGGTTGAGAGGGGCGAGGTAATCCGGCTGAGCAATGTCTCGCTGAAGCAGACGATCTGGTTGCACGCAGAAGCGGTCTCGTCCGCAATACAGATGCTGAGAACGGGCTTTCCGGGCGAAACGGCTTTTACGACCGGAGAAGCGCGCGAAGCCCTGAAGACCAGCCGCAAGCATATTGTCCCGCTGCTGGAGTATCTCGACGCGGCCGGCATTACCCAGCGGCAGGGTGATACACGCTGCATGGTATGATGTTTGACGCAGCCCCCGGCGCCGCTAGTGTTGCGCTTCTGGAGGTGACTGGAGTCTGGTGGCTTCCCTGGTCTTCAAAACTATGGACACGCCGGCAAGGCGTGTGGTGGGTTCGATTCCCATCCACCTCCGCCAGCGGGCGCTGCTCTGGACAAATGCGGCTATGGGCCACCAATAGGCCGCCAAAAGACGAAGGAGAAACTCAATGACCGAAACAAAGCCGGCCTTTTCCCTCGCGTCTTTGTCGGGAAGCCAGCATGCCTTTCCAACAGGCGGCGCCTCCCTCATCGTATTCGTCAAGGAAGACTGCGAGACCTGCAACACCGCAGCGCCTGTGGTGGAGGCGCTTCACAAGGCGTATGGCGACAAAATTCAGGTGCTGATGCCGGCCCAGTCTGGCGAGGACAATGCGGTCTTCAGCGCGCGGCATAGCCTGACCTTTCCTGTCCTCGACGACACAAGCTGTCAGGCTTCGTTCGACTGGGACATCGAGATTGTGCCCTCTGTATTCTGGATGGACGCAGATGGCACCGTAAGAGAGCATTTCGAAGGGTTCGTGCGGCCGGAATGGGAAAAGCTCAACGCAGACCTTTCGGCGAGCCTCGGCCTGCCGGTGGCGCACATCGACTGGGCGAGCCTGCCCCCCTGGCGCCCCGGATGCGGATCGCGGCACCTTTATCCGGAAGTCCATGACAAGCTGCGCGCCGCTGCCGATGGTCAGTCCCTCCTGGCCCGCCGTATCGAGATTGCCGAAGCCGATGATGTGATCGAATTCATGTTCGATCAGGGCTTTTCCGATGGCTTGCCGCTGGTGCCGCCGACACCCGAACGCGTCCTGAAAATGTTGTCGGGCACCCACCGCGCGCCGCAGGACGTGATTGCGGTTGTTCCGCCGAACATGGGAGAGGCGACGACAGAAAAGATCGCCATCAATGCGGTGATGGCCGGCTGCAAACCGGAATACATGCCGGTTCTTATTGCAGCCCTGGAAGCGGTGTGTACGGACGAGTTCAATATCCACGGCGTGACAGCGACGACGATGGGGGCGGCGCCGGTGATTGTCGTCAATGGGCCAATCCGCGACAGGATCGGCATGAACAAGGGCCTCGGCGCGCTCGGTTCGGGCAATCGCGCCAATGCCACAATCGGGCGGGCGCTGCGCCTGATCGTCGGCAATGTCGGCGGCGGAAAACCAGGCGGGGTGGAGCGCTCCACGCTTGGTAACCCGATGAAATACACGATGTGCTTTGCCGAGAACGAGGAACGTTCTCCCTGGCCGCCGCTGCATGTCGAGCGTGGGTTCAACAAGGAAGATTCGGTCGTAACGGTCTTTGCGATGACGGGCGGGCCGGTTCACATCGTCGACCAGGAATCGCGGGCGCCTCAGGAGGTTGCGGGCTCGATCGGCCTCGGGCTGGAAGGGGTGTTTCTGCCAAAGCTGAGGAACATGCCCATCGACGCGCTGCTCGTCGTTTGCCCGGAGCATATCGATACGCTGATGAGTGAGGGCCCCTACACCAAGGCGCAGCTGCGCGCGCGTATTCAGGAAGTCACGATGCGGCCGCTGAGCGAAATGGTTGCAAGCGATACATCCGGAGCCGGTATCTCCAGAGCGACTGCCGTGAAAATGGGGGCCGAGAAGCTCAAAACCCCTGCGCCGAAATTTGCAGGGAAGGAATATATCCACATCGTTGTGGCCGGTTCAGACGCTGGCAAGTTCAGCTCCGCCTTTCATGGCTGGGCGACGGGGGAAATCGGGTCTCAGTCGGTCTCGCGCAAGATCGATTTGGGGTAGAGCGGGAGGCGCGAACATGTATGATTGTACCGACGTTCGCAGAAGAAGGGTGAAAGATGACAATAATTCTCGATCCGACCGATGAGCGAAAGCCCGTCTCGCGTCAGGTCACGGCGCGCGCCGGAAGCTTGAGCGGCACGGTTGGCCTGCTCGACATCCGCAAGCCCCGCGGCAACGTCCTGCTCGACGAACTCGAGCGGCAGCTGAAGGCGGCCGCGCCAGCGATCACCGTGAAGCGCTTCGCCAAGCCCACTTTCACCAAGCCATGCCCCGATGACCTGCGTCGCGACATCGCTGGCCAGGTCGACTATCTGGTCGAAGCGCTGGCTGATTGAGGTTCCTGTACGACGTGCAGTCTGCACGACACAGTCTGGTTTGAAATCCAGGGAATCCCATCGGTCTCCATCGCTTCATCAGAGTTCGAAGAAGCTGCCAATTTCCAGCGGAGCGCGCTCGGTATGCCGGACGCCCGGTATGTTCTTGTGCCGCATCCTATCCAGGATGCGACAGACGATGAGATGCGGGCCAAGGCGAAGCAGGCGCTATCGGCTATTATCGACGCTTTGACGCGGTGATCGCAAATATGTTGCGGTAGAACAGCTCGAGCTTTGAAGGTCCTCGGGGCGCGGGCTGTGCTTGCGAGGGCGCCTGCGGCGTGCTGAACTTCTATCGACCGATAGAGGGAGGGATTGATCGTGTTCGACAGGTTGCCAGATTTGCTGCTGCGGCATCGCAGGATTGTCGGCGCTGTGGCGATTGCCATCGCCGTCCTGACATGGACAATCGACCTTGCGGGGCTCGTCTATGAATGCCCTTTTTGCCGGAGCCAGCGCACCGTTATCGGCCTGCTCGGCTTGTTGCTCATGCTGCCAAATCCAGCGCACTGGCTGGTGCGCTATCTATCCGCCGTCTTTGCGGTGTTCGGTCTGACGGCCGCTTCGACACAGCATTTCAGGGGATGGGCAAACATCATGAGTGGAGAGTTCAAATGGGGCGAGCAGTGGTTTGTTAATCCGTGGATGCTCTCGGGCTTTGCCATCGGCATCATCACCGGTCTTCTTCTGCTGATCTGGACATGGAAGCGGGAGCAATCTGTGGGCTGAACTGAAATGTTGGCAGCGAGTATCGCAATTGGTGCCAATGGATAGCGCAGCTTTGTGATGCTGGCGACGCTGCGGCGCTATCCAAAATGCCCGATTGAGCTTCTAGGCTGCATCAAACTCATCTGTAGACTGCAGAAAATTCTAATCAGACGGCAATAAAGGCCAAAATGACCCCTCCAGCTGCTACCGCCTGATCGCTGTTTCCGGATGGCGGCGTCCGGAGAATTGCGAAATATCTACATTTCATCAAAATGCGTTTGACAAAGCCCGGCAAAGAAACGTGATTTGACTGGTCGGGAATCCTGTTCTCCGAATGGTAGATGAGAGCCCAGCACACGTGATACGCACCTGCAGACGCACCCTGCAGCGAATGGAAATGGAGACGCGACATGGCCAATCTGAAAGTCAATGGGAAACCGGTGTCCGTCGAGGCGGATGAGAGTACGCCGCTTTTGTGGGTTCTGAGGGAACAGCTTGGCCTGACGGGGACGAAATACGGATGCGGGATTGCAGCCTGCGGCGCCTGTACCATCCATATTGATGGGGCCGCCGTGCGCGCCTGCGTTTATCCGCTGGGCGCCCTTTCCGGGGAAGAAGAGATCACGACCATCGAGGGCCTTTCGGCGGATGGCAGCCATCCCGTTCAACAGGCCTGGGTGGAACTGGACGTGCCCCAGTGCGGTTATTGCCAGCCCGGCATGATCATGGCCGTGGCCGGCATGCTCAACAGCAACCCCAATCCTACCGACGAAGACATTGATCTTGAGATCACCAATATCTGCCGGTGCGGAACATTCACGCGTGTGCGCAAGGGCGTGCATCTTGCCAAGACCAAGAAAGCCTGAGGACGGGAGACGGATATGACTGGAATTACGGATCTTTCCCGCCGCGCCTTTATCATTGCCACCGGAGCGACCGGCTTGGCGATTGGTGTTCTTGCCGCCTGTGCACCCTCCACCCGAGAATCGGATGCCCCGGATGGGCCGCCGCCACCGGAAGTTAACGCCTGGGTGCATATCGGCACTGATGATGTGGTGACCATTCGCATCGCTCGCTCCGAGATGGGCCAGGGCACGCTGACCGGGCTTGCCCAGCTCGTCGCCGAAGAGCTTGAGTGCGACTGGGCCAAGGTACGCACAGAATATCCCACACCGGGCCAGAACCTCGCGCGGGACCGCGTGTGGGGCGACTTCCTGACGGGTGGTAGCCGGGGCATCCGGGCAAGCCATGATTATGTGCGCGAAGGCGGCGCGGCCGCGCGCGTCATGCTGGTCCAGGCGGCCGCCAACCGGTGGGGCGTCACGCCGGAAGACTGCACTGTGTCCAACAGCGTGATCACGCATACGGCGTCGGGCAAGACGCTGCGCTTCGGTGAAGTTGTCTCTGATGCTGCCACTCTGACGCCCCCGGAATCCGTGACGCTGAAAGACCCCTCTGAGTGGAAGCTTATCGGTAAGGCGGTCCAGCGGCTCGATACGGCCGGCAAGGTGACCGGCGAGCAGCTTTATGCGACCGACCTGAAATTCGACGGCATGCTGAACGCCGCGATCAAGGCGGCTCCGAAGCGTGGCGGGACTGTAGCCTCCTTCGACGCTTCCACCGTTTCTGGCATGCCGGGCGTGAAAAAGGTTGTGCAGGTGGATGAGACCGCTGTTGCCGTGGTTGCCGACAGCTGGTGGCAGGCCAAGACCGCGCTGGATGCCCTGCAGATTGAATGGGCACCGGGCGAAGGGTCTGATTATTCGAGCGCCGCGTTCGAGGCCGAGCTTGATGCCGGGCTGACTGCGACGGATGCGTTTATTGGAAATCAGACCGGCGATGTCGACGCCGCCTTCCGCGAGGCCTCAAAGGTGGTGGAGGCGAGCTATAATGCGCCTCACCAGAACCATGCCTGTATGGAGCCGATGAATGCCACCGCCGTGTGGACACCGGAGAAATGCGAAGTCTGGTGCCCCACGCAGAATGGCGAAGCGGCGCTGGCGGCGGCCTCTGAGGCGGCTGAGCTGCCGATCGAGCAGTGCGAGGTCTACAAGCAGCTACTGGGCGGCGGGTTCGGTCGCAAGGGCGCAACGGATTATGTCTCGCAAGCGGTGAAGATCGCCAAGCAGATGCCGGGGACGCATATCAAGCTGCTCTGGTCGCGCGAAGAGGATATGGAGCAGGGCTTCTACCACCCGATCTCCAAAGGCCGCTGCCAGGGGGCGCTGGACGCAGATGGCAACCTGATCGGGCTGAAGATCCGCATCTCCGGTCAGTCGATCCTTGCCGGTATCATGCCGCAGGCGCTGGTCAACGGGATGGATTTTGCGACGTTCCAGGGGCTTCTGCCCGCCGGGACCGATCCACGGTTTGAAGACCAGTCACTGAAATACACTTTTCCGGCCCTGGTGGTGGACCATGCGATGCGCAATCCGCCGGTGCGGCCCGGTTTCTGGCGCGGCGTGAATGCGAACCAGAACGCGATTTACCTTGAATGCTTCATGGATGAGCTGGCCCATGCGGCCGGGCGCGATCCGCTGGAATTCCGCCTCGCCCACCTGCAGAACAGCCCGCAGCTTGCGGCCGTGCTGCAGGCGGTGGCGGATAAATCCGGCTGGGGCGCGGATGACGGGATGTCTCGCGGGCTCTGCTGCTATTATTCCTTCGGCAGCTATACGGCGGCCTGCGCGGAGGTGACCGTTTCGGATGACGGTGAGCTGAAGATCCACCGGATCGTGGCGGCGACCGATCCGGGCTATGGGGTAAACCCGCAGCAGATCGATGCGCAGGTGTCCGGATCTTTTGTGTACGGCCTGTCCGCGATGATGCATCAGGAAGTCACGTTTGTGGACGGCGAAGTCCAGCAGAAGAATTTCGACACCTATGACTCGATGCGGATTGCAGAGATGCCGGAGGTCGAAACGCTGGTCATGCCCTCGGGCGGATTCTGGGGCGGGGTCGGCGAGCCCACGATTGCCGTGGCGCCGCCTGCGGTGCTCAATGCCATCTTCGCGGCGACGGGTAAGCGGATACGCAAGCTTCCGATCAAGGATCAGGCCCTGCGTTGATAATGGGCCGGATACGACTTCCGGCCCTGGCGATTGCCTTCCTGCTGCCTGTCATCGCAGCGTGTGGCACTGCGCCGACGGCGCCTGTGGAGACGCCCGCGGCGACAGAGGCGGATATGTCTCTTGGCGCGGCGCTCGCGCTCAGCTGTTCGGGCTGTCACAGCCCGGCGGGCGGGGCGATCACAAACCTTGAGGGCCGGACGGCAGACAACATCCGGCAGGCCCTTCTGGTTTATTATCAGGACCCGGATGGCACAACGGTGATGCACCGCATGATCCGGGGCTATAGTGAAGCCGACATCGAGGCGATCAGCGCCTATTTGGGTGAGGAGGCCACCGAATGAGCCGCGCCGGACCCGACCGCCGTGCACTACTTGCCGGCCTTGGAGCGGCGGCGCTGACCACTGCTTTTCCTGCCGGCGCCGGAGCCCGGACACGTGCGCGCGTCGTAATCGTGGGCGGCGGGTTTGGCGGCGCGACGGCGGCCCGGTTTGTCAAAACATTCCTGCCGGAGGCTTCGGTCACCCTGATCGAAGCAAACCCTGTCTACACCGCCTGCCCGTTCAGCAATCTGGTGATTGGCGGGGAGCGGGAGATCACCGGCCAGCAGTTCAGCTATGAAGCGCTGGCCGCCGCTGGCGTGAGCGTCGTGCATGACCGCGCGATCGCGGTGAATGCCGCGCGCCGGACGGTGACCGGCCAGTCCGACGCCGTGTGGAGCTATGACAAGCTGATCCTTTCGCCGGGTATTGATTTGAGATGGGACGCGATCGAGGGCTATGGTGAGGACGCCGCCGCCATTTTCCCCCATGCCTGGAAGGCAGGTGAACAGACCCTGCTTCTGCGCCGGCAGCTAAAAGCGATGCCAGATGGCGGGCTTGTGGTGATGTCGGTTCCGCCTGCGCCGTTCCGCTGCCCGCCTGGGCCTTATGAGCGGGCGAGCCTGATTGCGCAGTATCTCAAGAACCAAAAGCCGAAATCAAAACTGCTGATCCTCGACGCGCAGGACCAGTTTTCGAAACAGCCGCTGTTCGAGGAGGCCTGGGCGGAGCTTTATCCGGGCGTTGTCGAGCGCCGGGGCGCGCAGGATTTCGGCCGGGTGGTCTCTGTTGATCCCGCCGCGCGGACCCTGGCAACGGAATTTGAGTCCGTGACGGCCGATGTGGCCAATGTCATTCCGCCCCAGAAGGCGGGGGCCATTGCCGGGATTGCCGAGGTGAGCGATGCGACCGGCTGGTGCCCGGTTGATCCGGTGACCTTTGCCTCCACCCTGCAGCCGGACATTCACATCATCGGGGACGCCATCATCGCCGCGCCGATGCCAAAGTCTGCCTTTGCGGCCAACCTGCAGGCCAAGCTCTGTGCCTTTCAGGTTTCGCGCCTGCTGGCGGGCCTGGCGCCGCGGCCCGCGACGCTGACAAATACGTGCTACTCCTTCACCTCAAGCGACACGGCTATCTCGATCACCGGCGTCTACCGCAGCGGCGAGGGCGCGTTCGTCTCGGTCGATGGCTCCGGAGGCACCACTCCGCTGGGCGCGGAAAGATATGTGCGCGAAAACGAGGCGATGCAGGCGCAAACCTGGTTTCGAACCATTACACGGCAGGCGTTTGGATGAATACGCAGGGCACGCTGGCGGCGGCGCTTATGGTATTGCTGAGCGCCTGCGGGCAAGATAGCGGCGCCGGCCTTGCCAGCGAGGTGGTGATCGAGGCCGACTCCATTCCGGCCTCGCTGACGGGCGAGGCTGGCAGCATGGCGGCAGGCGCGGCAGAGTTTGTTTCCCGCGAGGGCGGGCATTGCGTGCTTTGCCATGCCATTGAGGGGCTGGAGGCGGAGTTTCAGGGCAATGTCGGGCCGGACCTGACGGGCGTTGGAGAGCGGCTCACGCCGGGCCAGATCCGCCTCAGGATAGTTGACGCCCAGCGGATTTGGCCGGACACTGTGATGCCCGCCTATTACCGCACCGGCGGCCTGCGGCAGGTGGGGCAGGAATTTGACGGTCGGCCTGCGCTCACTGCTGGGCAGATAGAAGACCTGGTCGCCTATTTGAGTTCACAGGGAAGCTGACTGCGCCATGTCTCGTCCTCACTCACACCCGCCATTGTGGCGCCGGCGCGCGTTCCTCGCTGCCGCTGGGGCGGCTGTATGCCTCACCTTTCTGCCCCTGCCTGCAGCTGCCGAGCCAGAAGACGCCGATGAGGCCATCCGCAATCTGTTTGGCGATCGCCCCATCCGCGAAGGCAAGGTAACCCTCAAGCTGCCGCCGATTGCCGAGAACGGCAATTCCGTGCAGCTCACCGTTTCCGTCGACAGTCCGATGACGGAGCAAGACCATGTTCGAAAGATCGCCATCATCTCACCTCGCAACCCGATTCCCGAAATCGCAATCTTCAATCTGGGGCCTTATTCTGGCCGGGCGGAGGTCTCTACGCGCGTGCGCCTTGCGGGTACGCAATCGCTGAGGGTCATAGCCGAGATGAATGATGGATCGCTCTGGGTGGGCAAGGCCAGCACCTACGTCACGCTTGCCGCGTGCATTATCGGATAATTTGAGAAGCGCCCATGGCCGTGATCCGGATCTCCGCACCCGAAACTGCAAAGCCTGGCGAGATCATCGAACTCAAAGCGATGATCCAGCACCCGATGGAAACCGGCTACCGTCGCGACCAGAAAGGCAAGATCATTCCGCGCGACATTATCACCGATTTCCGGTGCACCTATAATGACGCTGTGGTGTTCGAAGCGGAGTTCTTTCCAGGGACGGCGGCCAATCCCTTCGTTTCTTTCTTTGCGCGCGCCGTGCAGACCGGCCCGATCGAATTCGTCTGGACCGATCAGCACGGACAAAGCTGGTCTGAGCGCCGTGTTCTGACGGTTTCATGATAAGGGCAAGTCTCGCTGCCCTGATCTGTCTTGCGGCCTGTGGCGAGCAGACGCCGCCTCAGATGGCCGCAGACAGCGCCCTTGCGCCTTCCGAAGTCCGGTCGGGCTACACCTTTCTGCAGCCTGAAACCCAGGCGCTGCAGGATGATGACTTTTCCAATCCCTCCTATCTCTGGATCGATCGCGGCGCCGGGCTGTTTTCGCAGGCGCCCGAAAAGGGCGGGGCAGCCTGCGCCAGCTGCCATACGGGCGCGAACCTGCCGCTGGAGGGCGCCGCCGCGCGCTACCCAGCCTATGACGAGGCTTCCAAATCGCTGGTCAATCTGGAAGGCCGGATCAATCTCTGCCGCCAGCAGCATCAGGCGCTGGCGCCTCTGGCCTATGAGAGCGATGATCTGCTGTCGCTGACCGGTTATGTCGCCAGTTTGTCGCGGGGCGAATCTGTTTCGGTGTCGATCGAAGGCCCGGCCGCACCCTATTACGAGATGGGGCGGGCTTATTTTTTCCAGCGCAAGGGCCAGCTCAATCTTGCCTGTAGCCAGTGCCACAATGAGCATTGGGGACGGCAGCTGCGCGGCGACACGATCAGCCAGGGACATGGCAATGCCTTCCCGGCTTACCGGCTGGAATGGCAGGCGTTCGGTTCCCTGCACCGGCGGTTGCGCGACTGCGATGCGGGCATAAGGGCTGAGCCCCTAGACTATGGCTCGGAACTTTACACCGCCGTGGAACTCTATCTCGCCAGCCGGGCTGGCGGCCTTCCCATGGAATCGCCCGGCGTGCGCCGATGAGCTGACCCGCCTCCGCTTCCGAAGTATGATTCCGATGGAGAGCCGGTTACTCCGGCCTGAATGGTGCTATTTTCCGTTCCGCCAGCTGTTCAGGTGAGAATACGAACTGCGCCGGATGCGCTTGGAAAAGCCGCGCGATTGGAGCTGGAGAGATCGGAAGAATAGCTGGAAAGAATTGTTATAATTGTCCAACTACGGATGGTTTTGGGTGTAAAGCCACCGATGTAAAAGTCGGGCGAACAGCGCGCCACAATGATCAGATGCTTCATTTGGGCAATGCCAGTTCCGCAGTGAAGTTCGGCGCTTCTATTTATCTTCCATAGAGCAACTGCACTATTTTCGCCGTGCAGGCGATTTTGCAAATTGATTCAAACCGCATCTGAACGGAGCCATGTATGATGTTACTCGCACTTGTTTCGCCTCTCGCCGTGGCCCTCTCCATCGGATCGGCGCAATTGACCCTCGACGGCGAGACCACCACGCACGAAGTTACAGCCTGCGCCATTGAAGCGGATGGCGGCATGCCCGCTCGGCTTCTGATCGAAGAAATGGACCTGACACTCAATGTTGTCCATGCCGATCATATGCAGTCAATCAGCGTGATCCGGGACAATAAAAATTGGACTGCGAGCCGGCTGTTGATGGGTGGGAACTGGATGAATCAAGGAGAGGCGGGTGAGCCGATTATCACCCAATGGGGGGACTCAATTCGCGTTGAAGCGCTGCTGACAGCTGCTCAGGACGATGGCGAAAAGACCGTGACGCTCATCGCTCGCTGCCGTTAGAAGTCTGGCCCGGATTCCGGAGGCGCGCGCCCTCCTGCCAACCTCCCAAACAGCTCTATTTTCGGAAATCACGTGCGGCGCCCTGCGACGACGAGGGGAGATGAAAACTTCTTCCTGCAATGCGCCCGCAATCTAATTCAGAGAAACTGGCTTCATCCTGATGGGCATTCGCCATTCGCCGTGAAACCAGCACTCATGCCCTCGCCACTGAGGATGCCACCCGCCGACACGCGCCCGTCCTTGAGAGTCAGAAACCAATCTGCGCCATCTTCTCCCTTGCTGTGGATTTCAGCAGATGTGCTGCGGCTTAACGTGGCTGAGATCAGTCCTTCCACAGAACGCTTCATAAGAATTTTCTGAGGAGTGCCCGGTTCTGTCTCGAAGCGGATCTCAACCGTCCCGGTGCCTGCATTTGATTCACAGCTGAGGATTTGTGCGGGCAAGGTAACTGATTGGCCCAAGCTCAACGTGATTTGCGCGCGGCCTGCCGCGCCCGACGGGGCAGGTGAAGAAGGGACCTCATCCGGCGCGGGCACCGGCCGCGAGGGGCGAGGTGGCGGGAGCACTTTCCTTGAAGATGGGGAGGCCGCTGTCGCCGAGGCCAGAGATAAGGCTTTGAACGGAATGCGTGTTTCTGAAGCCAGGAGCCTGCCGTCCGCCGCTTTGAGCATGGTCCCGAATACGGCGGTGTAGGTGTTGGCCTGATGCGGTTCCTGCGGGCTGACTGATATAACCGTACCAGAAGGGTCCAGAACTGTTTTAGCCGGCACGTCCCGGCCCGACGGGTCGAGCAAGCGTACATGTGTGAGCGAGCCAGGATCAAGTGGGACGTTAAAGACAAGCTCTGCCGCCTCCACAGGGGCCGATCCGGCACCGCCTGCGGGCAGGGCCAGAAGCGGCTGTAGCGGCGTGTCGATTTCGACCGGCAGGCGTGCGCTGCGTTCATTCACGCCGTCATATGCGATGATCTCGAAGGCCGCCGCCGGGCCGGGCCGCAAGGTGGCAGGATCAGGTTGGAAGGCTGTTTCATTCAGCAGGACAGCCAAAGTCGACCAGCTCTCGCCGTCCGCTGTGAACCGGACCGTGTAGGATAAGGCGTCATCCTGGCTGCCGGGCAGCCATTCAAGCTGATCCCCCGCCCTGAATGCCGCGTTGCGCGGATGGGATGTGAACCGGGGCGCTGCGAGTCCACCAGAGGCGCGCCGTTCTGCCAGGACTTTACCGTCCAGTGAAAAGATAATGCGCGACGGTGTGGCGGAAACCGGAAGGGTTACCGCGAAGGGCCAGCGATCGGCGCGTCGGCCCGCGACGCTGTCGGGACCAGCCGCGGCGCGGGCGAGCGTGCGGCCCTCTGCGTCCTCAATACGGATCTCATAGGGGCCGTCTTCGTCAGCAAGGCGCGCCCTCGGGCCGGGCACACGGATGGCGGGCAGCAATCCTGAATTTTCCCCGTCCGCCAGTCCGGAAACCATGATCCACGCCGGCGGCGCAGGGGCGGCCGGCGGCGTATAAGATGCGGGCCAGAGCCGGGGCTCCAGGCCAGGCGAAGTCTGGTTCGCCTGACGGATTTCTCTGAGGGCGGATGGGATAGAGGCATGGCCGCTGCGCGTCAGGCGCAGCATGGAGGGCATACGCTCCACCAGCCAGTTGTATTGCCGGTCGTCGATCCAGTATTGCTGGCGCGGCTCCCAGAGACAGGGAAACATGAGGTTGAGCAGCGGCGCCGTGCTTTGCGCATTGCCAGTCTCGCTGGATTTGGGCCAGCCATGGGCGCCATCCAGTGTGATGCGCATGCCCTCTATACTGGCCGCGGTCTGCTTGAATCCGGCGGCGCAGACTTCTTTGCGGTGTGCCGGGCCTTGCGCAAACGGGATATGGGGAAGGCCAAAGATGTGGCCGAATTCGTGGACCACCAGCGGGGCGGTCACAATCGCAGGCGTTCCATTGGGTCTGAACCCCGCGGTACCCATGGCAACGAGGGGGCGTGAGGAACCATCGTCGCGCAGCAGGTCGTTGAGAACCGGGCTGGCGGGCGCGCCGCCGTAGGCCTCGCCCGGATCGACAATCAGGCCGTCAGGCTGCTCGAAGGGTGTGCCTGCCTGCCCGCCGCCCAGGCTGGGGGGGTGGTAGGAGACCAGGATGTCGGCGCTGGATGTGGCGGAAATATGCTGATGAAACAGGTTGAGGAGGCCGGACCAGTCGCCGATGCTTTCGGCGGCTGAGACGGGATGATCGCCGTCGCGGTAATTATTATACCCGTCACTGCAGACGACCCATTCGATACCCGGAACAGAGCAGATCGTGTCGGTGATATTGTACGTTCCGCGATACCGCATACTGACACGCGCAACCGGCAGGAGCTGGTTGGCGAACATCCGTTCTTTCTGAGCTGACTGGATAATCTGGTGAACGGCCGCGTCTTCCGGGCCTTCGTTCATCCATTCGGAATGTTCGGCAATGAAAAAGTCTACCGTCAACTGATCGACGCTCTGACTGGCATAATCCATGTCGCGCTCAATGGTTTCGGGCTCAAGCTCGGGGTCCTCGGGAAAGTATTCATCGGCAAGCACATTAGCGATGAAATCATTTGGGCGGTCGCTGGCCGTGGGCGTCCAACCGAACAGGTTCAGGCTGTCATGGCCCAGTCGTCTGTCTTCATCATCGAACTGGTCAGGCCGCTCAGCCCGCATCTTGCGCATGGGGAATGACAGCTTGTCCCGCTTGTCGCGTACATCGACCTCGACCGGATAGCTTTTCACCTGATAGTCCGGGTGAATATCTTCCAGCTCCTCCCAGTCCACATAGATGCGCGCGGCCGCTGGCTTGCCATCAACAAGCGGGGCATTGCGGGAAACCTGATAGATGTCGAGGCGCAGGTTTTCCGGTTCCACCAGCGTGGAGAAAAAGAATTCATAGTCTTCGTCAAGCGTCTCTCCGTCTTCTCCGACAACACCACCAACACCGCTGGCAAGGATGATGTCGTAGATGGTGCCTGGCCGCAGCCGCTCGCGTGGCGTGATGCGAAGCAGGGTAGGCGTTTCCAGAGAATATTCCGCATCTACGTAGATGTATTCGCCATCCGGATCGCGGGTTGTCATCATTATGGTCGAGTTATCGAAGCTGCCTTCATATAGGGGCTCGCTGAATTCAATATCAAATTCGGCGCCGTCCAGGACCACATTCTCCCGGCCGCTCATGGGCTTGGTTTCAACGACTGTGAAATGCTCGGCTTCATCGCAAAGGGTAGAGGCGAACAGTTCTTCCGTTTCCGGCGTGCGTTCGAGTTCGAATTTCAGATCAAGATTGAGATATTCGAGCCAGCCTTCCTGGTCGCTGTCCGTATCGATCAAACCGTTCCTGGCGGGAACCACGGCGGATCTGAGGCGCCCCGAAACCTGCAGCGTGAACGTGTCGTCAGTCCACTGTGTTTGCAGTGTCGCGGGGTTGTCGAGTACCGGACCATATATTGGCATGACCATGAGATCATCGCGGCCCGTGTCCGCCAAGAGGTTCTGGAAGTTAAACGTGCCGGAACCGGGAGCTGCATCCTTGAATTCCAGGACATGCACCAGACGGGTCTGGCCCCGCTGGGGGCCGCACGGGATCATGCCGATACTGATTTCAGAAAACGACAGACCTTTACGGTTTAGCTGGTCATGCAGGATGATGGCGAAATCATCCCTGTCCTGATAGCCGCGTCTCACGAAAACGGCTTGGCCACCAAGCCTGCCGCTTCCCTGAGAGACCGTGCTGCCGCTGACCGTCCCTTGCCATTCACCCACGACCCTGTCTCCGTGCAGGGCGTCATAAGCGTCCTTGTAAGGTGCATTCTCATCCCTCAGCTGAGCAGACGCCGGCAGCAGTGCGAGAAGCGCCCCAAGGCACAGCGATGGTAGTAAACGGCTGACACGGTACATGTGCTTACTCCTCCTTGAGGAGAGCAGTCTCAAACGTGCCTTCAACCGGCAGACAGTCCGCCATGTTGATTTCCTCGAAATAACTTTCCTTGGCGCAGATGGTTGTCGTGAAGCGGCCGGATACGTTCGCGTTGCCATCATCTAATGAAAGGGTATCGAAGGTTACCTGAGTTTCGCCGCCGCCTTCATCGCTGGTGTAGAAAGGCTTGCCCACACCTTCCGGCCAGTAGGACACCGAGCCTGCGGTTACTGATGCGGAGGCATCGCTTCCCATCACAGAAATATCCAGCGCGAGCACATTATGCATCATCCGCTCGGATTGAGGGTCGTGCGCCTGAAGGACCAAATTGACCACCGGACCAAAGGTGCGAAATCCGGCGGTGGATGTGCCTTCGGAAGCAACTTTTCGGGTTTCGCCAGCATAGGCCTTGCCGCCGATGGAAGCTTCGATGGTTCCTATCGGCGCGCTCTGCACTTGTGCCATTGCCTGCTGTGTCGTGTTAAATGCAATGCCGGTGAGAGCGGCCACGCAAAGCATACGGGCCGGTATGAAAAACATGAAGATGTTCCTTATTCTGAGGGTCTTTCCGGAAAGGACCAGCCATCGTGTTCTATGCGGAAGATCCTGATGGGAGAGCGGGGAAGGGAGGTGTCTGGGCGCAGTCTAAACGTCACGCGCTGCTTCTGGCCGAAATTGACGATGTCGACGTGAAGGGTGATCATGCCGCGCAGCACCGGTTGATCAGGATCAGGTAGAGGCTTCGAAATGGTTCCCTCGAAATCCTGTGCGCCGTAGAGAGGATCAGCGCCGAGAGGACTGGCCTTCATGCTTTCCACCACATCGGAAGAGAAATAATCACCTGCATTGGCCGGGTTAAGCGGATGTGTCCCATCTTCTGACGCGGGATCTGCTGCATCATAGAGCGCCTGCACAAGTCGCTGTGCTTCCAGGACCAACTCATCGCCAGAGCCTGCCAACTCAGTCTTCGGGGTTGCGAATGCGTCGTCAGGCCGAATGTATTGCTGGGCGACCCATCCGGCGCGTCCCATATCTGCAGAGCGCATCAGGCACCAGCGCGGCGGAAGGTCGGCCATTTCCGTTTCACTTAACGTCATAAAGTAAGCCGGGGGATAAAACGGCACGCAGGTGATCTGCTGCATGCCGCGTTCATCATGGGTGAAATGCTCAATGACAGGATAGCTTGTGCCGGGGCCAGTTCGGGCATTGAGAACATCTTCTTCGGCGACTCCTGTGACCCGCCATGCGTCCGGTCCGTGCCCGTCTATTTCACCATATGCCGGGAGCGTCCCCATAAGGGCTGAGGCAAGAAAAAGCCGTATTCTCATCTTTGCCGTTCCCCACTGTTGCCCCGACTGGTGCCCCCCACCGCGCCTGCGATTGCGTTTGATCTCATTGTTTCTCCTGTCGTTGACACGCCTCAAGCGGCCAGAAGATCATTTCCGGGAGTAGCGTAGCCTTGGGTAGTCAGCAGAGAAAATAGTGCAAATGGCCCAGGCGGGAATTGCGCGGTTTTCGTTCAGATCAGGCTTGCCTGAGCAACGCAGCAAGCGAGGCTTTGCTGGAAATACCGAGCTTGTCATAAATCCGAACGAGCTGATTCCGGACTGTGGATGGCGAAGTATCCAAAGTGGCGGCGACCTGTTTGTGGGTCATGCCCGTGGCAAAAAGCTCGGCGACCTGCCTTTCACGCGGCGTTAGACACGCCAGTTCTGGCTGGAAAAGGATGTGAATAAAATAATGACTATCGAAATCTGACAATCGCGCAGTCAGAGACTGTCCGCGCCAGTAATGTGTTTTAACCAGAGTGCCCATGACTTCCGGCGGAATGCGCGCTGAGAAATCGCCCCATTCTGCGGATGTGAATTCCCGAAAAGCGCCGTGTTCTAAAAGTATCCAACCCTCCTGATCCACCAGAGCGACAGCTTCTTCTTTTTGAAATGTCCGATGCGTCCAAAGTTCGCGATTGATACGCAATGCCTGCGAGAGGTGCGGCATCAACGCCTGCTTGAAGGAGCGTTCTGTTTCTGAAAATTCGGATGGTCTGTCATCCGCACAAAGACCGACAAAACTCACATACCCATCCGTATGCTCGGCTTTGATCGTCGCCATCATGTGTGAGGCATTTACCTGCCGCCAATGCTCATTGTAGGCGAAGCTCCTACGAAACTCCGGAACATCATCGAAGCGCGCAGTGGTGCCCAGGTGGCGTAAGGTCAAATCGCAGAATGCATCCTGATCGGCGACGGCTTCCCAGTCTTTCAGAACGGCTTCGCTTTGGTCTAGTACAGTAAGATCAGAAACAAGCCGGCCATCGGCCCAGCCGCCGCCCCATACAGCAAAATCAAAGGGGATCAGGGATTGGAGCTTCTTCAAAGTATGAAGCCGAAAGTCTTCCGGCCTGCGTTGCGACGCGTTGTGGTAAAGCTCGAACAGGAAGTCGGTGGTTTCATAACTCATCTGTCAGACGAATTAACGCGTATGTGAATACAATGCAAATCAGTGGAGGTTGAGACCAGAGCGAGTGTTTTTTGGATGAACGCAAGATTGATATATGCCCTGATGTCTTGCGCTATCGGGGTGATACAGAAACGGGTCGCCACCATAAAAATGGTTCAGAAAACTGTCTCTCCCCACGTCATTGAAAAGAGCTTTCGGTGCGGCGGTCAGATTATATATGATCAGTAAGCAGATATTTCGATCTCGACACACGCGTCCATTCCCAGTCACAATTCAAAATAAGACGAAATTCCGCACTGCAAATTATGCTCCGGTAGTCAAAATTAATAGTTACCCCATTTTCAATGGGAGTATCTGGATAGACCACACCGAAAATCCGTGCCTGAGGATGGCGTGGTATTCCTTCCTATGAATTCTTCCTGGCGGAAAAGATGATAGGCGAGTTTTCCAGTTTACCTGTCTCTCAATATGAATTTCATACTAACAATTTTCCACCCCTGGCGTCATTGATTGACATGGGGTGAGCCCGCCGCTCTGTTTGGTTTCGGGGCTCAGTGCAGCATTGGAGTGTTTATGCCGGTTAGAATAAACCCACACTGGATTCTGGCGCGTACGCCAATTAAAGGGTGGCCCGTTGATGAGGATTTTTCTTGGCGCGAAGCCCCGGCGATCTTGCCTCAGCTGGGACAAATGTTGACGCGCACGATCTACCTTTCGCTTGATCCTTATCAATGGGGGCGCCGGCGCAGAGGTGTCGAAATTCCTGGCGAAGTTTGCCATGGCCGTACCGTTTCGCAGGTTTTGCAAAGTCGTATAAAAGGATTTGAGGCAGGCGATTATGTGTTCAACACAAATGGCTGGCAGACTTACGGCCTTACAGGTGAAGGCATATCTGATTTCGGCTATATGCTACCGCGCAAGATTGATCCGAACATGGCGCCAATTTCTTCCGCCCTCGGCATTCTCGGAATGCTGGGGTTAACGGCCTATGCTGGCATTGTCGTGCAATGTGCGCCGCAACCGGGAGAAACGGTTGTAATCTCCGCCGCGTCGGGCGGCGTAGGGCAAGTTGCTGGTCAGTTGGCAAAATTGCGAGGGTGCCGGGTCGTGGGAATCGCGGGCCGTGAAGAAAAGTGCGCCTATGTGCGAGATACTCTGGGGCTGGACGCCTGCATTTCGCATCTCGATTCGGACTTTTCAGAGCGTTTGCGTGCGGCCTGCCCGGACGGCGTTGATGTTTATTTCGAGAATGTAGGCGGGCGTGTGTTTGAGGCTGTTTTGAACCTTTTCAATATAAATGCTCGCATCACCCTGTGTGGCCTTGCCTCGCAGTATGGCGCAATGAATGAAGACATCATGCAGGTATGGAATGAGACTGGTGCAGATATATTCAGTAGACGAAACGTCATAGTGCATCCGCTTTTTGTAGGAAACTTTGTGGTGAGTCATCAAGATCAGTTTCTTGCCGAGATGGCTGAATGGTTGCGAGGCGGGCATATGCACTATCTGGAAGACATTTCCGATGGCCTTGAGAGCGCACCGCAGGCATTTCGGGAGATGCTGGCAGGTGGAACTTTTGGAAAGACGCTCGTGCAGGTTTCAGCCGATCCCACGCTATAAGGCGGATCATAAAGTGGCGTGATCCTCGCCAAAGATTCCAGAATAATCGGAATACGGAATTGTAAGGTGCATGCCCATTTGCAAATATCGGCATGTTCAAATTTGCGAGTTCTCGCAGATTTGAGACGCGGCGGATCAAAATTGTTTCCGGGGTCTCGGTTTTAAGGCATTATCTTTCTCGGGGTGTCGGCTGTTAAAAGTCAGTATAAAGATAATAAAACTAGATTTCAGAAATCAAAATTTTGCTAAATATCGGCCGCCACACCACTATTTGGCCGTTTTCTCGCTATATGCGCAGCGCTCATTCCCCGAATTGTGCGGCTTGCGCAACCTTTCAAGCAAAGATATGCGAACTCGCTCTTCAAAGAATCATCCGCGGCAGTGAAGATAGTGTGGGCGAAAAGTCTGTGTTTTCATTGCTTTCTTTATCCACTACCTGAAAAAGGAAAATTACATGGCTGTTAAACCAACACCTGCAAAAAAAGCTCCTGCAACAAAAGTTGCAGTGAAGAAGGCGCCCGCCAAAAAAGTGACGGTCGCAAAAAAGCCTGCTGCGAAAGCCGCGGTTGCAAAAAAAGTAGTGCCTGAGGTGCTGACACTGAAGCATCTGGCGGCAGAACTTTCTGAGGCCCATGAGATGCCGAAAAAGCAAGCTGAAGCCGTTGTGAGCGATTTCATCGACCGCATGGGTGGTCATCTTAAAAAAGGAAAGAAGCTGCGCATCGCCGGGCTTGGCATCCTTCAGGTTCGTAAAAGCCCAGCACGTAAGGGTCGCAATCCGGCAACCGGCGAAGAGATCAAAATCAAGGCATCCAAAAAAGTTGCCTTCCGTCCATCGAAGGATCTCAAAGAGCGCGTGCTCTAAGTCCCACTTGGTATTTATTCTGAAGCGCCTGGCCTTGATGCAACTCGGTCAGGCGTTTTCTTAACTTCATTCAGCTGCGCGAGGGTCAATTTCAAGCCGCCAAAAATTTCCGCATGAATAGACGTGAGTATATGTTCAACGTGCTCGTCGGATCATTGCGTTGGCAAAGCTGCGAGATCGATACGGGGGGGCTTGGGGGCCACCTTATCTCATGTAGTCATGGCATCAGCATGCATTAATCTTCATGGATAATGCCATGCCAATCTGCGTCAAGTATATCGAAAATTCACGCGCCATCAGCGCATTGCAAACAGTCCAGCGTCGGGATCTTTGCCGCCGTTTATGGCTGCCGTCACGATCTGCGCGGCAATCATAGAGAAGGTTATGCCGTTGCCGCCGAATCCCATGATGGCGAAGATCCGGTCATATCCTTCAACCCTGTCAATGATGGGCAGCCCGTCTTCCGTCACGCTGAAGGGCGCCGCCCAGCGAAACTCAGGTTTACCCACGGATACTCCAGTAAGGTTCTCTAGCTTGGCGGCAATGCGCTGAGATTTGCGCTGCAGAACTGACTTTCTGGTGTTTTTTTTCGATGTGGGTTCGTCTTCACCTCCGGCCACAAGACGTCCGCTTGGGTCTGCCCGGAAATAGAGATAGGGGTCAGAGGCTTCCCAGACGATTGTCTCACGCATCCAGGCAGGCATGGAGTCAAGTGGCCGTGTGGCGATAGCCCAGGTTGATGTTACCTTGTGCAGCGAGCTTTGCATTTTCTTGAGGAACTCATAGCCCGTGCAAAAGACGGCATGGTCTGCGGTCAGCACACGGCCATCCTCTGTTGCGAGCGCTATACCCGAAGGCAGTTCAGCCATTTCGGTTATCTCGACAGGGGCGGCGATGACCGCGCCACGCTTTTGAGCAACGCGCAAGAGACCAGCGGCGAGTTGCGCGGGGTTTGCGCTAGCGGAATCGTAAGAAAGGATCGCCCCATCACGGTCAATTCCATAATCCTCCAAAACTTCCGAAGGATGGAGAAATTTTGCGCGAATGCCTATTCGGCGGCGGGCGGCAGCTTCAGCGGCAAGCGCCGCACCATTCATTTGATCGCCGGCAAGATAAAGGGCCGGTTTAGGCTGCATGTTGCAGTCAATCCCTAGTCTCTCTGTCAGTTCTACAAGGTCGGAGACGGCGGCAACTGATCGGCGCCACGCTGCGTTTGCCGCGCGCGGTGGCATCTGCTTTCTAAGCGCCGTCAACGGAAGATCTATTTCATGTTGGATCATTGCAGTGGATGCAGGCGTGGAGCCTCGTACAGGCGCCCGCCTATCAATCACCAGTACAGTCTTACCGTCTCTGGTAAGAGCTTCTGCAAGCAGGGCGCCACTTATCCCGGCACCAACGATAATAACGTCTACATGGCCTATCTCTGGATCGGCCCTGAAGTTTACGGAACTCCCAGGGAGGCTGAGCCAAAAGGGTTGACCGGTTCGCAGATCATCTTTGCGGGTATCATCTTTCTGCTTTGCCATATTGCGGGCACCTCCTTACAGTGGCGCCCTTGGGCTCAAGCCAGATCGCGCAGATTAGATTCACGATCCCAATACCGACGCGCGGCAGCCTTCGCCCATTTTTCATTTGGCACGATGCCGTCGTCAAACACAATTCCACAATCTTCCAGAAGCGCCTTCGAGCCAGGGCAATACCCAATGGCTTTCAAATGTGAATATGCGTCACTCACCCAGCCGCGTGCAGCAGAGTCTTTCATCAGTTTCTCAACCTGATCCGGCATCAACACCATTGCGACAGCATCAAACAGAGGCGATGGTGAGCCTGCAAGCTGGCCATCTGCTTGGAGCATTCCACCCTTGACCTTCAGAGGGCCAACTTTAGGCGCCACCAAGTATACCGAGCCACCCTTGCCTTCAATACTCGACGTCAATTCATCGATTGCGTCCTTGTCCGATCCTTCCGCAAAGAGGATAGCTACTGTTCGGCCCCTTATCGTGGTTTGCCAGTTCTTCTGTATAGAGAGGGAATCGGATGATCCCAAGTCTACTGGTTCTCTGAACGGCGGCGTCGCAGCTGGCACTTTCAATCCCAAGCCATCGGCTACACGTTTTGCAAGGTCGTGATCAATGTTCCGAATAACGGATAGCGTGCGCTTGCGGATGTGTTCAGTTCCAACTTTAGACAATTCGAAGACAAGTGCCGAGGCAATATGGGCCTGTTCATTTTCGGTTTGAGAATGCCAGAACATGCGGGGTTGGCTGAAATGGTCGCCAAAAGTTTCGTCCCGCACCCTTAATTTGTCCGTTGGGCTGTTTCCTAACTCGGTATTGCTCTCGAATGTTCGGAAGCCTTCTTTCGAGGCGCGTGGACCAGCAGCTTCACCCGCTTCATCCAATGTATTCGGCTCATAGTTTGCGCGGCCCTTTGGCACGAATGTCTGCATCATCCCATCGCGCTGCATGTTTGCAAATGGGCATTTCGGCGCGTTGATGGGTATCTGATGGAAATTGGTTGTTCCTAGGCGAGACTTTTGTGTGTCTAGATACGAAAACAGTCTGCCTTGAAGAAGGGGATCATTCGTGAAATCTATTCCAGGAACGACATTGGAGGGCAGGAAGGCAGCCTGTTCATTTTCAGCAAAGTGGTTGTCGGGGTTTCGGTCCAGAACCATCCGCCCGATGATCCGTACTGGGGCTATTTCCTCGGGCACGATCTTGGTTGGGTCGAGCACATTATAGGGAAGCTCCTCAGCGAGTTTTTCGGAGATTACCTGAATCCCGAAATTCCATTCCGGAAAATTTCCTGAATCGATCGCCTCCCAAAGGTCCCGGCGGTGAAAGTCGTTGTCGGCTCCCTGCAGCTTGGCAGATTCATCCCATACCAGTGATTGCAGGCCAAGCTTTGGCTTCCAGTGGAACTTCACAAAAGTCGATTTCCCCTTCGCATTCACCAGCCGGAAAGTGTGAACACCAAATCCTTCCATCATCCTGTAAGAACGAGGGATCGCGCGATCAGACATGGCCCAGATCATGGTGTGCATGGTTTCAGGCATCAGCGAGATGAAGTCCCAAAACGTATCGTGCGCGCTCGCCGCTTGTGGAAAGCCTCTGTCAGCTTCCATTTTTACCGAATGGATAAGGTCTGGAAATTTGATTGCATCCTGAATGAAAAACACCGGAATATTATTTCCAACGAGATCCCAGTTCCCTTCGTCAGTATAGAATTTCACCGCAAATCCACGCACATCGCGCGGTGTGTCCACTGAACCCGCTCCGCCAGCAACGGTCGAAAACCGCGTAAATACAGGCGTCCTCTTTCCTTTTTCAGAAAATAGACTTGCGCGCGACAGTCCGGGAATCGCATCGGTACATTCAAAATAACCATGTGCTGCGCTACCTCGTGCGTGGACGATGCGCTCAGGAATGCGCTCATGATCAAAGTGGAAGATCTTTTCCCGTAGAACAAAGTCTTCCAGAAGTGTCGGCCCCACCGATCCGGCGCGCAGGCTGTTTTGATTATCGGATATCCGAACTCCATGATTGGTCGTTAGAGCATCGCGTGGACCTGATGATGTCTGATGCAGCTCTCCGGCTTTTCCTTTGCCCGATTGGATCGAACGTCGTGACATAACTGCACCCTCTTGTTGCGATTGAGTTCCTGGGGGATTCAAAGAATGTCCCCAGGAACAGATAAACGCGGCAGAGTGTCATCGGTTCCGGGCGCATCGTGAACTGGTGGCCAGACAGGCGGTGGGGCGACGCGGACTAGTGAAAATCGCGGCTAGGCGGAATGACGCGGACGTTGCGAGGGTGGCCGTCACCCGCCATTCGTTTGGGTGGTCCATCTCTTTCCGGTACTGGTCTGGCCACCTCATCGGGCCTCGCGAGAGCGCCTTTGAGCGGATCACGAAGCATATCTTCTGTCAGCAGGTTGAGCTCACTCGTACAGTCAATGAGTTGTTCGGCAACAATGTGCGTGACATTTTCCGCAGTCTGAACACGACCCTTTACCTGGATAATCCTGGAACGCATCACAACAGTCCTAAATCGCTCCATTACCCGCGGCCAGACTACCAGGTTGGCGATGCCTGTCTCATCCTCCAGCGTAATGAACACAACGCCGCTGGCGGTTCCCGGCCGTTGACGGACCAGAACAATACCAGACGTCTGAACGCGACATCCATTAGGAAGACGAGCGGCGTCATGTGTGCTGAGGACGCCCCGGCGAGCGTGCAGGGATCGAAGAAAATGCATCGGGTGGCCTTTCAAGGAGAGCCCGGTTGTCTGGTAGTCCTGGATCACATGTTCCGAAGGCGGGATTACGGGGAGTGTGATGCCCGTTTCGCTGCCCTGCTCGGAGAGACCGGCTGTGGCAAACAGGGGCAGGGTTTGCTGAGGCGCTTCCCCACGTACTTTCCAGAGTGCCTCACGTCGCGTCAGGCTCATCGAGCCGAAAGCATCTGCCGCCGCAAGCCGCTCGAGCACCGAACGGGTCAGCTGTGCGTGTTGCATCAGCCTGTCCGGGGTTTCATAGCCTGTGCCGCGACGGACCATAAGGCGTTCCATGTCTTCCCGGTTAAGACCATCGACCTGTCTGAAGCCTAAGCGCACCGCGAAACTGCCTGAGGCCCTTTCATCTGGCTCGAGAATATTATCCCAGTCGGAATAGTTCACATCTACGGGGCGCACCTCCACGCCATGCGCCTGCGCATCCCGGACAATTTGCGCAGGTGCATAGAATCCCATCGGCTGGCTGTTGAGGAGGGCAGCACAGAAAACGTCCGGGTGGTGGCATTTTATCCATGAGGAAACATAAACGAGCAGGGCGAAAGAGGCTGCATGGCTTTCCGGAAACCCATATTCTCCAAATCCTTTTATCTGATCAAAACAGGATTTCGCAAAGACCGGATCGTAGCCCCGTTTGATCAGATTGGAGACAAGCATTTCCTCATATTGGTGGATGGTGCCGACATTCCGGAAAGTTGCCATTGCCCGGCGCAGGCCATTGGCCTCATCCGCCGAGAACCTGGCAGCATCAATGGCGATCTGCATCGCTTGTTCCTGAAAGAGGGGGACACCGAGCGTCCGGCTCAAGATGGATTCAAGTTCATCAGGCGGCCCCTGGTCAGGAGACGGGCGAGGATAGGAAACGGCCTCAATCCCTTTACGCCGGCGAAGATAGGGATGAACCATATTGCCTTGTATGGGACCGGGCCGAACGATCGCCACTTCAATGACAAGATCATAATAGGTGCGGGGACGCAGGCGGGGCAGCATTGCCATTTGTGCGCGGCTTTCCACCTGAAAGACGCCGATGCTGTCGCCCTTGCACAGCATGTCATAGGTGGCTCTATCCTCTTGTTCGACGCTGGCGAGCGTATGCAGGGTGTTTTTATGCTCCGTAAGGAGATCAAAAGCCTTGCGGATGCAGGTCAACATACCCAGAGAAAGTACATCGACCTTCATGATGCCGAGGGCATCTATATCGTCCTTGTCCCATTCAATAAAAGTGCGATCCCTCATGGCGGCGTTGCCAATGGGAACGGTCTCGATCAGATCCCCGCGCGTCAGCACAAAGCCGCCCACATGTTGAGAGAGGTGGCGCGGAAAGCCGAGCAATTGTCGCGCGAGCTGTACCGCGCGCCGGATCAGAGGGTTGGCAGGATCCAGCCCCGCTTCCGCAATCCGATTGTCGGGCAGAGTATCACTCCAGCTGCCCCAAACGCCGTTGGCCAGGGCGGCAGAGATGTCATCGCTCAGGCCAAGCGCCTTGCACACCTCCCGGATAGCTGAACGCGAACGGTAGGAAATCACTGTTGCCGTCAGGGCGGCGCGATGTTGGCCATACCGCCGGTAAACATACTGAATTACTTCCTCGCGCCGTTCATGCTCAAAATCGACGTCGATGTCCGGCGGCTCCTTCCGCTCGGGGGAAAGGAAACGCGCGAACAGGAGCTTTGTGAGGGTAGGGTCAATGCTGGTAATGCCGAGGCAATAGCAGATCGCCGAGTTTGCTGCCGACCCGCGGCCCTGGCAAAGTATGTTCTGGCTCCGTGCCCATTGCACGATGTCGTTCACAGTCAGGAAGTAAGGTGCGTAGGAAAGCTGATCAATAATGCGCAATTCATCGCGGATCTGACGTTCCACCTTTTCCGGAACCCCGCCTGGATAGCGGCCACTGGCACCTTCCCACGTAAGCCGTTCCAGATGTTCCTGCGGCGTTGATCCAGGAGGAACAGGCTCGTCGGGATACTCATAGGCAAGCTCGTCCAGGCTGAACCGGCAGCGCTCAGAGATCTCGACAGTGCGCGCGACAGAAGACTCAAACCCTTTGAACAGCCGGGCCATTTCCGCGCCACCCTTAAGGTGGCGTTCGCCATTTGCCTCCAGAAGAAATCCCGCCGTATCAAGAGTATGGTGCTCGCGGATACACGTCAGAACATCTTGAAGGGGGCGGCGCTCGGGAGCGTGATAAAGCACGTCATTTGTCGCCATCAGGGCAACGCCAGCGCGTGCTGCCAATTCCGCAAGCCGGAAAATGCGCTCACGGTTGCGGCCGGAATAAGTATAGCGCGCAGCAAGGTAAGTCCGGCCGGGCGCGGCGCGTGCAATTTCATCCAGCGTACGGCCAAACGGCAGGCAGAGGGCTTCTGGTGGCATAACAATAAAAATCTGCCCTTCGCTGGCTTTCAGAATATCTGAAACAGTGATGTGACATTCGCCCTTTGCTGCCCGCATCTTGCCTTTCGACAGAAGGCGGGAAAGCCGCCCATAAGCCGCGCGGTTCATTGGGTAGGCGATAATCTCCGGCCCATCCGCCGGCACGAGACGCGCTCCGACCAGGAGACGCAGCCCTGCTTCCTTTGCTGCCACATGCGCGCGGACAACGCCCGCCAGCGTATTTCTGTCGGCAATGCCGATTGCTACATGGCCAAGGTCTGCCGCACGTCTTACCAACTCGTGGGCATGGCTCGCGCCTTGTAGAAAGGAAAAGTTTGTTGTAACCGCCAACTCGGCATAGGCTGTCATGAAAATAATCCCTGAACGAACCAATCAGGCGATTCTCCCCGACCATCCCCATAAAGACCTTCGCGGAACACCCAGTAGCGCCTGCCATCTTCATCCTCCACGCGGTAATAATCTCGCGCGCGGGGTAGGCTGACTGTTTCTTCAGGTCGTGGGGGCAGGTAGGTCCACCATTCCGGCGCAATCCGCTCTGGGCCGTCCGCGCGGATTACGCGGCGTACCTTTCGCCGCCATATGAAGCGCTGGGGTGGGCCATCCGGCACCTCAGCAATCACCTCAACCCGCTCGGCGCGTTCAAACAGACGCGCCGGGCGCAGGCCAGGCAGATTATAGGGGCGAGCGGCGCCGGCCAGGTTTTGACCAGAAAATGGAACGGTTCTTTCTGCGGCTTGCGGGGGGTGATGCGCTTCCGGGATCGTGACCGTGACGACACCCTCGCCAAGCCGGGCATTGACCCGGTCAGCGAGTGCGGCGAGTGCGTCTTCATCGACATCAGCTTGGGAAAAGCCGCCGGAAATCAGACGGCTGCCTGTTGCCATCTCTCCTGTCCGGAAAGCCTCCAGCAAAAGAAGGTCAATTCCAAAGCCAGGATCAACCGCATCAGTCTTTTCTCCAAACAGGCGCATCACATGTTCGGGTTTGCGCACAGGGCGGGCGGCATTAACGCGTATGCGGGCAATTTCGCCATCAGACCGAAAAGCCTGCAGCAGGAAGCTTTGAGCACCTACGCCGCTGGCAGACAGATGCTCGCAGAGCTCTTCTGTCAGACGGGAGAGGCCGGCGCTTATTCCGGCGCCATCCGTCAGGGGTTCTGGACAGGGCAGTCTGGTGGAATAGTCTGGAGGAGGTCTGAAGGGTGTGAAAGGTTCGGGCCGGATGCCCAACGCCTGGTCAAGGCGTAAGCGCACCGCATCAGCGGATTGCCGGGAATTGAAACGGCGTGTCAGGGCTTTGCGGTCAATGTCATACAGTTGCCGGATACGAGTAAGGCCAAACCGGCGCAGGAGGATCTGAGAGCTCTCAGAAAGCCGCAAGGCACGCGTGGGAAGATCCGCAAGCCCGGTACGTTCATCTCCATTGGCGAGGATGACGGGTTTGCCCATCTCTACGGTAGCATGCGTAAGCGCCCACGCTGCCCCAACGGTTCCGGCAATTGCGATTTTGTGACCATAACCTGCATGGGCAAGCTTTGCGGAAAGTTCGGCGGCCATCCCGGACTCGCCGCCGAACAGGTGATCACAGCCTGTCGTTTCGAGAATCAGTCCGTCAATGCCATCAACACCCACCAGAGGAGAAAACCGAACCATCCAGCCAGCTAATGCCGTAAGAGCCCTTGCATCATTTTCCCGGTCAATTTCTTCGCTGGCCAAATCGGGCAGGGTGGCGCGTGCGTCAGTAAAACGCAAACCGGCGTGAATACCGGCCGCTTGTGCGGCCTTGTTGGCAATAGCAACAACAAGTCCGTGAGGGGACGTCTCATGCAGGATGAAGGGCCGGAGCTTATCCGGATTTCCGGTGTGCGAAGGTGCCGTAGGGTGTCGCCTGGCGCGCCGCAACCTGTCCAACGGCCACTCCGGAAACCATACTGAGAGATAGCGTCTCATCGTTCCATTCCAGATCAAACTCATGTCCCGCCATTCCGGGGGCGGATCGGCACCGTTCCAACAATGCGTGCCATCGCGAGTGGCCGGGCGCGCGAAAGTCATAGAGGTTAGAGGCAGAGGGGCGGGGTGATATGCGCCAACGCGTAATGGCCGCCGTTGCGCCGCTACATCCATACGACAAGAGCAGGGTTAAAGGTACGCCATGACGTCCGGATGCGAGTGCCAGGCGACGGGTAGAAGTGAAATCAACCTCTTCAACTTCCGCAATCACATGGCTGGCGGCTCCTGAAACAATTGCTTCCTCCGCTGCCCAAAGTGCATCTTTGGCCTGGCGTGCGGTGATGTTCAGACGGCGTACATTCTCTCCGCACATTTCGCGCAATGCCGCTTCCGGCAATGTCCCCATATCCCGCACAATGCTCGCTTGAGATATCCACAGGAGAGCGCCTTTGCGGAGGGGCCTGGCGGCTGTCAAAACAAAGCCTGTCGCGGCGGCACGATCCCCATAAGCTGTTTCGGCCACTTCATGCAGCCCGTGCTTCCCAAGGCCAAACGGGAAAGTGTTCTCCTGCCCTGGGGGGGCCGTCAGAGAGCCAATTATGCCTTTGGATTTGAGTGTGGCGAGGTCCATATGTTCTTATTTTGTTCTTTTTGATTTGAGTCAATAAGTAGATTCAAAATCAAGGGTCGCCGTGGCAGAGATATGTCTCAGATCTCGTGTAAATCGGCCGGTCAGATCGCCCAACAGCGGCCCGCGTCACGCCGCTCGGGTAACAAGCACCAAAGGGGCCCTCCCTCGTGCTTGGGCGGGGGCTGGTTTTACATCACTGCTGGCACAGCTCTTGCTGTTTATAGATGCTCAGAACAAACTCATTCCAGGGTCGGCGAATTTACCCCCTTCTTTGGTGTATGAAAAAGGGATCAGATGACCAGCAATAACGCGCACGCGGCCGGATATTACAGGTCCGATGTCGATGGCTTGAGAGCTGTCGCGGTCACATCTGTTGTCCTGTTTCATGCCAGTCCGTCGGCCCTTCCAGGGGGATTTCTCGGCGTAGACATATTTTTTGTCATCTCCGGTTACCTGATCGGCACGATCCTCCTGAAGGAGCTCAGCGCTCCGAAGGTGTCCTTTTGGAGTTTTATTCTTGGCTTCTATGCGCGCCGGGCAAGACGCATTTTGCCGGCGCTCTTTGCGGTCATCGTGATTTCTCTGTGTCTTGCCTGGGCGATCCTCACTCGGGAGGAGATGATATTCTTTTCCAACTCGGCAGCCATGGCGATTGCCGGGGTTTCTAATATTCAGTTCTGGCGGTACACAGATTATTTTGGCCCCGGTTCGAACGAAATACCCTTGCTGATGACTTGGTCCCTAGGGGTCGAGGAGCAGTTTTATTTTATTGTCCCGTTGTTGATTTTCGGCCTCATGCGGCTGGGCAACAAGGCTGTCTGGATAGGCATTTCGTTAATCTTCGCAGCGAGTCTGATGGCATCTGCCTGGCTATCCAGCCGTGATCCGAGTTTTGCCTACTATATGTTGCCGACCAGAGCCTGGGAGCTTGCCGCAGGTGTCTTGCTGGCCCTGTGGCACCGAACGCCAGGTGGCGCGATGACGGGGACCGGGAAGGAAAATATCTTCGCGACGCTTGGTGCGGTTCTCCTGATCATCTCATTTATATTCATTGACGAGCAGATGGATATTCCGGGGTTTGTAACACTCGCTCCGATTGCTGGCACGGTCCTTCTGATCCATTTTCGAGACTCCTGGTTTAATCGCCGCGTTTTGTCATTTGCCCCTATGGTGGGAGTGGGATTAATTTCCTATTCTTGGTATCTCTGGCACTGGCCACTTATGGCATTCGTTCGCGTCGCATCTCCCTTTGAGCCCGCGATTGGAACCATGCTTATGATCGCGGTTGTAAGCGGTGGAATGGGTTATCTTTCATGGCGGTATATCGAACAGCCCTTCCGTCGCCCTCAAGGCCGTCCCCTGTTCACGATCATGCGGTTCGGAACAGCAGCAAGCGTCATTGTTGCCACTGCGGTGACCATAAGATTAGCTGACGGAGCCCCCGAGAGGTTGCCGGCGCTCGCCCACAAAGTTGATAATTTCGTTATAACCGGACGCGGCGAATGCCGGCTAAGCGCTGGAGAACTAGATCTGTTGGCGGATGAAACGTGCCGTCCTCCTGGCACATCTCCCGCAATTGCGTTGATCGGAGATAGTCATGCTTCGGCTCTCGGGCCGGGCCTGAAAGAATACGTAACATCGCGAGGCTATCGTCTCATCCAGATTTCCAAATCTGCTTGCCGCCCGATACTTGGAACGGGGACTACCGTCCCAAAATATACTGGGCATGCGGAATGTGTCGAGTTTGCCGAGCGCGCCATCAGTTATGCTGAAAATGATCCAAGTATCGAACTCGTAATCCTCTCAGGTCGCTGGAAAGATGTTGATGAGGATGAGTTGGGTGCCTTCCAAAGTAATCTGGAATTGACAACGGGAAGGCTGGTATCGGCAGGGAAGAGCGTATTGCTTGTTGGTGATGTTCCGTATTTTAACGTGCACGGACCCAAATTCCTGCTCGCCTCTGGTATGCCCATGCGCGCCTCCATTGCTCGAATGAACAGCGTATTTGCTGGAGAACAATCACCCGAAGCAGAGCCTTTGGCGAATATAGAGCCTATGATGGAGGAACATGCTCAAAATACTGATAATGTTCAGTTTAAATCCCTGCGCCACGTGTTCTGTGATCGGGAAGACAATTGTTCTTTCTCGGATGAGCGTGGTCTTTTGTTCATTGATTGGCACCACCTTTCCCTGGTCGGTTCAAAAAGTGTGGATTGGTCGGAACTTGGCTTGAGCACTCCAGGCACTCAGGCCATCGAGACTGCCCCCTGAGATCTGGCGATAAACCAGTAGAATTGGGGAATTTGTTCTAACTTTCTGACTCTACAATAGTTTTCGTCGCACTGGGGACATAGATTTCCTAAGTATCATTAGATGCTTGAGGGAACGCCGTCTCCATTGATGCGTTAATGTCCGCCTTGTTCGAGTGCGCGTCTGATCTTTGGGGTGTGCAGCCATAACTCTCTTTTGTCAGGGATGCACACCGATGGTGCTGATGACGCATATATGAGCCAGATGTTTGAGTTCAGTTCCTACCACATCCTGTTGGTCGCCCTCGGTGCCCTCATCCTGCTGTCCCACTGGGTCCCACGATACTTTTCCGGCAGAGAGCCTGCTTCATCTGCTTTGCTGATGAGTGGTGGGGTCGCGCTGTCTTTCCTGATGCCGGACCTCGCAGACTGGCTGTCGCCGCTCAACGCCAATAAGCTTTGGGAGGTTTCCACTGAGCTCTGCGTTATCATAGGGCTGTTCGGCGTTGGGCTCAGCATCGACAACATCACAGCCAAAGGAAAATGGCGATCGACTGTCCGGCTTCTTCTGATCTTGATGCCGGCGACGATGCTCCTGACAATTCTGGCGGGCACTTTGCTCGTGGGTCTCGCTCTGCCGGCAGCGGTATTGTTGAGCGCAGTTATCGCGCCAACTGACCCGGTTCTCGCTAAAGATGTCCAGGTTGGGCCGCCAAGTCAGGGCAAGGAGCATCCTGTGCGATTTGCCCTTACCACTGAAGCAGGTTTGAACGACGGATTGGCATTTCCATTCGTATACCTTGGCATCACGATGATTGCGGCAGGAACGCTAAGCTCCGATTTGCTTATGGAGTGGGTCGCTCGCGATGTTCTCTATAAGATAGTCGTTGGTGTGATCGTCGGTATCGTACTGGGAAAGATGCTCGGACATATCGTTTTCCGGTTACCCCGGAATAATCCGCTTTCAGAAACGCAGGCGGACATTCTAGCGCTTACTGGTATTGTACTGACATATGGCGCCGCAGAGCTTGCTGAAGGGTATGGTTTTATCGCCGTCTTTGTGGCGGGCGCGATGCTGCGGCAGCAAAGCGCCGAAGATAAGTTCCACGGTAGGCTTTACAGCTTCATCCAGGCCTTGGAGCATACGCTGACAGCAATACTGCTTATTGGGCTGGGCGCTGTGATGCCAGGCGTTCTGGCCGATCTGAAGTTCGAATATGTTCTGCTCGTGATCCTGTTGATTTTTGTAGTCCGCCCTGTTGTCGGCTGGTTGGCCTTGTCGGGCACTGGCCTGAACGGACGGCAGAAATTCGTGACCGCTGCCTATGGCATCAAGGGGATCGGCTCGGTGTACTATCTGGCATATGCTCAGTCGCATCTTCCGGATTTTGAAGGGCTCAAAGCCCTTTGGACCATCACCGTGCTCCTGATTTTCTCATCGACGATCATTCACGGACTAAGCGCAGGATTTGCATTGTCCCGTGCCACGGAACGCGATGTCAAATAGGGGCCACCCGCCGGGCGATGAAACCTGGCGCGGTTTGGCAAGCGAAAGGGGCCAGATCAAATAGTGTGGCGCCGCAGGTTTCCCGAAATGAAATCCAGGATTAAAACCGTGATGAAAATGATCAGCAGGATCGTGCCGACATGGCCGTATTGGAGCATATCGAAGCGGCCCTTCAATTCTTGCCCGATACCTCCGGCGCCTACGAGCCCGATAACGGTTGCCATGCGGATATTGCGGTCAACCACATAAAGTGTAAGCGCGACGAATGAGGGGATCACATTCGGGATAACCGCAATCCGGAGAACGGTCAGCGGGCCAGCGCCAAGTGCAGTGAGCGCTTCCTGAGGACGGATATCGGCGGTCTCTACTTCCTCGGCATAGAATTTTGCCAGGAATCCAATGCTGTGGATAGCCAAAGCCAAAATTCCGGCGACCGGACCAAAGCCAAACAGAAGGACGAGAAACAGAGCGCTGACAAGCTCAGGAATTGTTCGTGTGAAGGAAACGAAAGCGCGCACGCCAGCGCGGATCAGCGGGTGAGGCGTAAAATTCATTGCCGCTAACGGCATCAGCAGTAGGCTGGCAACCATGGCAATCACGCTCGCCCAGATGGCCATTTCAATCGATTGAAGCATCTTGCTGCAAACATAGAAGACATATCCGAATGGCTGTACAAGGACATTTTGAGGTATTTGGCGCGTTTCAATTTCCAGTGTTTCGGGATTGAGCGCCGTTTCCTGAGTAAATGATCGCTCAACATATGCGAAGACAGGAAGCTTATTGTCGCCTGGAATATTATCTGCCGAAAGCAGAGTGCGCTCGTCTAAAACAATGGGAAACATCTTGTCGGAAATAGATGTCAGGCCGCGTTCGATCTGCGAAGTGTCCTGCCTGCCCGCCAGGGACGCAATCAATTCCCCGGCATTGCCGGTCAGAACACCTAGCTCCACGCGCGGAGCAGACCAGATCATGAATATCAGTCCCGCAATCAGAAAGATCAGTGAACGTACGCCAAATACTGGCTTTCGGCGCCAGACATTGGGCAATCGATCAACCGGCGGGTTGGCGATCGCCGTCATGCTGCGCCGCTCCTTTTGGGGGGGATCGCAGAGCGTTCCAGAAAGCCTGACAACTCGGCCGGGCAGTCATTAAACACCGGGCGTCCGTTTCTCATGACGACGATACGATCTGCAAATTCGCGCGCCAGATCCATCTGATGCAACGAACAAAGAACCGCGATGCCGCGATCCTTTGCCGCCCGCCGGAGCAGGGCGAGGATGATACGCGAAGTTTGCGGGTCCAGACTTGCCACCGGCTCGTCCGCAAGAATAAGTAAAGGGGTTCCCATTAGGGCGCGGGCAATGCCTACGCGCTGGCGCTGCCCTCCGGAAAGCTCCCGTGCGCGCCGGTTGGCTTGCGCCTCAGTTAGCCCAACTTCATCAAGCAGCTGGCACGCAGCATCCACGACCGGGCGTGGATACATCCGGAGCATCAGTCTCCAGAATGGAAGGCTGCCCGCGCAGCCAGCCATTACATTATCCAGAACGCTCAGCCGATCGATCAGCCCATGATCCTGATGCACCATGCCAAGGCGCTGGCGGGCCTTACGGCGTGTGGGGGGCGCCATCTTTATGCCGCCAATAGTGACAGTGCCGCTGCTGGTCGGGACAAGGCCAGAGATGAGACGTAGCAGTGTGGACTTCCCTGAACCTGACGGCCCGAGAATGACGCAAAACTCTCCGGCCTGAACTTCGAGATTAAAGCGGCTTAACGCGACAACTCCACCCGCATAAACCGCGCTCGTGTTTTCCAGACAAAGGACAGGAAGGGCGGCGCTCTCCAAAGCAGGTTCGTCTGTCATTAGCGGTATGTGCCTGCGCGGCGGATCATGGCGGCCGTAAAGGTAGCGTCGATCTTTTCCACTGGGGAGAAAGCGGTGTCGAAGTCGGAATCTGTAAGCGTGGTATCGTAGCGGTCGACCTGTTTGCCACCATAGCCGCGAATATCTTCCGGGCGAATGCCAGGTAGCTCGTGAAGCCGGCTGACGATGCTCCGCAGCTTTGCCGATGTGGCACCAGGCATGGACTGCGCAACGACCAGCGGCGGATTGGGGATAGGCCTGGAGCGGCCAATTACCCGAAAGCGCGACGGATCAATTGCGCCGGAATTTGCCGCGCGCTCAAACGATACAAACGAAGCAGCGGCGGCGTCCACCAATCCATTGTCGAGGGCCATAAGTCCACTCGTGTGGCTGTCACCAATACGGACCTCGGAAATATCCTTGAGCGGATCAATACCGGATTCCAAAAGAATGCTTGCAGGAAATACGAATGAGCTCGCCGACTGGGGAGGGCCAAAGGCAACGGATTTTCCGTTGAGCTCCGCAGAAGAGGTAATTCCGGACTCCTTCAGCGCAAAGATGCCAGCGTAATACGTCGCGCTTCCACCGGTTGACTCAACGGCCAGAAGTTCAACGCAGCCCCGGTCCCGAGCCTCGCGATAGGAGACGGGGCCAAGCCAGGCAATGTCAGCCAGACCCGTGCACACCGCTTCAATGGCAGCGCCATAACTCTGGCCGACGCGGACGCGGAAAGAGAGCCCGCTGGCTTGGGTTATCGCATCGAACAGAGGGAGAAAATCCGCCTTGGTGCCATCTTCAGTACCGCCATCGGCCGGAATTAGGATGACCTCCAGCGGTCGAGCAGGGCTTCCGTCCCGGATCTGCGCGTTCGCCTGAGCCAGGACCAACAGGCACAAACAGACGAAGCTGAGGATCTGGCGCATCGCGGGTATTCCCTGGAAAACTCAGGAAAGGCGTACCGGCAAGCGGCAACACAAATATGACGGATCGGGTAATTTTCTCTTGTTTTATGAATTTTATTCAATTCTGTTTATGATAGATTTCGTTTTCCCATAGAGTCCTGCATAGGTTGTGAAGCCTGAGAACTCTAGGCGTCCAGCGCGCAAAGGACCGGATACAGAATGTCAAAAGTAGTGAAAGGGGCCAAACCTGCTCGCCCGTCCAGCAAGGATACTTCGGTCGTCAGCAATGTGCTGAGCCGTATTCGGGTGCGCCAGGCATCCCTCGGTCCCAGCACGCGCTCAATTGCCGAATTCGTACTGGAAAACCCTCGCCGGGTGGTTGGCATGTCGGTGACCGAATTGGCGTCGGAGACGGGGGCGAGTGATGGCAGCGTCGTCAATTTCTGTCGGCAGTTGGGCTTGACGGGTTTCCAGCAGCTCAAGCTCAGCCTTGCGCAGGATACAGTACAGCCGGTGCAATTCATTCAGGAGGATCTGCAGCGCGGCGACGATACAAATACAATTTGCCGGAAGATGTTCCATGCTGGCGTCCAGGCGTTACGCGATACGTTATCGGTGGTCGATGCAGATGCAATTGATCTTGCAGTTGAAACAATCCGCGCAGCAGATCGCATAGAGATATACGGAATAGGCTCGTCCGCACCGGTTGCAGAGGACGCTCAGTATCGCATGTTGCGGATTGGGATTGATGCTAGAGTCGTGGTCGATAGCCACATCCAGGCGATCAGCGCATCCCGCACCGGGCCGAATGTTGCCGTACTGACCATATCCCACTCCGGTGCAACTCACGAGACATTGTCGGCAACCCGGTTGGCGCATGAAGCGGGTGCAAAAACGATCGTCATTACGAATTTTGCCAACTCTCCAATCCAGGCCTATGCCGACATCAAACTCTACACGATGTCGCGCGAGACACGTTTTCGTACCGAAGCCATGACCAGCCGGATTGCACAGCTGTGCGTGATAGATACGCTGATTGCCGCTCTCGCAATGGCTGACTACGACCGCGCCACGGAAACGCTTCGCGAAACGTTTGACGTACTCTCGATCAAGCGTTTCTAAGGGTTTCCAAGAGCGATTGGAAGAAGGCTGCCGGCGACGGCGTCACCAGTAATGCCGGCATGCCAAGCTTGCGCGCGCCATCAATATCCGTTGCGGGATTGTCCCCCAGCATGATTGTCCTGGCAGGTTGGGTGCCCAGGATTCGGCAGGCTTCCGTAAACAGGGCAGGAGATGGCTTGCCGATTGTTTCAACTGAAGTTTCTGACAGATCGACGGCTGCGCTCAGTGCGGCGAAGATCGCGCCGGTTTCCGGCCGTATACGGGCATTTGCGCCGCGATGCGAACCATCGGGATTGGCGAGGATGACGCTCGCGCCACCGGCAAGGCAATTGGCGGCCCGCTCCAGCGCGGCGTAGGTAAGGCGTGTGTCGCGCATGACGATAACAACCTGCGCCTCTTCCCGAACCACTTCCAGACCGCATCGCAACGCATAGGCCTTCATTGCAGGACTGCCAAGTATCATGGCGCGCTTCCATCCCTTTGCTGCTGCATGCCGAATGGCGGAGACGCCGGCAAGCAGGACACGGTCGGGCTTGAGAGCGATGCCTGACTGTTTCAGAATCGCGTGAATATCCTCCATAGTGTTCGTGGAATTATTGGAGAGTATGACGAGCCTCGGTTGAACAGCGCGAAGGAACTCCGCCGCTTCCGGAACAAGAACATTGTCTATGGCGCAGCATCCATCCCAGTCGACGATAAAGCCGCCGGCCGATCTGATGATGGATACTGACTCGCGAATTCGGGTGCCTTCAAGCGGGATCACATTCTTCATGCGGCCGCTTTAAACGAATTGAATAATCTTCAAAATACAGAAAATTCAAAATGAGAAAAATTTATATTAGGATTACAGAAGCTTCACTGCGGCGTCACAATGTGCCGGTAACCCAACTCCTGCGCGGTGAGAAGACCTGCGCCAAGCATTTGCGGCTGTACCGGCGCGGTCCGGTTCAGCCTGAACCTCGGAGGGGTGACGGTGATATACGATCTGAGAAAGAAACTGTTGTGGAGTGTCGGGGCCGTATTGGTTTCGGCCAGTTTTGCTGCGCCTGTCATGGCGCAGACCGAGGCTGCAGAAGAAGATGAAGCCCGCCTCAGCACGGTGCTGGTCGAGGGCCGCCGCGTGGACGAAGCGACGCCCCTGGCGATTGATATGGTTCAGTTCGGCAATCAGGTTCAGTTGATTGATGCTGAAAAAATCGAAACCGGCGGGTTTACAAATTTCGGCGAGGCCGCAGCCGGTCTGATCCGCGGTGCCAACATCGGTTACTCGCCTGATGAAGGCGAATTCACGATCCGCATTGACGGCGGAACTGACCGGGACACGCTGTTGCTGGTCGACGGCGTTCCCTACTTTGACCGGTCCAGCCCGTCAGAAGATCTTTGGCCAGCCACGGCCATTGATCCGCGCATGATTGATAGTGTCGAAGTCTATCGCGGCGGCCAATCGTTGTACTTTGGATCAAACGGTGGGTTGGGTGTCGTCAGTGTAAAGACAAAAGAACCGGATGGCACCAAAAAGGGTCAAATCGGTGTCTATGGCGGTTCGTTCAAGACGCGCGAGATTTATGGCAACGTGTCTATGCCGATTGATGCGGAAGGAAAGCATAGCTTCCTCGTCTATGGCCGCTCCTATCATTCCGATGCACATGAACTCTTCGATGTTTCTGCTTTCGGGGACAACGTCCTCGCGCTTGGCGGATTTCAGCCATATCCCTATGACTTCAACAGCCTGGGCGCTAAATACCTCTGGCAAATTGATGCAACTTCGGAGCTCCGCCTCGGAGCGAGCTTCTCGACCATCGATTTCCATGACTCCTTCCCAAACTCGACAGTATTTGCGCAGAACTTCACGGAGTTCCCGATCTATACCGCAAACTACGAGAAGTCGTTCTCGGACAATTTCCGGATCGAAGTTGACTCCCACTGGCAGAAGCCTCAGCTGAAAAATCACGAAGTTTTGGCTCGCGTCTGCCGCACGCCCCGTCTTCAGGACTTGCCGGAAAATGTGCGTGCGCTTGCTTCCGAACAGGGGATTACCGATTTCGCTTCCGCAGCCCAATTCGAGGCATTTGCGGCGACTGTGCCAAATCTTTCGGCTGGATGTGTCACAAATCCTTATGGCACGACGGGCGGAGCGGCGACCAGCGCGCAGAATGGTTGGATGGTGAACCAAGACCCCAACAGCCCCTATTTCGGGCAAGCGTATGGAACAGTTCAAAATCCGTTCCCGATCGGCGCGCCTATCGGATACATGGTTGAGACGACGACGTCTTTTGGAGACAATACTCCGGTCAAGGGCTTTGGATCTACGGACAATCGCCGGTCAGGCTATATTGATTACGGCATCAATGCCCGCGGCACCTATCGGCTCAATGACCTGGTCGAAGTTGTTGGTGGCCTTCAGTACACAGCCTATGAAGATGCCTCCGATGACTCTTTCGGGGTCAAGGATACCAAGGTCACCACGACCGGCGTCTATGGCGATCTGCGTCTCAGCCTCCCGGTTCTGGAGGGGCTCAACGGTTCTTTCGCAATCCGTCAGGATTTCAATGACGGCTTCGATGACCAAATGATCTACAAGGTCGGCCTTCGCCAGAATCTTCCGGCCGGATTTTACGCGCGCGCCAGTGGCGGTACATCCTACTCCGCTCCCAAGATTGACGAGATAGGCGCCTATGGGGCCAATCAAAATCTCAATCCTGGGCTTGAGCCGCAGTCAGTCGAAGCCCTCAATGCCGGCTTCGGGATGGACGGCACATTCGGTGATGCGACATTCAACATCGAGCTGGGCTACTTTCAGACAGATATTGAAAATCTCTTCGGCACACGGTCGGTAGAGTCAGTCTGCCTTCAATACGAAGGAAACCCATTCGATCTCGACATCATCAATCGCAACCGCGAGAACATTGTTCCTCCCGATGCGTTCTGCTCCACAGCCGCAAGCAGCGGGCTCGATGGCGCAGAAGTTGTCGCGGTCAACACGCGCGCGATCCAGGAAATTGAGGGGTTCACGGTCGATCTGGCATTCGATTATGGCGCATTCTCCGGGGACCTTTCCTATACCATGATGGACTCTCTTGAGCCCAATCCGGTGTTCGGCCTTCCTGCGCGCCTTGATGGCACAACGACGGATCTCGATTTCGTTACACCGGGTGCTGCGGGATCAGATGAAAAGCGCCAATCTGGCGAACGTCCAGAATGGACACTATCAGCGCTGCTGACCTACAAGCCGACCGAGCAATGGATATTTGCGCTCAACCCGCGCCTTCAGGGTGCGGAGTGGGCTCACGCTCCAACGACAGCGGCTCGCCTGGTTGACGCGGATGGCAACCGCGTAGTCGACGATGTAAATTTTGGCGATTACTTCGTGCTCAATGGCTCCATTCAGTATTTCTTCGGCGAGGACCGTCAACACCGCATTCTGATCCGCGGCGTGAATCTGCTCGATGAAGGTTACTATGAGCGATACTCTGGCGGTGCTTCCTTGACGCTCGACAGAGCCGTTGTGCGCGGCGAGATCGGCGTCAACGACAGTGCATATTATCGCCAATACGGCTGGAACGGAAAACCCCGCTCGGCCTGGGTGCAGTATGAGTACCGCTTCTGATCTGGCGTGGCGGTGAGGGTAAGCCTCACCGCCTTGTCATCCCGGCTGGCCGCTGCCCCCGGAGTGGCCAGCCGGCCCTTCTCCTCTCATCGATCATTCGGTTGTCTGAAGAAAGCCTGATCCCATGTTCTCTCGCAGATCATTTATCGTACTCGCCGGCGCCGCTGCCGCGGCCTCGCAGCAGCGTAGCCGGGCACAAACCGGCGCACGCTTTTTCTCTCTCGGCATTGCTTCTGGTTCCCCTGGTCCAGATAGTGTCATCCTCTGGACACGCCTCGCGCCTGATCCGCTGAACGGCGGCGGCATGACGCCCGGACGCGCAGATGTGCGGGTGCGCGTGGCGCGCGATCCGGCGATGCGGAATGTCATCCGTGACGATATGGTCGCGACGACCGGTGCGAAAGCCCATTCGGTGCATTACAAGGTTGAGGGCCTCGAGCCTGGCCGCGAGTACTGGTACCAGTTCAGCTATGACGGTGAGGATACCGTTATAGGGCGCACACGAACGACAAATCCGAAAGATGCCGAAGCGAGGATCGCGCTGGCCTATTGTCAGAGTTATGAGGGCGGGTTCTATGCCGCCTATCGCGATATGGCCGAGTGGTTGCCCGATCTCGTAATTCATACTGGTGACTACATTTATGAAGGCGGCATTGGAAAGCTCGGCGCGACGATGCGCGATGTGGGCGGAGGTGAGCGCCGGCTGTTTGAGACCGTGCGCCTTCACAACAGCTCTGAGATCGTCAGCCTGTTCGATTACCGCAACCGGTACGCGCTCTATAAATCCGATCCCGATCTGCAGGCAGCCCATGCGGCGGCGCCCTGGATCGTCGCAATGGACGATCATGAGATCGATAATAACTGGGCCGGAGACCTGCCTCAGGACCCCGACAAGCAGACGGCACTCGAATTCAAGGTCCGCAAGCTTGCCGCTTTTCAGGCATATTACGAGCACATGCCTATTGAAGCGCCCCCGGTCATCAGTGGGGTTCAGTCTGGTTTGCAGATGTATGGGCTCTACCGGCTCGGACCTGCGCAGGTGCATCTTCTGGACACCCGTCAGTTCCGCACAAACCAGCCCTGTGGTGATGGCCGAAAGGTGTCTTGCGAGGAGGCCCTTGATCCTGCCCAGACGATGCTCGGCGGTGATCAGGAGAAGTGGCTATTTCGGGAGCTGACGCGCTCGAACGCGCCGTTCAACCTGATTGCCACGCAGGTCTGGTTCACGCCCTATCGCTACAATGCGCCGCCTGAAGCGCCGCAGATGAATTTCGACAGCTGGGATGGGTACCCGCTGGCGCGGCAACGCTTGTCCGATGTTCTCGCGCAAGGCGTCAGGAACCCTGTTTTCCTGACCGGTGACTGGCATACGGCAATGGCATCAACGGTTTATCAGACCCCCCTGGACACGCGTTCAAAACGGATCGGACACGAACTTGTCGGCGCTTCGATTTCGTCTGGCTGTCCCTGGGCAAGAGATATGGAAATCATGCGGGATGCCAATCCGCATGTCGCTCATCTCAACGGCAACAAGCGAGGCTATCTCCGGGTTACGGTAAAAAAAGACGACTGTATCGGAGACTTCCGGGTGGTCGAGGACGTCGGGCGTGCAAACTCGGCTGTCACAAGCGAGTTGGAAATCCATACAAAGGACATCTGATTCATGAATCTGCCGGGATGCTAAGTCCCGGCAGATTGTCTGTGTCAGGTGTTTAGTCTGAACCTCAACTAGTCGAGGATGGTGATCTCGACGCGCCGGTTGATCGCCCGGCCGGCAGCAGTGTCGTTTGAAGACAGCGGTGTGCTCTCACCAAGGCCGATAGTGTTGATGCGCCCGCTATCTACGCCGGTTGAAGCGAGGTAAGTCCCAACCGATGCTGCCCGCCGTGCCGAGAGATCCTGATTATAGGCTTCCGCGCCTTGCGAGTCGGTGTGTCCCGCAATCTGGATACGGGATTCCGGCTGCTTCGACAGGTACGAAGCAAGTGGCGCAAGCCGTCCCTGTGCGCCGCTTGTCAGGAGCGCAGACCCCGATGCAAATTGCAGATCCCGCAGGATCAGCGTAACGCCAAGATCTGTTTTCGTTTGCTCATAGTCTGCAAGTTCGGCCGTAAGGGCCGCCGCGCGGGCTTCTGCGGCCAAACGGGCCGTTTCAGAGGCGGCGCTGTCGGCGACTGCGCCCGCTGCTACAGCGTCCGAGCGATCGGCGCGGTTTTCTGCGACAGTAGTGGCGGCCTCAGCAGACGCCACTTCACGCATTCTGGCTTGTGAGACCACTTCTGCGCGCTGAGTGTTCAGACTTTCAATCTGCGTGTTGGCTTCACGTTGCAAGCCGCGCGTTTCAGCGAGCATCACATAGCCTTCTCCCATGCGGACGGTATGGATGTATTCATCCGTTTTGCCGCGCATGTAATAATCGCGCGCTTCGGCGAGAGCCGTATCGGCTTTCTCCACGGCTGAGCGACCGGTTTCCATCGTGGCAGGATCAGCCTTGGCTTGTTGAAGCGACGCTTCGGCGGCGAGCAGTCTAGGGCTCGGGTCGGGTACGGACGAACAGGCGCCAATCGATAGTGACAGGGAGAGCGCAGCGAGACCGGCAGACTTTTTAAGAGTATGTTTCATGGTCATGTCTTTCTATGAATTCAGTTCGCGGCGTAACGTTGCGATACCAGTCTCGATTTCAGAGACGGTGCGTTCCAGCGCTTGGAGTTTGATCTTTTCCTGGACGATTTCGACCTGAAGCGACGCTTCAGAGGAGCGCCAGACAGACTGCTCTTCATTGTTCTTTTCCTCCGCTGCGCGCGCTTCGCTCAGCCGGAGTTGCGCTTCCTGGAAGTTGGCGGGTGCCGCCGAAGAGGCGTCAGCGCTGTTTAGCGCGGCGATCTGCGCTTCTGTCCGGATGAGTTCATCGCGGTCGGCGTCGGCGAAAGCTGCGGGCGCAGCAAGCAGAAGCGCGCCCATCAGGGCCGCTGCAACAATCTTTTTCATGGAAATCTCCTCGGCCGCTCCAGGTGAGGAGCATGGCGCGTTCTGTTTAAACGTGCCTTGGGCGCAAAGGTTCCCGGCTTTTCACCAAAAATATGGAGTCGACAGGGAGCGTTGGGTTACGAGCTGCCGATCGGCGCTCCGGCAACATGTGTAATGGCGATCACGGATGGCCTTGGAGGCAGACTTGGGTCGAAATCCGGCCAACGGGTTGAGGTCTTTTCAAGAGACGGGGTGTCTTCGCCCGGATGTTGTATGCCTACCAACAGGGTTTTGCCGTCATCAACGAAAAGCGGGCTGCAGCATTCAGCTCCGGAGGGCGGTGCGTAGAACAGCTTCGGAAGCGCCTGGCCAGACCCTTCGACATCCATCGCGTAGAGGCCATCATGACCGGAAGGTTGAACGCCGTCCGTACACACCCAGAGGCGTCCCTGAGGGTCAAAACCAATATTGTCGGGGTCGGTGAACCAACCTTTCATAGAGGTGGCGGGATGGAATTGCGCGCCGTGTGCGGTCTCTCCCGGATCACCGCAGAGCGCCAGAACGTCCCATTCAAACACGCTGGCGGCATGGTCGGGGCCTTTTGCTGTAGGCGGTGGGCGCAGCTCCAGGAGATGTCCAAACCTGTTATTGATCCTCGGATTGGCCGGGTCTGCAGCTGTCCTGTCAGCATTGCTGGTCAGCGCAATGATGACAGTGCCGGTCTCGGGATTGGGAGAAAATCCCTCTGGTGAATCCATGGGGGTTGCGCCTACCAGATCGGCTGCGCCACGCGTGTTGATCAATACATCGGCCTGAGAGTGAAACCCGTTATCCGGGGTCAGGGGTCCTTGTCCGTAAATCAGAGGTATCCAGCGCAACACGCCTTTTTCTTCGAAGCGGGCCACATAGAGGATGCCATGATCCAGTATGTCCCTGTTTGCAGCCGCTCCGCCCTGGAGCACGGCGTCCCGGCTGACAAATCGATAGCAATACTCAAACTCCCAATCGTCGCCGAGATAAACCACAACCCGCCCATCCGGGGACAACGCCGTGCTGGCGCCCTCATGGGCAAACCGTCCGAGCGCTGTTCGTTTTACAGGAACCGAATAGGGGTCTGACGGATCGATCTCGACGACCCATTCAAACCGGTTGGGCTCATTGGGCTCGTTCTGCAGATTGAAGCGCGGCGCTATGCGCGACCAGCCCCAGCGATTGTTCTCCGGTTCATCATAATAGTAGCGTTTCAGAAGGTCAGCGTCCGGCGTTGCCTGATAATCTCCCCCGAATATCCATCCGGCGCCTTCTTCGCAGGTGAGGATGGTACCCCATGGGGTCACCCCGCCATTACAGTTAGACAGGGTTCCAAGAACATGGCGACCCGTGGGGTCTGCGTGGGTGCGCAGCTTTGGGTGCCCCGCCGCGGGGCCGGAAATCAGCATGGGCGTCTGTGCGGTTATCCGCCGGTTGACGGCTGCGCCGCGTGATGCGTGCCACGTACCGTCTTCTGTCTGCATGCCAACGACAGACGCGCCGATGCACGCCATGGTCACCGCAATCTGATTATCGCTCATTTGCTCCGCAGCCGTATCTTCCGTCAATCCGCGCCACATAAGATGTGGGTTTGGATATTCATGATTGGCAAACAGCACGCCGGAACTTACGGATGCGGGGTCTTTCAGGAATGCGAGAAAGTCGTTGTTGACGCCAAACTGGCGCGCGGAAATTTCCGGCGTCAGCTTGTCAGGATCAAATTCAGGGACGCCGTCAAACAACGCATCACCCCATCGAATGATGACACGAGACCTGTAATTCTCCGGCAAAACCTCCCCCGGTGTCTTGAGGAGAGAGATTTCCCGGAAGGTCAAAGTGGAGGGATCGGCCGGTGAGCGGATGCCACAGCTTGCCAGGCTGGCCGCACCCAGGCCCAGCAAGACCGACCGGCGGGAAATGAGGCTGCCCAGCGGGGCAGCCTCTGTTCTCCGTCGAAAGGGTCTCGACAGGCCACGATCGTTTGAGACGCGCATGTGTTCGTCCTCAGAACTCGAGCGTGACACCGAATGTAACTGTCCGCCCATTGAACGTTACATCCTCAGGATAGCGACCTTCCTTGCCGAGCGTCTTGTTCACCACCGGATCAAGTCCATCATCGAGAATATCAATCGCGTTGACATAGATGCTGGTCTTTTTGTTGAGCGCATAGCGCAACTGCCCATCGAGTGTCTCATAGGATTGCTGATACTTGTCGATCAGATAAGGGCCAAGTTCTTCCAGGGATTCTCCCCTGAAGGTGTAGGCGAGGTTCCCCTCAATGCCGTATTTCTGATAGGTCAGCGCAACAGTTCCGACATAGTCCGGCGCATTGAAGAAGGGAACATCCTCGCGTCCCTCAAGGCCGGTATCCGCAGAGGTCTCCTGCAAAGTGAAGTTTCCATAAACGCCCAGCCCACCCAGAGCGCCGGGCAAGTTGGTGAACTGGTTCATATAGGCGAATTCAGCCCCGTAGACTTCGGCGCGATTGCCGTTGAATACAGTTTCCACATCAATGTTATAACCGGGAAACCGGGCATTCAGCTCTGGAATGCTGGTTTCGCCTTCAGGCGCCGCATCGATGAAGATAAAGTCATCAATCGATTTGTAGAACACGCCGCCCGAAACCAATCCAATGTTGTTCAGATAATACTCAGCCCCAAGATCAAAGTTCCAGGCATATGCTGGCTTGAGGTCCGGATTTCCGACGAAGGCGGAAATGGTATTGCTGTCCTCAATCTCGATTTCTGTCGCCGCGTTCAGGAACAGGAATTCCGGCCGGGCGAGGGAGGTATATGCCGCGCCCCGGATCACCATCTTGTCACTGGGGCGATAGTTCACCTGGAACCGAGGCAGGAACTGGGTGTTGTTGGACTTCGATGTGCGCGGCAACACGCTTTCACCGTCTTCAGACTCGATGAGTTCGTAGCCATTGGAGGTAAAATCCAGATACTCAACCCTGGCGCCACCGAGAAATTCGAAATTTCCCTGAACCGCCTTGGCCATGAGGTAACCGGCATAAATGTCCTCGGTTGCTTCATAGCTGTCGGCGTCGAGCGGGTCACCGGCATAGGCGTTCTCGAGGACCCCATCCGCCACGAGTTGCTCCGCAATCTCCCGCCAGTTTTTGACGGAGGAGGGGTTCAAGCGAAGAATGCTTCCGTATGGAGATCCGATGTCAGAGGTGTCCAGCAGGCCGCCTTCGAATATGGCGCCGGAAAGCAGAAGATCGCCCTCGGCCTCCAGGACGTTGGCCTCGAACAAGGAGCGCTCGGACCGCTGGAGTTTGAATCCGCTTTTTACGTAGGAAAGCCAGGAAATACCAGGCTCATACGTAACATCGAACTGGCCAATGTATTTTTCGTCTCGGGAATCATCGAGATCAATGTCATTTCCGCCGAGTACGAAGTTGGACGGGTCACGAATGGCGGCCTGATCGTCATCGCTCAGAATAGGTTGAGGGAAGAAAGGATCAGAATAGTCGTAAAGCACTGGGCCGGAGAGTTCAAATTCAAACCCGACTTCGTAATCATTGGGTTCCTCGAAGATGCCAAGGGCATAGCCGAGCGAATAATCGAACACGAATTGGTTGTGTGATGTCGATCCGCCAACAGTCAGTGTACTGTTGGAAAATACCGACTCTTCATACTCGCTGCGCACCCGGTATACGGTGCCGCCCTCTGGGTTATAAACGCCGTCCTGATAGAGTTCATCATCGTCCGCAATGATAAAGAAACCACTGGAAAGCTCAATATCTTCAAGTCGGTTATAGCTGCCCTTGAGGTAGAGGCTCGTATTTTCGTCGAGACGGTAATCGAGGGCAATCGATCCACCGATATTTTCCCGCTCATTATCAAAGTTCCCGAGGCCAAACCACCATGGGATCAGCATATTGCCGCCGCTCAGATCGACAGGCTCGCCTTCATCCTGCTCAAAATAGGGGATATAGTCTTCGTCCTGAAGGTTATTGTACCCCATGGTGTGGCGTTTGTTGTAGATCGCTGACACCAGTACGCCAAACCGGTCATCGGCGCCAAAAGTGTCGCCATACGTCGCCGAAACCTTGCCGCCCAGCTTGTCAGCGAAGTCGTTCTGGTTGCCTTCCAAATTGAAGCGGATCAACCGGTCCTTGAGGTCAAAGGCAGAGCCGGTCTCCAGCTCGACAGACCCGCCGATCCCATCTCCATCCATGTCCGGAAGCAGGGTCTTGTTGACAACGATCTTGGAAAGCGCGTCGGCCTGCACAACATCCAGCGGAACACGGCGTGTTTCAGTATCAGTCTGTGCAACGTTGATACCGTTGATCTTGAAATTGTTGAGCCCTGAATCAAGTCCGCGAATGGAGATGTAACGGCCTTCGCCGCCCTTTTCCTCGCGGTTGATGGCAACGCCTGGCACCCGCTGCAACGCTTCGGCTGCGTTCGTATCGGGAAACCGCCCGGCCTGGTCGGCAGAAACGACATTAGACAGATTATCCGCTACGCGCTGCTGGTTCAGTCCTGAAGCCTGCGAGGCGCGCTGACCAATGACGACCACGCTGTCCAGCAACATCAGATCAGACATCGCCACGTCGATCTCCGCAGTCTGGCCCTCCGCAACACTGACAGCGGCAGTGGTATCCGACAAACCGATATACGACACTTCAAGTGTGTAGGCGCCCGCGGGCACATTCCTGAATTCAAAGCGTCCGCCGTTCCGGCTCGCAGTTGTGGCGCCGGTTTCAACCAGCAGGATTTTTGCGCCGGCCAGCGGCGTGCCGGTGCCAGCGTTCGTCAGCTTACCGCTAATCTGGCCGGCTTCCTGCGCCTGCGCCGCAGCGCTCAATGGAAAGACCGCAGCCGCTGAAGCCATCAGTGTCATCGAGGAAAGGGCGCATGCGCTGGCGCGCAAAGCCTGTTTGAAAGAATGCTTCATAAAACCATCAGCCATCGTCATCTCCGCTTGGCATTTCTCGAATGTCTGGAGATTTCCGAGGGCACAGAATATTGAGTCAGAAGACCATCGGGCATCATCCAGACCTGGACATTGCCTCGAACCTCTAAGCCCTGGTCCCGCGCGGAAATCTGGCGATCAACAGGGTGATCGTCCGCGAGAGGAAGTTGCCGGTAAGCCGAGCAACTGTGTGATTACGAAACGCCCATGCCCGGCACAACGATTTTTATATGAAGTTTTTTTGTTGGCGTTCTCGCTCAGATCGGCGCGTTTCTATAGGGTCTGCGGGCCATCTCCCAGAGTGCAAACACCACCAGATAAGCTCCACAAATCTGGTAGGTTTTGAGAACATTCAGTTGGCTGAACAAGATGGCGATCGCAATATTGAACACCAAAGACAGCGCTTCCATTGATACGCTGAGCACAGAAGTGGCTGTCGCCCGGCCTTCGCCATCAAACGCCTTCTGGAACCGGCTCATCGTCAGAACCATGAGGGGCGCAGTCAGGATATAGGCGCTCGCCATTGCCAGCAGGGAATAGGCAAATGAGAGGAAGCCGGAGAGAAAAAGCGCCCCTCCGCAAAACAATGGCCCGATCCATATAAACGCCGGGAAATGCTCAAACCAGCTCGCATAATAGGCCAGCATCAACCGCGCCAGCCCCATTCCGGCAATGGCAATCCCGATAGACCAGACCGGCATTTCAATTGCTAGCAGGAACAGCTGGTTGAAGTCCTCCAGCGTGCTCAGAAAGGTCACGCAGAGGGCAACATAAAGTGTGACACGCCTGATCTCTGGCTTCGACATGTATTCAGACCAGGTTGTTTTGATAAGCTCAGGTGCGCGTGTGAAAGAGGTATCCTGCGTAATCCTTCTCTCCTTGCGAAGATCGCTCAAAGGCAGGGCGGAAAGTGCGCAGAGGCTCAATGGAACAAGGGATAACCAGAAGGCCAGTTCCAGGTTCTGCGCCGCGATGAGGCCGCCCGCCGCAGCTCCGGACAGCGTAGCGGCCTCCTGAAACGCGCGTTCCTTCCCGAGAATTGAGGTATAGTCTGGCGCCCGTCCGTGAGCGGTTACATGCTCAAAAAGCAACGCTTCCTTGGTGCCTGAGCGCAGCGCGGACGCCATCGACCAGAGCGCCATTCCCAGAAAATACATCCAGATTTGTCCATCGGCCAAAACCCACACAACAAAGCAGGCGCCCTTGAGAAGGGGCGCTGCAATCAGAAGCGCCTTGCGGTCGAATATGTCTGCCAGCAGGCCGGAAGGGATCTCGAAGGCAATAATGCAGGCTGCCCAAAAGGCGAGGATGGCGCCCACCATTTCCGGTGAGCTTCCCTTCAACTGAAAGAAGGCCGGAAAGATCGCGTATCCAAAAATGAAGTCGTAGCAGAAGACGTACAGATAATAGAAGGAAAGCGTTCTTTTGAACGATGCTGGCGCGCGCACGGTTCAGTCCTCCAGCAAAGCGGCCCGCAATTCCCTGCCCATGAGGGAAGCCACCGTCCTGCCGGCGCGGCGCTATCAAGGTGATCTGGCTCCTGCCACAATCACCTGAAGCTCCGCAATGGTCTTTTCCGGGTCTAACGTGTCAACTGCGGGCCGGTCGGAGTTCCGTCATTGGGCGGCACGTGGCTGGTGGCCTCCTTGGTTTTCTCCGCAACTGCCGCGCGCATGGCTGCGACAGCTGATTTGAGCCGCTCTGCCTCGCCGGGATACTCTCGCATGAAGCTGAAGGATTCCTGCGGATCTTTCTCAAGGTCGAACAGAAGCGCGGTGCCGAAATACTCGAAAGGAACACTCATGGTACGGTAGAATGTGTTGAGCACCAGTCTGAAGCGCGCATCGCGGGCGCCGACAATCTCGTTTCCGTCGAAGAAAAACAGAATATCATGCGGTGTCGGAGCGCCAGCTGTCAGAAGGCTGGTCAGGTCCTTGCCGTCAATCACGCGGTCGGCGGGGAGGGTGGCGCCGGACAGCGATGCTGCGGTGGGAAGAAGGTCAATGTTCATTGCCATCTCATGGCTGACGGAGCCTTTAGGGATGTGGCCCGGCCAGCGCGCCAGAAACGGAACCCGAAATCCACCTTCATGCGTTTCGCCTTTGCGTCCGCGAAACTCGCCGGCGCTGCCTTCAAACCAGGGGCCGTTATCGCTGGTGAAAATAATCAGCGTGTCGTCCGCCACGCCGGCTTCGTCCAGAGTGTCCAGAACAATTCCGATACCGGCATCCACGGTCTCAACAACATCGCCATAAAGTCCTGCATCGGAAGTTCCGCTGCGATCTTCCGGTACGAACAAAGGTATGTGCGGGAATGTCTCTGCATAATAGAGGAAGAACGGCTTGTCTGAAGAGTCCTCAATGAATTCTTTTGCGGCTTTGGCGTAATTCAGGCTCAGCTGACTCTGGTCGGCGGGGCTCTCAATGATTTCCTTGCCACGATAAAGATCAAACGGGGCCATATCGTTTGAATAGGGAACACCGTAAAACCAGTCGAAGCCCTGATTGGTTGGCCAGTATTCCTCCTGATGCCCAAGGTGCCATTTGCCTACCATGCCTGTCCGATAGCCGGCATTCTTGAGCATTTCCGAAATGGTGATTTCTTCTGCAGGAAGACCATCTTGAGAGTGCGGGAAAATCACATGCTGCATGCCGGACCTGATGGGGTAGCGCCCGGTCAGCAGCGCCGCGCGGGAAGGGGAGCAGACATTCGATCCGGCGTAGAAATCCGTCAGCTGGATGCCTTCCTGCCCAATCCGGTCGATGTTGGGCGTTTCGATCAATGCAGCGCCGTTCAGGCTGATGTCACCCCAGCCAAGATCATCGGCCATGATGATGATAATGTTGGGCGGCTTTGCAGCTGCCGGCGCTGTCTCCGAAGTCGCGATGTTGGCTGCGGGTGAAGCGGCGCATGCGGCAGTCAGCATGATGGCCGCTGTCCAGCGGGCGATCTTGAGGGGCATCACGGGTTCCTTTCCAGATACCGGAAGAAGGCGCTGGGCAGCCAGTAACGGCCGCCCAGCCGTTTAGTTTATGAGGCGCGCGTTTGGCGTCCTGTTTCGTCCGTATGATCAGTAACGCAGGGACAGTTTCGCGCCCCACGTCCTCTGAGCTTCCAACGTGACGAACTGCGCATACCCGCCCGTGTCGAATGGCATGGCAACGATTGCCTCTGCAAAATTCTCGTCCGTCAGGTTACGTCCGAACACGGTGAATGTCGCGCGATCATCCCAGAAGTTCACGCCCACCTGCATGTCCAGAAGGGTGTAGGCATCAATCACCGTATTGGGATCATTCGCCAGGCCCGACATCGTGTCGCTGCGATACTGCGCGCCCAATTGCACGAAGGCAGCATTCTGCGCGGTGAGGTCGAAGTCATAGCGTGCGAGCGCGTTGACGACCCATTCCGGTGAGTTGGGCAGGCGCTTGCCGGAGAGATCCTGTGAAGCAGGTGTGCCGCTGCAACCCTGCGCGGGCGTCTGCAACTGATAGCAGGGCGCGCCGGTAAACTCATCGAACGTTGCATTGGTATAGGCGATTGCGGCCGAGAGCGTGAGGTTTTCGGTTGGCAACGCCGTGATTTCACTTTCAAATCCGTAGGTCTCTGCCTTGCCGGCATTGGCCACAGTGAAGATCGACGTTCCCGAAGGTCCGGGCACCAACGTCTGCGCCTGGAAGTCCTCAATTTGCCCATAGAAACCTGTGAAGTTGGTAACCAGACGTCTGTCAACGGAAGACCTGCGGATGCCCGCTTCAAACTGCGTCGGGATTTCCGCTTCAACGGTTGGAAGGGTGGTCCCGCTAACGGGGTTGATCGTCAGGCCCTGCACGATACCCGCAGATTTATAGCCGCGTGTGACCGTTGCAAAAAGGTTCGTGTCATCATTCACGAAGTATTGCGCGCCCAGGCGCCATACGAGCGCGGTATCCTCGTCGCTGGCGCTCTGCACGCCGTTCGAAACAACTTGTCCTGCAAACGGAGCGACAGCGCCAGCGGCGGCGAATTTCTCCTGACTGCCCTCAACTTCTGAATTGAGTACGCGCAGGCCGCCGATCAACGATAGCTTATCTGTGACAGCATACTCACCCTGTCCGAATACGGCATAATTGGTCTCGCTGAATTCCGACTCCAGGCGAGTGCCGACCCGCGCGCCAGCCGGAAGCGCGCCAAGAAGGTTGAGCCCGGCAGTGCCCGCCTGAATGTTGTTCTGATCAATGTCCTGCGTGAAGTAGTAAGCGCCCAGCGTGTATGTGAATGCTTTGTCCCGCGGGGAGACGAGCCGGAATTCCTGGCTGAACTGGTTCTGCCCAAGGTCGCCCGAATTGATCTCCAGAATAGGGAGCGGCGTGAGATCGGAATCGTTATTGTCAACACTGTTCCATTCGCGATGCGAGGTCAGCGATACAAACTCGAAATTACCCAGGCTGCGGCTATATTCCGCGCTAAGGCCCCAGGCATCCATTTCAGAAGAGAAGGGCACTTCAGAACCAATGCTGAGATTATCCGGCCCCGGAACGATGCCGAGCGCCGCCGATTGGTTGCGGATCGCCGGAACACCAAATCCCAACAGCCCCGTGCCTGGCCCGCCTGCCGATGCCTGACGGTATGTCAGTGCGCCCGCCGCCTGATCGCGCGTCACATAGTCTGCGCTGAGCAACAGATCAGATGTGTCAGACAGCGCAAAATTCACCTTGCCGCGAACGCCCTGTTCATTGCGCTCATTCACACGGCCCTGCGGCGAGTTCGGGTTCACATTCTTGATGTAGCCGTCGCGGGTGTTCGAATAGGCTGACAGGCGTGCCGTGACGCCGTCGACAATCGGGCCCGAGATCGCACCATAGGCATTCACCTCATCATACGAACCATATCCAAGGTTCATTTCGGCGGTGAAGCCTTCTGTCGGCTTCTTGGTGACCACCGAGATCACGCCAGCCGATGCATTCTTGCCGAACAGCGTACCCTGCGGCCCGCGCAGAACTTCCACCCGCTCGACATCCGCAAAGTCGAAGATGCCGGCGCCTTCGCGGCCCATGATAACGCCGTCTACGGCAATCGCCACGCTGCCTTCGATCCCAATATTGAACAGGCCTGTTCCAATGCCGCGGATTGTGGTGGCCGACTGGCGCGCGTTCACGCCCGAATTGAAGGTTACGCCAGGCGCCACATATTGCAATTGGTCAAACCCGTCGATCTGGCGCGCTTCCAGAGCGTCCCCGCCAATCGCGGTCACGGAGATCGGAACCTGCTGGATATTCTGCTCAACGCGCTGCGCGGTGACGGTGATTGTGCCAAGGCGGCGATTGTCGTCGTCAGGCGTTTCTTCCTGCGCCTGGACGAGCGGCGCAAAGGCAGCAATGGCGATGGTTAGTGCGGACGCGGTAACAAATGTTCGGTGCTTTGCATGCATGATTTTATCCTCCCGGAAGCATTAGAGCTTTCCGGGCGGAAAATTTCGACAAATGGAAAGTTTGTCAATGGGGCTTGTTAATGTCTCCGTTCAGAAAATTTTGCATCAGCGTGCTGCGGTCCATGCCGGCAGGGCAGGCCAGCGTTTTGCGTTCTTTGGCTTGTCGCGCAGTAGAAGTGCGAGAACCGTGTCGGTATGCGCCTCAATGGCCTCGTCCGAAAGAATATCCACTCCGTAAACACCCTTGATCGACTGGGCCAGCACGAACGGCATCTGGCATATGGCAGAAATGGAATAGAAAAGTGAGACCAGCCATACCTCAGGAATATCTCCGTCCTTCATCAGGCGGCGGAGGAAAGGCGTCTGATTCTGATGGCTCTTGCGGATATAGCTGATCATCCACTCGATCCGGTCGCCGCCATGAACTGATTCCATGATCATGATGCGCACATGTTCCGGATTGCGCGCGCAATAGCGGATATACGTCCGAAGAAATTCGCGCAGGCTGTCCTGGGGAGAGGCGCCCTTCGCGCCCTTCAGGCCCTCGCGCATCTCTTCGCTGAGCCGTTCGAACATGTGGGTGACCACCTCTTTCCAGAGCTCTTCCTTGCTGCCGAAATGATAGCGGATCAGAGTGTGCGTAACGCCCGCGTCGGTGGCAATGTCGCGAATGTTTGCCGCTTCAAACCCACGCTGCGCAAAAGCTTTCCGCGCGGCATCGAGTATGTTGGCCCGGCTTTCCTCTGAGCGCGCCTGTTGCGGCATCCGCGCAGGCGGCGCAGCTGGCTTGGGATGCGTCTTTTTTCCAGCAGGCATCGGGAAGTCCTTATGCAACAATACTTAAGCCCCCTTATCCGGTAAAAGTTTCTGCCGGGCTATTGCGAAAAAACTTTCCATGTGGAAAGCAACGTTGTCATAGTCAAAAAAACGGCATGGGAGGTAAAAATGGCATCACAATCTCCGGAAACCGAAGCGCGCATTTCAGCGCTGCTCGCAGAAATGACTCTCGAAGAGAAAGTCTCGCTTATGGCGGGGCGGGATTTCTGGACCCTTCCGGCCATCGAGCGTCTGGGCATTCCCAGCCTGCGCGTCTCCGATGGCCCCACAGGCCTGCGATCGGTGAACTCCGAGGCCGCCACCGTGTTTCCCGTGGGTGTCGCCCTGGCCGCCACATGGAATGAAGCGCTTGTCGGCGAAGTGGGCGCCGCCATCGCCCGCGAAGCCATTGCACATGACGTGGACGTCCTGCTTGCCCCGGCCGTGAACATCCAGCGCACCCCGCTGGGCGGGCGCAACTTTGAAACCTATTCGGAAGACCCCCGCCTCGCTGCCGAGATCGCGACGGCCTATGTCGCCGGGGTGCAGTCTGAAGGCGTCGGTACATCGCTGAAGCATTACGCTGCGAATAATCAGGAACACGAGCGCATGACAGGTAGCTCCGACATGTCGGAGCGCACCTTGCGCGAGATTTACCTCGCCGTATACGAGCCGGTCATCCGCCGCGCCAATCCGTGGACGGTCATGGGCGCCTATAACAAGGTGAATGGCGTTTTCGCCTGCGAGAATGCGTTTCTGCTGGAGCAGGTACTGAAGAGTGAGTGGGGATATGATGGTGTCGTCGTCTCGGATTGGGGCGCAACCAAGACGACGGCGGAAGCTGCCAACAACGGCCTCGATCTCGAGATGCCGGGGCCCCCGCGCCACTTCGGCGCCAAACTTTTTGATGCGGTACAAAACGGTGAAGTCAGCCAGGATGTGATCGACGATCATGCGCGGCGCCTGCTGCGCCTTATTATCCGCTGCGGCTTGCTCGATGGAAATCCCAAATCGGCCAGGGCAGAGCTTTCAAGCACGCGCCACCGCGCCTGCGCGCGCGATGCCGCGCGCCAGTCGATGGTGCTTCTGAAGAACGAAGGCGGCCTTCTGCCGGTTTCGCCGGAAGCAAAGCGCGTCGCTGTCATAGGCCAGCCTGCCTATATGCCGGCCATTCAGGGCGGGGGCAGCTCGCAGGTCAGCCCTGACCGGATCGTCAGTCCACTGGAGGGACTGAAAGCTGCGCTCGGCGGCAAGGTTGATCTCGTCTTTGAACGCGGCCTCGACCATGAGCCCGCGCCGCCCCAGATCGACTGGCGGCTGCTTTCACCCGATGAAGGTTTCACACAGCATGGTCTCACGGCGCGCTATTATGCCAAGCCAGGCTATGCTGGCCCGGTCGCGCATGAAGAGGTCGACTGGCATTTCTCCAAGCTCGGCTTTGGCGGAAAGGTACAGACCGATGAAGATCTATCGTTCTCGGTCGAATGGACGGGGTATTTCCGTCCGGAGCAGGACGGGGACTATGATTTTGTCATCTCTCATTCCAATGACGATGTAGAGTTCTCCATCGGCAATGAAATTCTCGTCGGCGAGGGAACGCCTTCGGAGCGCGAACTCCTGTTCATGATCCTTCCGCTGAACCGCCGCGAGGCCCGCATGCAAATGCAGGCAGGGCGCACGTACCCGATCCGTATACGGTATTCACAGTCTACCGAGCGGGCCATTCGCGCATTCAACATCTTCAATGTTTCCATGCGGGCACCCGCGCCAAGCCGCGAAGCGGCAATCAAGGCGGCCAAAGAAGCAGACATGGTCCTTCTCTTTGTCGGCTCCGGCACCACAGATGAAACCGAAGGCCGCGACCGGCGCAGCATGAAATTGTCAGCGGGGCAGGATGATTTTGTGCGCGAGATTGTCGCCGCCAATCCGAAAACCGCCGTCATCGTCAACACCGGCGCGCCTGTTGAAATGCCATGGGCCGATGAAGTTCCGGCGATTCTGCAAATGTGGCTGCCGGGCGGGGAAGGCGGCTCGGCCTTGGAAGACCTTCTTTCAGGCAAGGTCTCGCCGTCCGGCAAACTGCCGGTAACGTTCCCCCACCGCTATGAAGACAATCCGACCTATCCCTTTTACCCCGGCCATAAATCGGCCGAGTATGGCGAAGGCGTCTTTGTCGGTTACCGCTATTATGACAAGGCTGGGCGCGATGTCCTGTTTCCGTTCGGGCACGGACTGACCTATTCCCGGTTCGAAATCGGCAGCCTTCAGATGGCGCCTTTATCGGATCACGGCGTCGACGTATCCGTTTCGCTCACAAACACGGGTGCCGTCGACGCGGCCGAAACCGTCCAACTCTATCTGGAAGACCGCGCCACCAAAGAGGCCATGCCCCCGCGCCAGCTGCGCGCGTTCCGCAAGGTATCCTTGAAGCCCGGTGAAACTCACCAACTTGCCTTCACGCTCACCCGAGAAGACTTCGCCTGGTTCGACATGCACGCCGGGACATGGGCCGTGTCACCGGGAAAATACACCCTGCATGCCGGCTTCTCCTCGCGCGATCTGCGCCAGTCTGCGGAATTTGTGCTCCAGTCATGACGCAGCCGCTTACAACCGCGACGAAGAAACAGGCACAGGTGCCACTCAAGGCTCGCATCGGTTTCGGTGTAGGTGATTTCGGTTTCCTCCTCGTCTGGCAGGGCACCGCGCTGTTCCTGATGTATTTCTATACGGACGTTCTGGGCATTTCGCCGGTCATGGCCGGAACCATCTATATGGTCGCGATGATCTGGGACGCGGTAACAGACCCGGTCTTCGCCGCGATGGCAGACCGCACGCGTTCTTCCATGGGAATGTACCGGCCCTGGCTGCTCTATGGCGCCGTGCCATTTGGCATCGCGTATCCATTAGCTTTCTCGGGGCCGGGCAGCCTGCCCATCGACCCGGTCATCTGGGCATTGGCCACCCACATCTTCCTGCGCACCGCCTATACGGTCGTTTCCATGCCGTTCAATTCGCTTCAGGCGCGGCTCACCAGTGATGGGGAGGAGCGCTCCGTGCTTGCCGGCTTCCGGATGGTCGGCGCCGCCAGCGGCGGTCTCGCCGTCGTGTTCCTCACGCCGATCCTCGTCCAGACGTTCGGGGAAGGCCGCGAAGCGCAGGCTTATTTCATATCCGCCTGCATCAGCGGCGCGCTGGCCACACTGGCCTTGCTCTACTGCTTCTATTCCATGCGCGAGCCAGATGCTCAGCCCGCAGCCTCAGACAGCTTCTTGGGAGACTTGAAATCCATCTTCCCGATGTTCCTGGCAAACCCGCCGCTCATCCGCGTCTTCGCTATCATCGTGCTGGGCTCGGTGTGTCTCGGCATGTTCGGCAAGAACATGCTCTATCATTTCAAGTATGATCTCCAGCGGCCCGAGCTTACCGTCATTGCCCTGGTCCTGCCTGCCATCCTCCTGGTGCTGACCGTCCCGTTCTGGGTCTGGGTATCAAAACGCAGCTCCAAACGCTTTGCGCTGGCAATGGGCACGCTGGTTTCCCTCACGGGTTATCTGCTCTTTTTCTTCAATTTCGAGAACTGGCTCTGGCTCACTTTTGGATCGATCCTGATCACCGGCATCGGGTCGTCGTCCCTCGCCGTTATGTTCTGGGCGATGCTGCCCGATACGGTTGAGTATGGTGAAGTCAAAACCGGTGTGCGCGCCGAGGCCAAGACCTTCGGCTTTGCCACCTTCGCGCAGAAGGCCGCCACCGGAATCAATGCCGTCCTGCTGGGCGCGCTCCTCGGCGTTGTGGGTTTTGAGGCAAACGCCACGCTGACTGGTGAGACCCTGCTCGGCATGAAAGCCATCATGGCCCTCATCCCGGCGGTGGGCGCCGTGGCCATTCTCCTCGTCCTGCGCGGATATGACCTTGATCACGCCCAACACCGCGACCTGGTGCGCCAGCTCGAGGCGCGCCGGGCTGAGGAGGTTGAAGGCTAGGCCGACAGCGCTTCCGGGTTCAGCCGGTCGCGCAGGTCGCGTTTCAGGAACTTGCCGCTGGCATTGCGGGGCAGGGGCTCATCGAGGAACCAGATGTAGCGCGGCACCTTGTGCTTCGCCATGATGGTGGCGCAATGGGCGCGCAGCTCGTCCGCGCTCAGCGTTGTGCCGGATTTCAGCACAACCGCCACGCCAACTTCCTCGCCCAGCCGTTCATCCGGCACCCCGAATACGCAGCATTCAGCCACAGCCGCGTTGCGATAGATCGCCGACTCCACTTCGGCGCAGTAAACATTCTCCCCGCCGCGCAGCACCATGTCCTTCTTGCGGTCGACGATGAAGATGAACCCATCCTCATCAATGCGGGCAATGTCACCGGTGTGCAGCCAGCCATCGGTGATCGACGCCGCCGTCGCATCCGGCCGGTTGATGTAGCCTTTGATGACGGACGAGCCCTTCACCCACAGCTCGCCCACCTGTCCGGGCGCAACCGTGTTGCCATCATCATCCACGCATTTGGCCTCAAAGCTCGGCATCGCCGGCCCGGCGCTGTCGGGTTTGTCGACAAAGAAGTCGCCCGCCACAGAGGTAATGATCCCGCACGTCTCGGTCATGCCATAGCCCGTGCTCGGCCGCGCGGTGCTGACCTGCGCTTCGATCTTCTGCACCAGATCCGGCGGCACCTGCGCCCCGCCCCCGGCCAGCGAAACGAGACTGGAGGTATCCGTCATGGCAAAATCGGGATGGTTGATCAGCTCCCGCGCCATGACCGGCACGCCGCTCATGCTGCTCACCTTCTCCTGCGCAATGATGCGCAGCGCTTCGCCCGCGTCCCAGCGGTACATCAGCACCATCGTGCCGCCCGCTGCCGTCGTGGCATAGGCGCCGCAATTGTTTGCCGTCACATGGAACAGCGGCGTGGTGATCAGGGTCACGGGTATGGGCGGCGTCGCGGGCGGCGCAACGCCGGTCGCGCGCTCAACCGCCAGCGCGGAAGAAGCGCCCGCATATAGCATGTTGAAAAGGTTCGAGACACACCCGCGATGCGTCAGCTGCGCCCCCTTGGGGTGCCCGGTCGTGCCGGAGGTATAGAAGATGCAGGCATCGGAATCCGGATCAATCGCTACATCCGGCATGTCCCCGCCATGCGCGATCACATCGGCCCACGGCGTTACATCTCCGGCATCGCCCTTGAGGCGCACGCCGACCAGCTTGATGCCATCCACCATGTCCGGGCGTTCCTTCACCCGGTCGAGGCGTTCGGCATCCAGGAACAGGTATTTCGGCGCCGAGTCCGACAGCGCATACGCCATCTCTTCGGGCGTCCACCAGGCATTCATGCCGACCACCGCAATGCCGGTGGAAACGCATGCCCAGTAAATCAGCATCCATTCGGGATAGTTGCGCATCGCCACGGCCACCCGGTCACCCGGCTTCACGCCCTGCGCCGCCAGCCATGCCGCAACGGCATTCACCTGCTCATGGGCCTGCGCATAAGTCAGGCGCTCATCCTGATAGACGAGGTAAGGCCGTTCGGCGAACTGTAGCGTTGAAAGCCATACGTCCCGCACGCTCGCAGGGGCATTCTTGAAGGTACGGATACGGTTTCCCAGCACATCGGCTTCGGCAATCTCGAAGGCGCCGCCCGGTCCGGTCAGCTCATCACGTGCCTTCAAAAGCTCGGCGTAATGCATGTCACTCCCCAATCCTGATCTGATCGTTTTAGGGGATCATACACACTCCGAAAATCGAAGGAACATTGACGCGACGGGAGGCCATTTCGGCTGCCAGGGCGATGTGGGCTTCCCCTGCGTTCGGGCTGGACGGGGGCGCGCTCGACCGTTTGGAGTTGCCTCAAAGAAATAGGCATTCGTCGCCGCCAGAAATGGCGCAAAGGGAGACAGGATCATGACCAAGGCATACGAAGCGCTCATCCTTGAGCAAAAGGACGGTGTCCTGCGGATCACCATGAACCGGCCGGATCAACTGAACGCACTGAATACCCAGCTGGTCACCGAACTGAGGGAAGTATTTCAGGCCCTCTATTTTGACCGGTCCGTGCGCGTCGTCATCCTCGAAGGGGCAGGCCGTGCCTTCTGTGCCGGGCTGGATCTCAAAGAATCCTCCGGCTCCCGCGGCGAGCGCAAAGTAGAGCAGGGGCTCGACCGTCAACGCTCCATCGCTGAAATCTATGTCGCCATGCGCCGCTGCCCCCAGCCGATCATCTCAATCGTCCAGGGCTCTGCTGCCGGTGGTGGCTTTGCCCTCGCCCTTGCTTCCGACATCCGCATCCTCAGCGAAGACGCGCGGATGAACGCTGCCTTCATCCGCATTGGCCTCACCGCCTGCGATATGGGCGTATCCTACTTCCTCCCGCGCATGGTCGGCATGTCGATTGCCAGCGAATACATGCTCACAGGCCGCTTCATCAGCGCCCAGCGTGCCATGGAAATCGGTCTCGCCAACCGCGTCGTGCCGCATGCGGAACTTCATAAGGAGGCAGACGCCTTTGCCGACGATATGCTGCACGCCACGCCGCTCGGCCTGCGTCTCACTAAGGATGGCCTGAACCAGGCGATTGATGCCGGTGGCCTTGAAGCTGTCATGGCCATTGAGGATCGCAACCAGATCCTGACATCCACCGACGCCAACTTCGCTGAGGGCATCGCGGCCTTCTTCGAGAAGCGCCGCCCCAACTATTCATGAGCCCACCCGCAACCGACTGCCTCTGCGGCATGGCTTGACCTGCCGCGGGGCGGCTTTGAAAGTTGTGCTATAACGATAACGGGAGTGAGGTTCGGGCCAAAACGGCGCGCATCTCTTTTGAAACTGGAGGCCCTTCGTGAACCTGGATTTCTCGGACGAGCAGAAACAATTGCGCGAGCAGGTGCGCCGTTTTCTGAGTGAAAACTGCACATCTGAAACCGTCCGCTCCATTCTGGAGGGACCTGAAAGCTATGATAAAGAGCTCTATCAGGGCCTTGCCGAACTGGGCGTACTTGGCGCGGCGATCCCGGAAGAATATGGCGGCGTCGGCCTGACGCATCTGGAGCTCTGCGTTGTGGCCGAGGAACTTGGCCGCGTGCTGGCGCCGGTGCCAGTCTCCTCATCCATTTATCTCACGGCTGAGTTTTTGATGCTCGCCGGCTCTGAGAAACAGAAGGAAACCTGGTTGCCGAAACTGGCATCGGGCGAGGCCATCGGCGCCTTCGCCTTTGCCGAAGGGCAGGGCCGCATGGCGCCCGCCAAGATCAAGGCAACCGTCTCCGGCGGAAAACTCAGCGGCACGAAGTCTCCCGTCGCAGATGGCGATGTGGCGGATGTCCTCGTCGTCGCCGCGAAGAACGAGAAGGGCAATGTCTCGCTCTATCTCGTCGAAGCTGCCGCCAAGGGTGTCTCCCGCGAAACGCTGGAAACTATTGACCCGACGCGCAGCCAGGCCCGTATCACTTTTGACGGCGCCCCGGCAGAACTTCTCGGCGCAGAAGGCGACGGGTGGCATATTGCCACCCAGGTGCTCGACCGCGCCGCCGTTCTCATGGCGTTTGAACAGGTCGGCGGCGCAGACCGCTCGCTGGAAATCGCCCGCGACTACGCCCTTGAACGCATGGCCTTTGGCCGGCCCATCGGCTCTTTCCAGGCGGTGAAGCACATCCTGGCAGACATGTACGTCTCCGCCACGCTCGCCCGTTCCAACTGTTACTATGGCGCTTGGGCGCTCAACTCCGGCGCGGCCGAATTCCCTGTCGCCGCCGCCACCGCGCGCGTGTCGGCAACAACCGCGTTCCAGCACTGCGCCAAGAACAACATTCAGGTGCATGGCGGCATGGGCTTCACCTGGGCGTTTGACTGCCATCTTTATTATCGCCGCTCCAATGCGCTGGCCGTGGCCCTCGGGTCGCTGTCGAGCTGGGAGAGCCAGCTGATTGAACGCATGAGCGCAGGCAACGCCGAGCAGGCCGCGTAAAGGGAGGAATGAGACATGGATTTCAAAGATACACCTGAAGAAGCCGCCTTCCGCGCTGAAGTCCGCGCCTGGATCGACGCTAACGCCCCCAAGCATCTGGAAGGCGAACTGAAGCGCGCCAGCTTCGGCTCAAACGGCATTGCCAGCGAAGATCCCATCGCGGCTGGCAAAGCCTGGCAGAAGAAAAAGGCCGAGGCCGGCTGGGCCTGCCTTCACTGGCCAAAGGAATATGGTGGCGGCGCCCGCACGCCGATCGAGCGTGTGATCTGGGGGCAGGAAGAAGGTCCGTATGCGGCCCTCACGGGCGTCTTCACCATTGGTCACGGCATGTGCGGCCCCACCGTCATGTCCTGGGCCAGCGAAGAACATAAGCGCGAACTTCTGCCCCCGCTCGCCAGCGGTGAAACTGTCTGGTGCCAGCTGTTTTCGGAACCCGCGAGCGGCTCTGACCTTGCCGGTCTGCGCACGCGCGCCGTCAAGGCAGATGACGGTTCGGGCGACTGGATCATCAATGGCCAGAAAATCTGGACCAGCGGCGCTCAGTATTCTGATTGGGGCCTCCTGATCACCCGCACCAACCCCGATGTGCCAAAGCACAAGGGCCTCACCATGTTCTTCCTGAACATGAAGAGCCCCGGCGTGGAAGTGCGCCCGATTAAACAGGCCAATGGCCAGTCCAGCTTCAACGAAGTCTATTTCACCGACGTCCGTATCCCCGACTCCCAGCGCCTCGGCGAAGTGGGGCAGGGCTGGGAAGTCTCGCTCACCACCCTGATGAACGAGCGCCTCTCCATCGGTTCGGGCATGTCCACCGGCTTTCCGGAACTCTTCCGCTTCTGCATGGAAGCGGAAATCGACGGCGCGCCTGCTGTCGATGACTCCGGTGTGCGGTCAAAGCTCGCCCAGTTCGCGGTCAAGCAGAGTGGCCTGAAATATACCGGCATGCGCGCGATCTCCGCGCTGTCAAAAGGCGAAACACCCGGCCCTGAAAACTCCATCGGCAAGCTCGTTGCTGGCGCCGCCATGCAGGAGCTCTCCATGTTCGCCCTCGATCTTCAGGGCGAGGCAGGCGTTCTCTGGAACGAGGACAGCCCCCAGCAAGGCCGCTTCCAGGCCATGCTGATGCGTTCGCCGGCGACCCGTATTGAAGGCGGTTCAGACGAAATCCTGCGCAACATCATTGGCGAGCGCGTGCTCGGCCTGCCGGGCGACATCCGCGTCGACAAGAATGTGGCCTTCAAGGATATCCCGACCAGCGGCCGCAAGAACTGATACCGCTCTGAAACGCCCGGTTGCTGCCTCGCGGCAATCGGGCGCTCAGCTTTTGCTGAAATCTGATTCCAGCAACTTCACGGCAATCTGCCGGGCCCGTTCGGGCGGTTTCCCCAACAGCTCCCCCAGCGTCGGCCCGAACAGGCCCACCCCGATGGCGAGGATCACGCTGATGAGGATTGAATCCTCCAGCTGCGCCTCTGACATATCCGCCTGATTGATCTTTTGGCGGATGACCGTCTGCACCGCCTCGCGCACTGTCCGCAGGCGGCGCGATTCATCAGTCAGTTCCAGCCACGCGGCCAGCCGCGCCGCGCCCTTGGCCTCGAAGGCATCAAACAGGCGAGTGAGCGCGATCGCGCGCGCCGCCTTCGGGTCCGCCGGCAGATCCATCTCCAGAAGCCCGCTGACCAGCTCGCCGATCATCTTCTCCATCAGCGCTGTCTGAACGCCGTCGATGGTGCCAAAATGATGCAGCACCGTCGCGTTCGCCACCCCCGCCGCTTTGGCCACGTCGGCCAGCCGCAGGGATTGCGGTCCCTGCTGCACCAGCAGGCCTTCGGCCGCGATCAGGATGTTTTCCCGCGACGCTTCGGGGGACCGGCGAATTCTGGGCATCTTCGTTTTCTCTATCGACATTTTTGTCAGTAGCGCCTATATATCAGCAAATAGGCAGCCTTAAAGGCTCTGCCCGCTCCTTGTAAGCCGGATTTGCGAGATGGCCATGAAACAGTCCCCTGAAGATGTAACGATCATTCCCCGCGACATTCGTTTTGATGTCTCCGGCGCCCAGCAGGAACACTGGATGGACGGCGACCCGGTCGCCACTGCCGTCATGAATACGCTCTCGCTGACCTTCCCGGATGGCGAGCGCCTCTTCATCGATGCCGTGCGCGCCTACAAGGACCAGGTCAGCGGCAAGGTCGCCCAGGACGTAAAAGACTTCATCGCCCAGGAAGCAATCCACGCCCGCGAGCATCATCTCCTCAACAAGGTCATCAACCGGGACAAATACCCTGTCGAGCGCATCGAAGGGATGATCCGGGAGCGGATCGCCTTCTCGCGCGCCGGTGGCCCGATGCGCATGCTGATCGCCACGATCTGCCTTGAGCATTTCACCGCCATGCTGGCCGATATGCGCGCCCTGCATCAGGACATGTTCAGCAAGACCGATCCCGGCATCGAGCGCATGTGGCGCTGGCACGCTATGGAAGAAACCGAGCATAAGGCCGTCACCTATGACGTCTTCATGGAAGTCACAAAAGACTGGTCGCCATGGAAGCGCTATGTCCGCCGCTGCGTCGCCATGGCCCTCATAAGCTACTATTTCACCCGCAACATCGCGACCTATTCGGGCTGGATGCTGGAAGCAGATGGCTACACGCCGGATGAGGCCGAGAAAGCCGTCAAAAACTTCCTCTGGAAAAAACCCGGCTTCTTCGCGCGCGGCTGGAAAATCTGGATCAGCTGGTTCAAGCCCGGTTTTCACCCTTGGGATCACGACAATCGCGCCCTCATGGCCGAGTGGAAATCGGAATTTGATCTCGTCGCTGCCGAATAGGTGCGGACCGCCCGCGTGACGTCAGGAACAATTTGCGTATACCCTTGAGGCACAATCCTCAGGAGTTTCCCGCATGACCCGTATCCTCGGCCTCTCCGGCAGTCTGCGCAAGGCGTCGTTCAACACCGGGCTCCTCCGGGCATCCGAAGCCCTCATGCCCGAAGGCGCGCACCTGGATGCCCACACGCTTCATGGCGTGCCGCTGTTTGATGCCGATGCCGAAGCCGAGCAAGGCGTGCCCCCGGCCGTGGCCGTGCTGAAAGAGGCGCTCGCAGAGAGTGAGGGCCTCCTGCTCGTCACCCCCGAATACAACAACGGCATTCCCGGCGTCTTCAAGAACGCCATAGACTGGATGAGCCGTCCACCCGGCGGAACGGACCTCTTCAAGGGCAAACCGGTCGCCGTGATCGGCGCCTCGCCGGGCGGTTTCGGTACGATGTTGTCCCAGGCCCACTGGCTGCCGGTGCTGCGCACGCTCGGAACACGCCACTGGTCGGAAGGCCGCCTCATGGTCTCTCGCGCCGGAAACCTCTTCGACGCAGAAGGCCGGCTGACCGATGATGAAACGCGCAAACGGCTTGCGGACTTTCTGTCAGGCTTTGTCAGCTTTGTGCAGGCCGGGTGAGGCTGAAATCGCTGCCAGCCAGCTGTATCCAGCAGTATTTCTTCCGCTGAAGATCAAATTTTCTCTTGGAGAATGAGGGCTGAGCGTATTGTCTTGCCTCGTATGTAAGCGCGGTGCAGGCAGGAGGGGGCGATGACAGCGGATCAGGCGGCAGCCAAGGAAGAGGAACGAGACCCACGCGGCCTCTCGCCCCTGATGATGCAGCCGCAACGCCTGCGCGGCCAGTTGATTGCCCGCCTTCAGCAGCAGGACATCACCGGCATCACGCCGCCTGACGTGCCCACAATCGTGTCAGCCCTGCTGCCCCAGCCCGTGCCGCTGCCCGCCAGTGCCTGGGAATCGGCGTCAGACCCGGCTGCGCAAGGCTGGTTCAGCGCGGCGCTTCCCGCCCTCCAGAAAGCCTGTCTCGGTCTGGACCTTGCGCAGATCACCAGCGACGGCGCCGTGCAGGAGCGTTTCCCGCTCCGGCTCTTCTCGCCCACGGCGTGGTTGCTGCGTCTGCGCTATCCGCTCGGCCCCGCCATTCGCACGGCGGAATTCATCGTCGATCTGGAAGCGCCGGATGGGGTGCAGGTTGTCCCCCTGTGCGGACGCTCCCAAGAGTTTCATGACCGGCTGGCAGCCTACAAGGTTGGCTCTTGCGGGGATGCGGACTGTGTCGCCGATTTCACCCGCATTTTCTGCACCGTCCTTCAGGGGGAGGAGGGCATGTTCATGCCGTGTGAAAGCCGGGATGAACTCCTGTCGCGCTTTCTCGGCACGCCCGATGGAAAGCTGTTGGATGCGATCACGCCCTGGGTGCGCCTCACGCCGCCATCCGGTGTTTCGCTGCCGGCGATTGAGGTCCACATTTTTCACGGGCCAATGCTCTACGGTCAGAATGCGTATCTCGCGTCCCTCATCCTCACCTTGCCCCGGCATGGCGCTCCGGAAAATGTCAATGTCGGCATCTGGATGTTCGATGATGAAGGTCTTTGGCCAGACAAGCTGCCGATCGTTCCTGCACGCCGCGACGCGCTGACATTTGCATTTTATCCGCTGCGGAGCGGCCAATGAAAACCACGACCATTTCAGCAGCAGATTTTATCGGCCGCATACTCTCAGGCGGCGGCTTCCATGTGGGCGAGCGCTATGTCGTCACCGGCGAGGTCAGCCTGCGCGGCGCCATCCTGCCGCGGCCGCTGCTGTTGCACGGTTTCCTGTTTGAAGGCCCGGTCGATCTCTCGGACACAAGCGTTCCGGGAGAGCTGGACTTCTCCGATTGCCGGTTCCGCCGCAATCTGCGTCTCAATCAGATGCATGTGCAGGGCTCAATCCGTTTCCGCCGTGTACGCATTGATCTGGAGGAATATCAGCGCGACAACTCAGGCGGCATCGGCATCGACGCTGTGGGCCTGGAGGCTGATGGCGATCTGCGTATCGAGGATCTGATATGCAGCGGCGGCGTCCAGGCGGCCGGCCTTGCTGTTGCGGGCGCGGCCGATTGGCAAGACATTGAAATCGCCCATTCGCTCGATCTGTCGGGTGGCCAGATCGGTGGCCGGTTGCAGATGTCACGCTGCAAGGTGCGCGGCAGTATCAACATGATGGCGCTGAATGTCAGGTCTCATGCTGAGATTGGCCAGGTGAATGTTGCCGGCGATTGTTCCCTCACCTCGGCCCGAATTGAACAGGGCCTCTATATTGCCTCTACCCGGATCGAGGGCACGCTTCTCATCAGCAATGCGTACATGTCCGCGCTGCAGATTGAACGGCAATCGCCAAACGTGCAGGGATCGCACTTTGGCGCCATATCAGCTTACGGGCTTGAAATATCGCTCGGGTTCAAGCTCTGCGGTGCCACGGTCGGGCCCCATCCCAGCGATCCTTCAGAACCGGTTCTGTCGCTCGGGCGGATCAAGGCGGACCATATCCAGTTCTGGCGTCCGTCCCTCTATTGGAATGTAATGCTGCAGGCTCAGAATGCGGATGCGGACACGCGGTTGAAGATCCGTGACCTGATGCTCACGCACGTTGATGGCGACATCGAAATGGACGCGGCCCAAATCGTGCGCACCATCGACATGACAGGTCTTGTGGCAACAGGCAGGGTCAATCTGTCTAACAGCCAGATTGGCAATGAGCTCCTGGTGAGTTCTGCGCTCACTTTGAGGAACAACCACCAGACCCGCCGGGAACGCCGCGAAATTCTGAACGCGGCCTTGGGCGGCGATACGACCAGGGGTGAACCCCGTCGGGCATCATTCCGTTCCCTGAATATGGAAGATTGCCGGATCGAAACGGATGTCGATCTGACAGGTCTCGATCTCAGAGAGGGCCTCAGCGCCCAGCATGTCACGGCTGGCGGCACGGTCATGCTTGCCGAAACGGGCGAAGATGTTCCAGAAAGTTTCATCAACTGTCCGGCCCGCGCCGATTTCACTGGGGCGAAACTCTACAAGCTCCAGGCGTCCGGGTCCTCGTTCAATGCGCTGCCCCCGGCGGAAGGTGGCACGCTACCCGCCGGCCTCATTCTGGACGACGCGGAGGTCATGCTTCTGAGGCTATTCCCCAAGCGGGGGCTCGGCCGGGAGGAAACTTATCCCAAACCCCTCGGTGTCTCCAATCTGACCGTCCGGCACTGGAAACTGCTCGATAGCGAGAATGAAGATTTCCGCAGCGAGAGCGAGGAGGCCAAAACATTCCTCCGTCTCCTGAAGAATGATCCGCGCATCAGCCGCACAACCTATCTGTCCATTGTTTCCACTCTGCGCGATCAGGGGCACGAGCGCGCGTCTTCCAGCGTCTTTCGCGGGCTTTCCTGGCGCACGCTGGGCGAGGGTATCCGGCAGACACTGAACCAGCTTTCACCCAGGCGCGCGCTGTTTTTACCCTTACAGGCGGCCAGTTGGCTGCTGACATCCGCCTATGGCCTGCTGCTCGGCTTCGGCACAGCGCCCCTGCGCCTCGGCGCCCTCATTTTGGGAGTGGGGTTCCTGTCCTATATCAGCGTCTACAACCTCAATTCCAATCTGGAGATGCGGGTCAGCCAGGAAGGGGAGGCGCCCCGCTATGCGGCGGCTATTGGAAATGATGCGTGCACGAACTGGCAGAAGACATTGGTGATGTTACGCCATCACGTGCCCGTGGCAGTCAATGAGGAATCCGAGACGTGCCGTCTGCGCCAGTATGGCTCCGTCAATGCCACGCCGCCCCTCTGGTTGGGCGCTGACCCTCCGGTGGTGCCATGGCCGCTCAGTCCGCTGGAGTTTGGCGTATACATGCGCCTGCTGGCGTTGATGCTCTGGCCGCCTTTTCTGGCATTTGCCCTCAAGCGCGCCTTCCGCGAGTAGCGCTTGGCTCAAGCCATGCGGCGCAGGTCTTCGTCCGGATCATGGGTGCTGCAATCCGATCCTGCTGCGGGTGTGAGGTATTCGAGCAGTTGTGTCTGGCTCATGGCGCGGGAGAAGTGAAAGCCCTGAAGGTAGGGCGCGCCCATCTCGCGGAGTATCTCCGCCTGGCGTCCATTGGAGACGCCCTCAACCACGCATTCGATATCGAGACTTTTGCACAGGGTCACAATCGATCGCATGATGCTCCGTGTGCCGCGCCGCGTCATCAGACCCAGTGTGAAAGACCGATCGATTTTCAACCGGTCAATCGGCATTTTCTGAAGGTAGCCAAGCGAGGAGTAGCCCGTCCCGAAATCATCCAGCGCAATGCGCACGCCCATCGCGGTGAACAGCCCGAGACATTCCAGCGCGCGTTCAAAGTCCTGCATGATGGCCGTTTCGGTAATCTCGAACATCAGCCGCTGCGGCGGAAATCCTGAGTCCAGAATAATCGCCTGCAACAGGGACGCGCTTTCCGGCGATGACAGATCTATGGCGGATAGATTGAAAGAGAGCTGCACATCATCGGGCCAATGGCGCGCATCATTCAATGCTTTCCGCAGCAGAATGCGGGTCAGCCGGCTGACAGCGCCATTCTGCTCGGCAGCGCGGATGAAAATATCCGGCCGGATGGGCCCCAGAAGGGGAGAGGTCCAGCGCGCAAGCGCTTCCACGCCGGTTGTTTTGCCATCGGCGGCCCGGATAATCGGTTGGTAGACAATCTGGAATTCATCATCTGCCGACTCCCGCAAGCCTTGTTCAATCGACGACTGATAGCGGATTTCGCGCTCATGCTGGCTGGTGAACACCATCGGCCGGCCGCGTTCCTGCTGCTTGGAATGGTAGAGCGCATAGTCGGCCCGCTCGAACAGGGTCTCAGTTGTATCGCCCGCATGCGGAAAGGCCGCGAAGCCAGCAGAAGCACCGATCCGGGCAATGCCCTCCTTCACCTTGAAGGGTTCCGCCAACGCGTCACAGATCCGCTGACCGATTTCCAGTATTTCCGCCTCATCACCCAGTTCGGGAAGGATAATGCCAAACTCGTCCCCTCCGAGCCGCCCGACAATACCATTCGGCCCGGCAATCTCGCGCACGCGCGCGCCGCTTTGGAACAGGAGCTGATCGCCAGCGGCATGTCCGAAAATATCGTTCACGGGTTTAAAGCCGTCCAGATCGATCACCCCGACCGTCAGCGGCGTGTTGTGCGCGCGCGCAATTGAAAGGCGCTCCTCCAGCTTGCGGAAAAAGCCGCGCCGGTTCGTCACGGCGGTCAGAGGGTCCATATGCGCCAGGGCATCGGCTTCGGCCGATTTCTCCTGCAATTCCATCACCAGCGTCTTGGCGTCCTGGAGCAAGCCCTTGCGAAGATGGGCGGCGACCAGAAGGTCAAGCGATCCGTCGGCAGGAGAAAAATCAGACATCCGCAACATGAATGCGGCTTCTTCTGCGTTCACATCCGGCACATGCCCTACAAGCAGACAGATGCTCTCCGCGCTGCGCACAACGATACCGCGCAGCCGCAAGTCTGTCTTCCCGGCACGGATCATGATCGTCACTTCACGCTGATCGTTCAGCCCTTGGGCTGATACAATCCGGCGGGGTGTTTCCACCTTGAATGTTTCAAAGAACGGGCGGCCCGTCAGTCCCGGGCCGAGCAGGCGCTCCAATGAGGGGCCAACCGAAACGATATTGCCAGCCAGGTCCAGCTGGATGAAGGCGGGAAACAGACGTTTGAAATGATCATCGCTGAGGGTGAAGGACACTAGGCGGCTCCCGGAGCAGCGGAGTTCCGCGCGTCGCAATGGAGTGAAAATACATCGCCTTCATCTGTCACCGCATGCGTCACGCGCCCTGTCTCTCCGAAATGGTCCATCAGGCCTTTCAGCAACCCTTCGACAAAAGGAAGCAGGCCGTCGCGGTCAGAAGTGTAGAGCACATCAATCCGGCCATTCTCGGTACGGAGAAATTCAAATGACGGCATACGGGAGGCGGGCATGGTGGAGTGTATGCTGGCGTGCATCCTGTTGAGATTGGCGAGAAAGCTCTCCAACTCGTCGCCGCCTACCCGGAACATTGTCCCGTAAGACGACTTGGCGGTATAGCCGATCCAGTATTGGCCGAAACTTCTGAGCAGATCTGGCGTCTCAATGCCCGAAACCTTGGTGATCGCATCAATAAGCGCGAAAGTTACCTTGTCCGAGTAGTTCTGCCCACTGATAAAGTATTCGCCATCAAGGTCTGCCTGGCTCAAGACATTGCGCCACGCCGCGTCGCCCATGGTTTCCACAACCATACTACGCGCTGCAGTGTGCACCATTCCGTACATGCGATTAAGCCTTGAGAATTCTACCTTAAAGAAAAGCTGTATACAAAAATGGCGAACAGCAGCCTCAGTAGCTGGCAGTAATTGTCAGGCCGGAATTAAGAGAAAATTCACCTCGCGGTAAGGTTCAGGCAGCGCGCGACGTAAACCGCCCCGTCAGCTCCCGGAAATGTCGAGCACGACCTTACCGGTTCCCTGGCCAGAAAGCGCAGACACCATCGCCTCGCCAAACTGCTCGAACGGATAAACCGCGCCGACAGGCGGCTTGATCTTACCTTCGCTCGCCCAAGTCGCCAGCTGATGGAGGTCGCCGATGGCGCGCTTTGTCTCGTATTGCAGATACTGGCGGACATCCACGCCCAGCAGCGCTGCGCCTTTCATCAGAGTAAGGTTTGAGGGCAGAGCAGGGATCGGCCCGCCCACAAACCCCACAACAAGGTGGCGCCCGCGCCAGGCGAGAGACCGGAATGCCGGCTCAAACAGCGGCCCGCACACCGGATCAAGGATCACGTTTGGCCCCTTTCCGCCGGTCAGTTCCTTCAGCCGGTCTCGCCAACCTTCCGGGGACGTATCAATCGCGAGGTCTGCGCCATGCGCCAGCGCAAAGGCCCGCTTCTCCTCGGTTGAGGCCGCCGCGATCACGCGCGCGCCCAGCGCCTTGGCCACCTGCACCCCAGCCGAGCCCACTCCGCCTGCGGCGCCGAACACCAGAACCGTTTCGCCCTCGGCAACTGCGCCGCGATCCTTCAGGGCGTGCATTGCCGTGATGTAGTTCAGTGGCAAGCTGGCGCCTTCGGCAAAGCTCAGCGCCTCGGGAAGTTTCACCACCATCGGCGCAGCCGCCACGGCAAACTCGGCAAAGCCCTTCGCCGTCATCGTCATCACCCGGTCTCCGGGCGCAACATGGCTGACGCCTTCGCCAACAGCTTCCACCGTTCCGGCCACTTCCTGACCCGGCGTGTGGGGCACGGGCGGCTTCACCTGATACCGCCCCAGCGCCACCAGAGAATCCACATAGCCAACGCCGCAGGCCATTACCCGGATCAGCACCTGACCCGGCCCGGCGCCAGGCATCTCCACCTCTTTCAGGCTGTAGCTTTCAAGGGACTCAAGGCTGTCTGCGACGGCAGCTTTCATTGGTCGATGTCTCCACGTGTCCGGATTGGGTCAGGTCTTGTCGGCGCCAGTCAAAGCATGGCGCCAGCCCCATTGGCCAGCCCCGACGGAAGGGAAAGTCAGTGCGGCCGGGTCGGGTCGCTTGAGGTGGGCGAGGCAAGCTCGGGATCATACGACACGCTCGTCACCTGCCGCTCCAGCATCCGGTGCACCTCTGGCGGCCAGCTGCCCTGGTGCAGGGAACGGATGATGTTGATACTCACATCATCGGCATGGGTGCGCCGTTCATTGTGCAGCACATAGTCCAGCCACCGCGCAAAGCTGTATTGCTCCAGCCATATCTCCGCGTCCCCCAGGTCGCGCACCAGCGACCACGCCCGCGCCCCGTCGCGCAGGTGAATGCGGCGCCGTTCATTCATGGCGGCCATGAAGCGGGGAATATCCGCTTCGAGAATGCGATACTTCACCGACACATGCACCGGCCCGCTGCGCGGCTCCACCGGCACCTCCATGTCCGGTTGGCGCCAGCGTCCCGTCAGGTCGAGGTTCATCTCCTCCACCTGGGGCAGGCGCAGGAAGAGGCCGGCAAACAGGCTCACCGATTGCACGGCGGCCATCGTCAGCAGCGCCTGCATTACCCCGTAATTCTCCGCCAGTTGCCCGGTGATCCAGCTTCCCACAGCCATCGCCCCGAACACCGCCATCTGGTAAAGCGACAGTGCCCGCCCGACCACCCAGCGAGGCGCGGCCATCTGCACCGTCACATTCATGGTCGCCATCGACAGCAGCCAGCCGGACCCGCAGATCACCAGGCCGACCACCGTAAGGGGCAACACCCGGCTGAAGGCTACAATCACCACCCCCGCAATGATCATCGAGATCGTCATCCGCAGAATGCTCTCGGCGGTGAAGCGCCGCCGCAGGCGCGCATTGGAGAGCGCCCCGATCACCGCGCCGATCCCGAAGGCGCCGGAGAGAATACCAAACGTCACCGCCCCGCCGCCGACCAGTTCCTGCGCCACCAGCGGCAGGAGGGAAAGCACCGCGCTCGCCGCGATGCCAAACAGCGCCGCCCGCGCCATCACCTGCCGGATAGGGGGCGACATCGACACATAGCGCACACCGGCCCCGATCGCTGTGCGCAGGTCTTCCTTCAGCGCCGGTTTCAGAGGTTTCTCCGGTTTCCACGCCAGCAGCACATAAATGATGCCCAGATAGCTCAGCACATTCACGGCAAACGCCGCCGCTGCCCCTGCCGCCGCCACAATCGCCCCGCCGAGCGCCGGCCCGGCCGTGCGGGCAATGTTGAAGCCGAGGCTGTTCATGGAAACGGCCGCCGCAATCGTCTGGCGCGGGACAATATCGCCTACGGTCGCCTGCCAGGAAGGCGCGTTCAGCGCAGTTCCGCAGCCCAGCAGAAATGTGAATGTCAGCAGCAGCCACGGGCTCAGCCCGTTCATGAACGCAAATACGCAAAGCACGGCCGACACGATGAACATGTAGACCTGCGACAGCAGCATCACGGTACGCCGGGGATAGTTGTCGGCAATCGCACCTGACAGCAGCGACAGGATCATGATCGGCAGCGTTACAGAAGCCTGCACCAGCGCGATCTGCGTTTCGCTTCCGCCCAGCTGCACCATCAGCCAGGCCGCGCCCACGCTCTGGATTAGCCCGCCAAACTGCGAGGCGATATTGGCCACCCAGATGCGTTTGAACAGGGGAATGGAGAAGGGGCTGGGGGCAGGCGCGTCAGTCATTACGAACAATCTAAATCAGATGTCCGATGGTGAAAGCGATCGCCCCTCAGCGCAAGGGGGCGGTCCCAGCTGCGTTCAGGGCTCTGAATAGAACCCGCAAAGCGTGTCGATGATCTGCTGCGCGATCCCGGCGCGGCAGCGGTAATGAATCGTTTGCCCCGCCCGCCGGCTGGTCACAAGGCCAGCGGCGCGCAGCTTTGCCAGATGCTGGGAAACCGCCGACTGGCTCTGGCCGGTCAGCTGGGCGAGCTGGTTCACCGGCAACTCTCCTTCGCTCAACGCGCACATGATCTTGAGGCGGGTCTCGCTCGCCATCGCCTTCATCACTTCTGCCGCCTCCTCAACGCGGCTCGAAACGATGATCAGTGCCTTACTGCGCTCACCTTTGGGGAGGGGCATTATCGTGTCCAGATTTGTCCAGATTTGTCACGCTTTGTCCTGGATCTGACGCCGCCGGGCGCCAGTCTGGCCCGCGAATGGCGATATAAATCGCTGGAATGACCAGCACTGTCAGGGCTGTTGACGAAGCCAGCCCGAACAGAAGCGAAATCGCCAACCCCTGAAAAATCGGGTCAGTCAGGATCACGGCGGCCCCGATCATCGCGGCCAGCGCCGTCAACACAATCGGCTTGAACCGGATCGCGCCGGCCTCCAGCAACACCTCCTTCAGTGGCTTCTCGGCATCCGTTGTGTGTCGGATAAAGTCGACCAGAAGGATGGAGTTGCGAACGATAATCCCCGCCAGCGCGATGAAGCCGATCATTGATGTGGCCGTAAACGCGGCCCCGAACAGCCAATGGCCGATCATGATGCCGATCAGTGTCAACGGTACAGGCGTGAGGATAATCAGCGGGATGCGGAAGGTGCCAAACTGGCCCACCACAAGGATATAAATCCCCAGAAGTGCGACGCCGAATGCCATGCCCATGTCGCGGAAGGTCACATACGTCACCTCCCATTCCCCATCCCAAAGCACCGTCGTACCCGTCTCGTCGGCTGGTTGCCCGTAAAGGCTCACAGCAGGCATCTCCAGGCCTTCAGCTGCCCAGTCGAAAGTTTTTACCCGGTCCTGAATCTCGAACATGCCGTAGATCGGCGCCTCGAAACGCCCGGCCAGTTCGCCCATCACCATGTCGGCAAAATGCCCGTCCCGGCGGAATATGGTGGGCGATCCCGCCTCCTCGCGCACATCTACCAGTTCTCCCAGTTCGATCGGCGCGGCGTCCGTCCCTGCCAGCCGGCGCGGCACGGGGATGGCGGCCATCTCCTGCGTCCAGCTCCGCTCCGAGCGCGGCAGATACACCCGGATGTTCAGCGGGTCTCGCCCCTCACCGCGGGGGCTCACGCCCACTGTCTGTCCGCCAAACGCCATACCGATCGCATCCAGAATGTCCTGCTCCAGAACGCCCGCATCCGCGGCGGCCGGCTCATCAATCCCGAATGTCAGGCGCGGCGCCATATCGCCCATGGAGTTATCGACATCGACAATGAAGTCGGTCTCCTCGAAGAACCGTTCGATGATCGCCGCCGTTTCCCGGCGCGCCTCCGGTGTCGGGCCGTAGATTTCGGCCATCAGGGTAGAGATCACGGGCGGTCCCGGTGGTACTTCCACAACCTTGACCTTCGCCCCTTCGGGCAGAGGCACAGCCAGCAGCCGCGTGCGCATGTCGAGGGCAATGTCATGGCTCGCCCGTTTGCGGTCTTCCTTGGCCGAGAGGTTCACCTGCAGATCGCCCAGTTCCGGGCTGGCCCGCAGGAAATAATGGCGCACAAGGCCGTTGAAATTGAACGGCGCCGCCGTGCCGGCATAGGCCTGGATCGTGGTCACTTCCTCAACCGGTCCGATGGCATCGGCCAGTGCAAACAAGGCCCGCTCGGTATCTTCCAGCGCTGCACCCTCTGGCAGGTCCACGATCACCTGAATTTCAGACTTGTTGTCAAACGGCAGCAGCTTCACCGGCACCGCCTTTGTCGCAAACAATGTCAGCGACAACAGCGTCGCCGCGCCCACAACACCCAGGAATATCCAGGAGTTCCTCTTGGACGCCACGACCGGCGCGGCCACGCGTCGATAAAACCGGCTCAGCCGTGTCTCGCTGTGGGCGCCATCATGCGCCCCGTGCAGAGGTGCGTTGCCGGCAATTTTCATCATCAGCCAGGGCGCAATGCCCACGGCTACAAAGAAGGAAAACAGCATCGCCGCCGATGCATTGGCCGGGATGGGTGCCATGTACGGTCCCATCAATCCGGATACGAACATCATGGGCAACAGCGCGGCGATAACGGTCAGAGTTGCAATGATCGTCGGGTTTCCAACCTCGGAGACGGCGTCAACAGACGCCTGAATCCGCGTGCGTCCATCCTGCATGGCCCAGTGGCGGGCGATATTCTCAATGATGACAATGGCATCATCCACAAGAATGCCGATCGAGAAGATCAGTGCAAACAGGCTTACCCGGTTGATGGTGTAGCCCATCATCAGCGAAGCAAAGAGCGTCAAAAGGATCGTTGTGGGAATGACGATCAACGTCACCAGCGCTTCGCGCCAGCCAATGCTGAATGCAATCAGCACCACAATCGAAACGGTCGCCAGCCCCAGATGGAATAACAGCTCGTTCGCCTTGTGGTTGGCCGTCTCGCCATAGTCACGGGTCACCTCGACATGAACGCCTTCCGGAATGAGATTGCCTTCCAGCGCCTCCACCCGGTGAAGGATTGCCTCGGCCACCAGCACGGCGTTTGCGCCCGGCCGCTTTGCCAGCGAAACGGTCACGGCAGGCGCGGCGCTGAAGCTCCCATCCTCGCCGTGGATCATCGTCCAGACGCGCGCATCGGTTTCCGCCCCGGACACTTTCACATTTGCCACATCGCTCAGATAGACAACCCGGCCACCTGCGCCGCGAATCTGCAGCCGTTCCAGCTCATGCACTGCATTGATCCGGTCGCCGGCTTGAACGATCAGCGAGCTCCCATCCTGATGTGCCCGGCCAGAAGGCAGCGCAGCAGCCGCATTCTGCACACTCTGCACCAGCGTTTGCAGCGTCACGCCCTGCGCCGACAGAGCCTGAATGTCCGGTTCGACCCGCAACTCCAGCGGCCGCCCGCCGATGACGTCGGTGATGCCGACATCCTTCACCTTCATCAGCTCGTTGCGCAGCTCATCCGCCAGCATCCGCAGCGCCGTGTCGTTCCATACATTGCCCGTCGTCTCGTCCGGCGAGAGCGTCAGCGTGACAATCGGAACGTCATTGATCCCGCGCCCCACTACCAGCGGCATCGGCACATCGTAGGGAATGGAATCGAGATTGGCCCGGATCTTCTCATGAATGCGGAGTATGGCGTCATCCGCATCGGTGCCGACATTGAACCGCGCGGTCACCATCGCGCCATCGTCGCGTGTCTGGGAGTAGACATGGTCCACATCCGGCACTGCCATGAGGATGCTTTCCAGGGGTTTGGTCACCTGTTCGACGGCATCGGGCGCTTTCAGACCGGGCGCGGAGACGAGGATGTCCACCATCGGCACGGAAATCTGCGGCTCCTCCTCACGCGGGATCGTCAGCAGCGCGATAAGCCCGACAGCCAGCGCCGTCAGCAGGAAAAGTGGCGTCAGGGGCGACCGGATGGTCGACCGTGTAATGGCGCCCGAAAGGTCCGGTTTCATCGGCGTTATTCCGGTTTCTGGATTTTATCGCCGGGCTTCAGGCCCGAGAGGATTTCATACTGGCCCTGATCATCCACCAGAGGCGCCGCCAGCGCGACGGGGGCGTCGATGAAACGGTCGCCCACAGCCACGCGCACGAAGTCCACCCCAAACCGGGTGGAAACGTAATCTTTCGGTATACGGACAGCTCTACGTTCACCGACAGGCGCCAGTACGTCGACACGCTCGCCAAACAGCGCCGTCAGCCCGCCCTGTACTGTCGCGTCGGCAATGACCGATCCCTGGCGCAGTTCCGGATAGATCCGCATAATGGTCGCGGTGCGGATGTCATTCGACCGTGAGGGCAGGCGGAGCGAAATCGTCTCCCCTTCCACCAGCGTCGCCGCATGGCGCTCAGGCAGAGCAAGCCGCACAACGCCGTTCACGGTAGAAAAGCTTACCAGCACGTCCCCCGGCGACACCACTGAGCCTTTTACAACATTCACATCCGTAACATGCGCATCCGCAGGCGCCAGGATACGGCCTTCCCCCTCGCGGGCAGACAGCGCCCGGCGTTCTGCTTCGGCAGAAGCAAGCGTGCGGCGCAGCACGTCCAGTGCTGTGCGCTCCTCATCCAGCCGTACTTTGGGATAGAAACCGCGTGCAAGAAGCCCCTCATTCCGCGTCAGGTCGTCCTCGGATTGGCGCAGCTGCGACTTCAGCCCCTCAATACGGGACGTGAGCCCTGAGAGCTGCGGCGTAATCATTTCATCGGTCACTACCGCGACGACATCGCCCGCTTTCACGATCTGGCCCTCCACCGCGTTCAGCTGCGTGACCACGCCCTGCAGGCGGGATCGGCCTGTGGCCGTATCGCCCGCTTCAATGCGGGCAATCACGGGCCGGTAGTCAACGACGATTGATTCCTCGACGGTGAGTGTCTGCGCCCAGGCACCGCTGGCTAAGGCAATGACAGCAAGACCAGCCAACAGCATTCGGTGTTTTTCAATAGCGGCCATGATCTTCCACCTCTCCGGTCGCCGGGTTTATGGAAACACACGGCAACCCCGCCGACTTCCAGGCCCCGATGCCGCCGGCCATATGCGCGGCCTCCGCGCCTGTTTCCGCCATGAACCGGTCCAGCGCCATGCGCGATCGTTTGCCCGATCCACACTGAAACACGATCCGGCGATCGGGATTGGCAGGAATGGCGCGCGGCTCAAACGTTGATAGCGGATGCAGCAGAGCGCCATGAATACGCAGGTTTGCAAACTCCGCCGGCTCGCGAACGTCAATCAGCAGCACATCTTGCCGCTTCAGCGCATCGAACACCATGGCGGGCGATAGGTCTCTTGGGTCACTCATGCCGGGTCTCCACAGGCGGGCTTTAGGGGGCAGTTTGTCACAACTGCAATTTCCCCCTTCGAGCCATTAGTAATAATACGTATTTTATAAAACAATAAAATATAATTATCTTCGATATCAAGATGGGAGCGCACAGGATATGGCGAAAATTATCGTTTTGGGGGCCGGCCTTGGTGGCGTCATCGCCGCTTACGAGATCCGCAATGCGGTCCGCCGGGAAGACACTGTGTCGGTGATCAATGCGACGGACTATTACCAGTTCGTGCCCTCTAATCCTTGGGTCCTCGTAGGCTGGAGAGACCGAAAGGACATTGTGGTCGATCTCGCTGGTCCCATGAAGAAGCGTCATATCGGCCTGATTGTGGGGCAGGCGGAGCGGGTAGAGCCGGAGGCCAAACGTGTGCGCATGAGTGATGGCCAGCTTCTCGACTATGATTATCTTGTTATCGCAACCGGCCCGGAGCTGGCCTTTGATGAGATCGAAGGTTTGGGTCCGGACGGTTACACTCAGTCCGTCTGCCAGATTGATCATGCGCTTTCCGCTCACCAGGCGTTTGAAGCGTTCTGCCGCGACCCTGGCCCGGTGGTGGTGGGCGCCGTTCAGGGCGCGTCATGCTTCGGCCCGGCCTACGAAACCCTCATGATCATCGAAACCGAGCTCCGCAAACGGAAGATCCGGGACCGGGTTCCGATGACCTTCGTGACTTCAGAGCCCTATATCGGCCACCTCGGCCTTGATGGGGTGGGCGATACAAAAAGCCTGCTCGAAAGCGAAATGCGCGAGCGCCACATCAAATGGATCACCAATGCCCGCGTCCTGAAGGCCGAGCCGGACAAGATGACGGTTGAAGAGGTCAATGAAGACGGCAGCATTAAGCAGGTTCACGAACTCCCGATGAAGTTCTCCATGATGCTGCCCGCATTCCGGGGCGTGAAAGCCGTACACGGCATCGAGGGGCTTACCAATCCGCGCGGCTTCATCCTCACGGACAAGCATCAGCGCAATCCGAAATATCCTGAAATCTTCGGCATAGGCGTGTGCATTGCCATTCCGCCGGTCGGTAAGACGCCCGTACCGGTCGGTGTTCCCAAAACCGGATTCATGATCGAGTCCATGGTCACGGCGACGGCTGAAAACCTTGCACAACTCCTCGACGGCCAGGAGCCGACACATGAGGCGACTTGGAACGCCATCTGCCTGGCAGACTTTGGCGACAAGGGTGTGGCGTTCATTGCCCAGCCCCAGATCCCGCCGCGCAATGTGAATTGGTCGGGCTCCGGCGGCTGGGTGCATACCGCCAAGGTTGGTTTCGAGAAATACTTCCTCGGCAAGGTGAGGGCGGGCAAGGCGGAAACATTCTATGAGAATGCCGCCCTCGCCCTTATCAAGACCTACAAGCTGAAAGGCTGAAAGACGCGACAGGAGACGCTGACATGGCAAGTGAAGACAGGATGATCGTTTGCCTCGCCTGCAATGCGGTGAACCGCGTGCCGGAGGGCAGGGCACTGACGGCTGCGAAATGCGGGCGCTGTGCAGGGCTTTTGGCAACGCCCCACCCCGCCGAAATCACCAATGACCAGATGCGCGCCCTGGAAAAGAAAGACACCGGCGCCTTCATTGTTGATCTCTGGGCGCCCTGGTGTGGCCCCTGCCGCATGATGGCGCCCCACTATGACGCCGCCGCAGAGCGCCTTCAGGGGGATGTCCGCTTCTATAAAATCAATACCGACCAGCACCCTGATGCTGCCGTTCGCCTGAATATCCGCGGCGTGCCGACGCTCGTGGCGTGGAAAGGCGGGCGGGAACTCACCCGGCAGTCTGGCGCTCCGGCTGGCGGCGCGCTCGAACGATGGGTGCGTGGACTGTTCGGTCTCGCGCCGGCGCCCAACTGATCCTCAAGCGGAGTAACCTGAAATGAATCTCGACCGTGCTGTTCTCGCCTTTGCCGGCGTTGTCGTCCTCATCGGCCTGACGCTGGGCTATTATGTATCGCCCTACTGGCTGTTGCTGCCGGCCTTTGCGGGTCTCAACCTGTTGCAGGCTTCGTTCACCGGTTTCTGTCCGGCGGCGATGATCTTCAAGATGTTCGGTGTGAAAGAAGGCTGCGCCTTCAAGTAAAATCCTGACCCGCGATCAGCCCGTAAGCTGTGCATAGTGTGTCACGATCATAGTGGAGACATCGGTGCAGATCTGATGGGCATCACGGCTGGGCTCCTCCAGCACCATTTCCATGGCGCTGTAGGCAAGTTCCGTCGTCAATCGCGCCGAAGCAATCAACCGGTCGCGCGAGGCCTTGTGCCCATTGGCAATCATGGCGTCGGCCACATTCTCCGCCACCATCTCGCTTGAGGCCATGCGAACTTCCCTCAGGATCGGGATGGCCCGCAGCGCGCGCAGCACATAGATATTGCCCGGAAACTGTCGCGTGATCTCGTTCACCCGCTCCTGCAGGCGCACATTGCTTGCAACGCTGTCCTCGAACGTATCGGTAGCGAGCCCGCCCTCTTCGATCCAGTCGAGCACGGCCTGATCCTGCAACGCCATCAACCGGTCGCCCAGCTCGCGCAGGATGGCGTACTTGTTGGGGAAGTAGCGATAGAGCGCGGGCGGGGAGAGGCCTGCGCGGCGGCAGACAAGATTGGTCGACAGCCGCTCCAGCCCAACCTCATCCAGCAGGCGTCCGGCCGTATCCAGGATCAACTCGAACGTGTCCTGCGCCCGCGCCTGTTGAGGCTGCTGTTTGGTCGCGGTCACCACATCCATAGGGTCAGCCGCTTTGCGGACAGGCGCTTTCTTGGAGCTGCTCATTTCTGCGGCGTTCCCCGGATTTCTGATGCTCATTATGCGTCCACATACACTAAACATCATAAAACGGTAATTAAAGCTATTGTAAAAGTAGTAGTGATCGCTATCCATTCGTCCTCGAATTGGGATGGACAGGAAGGATTCTGCGATGAGATCTCTTTTGATCGGAACGGGCGCTGCTGCCCTCTTGTGGACAGGAACTGCGGTCGCGCAGACCGAAGTGGAGCCACAGGAAGACGCAACCGCGCGCCTTGAGAGCATTGTTGTCACCGCGCAGAAGCGCTCCGAGAACGTGCAGGACGTGCCAATCGCGATCACGGCGCTCTCCTCCACGATGCTGGAAAAACAGCGCGTTACCGACATCACCTCGCTCGACAATCTCGCGCCAGGCCTGCGCATTGCCGCGGCCGACGCAGCTGCCAACCCGAAAATCTTCATTCGCGGCGCTGGCCTCAACGACTTCAACCCGACCTCGTCCAGCGGCGTCGGCCTCTATGCGGACGGCGTCTATATCGGCTCGCCGCTCGCCCAGTTCTCGACCTTCTACGACCTTGACCGGATTGAAGTTCTGCGCGGCCCGCAAGGCACGCTCTACGGCCGCAACACCACCGGCGGCGCCATCAACGTCATCTCCAAACGCCCCACCTTCACCCCCGAAGGCACCGCCTCCATCGAGGTTGGCAATTTTGGTTCGGTAGAGACGAACGCCGCCTTTGGTGGCCCGATCATCGGCGACAAGCTCGCCTTCCGCGTCGCCGGCCAATATGCCGAAGATGACGGCTACAGCACCAACGCCGTCACCGGGAACAAGGTCAACAATGCCGAGCGTTACGCCCTGCGCGGCTCGCTGCTCTTCACGCCGGACGACCTCACGGACATCCTCTTCACGGTCAACACCTTCGCTAACCGCGGCGGCGCTGTGCAGCCCAAATCGCGCCAACTCTTCCCGGTTGACCCCGCCGCTGCAGGCCCGGACGGCGTCTGCGCGCCAGACTTCTTCCGCAGCGGCCTCTGCACCGACGCTATCGGCTTTGCCGATACGGACGCCGATCCCTACACCATCACCAGCGATGTCGAAGGCAAAGACAAGGTTGACCTCTGGTCCGCCGCCCTCACCATCGACCGCGAGATCGGCGATCTGACGCTGACCTCGATCACAGCCTATCAGGATGTCGAGCGCGCCGCGCACGAGAACACCGATTCCAGCCCGCTGCAGATGCTCGAAGCCTTCTACAACAACACCCAGGAACAGTTCTCTCAAGAGCTGCGCCTTGCCTCGGATGTGGGCAAGCTGAAATGGGTCGTTGGCGGCTACTACATGCAGGACACGACCACGAGCGACAGCGCCTACGACATCCTGCGCATCCTGCGCCCGATGTTCACCTCGCCGGAAAACCCGACAGGCGTCAGCCCTGAAAACTCGGTCATCTATCTCGGCTATCCGTATACGCAGGAAACCGACACCTACGCCATCTTCGGCCAGGCCGATTATGAGCTCGCGCCGGGCCTTATCCTCACCACCGGCCTGCGCTGGTCGTCGGATGAAAAGTCGATGGACTACACCACCATCGCCGAAGGCGTCTTGCCGCTGTTCACCTTCCAGGACAGCAAAACCTTCAGCGACTGGTCGGGTAAAGTCGGCCTGAAATATGACCTGACCGACACCACCAACATCTATGCCAGCTACAGCCGCGGCTACAAATCCGGCGGCTTCTTCGGCGGCAACGCAGACAATGCCGAACAGATCGAGCCCTACGAAAACGAGACGGTCAACGCCTACGAAATCGGCTCCAAGAGCGATCTCCTCGGCAACCGCCTGCGGATGAACCTCTCGGGCTTCTATTACGACTATCAGGACATCCAGGCTTACTCGACGGTCGAGCGCAACGGTCTCACCGTTCAGGTGCTCGACAACGCTGCGGGCGCCGAGATGTACGGCGCAGAGGCCGAATTCACGGCGATGCCGATCGAAAACCTCGATCTCTCGCTCGGCCTCGCCTGGCTGCATGCCGAGTACGGAGAATATAACTCTCTCGGCGGCGACTATACCGGCAACCAGATGCCCCAGTCGCCCGAATACAGCCTGACCAGCCGCGCGGCCTATACCTTCGTCGCCGATACCGGCGTCACGGTCACCCCCAGCGTGGACGTGTCCTACCGCTCGAAAGTCTATTTCGACAGCACGATGCGCGAGCGTCTCTCCGATCCCGAGCTCTGGCTCGTGGGCGCAGAACTCGCCGTTGCTTCGCCCGATGGCAGCATCGAAGCCGGTCTCTGGGGCCGCAACCTGACCGACGAGGCTTACCTCACCTCGGCCAACCCGATCGACAGCCTCGGCGTGGACCTTCTGACTTATTCCCGCCCGCGTAGCGCTGGCCTCTTCCTGCGCTACAACTACTGAGATGGGCCTGATGCCGGCAGTGGACGGACCGGAAGCGGATCTTGCCGCTGCCGGTTCCGTTTCGGGGTCGCGAAAGCTCGATCGTTCCGCCTGGTCATGGGCCACCTACCAGGCGGGGCGTGACCCCTATATCGGCCTCGTCAACGGCTTCCTCTTCGCGCCGTATTTCGCAACTCTGGTTGTGGGCGACGGCGTAAAAGGGCAGGCGATGATTGCCCAGATGGGCATGATCTCGGGTCTGACGGTTGCCTTCATTGCCCCGGTCATCGGCGCAACGGTGGACACCATCGGCCCGCGCAAGCCCTGGCTCGCGCTGATCACGCTGATGGTCATTCCCCTGATGATGTCGCTCTGGTTCGCGGCGCCGGGCGGGGCGATTCTCTCGCCCTGGGTCGTCGTCGGCATCCTCGGACTGATCTCAATTCTTCTCTCCTGCGGCGAAGTGCTCTTCTCCTCGATGCTGCCCTATGCGGCGGCCCCGCGCATGCGGCCGATGGCGTCGGGCCTCGCCCTCTCCCTCGGCAACGTCACCTCGATAATCCTGCTCGTCTTCATCCTGATGGCGCTGATGCTGCCGGAGCAGCCCCTCTTCGGCCTCTCCAAGGAAAACAGCGAGCCCGACCGGATGGTCCCCATCCTCGTCGCGCTCACTTTTGCTCTCTGCGCCATCCCGCTGTTCCTCTTCAGCAAGGACGCGGCCAAATCCGGTGGCAAGGCAGATGCCTCCTCCGTCCGGGCAGGCGTCGGCTCGCTCATCTCTCTCATCCGTAACTGGAAACAGAATTCCGATGCGATGATCTACCTCCTCGCGCGCACGCTGGCGCAGGATGCCGGAGGCGTGCTCCTCATCCTCTGCGGTGTCTATGCGGCCGGCGTCATGGGTTGGGCTGGTACGGAAATGCTGGTCTACGGACTGCTCGGCTGCGTCGCAGGCCTCATCGGCGGCGTCCTCGCCGGCTGGCTGGACGAAACCTTCGGACCCAGGATCGCCTTCCAGATCGAGATCGCAGGCTCCGTCATCGGCCTCATCGGCATTATCGGCGCCGCGCCCGCGCAGATCCTCTTCATGCCGGTCGCTGATCCCCAGCCCATCTGGAACGCGCCGATGTTCACGACGCTGCCAGAGCTGGTCTTTGTCTTCTTTGGCTTCCTCGGCTTCGTCTTCCAGATCGCAGCCTGGTCTTCCAGCCGCACACTGCTGACACGCCTCGCGCCCGCCTCCCAGATGGGCGCGTTCTTTGGTCTGGCTGCGCTTGCGGGCAACTCCACCAGCTGGCTTGGCCCCATGTTCGTCGGCATTTTCACCGCAGTCTTCCATTCGCAACAGGCTGGCTTCATCCCCGTCGCCGTCCTGTTTGCGGCAGGGTTCATCCTCCTCTTCTTCGTGAAGGGCGGCGGCAAGGAACCAGATTTGGCCCCCGATTGATCTAAAGTTTCCTCCCAGATCGGTTTGGGCCAAAAGAAAGGCGCGGGGGCTGTCCCTCCCGCGCCTTTCAACATTTGTAGGTAGGCAGAGGAAACGGCGCGTCAGCTCTGCGTCACGCCAAACCGCTTCATCACATTGCGGGTGATGGTCTCAACAAACGGATCATGCGCGGCCAGGCCATGGGCCCATTCGGTCGTCCCGGTATTGAACACCTCGCCCTTGCCGCGCTTGAAACTCGCCAGCATCGCATGCCCGCGCAACACCCGCTGCTGCATTGCGGGCGAGCCGTCGCCATGGATCACCTGCGCAATCACATCCAGCTTCTCCGGCGGGATCATCGGTGCATAGCCGCTGCTGGAATCCTCGCCCAGCGTCACCGGCGCAATCCCGATAATCTCCAGGTTCTCCGGAACCCCGCCCAGCGGGATCGCCTTGGGCAGGCCGTCTGCGCCAAACTCAAACTGGCACCCATCGCTCTCATAGCCGATCAGCGGAACGTCCCCGCCCAGAATGTCGCCATAGAAAAGGTCTGTCCCTTCCAGCGCCCAGTGTTTGTCATTGTAAACGGTAAAGCCGGCAGACCCGCGCGACACACACATGCCAAGGCGATGATAGCCGCCAAAGTTGAAGCTCAGCCCGGTAATCTCTGCTTCCGGCGCCTTGAAAGCGGGGTGAGACCACAGATGCGTTGCGTCGGCATCGGGCACATCCTCGGCCTCAAACCCTTTCCATTTGTGGCACACATACGTCTTGCCATCGTCCTCCCAGCGCACCTTCCAGAAGCAGGTATTGCCAGAGAGGATCGCCGCATAACCGCCTCCGTCGACAAACCGCTCCACCTGTTCACGCTGCTTGCCAGACCAGTATTCCGAATGGCCGACAAAGAAGGCAGACGTATAGGCCGAGAGCAGATCAGCATCCGTATCCAGATCATAATCAGTCACATAGTCGAAGGCGTAGCCCTCTTCTTCCGTCCAAGCCGCAAAGGCATGTTCCCATTTGTTGAGGAAACCCGCCGAGCCATCATAGGGCGAGATACGATGCTTGCGCATCCAGTCCGGGTCCGCCGTCCAGGGCTTCTCCTTGAAGCCGCGCGAGCGCATGTTGATCAGGCGCGGCGCGTCGTCCGGCGCCGCAATGATCATCTGCGTGAACGGCCGCTGCGTTGAAGAAACGCCAATCGCCTCATCCATCGCCTGATCAAACGGCACCTTGCCGGTCATCAACCCCGTCACATTGGAATAGGCGTTCGCGCCGCCCCACCAGTTGTAGGAATGATAGGTGTTCGTCGCCAGCACCAGCACGGCTTTCGAGCCCGTAGTCCCCGCGGCTGGCTTGATGCAGACGAAATGGTGGGTCGCTTCGCCCGCCGCATCGGTCAGCACGATGTCATAATACCCCGTCCGCCAATCCGCGCCCGCCGTCACTTCCAGCGCCACCGGCCAGCCACAGCCATTCCGGTCAGCATCCTCCGGCGCGGGATAATGCCCCGCCACAATCCCGTCCTGCGTGTGAACAATCTCGCGCCCTTTGCCAACGCGCGCGATCTCCAGCCGGCAAGGGCCGTTCTCCACGCTGATATGGAGGGCAAAAGTCTCGCCAGGGCGAAGGCTCAGACGGTCAGTATAGCAGGCCAGCATAGGGGGCTCCCATCAATCACTCTGGACTAATGGTAGCCATCATTACCGTATGCGCAAGCGCAATCCCGCCGCACCTTGGATCAAGGCTTCTTCTTCTGCCCATAGGACCGGAACCGGTCAGCGATGCGCGTCATCTCATCATCGGCCAGTAGGGTCGGTCCGCCGATGGCCAACGTGCCCCAATAGATGGCCGCCTGTTCCTCAATCTCCTCGGCGATCAGAAGCGCCTGTTTGAGGCTCGGCGCGACCACGATTTGTCCGTGATTGGCCATAAGTGTCCCGAATTGTCCCGAAAGTGTCTCGCAAACGGCCTCGGCCAACTCAGCAGATCCAAATGTCGCATAAGGCGCCACCGGCACAGAAGGCCCCCCGCTCACAGCCACCATATAATGCAGGGCAGGGATGGGCTTGTTCGCGCAGGCCAGCGTCGTTGCAAAGCGAGAATGGCAATGCACCACGGCGTTCACATCCTGGCGCAGCTGCAACAGTTTCCAGTGCATCTGCCATTCGCTCGACGGCTTCATGCCCGCTGGATCAAAGCTCCCATCCGGCGCCATCCGCACGATATGTTCCGGCGCCAGCATCGAGGGCGGAACCCCCGTCGGCGTCACCAGCATATCCTCGCCCAGCCGCGCCGACACATTGCCCGAAGTGCCCCGGTTCAGGCCGCGCGCATCCATCGCCGCCATCACCTCAACCACCTGCTCGCGCAGCTTTGTTTCCTGTTCGCTCATCATGCGCCAGCCTCCTGAATCGGAAGGGTTTTCATCGCCGCTTCCACCTGATCAAAGCTCTCCAGCTTACCATACGTCGCCAGCCCCTGGGCCACCATCGCCGCCGTCGCCGCCGCAAAGGTCAGCGCGTCCAGATCATCCCAACCTTTGAGATGCGCCGTGATGAACCCCGCACAAAACGAGTCCCCGCAGGTCGTCGTATCCACCACATCCACCTTGAATGCCGCCACCCGCCCGCGCAGCTTGCCCGCCGCCATAACCGCGCCGCGCCCGCCATCCTTGATGACGCAGTTCTTCGCGCCCATCGCAACGAAGGCATCAGCGGCTGATTGCAGGTCGTCTATCCCGGTCAGAAACCGCGCTTCATCTGCGCTCGGCAGAAACCAGTCCACATGGGAAAGGATGCGTTTAAGCTCTTCTTTCGCGTCCGGTCTCGGCGCGATGAGATCGCAGGTCACCACCGCCCCGCCAGCTTTTGCGGCCTCAAGAAGTTTTTCGCCCGACCCGCCATCAAATGTCGGCGCGCCAATTGCCGCATAATGCAGGCAGCGCACATGGGATGCCGCCGCCACCAGCGCGTCCGTCAGCGGCGGCACAGAGCCAGCGCCGGGCGCATGCAGCGTCGGGCGGCGGCCCTGATGATCAATAGGGAGGATTGTCGTGGACGTGGGATAACCTTCAAGTGTCTGAAGAAGGCTGGTATCCACGCCGCCATCTTCCAGCGCGAAGCGTACGAACTTGCCGGTCAGGTCGCTGCCAATGGCGCCCGCCACACCGGCCTTCAGCCCGAGGCGCGCCGCCACGCACGCCGCGCCCGCCGCTGTGCCCGCCGGCGCGCAGGCGATCTGCTCGATCAGGCGGCCGCCTTCATTCTGCGGAATTTCCGTAATCGGCCGGCCCACAACATCCAGCGTGGTCAGCCCCACGCACAGAAGATCAAGTTTCATTGTTTTCCCTCCCGAATTTACCTTGCGTCCATATCGGTCTTAAGTAAGATAGTCAAAACTATCTTATCGGCAAAATCGGCGAGGGCAACATGTGGACGAACTCAGTGGACAAGGCTTTGCGTGATCGTGCCGAAGCGGTCATTCCCGGCGGCATGTACGGCCACCAATCCGTCCGCCTCCTGCCAGACGATTATCCCCAGTTCTTTGATCGCGCTTCGGGCGCCTATCTGTGGGATGCCGATGGCAACCGGTACGTTGACTATATGTGCGGCTACGGCCCAAATCTCTTCGGCTATGGCCATGAAACCATTGATGCGGCCTACATCAACCAGCTGAAGAAAGGCGACACGATGACCGGCCCTGCCGGCCTCATGGTGGAACTCGCCGAGCAGATGACCGCGATGGTCTCCCATGCCGATTGGGCCATGTTCTGCAAGAACGGCACGGACGCCACCACAATGGCCATGATGGTCGCCCGCAACTTCACCCGCAAGAACACCATCGTCCTCGCCAAGGGCGCCTATCACGGCGCCGCCCCCTGGTGCACACCGGTGAAAAACGGCACCGCGCCAAGCGACCGCGCCAATCAGGTCTTCTACACCTATAACGACGTCGCCAGCCTCGAAGAAGCTGTCCGCAAGGCCGGTGACGATCTCGCCGCCATCTTCGCCTCGCCCATCAAGCACGACACCTTCGTCGATCAGGAAGATCCGACAACGGAATATGCACGCCGCGCCCGCGAACTCTGCGATGAGAACGGCGCGCTGCTGATCGTCGATGATGTCCGCGCTGGTTTCCGCCTGGCCCGCGATTCCAGCTGGGCGCGCGTCGGCGTGAAGCCGGATCTCTCCAGCTGGGGCAAGGCCATCGCAAATGGCCATCCCATCTCTGCCTTGCTCGGTGCCGAAAAAGCCCGCAACGCCGCCGCCACGATTTATGCGACCGGCTCCTACTGGTTCTCCGCTGCGCCGATGGCCGCAAGCCTTGAAACGATGCGCCTCATCCGCGAGACCGACTATCTTGAGCGCACCCAATCCCTCGGCCAGCGCCTGCGCTCCGGGCTGGACGAAGCCGCAAACCGTCACGGCTTCGCCCTGCGCCAGACCGGCCCGGCCGAAATGCCGCTCATCATGTTCGAAGATGATCCGGGCTATTCCAAAGGCTACGCCTGGAACGATGCCCTGATGAAGCGCGGCGTCTACTTCCACCCCTGGCACAACATGTTTATCTGCGCCGCCATGACCGAGGCGGACATCGACCACACGATTGAAGTCGCTGACGACGCCTTCAAATTCGTGCGCGACGCGGGCACGCTGCCCCGTATCGAAAAACTGGCCATCCTCGGGCTGCTCACGGATGGTCACTGAGGCAGCCGCGCCGGCGTCTCACTTCCAGATTGAGCATACAAGCACCTGGCATCCGTCTACGGATGAGGCCGGCCGGCTGACAATTGATATGGGCGCCATCGCCGCCAATTACCGCCGTCTGCGTGCAATGCACCCGGCCGCGCGCGTCGCCGCCGTTGTGAAGGCCGATGCCTATGGCCTCGATGCCACGCAGATCGCCCCCATGCTGGCCGGGCAGGGCGCGCGGGACTTCTTCGTTGCCCATCTCGCCGAAGCGCTGGTTCTGAAACCGCTCCTGCCGCCCGATGCTGTCCTCTTCGTCCTCAACGGCCTCGCCCCCGGCAGTGAACCGCTTTGCGCCGAGGCGGGTATATTGCCCGTACTCAACACGCCTGAACAGGCGCGCGCCTGGTACACGCTGGCGGTGAACAAGGCCCATCCGGTTCCCGCCGCGCTCCAGGTAGACACCGGCATGTCCCGCCTCGGCCTCAGCGAGGGTGAACTTAACGACGTTCTTGGCTGGCCAAGCTTTGCCGGTCAGGTAAACATCTGCCTCCTGATGACGCATATGGCCTGCGCAGACACGCCCGGCGCCCCCGCCAACGCAGATCAGATGCGTCGCTTCGCCGACTTTGCAGCGCGCCTGCCATCGGTCCCCCGCTCCCTCGCCAATTCCGCTGCCGCGATGTTCCTTCCGGAGGCAGCCGGCGACGTCCTGCGCCCCGGCCTCGTCCTCTACGGCGTCGATCCGGGCGCAGGCGGCGTGCCGAAAATGCAGCCAGCGATCGCTCTAGAAGCGCGGATCATCCAGCTCCGCCACATTCCAGCGGGTGCCGGAGTCGGCTACGGCTTCGACTACATTGCGGACCGCCCCCTCCGCGTCGCTACGCTTTCCGCTGGCTACGCAGACGGTTGGCCCCGCGCGCTCAGCAACGGGGGCGCCACCTGGTTCGCAGGCCACCGCCTGCCCATCCTCGGGCGCGTCTCCATGGACAGCTGCATGGTGGACGTGACGAACCTTCCAGAAGGAAGTATCCGCCCCGGAGACTGTGTGGAGCTCATCGGTCCGCACCAGTCCGTCAACGATCTCGCCCGCCAACTCGCCACCACCCCCCACGAAATCCTCACCAGCCTGGGGCGCCGTTTCACCCGCAGCTATATCAACCCCCCGTCCTTGCACGGAGAAGAGGCGCAGTCATGAAAGTAGTCATCCTGGGCGCCGGTGTCATCGGCATCACAACCGCCTACTATGCCGCGCGCGATGGCCATGACGTCACCGTGGTAGACCGCATGAGCGGCCCTGCGTTGGAGACCAGCTTCGCCAATGCCGGTGAAATATCGCCTGGCTACGCCTCGCCCTGGGCCTCGCCGGACGTGCCCCAGAAGGCGCTGAAATGGCTGTTCATGGAACACGCCCCGCTGATCATCCAGTACCACAAGCTCAGCCCCGCCATGGTAGCCTGGTGTCTCGCCATGCTGCGCAACTGCACGCCCGCGCGCTACGCCGCCAACAAGGAAAAGATGGTCCGCCTGGCCACCTACAGCCGCGACATGCTCCGGGAACTGCGCGCCGCCGAAGGCATAGACTACGACCACCGCTCCCTCGGAACCCTGCAACTCTTCCGTACACAAAAACAATATGACGCCGCCGCCCGCGACATAGAAGTACTCAAATCCGGCGGTATCGATTTCCAGCTGCTCGACCGCGAAGGCTGCCACCGCGCCGAACCGGGCCTTGCCCATTCCGAAGATGCCATCATCGGCGGCCTGCGTCTGCCGGGCGATGAAACCGGCGACTGTTTCAAGTTCACCAACGCCATCGCCGCCATTGCAGAGGCGCGGGGCGTAAAATTCCGTTGGAACACAACAATTGACGCCCTCTCCGAAAGCGGCGGCCGCGTCCGCGCGCGCATTGGCGGAGAGCCCATGGACGCCGACGCCTTCGTCCTGGCCGCGGGCAGCTGGTCGCCCGGTCTTGCCCGGCCCCTCGGCCTGCGCCTGCCGGTCTATCCGGTGAAGGGGTATTCCATGACTGTGCCGATCACGGACGAAACCCGTGCGCCTCAGTCCACCCTGCTGGATGAAACCTTCAAAGTGGCCATCACCCGCCTCGGAGACCGCGTCCGCGTCGGCGGCATGGCAGAGCTTGCAGGTTTTGATCGCAGCCTACGCCCCGAACGCCTCAAGACACTGGAATGCTCCGCATTCAGCCTGTTTCCCGGCGTCACAAGCTCAACCGAGCGCAACCTCTGGTGCGGCCACCGCCCGATGACGCCCAACGGCGTGCCGCTTGTCGGCGCAACAAAGTATCAGAATCTTTGGCTGAACACGGGTCACGGAACGCTTGGCTGGACCATGTCCTGCGGTTCCGCCGGTGTCATAGCGGACCAGATTTCGGGCCGCACGCCAGCGGTGTCATTGGAAGGCTGACAGGTCAGCGCGTCGCATTCTGAGCCAGAACCGTCTCATAGTTTCTGCGTTTACGCTCCAGCAGGTCCCGGCCCTCGGGCGTCGCCGCAGCGCTCAGCAGCAGCGCGTAGCCATGCCCCACCGATGCCATCAGGTCTTCGGTATCCAGCGTACCAACCGCCCAGGATAGAAGGGTTCCTCCGGCAATGTGAGATAGCGCGCGCTCCAGCGGTGTCACGGCAGTGTCGGCGCGCAGCAACCCCTCATCCCGCGCTTCGGTGAGCAACAGATGCCACGCCGCGCGCGTCTGCGCCTGGCGTTCGGGGCTCACCAGCCCGGTATCATCTTCCTTGCTGCCCGCTGTCAGCAGCGCGCGCCAGAGCGGCCGGTAAAAGTCCGGGTCCTGAACGAAATATCCATAGGCCAGCTCATAGGCCTCAAAGATGCGCTCAATCGCATTGGCCACATGCAGCTTGTGATACTTCTGAACGAAGTCCCGCTCATCCTCCAGCACAGCCATCACGACCGCGCGCTTTGATCCGAAAAGGTTATATGAGGTCGCTACGCTCACTTCGGCGCGCTTGGCCAGCTCACGCATCGAGAGGTTCATGTCGCCCGTCTCGCGGATCATGTCGCGCGCCGCGCGCATAATCTTCTGCCGGCGTTCGGCTTTCGCCTGTTCGCGGCGGCCAAGATCAGCAACGGGTTCAGACATGGTCGTGGGGCCAGCCTCCAGAATGGGCGGCGTCATGCGATATGCGCCTTCCGGGGTTCTGGCGTCTTTCCGCTCATGCGGCCAGTGGCCTTTCGGTCGCGGCCCGTTCCATGTCGGCCTGATAGTTCAGCTTCAGCGCCTTCATCATCTCGATCCGCTCTGGCCCCGGCTTGGGCGCATAGGCCGCCGCATTCAGCCGCTTGCCGCGCGCCCAGTAATAGAGAACGCCCGCCATGTTCTTCGGCTTGCCGAGCCACTTTTCCGGATGCTCCAGCATATGAAACCCGCGCATTGCCTCGCGCAGAAGCCGCGGATCGGAGCGCACGGCAATCTTCACGCCGTCCTCCACAAAGCTTTCCATCAGCTTCGATTTGAAGCTCTGCTTGGCCCCCGGCGTTAGCGTTTCGTGGGCGCGTTTGATAGCGCTGCGGTCCTGCCGGCGCTGTACGATATAGAAGGGATGAAGCTCCGCCGTCACGCGCTCATGAAAAGCCAGCGCCCGCGCGACAGGATCAGGCGTTTCGTCCAGCGTGTGGCGCAAGGCCTGCGCGGCAACCGCCGCAAAGGAACAGCCCCGGCCATACAGTGGATTAGTGCGCACCAGCGTATCGCCGAGCGGAAAATAGCCGCGCGCGGCAGGCTTTCCGTCCACCACCATATCGCGCCAGCGGCTGATCAGATCGCCCATGCCGAACACCTTGCTCGTCGGTTCGGACTGCTCCGAATTCGTCCACGGACGAAGCCCCGGCAGCATCAGGGTAATCTGGTGGAATATATCCGGATCAAGGATGGATTTACGCAGCTCCATCTCAATCTCGGGAATCGCGACGGTAATGGAAAAATTGCCATTGTCGCCGGGAAACACCCCGAACTTCAGGAACCCCAGATCGCCGGTCGGCGGTGGGTTCTCGTTGCGGTCGGGTTCGGATTTTCCCGGCAGGAACCGGTAATGGCGCGTGAAATAAAGAATGCCGGCGCTCTCGCTTTCCTCGCGGATACCGGCGCCTTCTTCCATCAACTGCTCAATGGTGAAGCCGCTCTTGCCGCTGGCATCTACAACCACATCAGCCGTCAACGTAATCGGCGCGCCATTCTCTTCGCCCTCAACGCCAGAGACATCAAAGATACCATCTTCGCCCTTTCGGGTAATCAGCTTGCGGACGAGAAATCCCGAACGCAGCGTCACATTCTCCAGTGTCTGCACATAGCGCCGCATGGCCATTTCCAGTGTCGTGCGGCGGCTGGTGAGAATGGTCAGCTCGGCGTCCTCGGGCTCTGCCCGGTAACGCGCCTGCTGCTTTTCGGTCAGCATGTTTTCAAACGGCAACTCCCGCACGCCCAGCTCAAGCAGCTGGTCCAGCAGGGCAGGGTGTTCAGATTTCATGATGGTGCGCAGGCGCGCCAGAAACGCGTGGCTCTGGCGCACATGCCCCACGCCAACCCGCTTCCAGGTCTTGAACAGCTCATCGGGATCGCTGGTTTCCAGCGGCCCGTCCCGCTCCAGAACGATGATGTCACGCCCCGATGGCGCCAGCATCAAAGCCGTGCAGAGCCCACCGATTCCGGCGCCAATGACGATTACTTGTTCACGCATGCGTGGTCCCCTGAGGGTTTAGGAGTCGATGTTGCGAAGGAATTCCAGGATGGTCTCGTTGACCGCCTCCGGCGCTTCCTGTTGGGTCCAGTGGCCGATGCCGGGGATCATCTTGTTGATCCGCAGGTCCTTGACGAAATGCGGCATGGCCTCAATGGCGGCCGCCGCCATCATCACCACGCCGTCCGCCGTGCCGGCAATAAACATCGCAGGCTGATGGATTTCCATCGGCGCGCCTTCGGTCAGTTGCCAGTGAAGGTCGTGGTTGCGGTAATAGTTGATGGGCCCGCGCATGCCGGACGCCGTGAACTCCGACACATAGAAATCGAGGTCGGCGGCCGTCAGCCATTTCGGCAGCGTTTCCGGATAGGGCAGGCTGGTGAGAAGGTCGTCATCTTCCGTCTTAGGCGCCAGCGTGGTCAGGTCTGTCTCGCCCGCCGCCATGATCAGGAACTTGCGTAGCGCGGTGTGCATGTCCTTCTCGAATTCGGCCTCGGCGACGCCCGGCTCCTGGAAATAGAGTTGGTAGAAGAACTGGCCTTTGTAAATTTCCCGCAGCATCGGCATCGGCTGAACGGGCGAGCGCGGCATGAACGGCACGGAAAGTCCGCCCACGGCCCGCACCTTGTCCGGATGGAACAGCGCGGTCGACCATGCCGTCGGCGCCCCCCAGTCATGTCCGATCACAACGGCATTGTCATAGCCCAGCGCCGGGATCAGGCCGATAACGTCCTTAATAACTTCTGTCTGAACATAGTCGGTAATTTCCGGCGGCTTGTCGCTCTTGCCATAGCCGCGCATGTCCGGCGCGACGACATGATAGCCCGCCGCTGCCAGAGGCGCGAACTGATGGCGCCAAGAATACCAGGATTCCGGAAAGCCATGCAGCAGAAGCACCAGCGGGCCTTCGCCCGCCTCGGCAATGTTCAGCTCAATGCCGTTGGTCGCAACCCGGCGCTGCGTAACGCCCGGCCAACTCATGCGGCCACCAGCGGGCGGGTTGCTGCCGCTTCGCCCGGCAGGATCGCGCCGCGCGTGTCGTCCTTGTAGCCCGCAGCCGCCGACCAGGCGACGCCGCCGCCAACCACCACAGTGTCCACGCCGCGCGAGTCGCGCACATAGCGTTTCCCGTCGCCCGGAACGTCCTGAACATAGGTCTCTTCGCCCCGGTCGATCGTCGCGGCGTCAAACACCACCAGATCAGCCACATAGCCTTTCTGGATCAGGCCGCGGTCCGGAATGCCCCAGATGCCGGCCGTGTCAGAGGTCACCTTCTTCACCGCTTCTTCGATGCTCATGGCATTCAGATTACGGACGAAGTGGGAGAACAGATATCCCGTGTCGCCATAGGTGGAGAAGGAGAGGATGTGCGCCCCGCCATCGCTGGCGCCGATATGCACGCGCGGATGCTTCAGCATCGCGCTGACACGCTCGTCGGAGTTATGGCCCATGTTTGCGGCCATGAAATGGGCGTCCAGCTTCTCTTCGATGGAGAGGTCGATCATCGCTTCCAGCGCCGTGCAACCGCGCATCTCACCGATCTCGGCCAGCGTCTTGCCGACATATTTCTGGTTCGCTTCCGTCTGCGCAAAGCGCAGTGTCAGGAATGACCAGAGGCCCATATTCGGCGTGGCTTCGGCGATCAGCTTCTTGCGCTTCTCCGGGTCGGAGAACGCCGCAATGATTTCGTCCTGCGTGCCAAAGCGCATGATCTTGTACCAGTTTGGCAGGCGCACGAAGATCAGGCTCGGCACAGCAAAGCTGAAGCTGATGTCGATCGGGCGCGTCTGTACCTGCGGCCACACACGGGCCCCGCGCGCAAACTGCTCGTCCACCCGCGCCATCACGCGCTCCACTGCCTCTACATTGTCGGCATTGATGAACAGCGGCGAGAAGGTCGTCGGGATCGAATATTTCAGCGAGATTTCAGCCAGCTGATCAAGGCGCGCAATCGTCAGGTCCGGATCGTAGAACTCCGGCACGATCTGCAGGATACGGCCATACTCGCCCAGCACCGAGGCCAGCGCGTCCACTTCGCTCGCATCCGCATACCGGCTCGGCACGGGAAGCAGCGTCTCGTCCATGTCGACATAGCTGGTGGAGAGGCCCACCGCGCCGGCGTCGAGACACTCGCGCAGCACGCCTTGCATGCCGGCGATTTCCTCGGCCGTCGCGGTCCGCTCCATCGCGGCGTCGCCCATCACCCAGAGACGGATCACGCTATGCCCGACCAGCGGCGCCACATTGATGGCCAGCCCCTTGCGGATGCGTGTGATATATTCGGAAAATGTCTCCCAGTCCCAGACGACGCCTTCTTTGAAGGCTTTGTACGGCATTTCTTCAATCTGATTGAACATGCCGACAAGCTTCATGCGGTGTTCCGCTTTAAGCGGCGCCAGGGACAGGGAGCAGTTGCCAGGAACGATCGTCGTCACGCCATGCGACAGGGCAGGCTTGGCATAGCCATCCCACAGAAGCTGGGCGTCGAAATGTGTGTGCGGATCAATAAAGCCGGGCGAAACGACCTTACCCGAAGCGTCCACTTCCTCACGGCCTGTTTCGGCCACGCGGCCAATCTTTGCGATACGATTGCCGGTTACGGCAATGTCCGCCTTGTAGGAAGGCATGCCCGAGCCATCGACAATCGTGCCGTTCCTGATCACCAGATCATACATATTCAAATCCTCCCTAATGTCCTGTTGCCGATGCGCCGGCATATCGTTGTGAAGAGGCGATGAGCGCGTCGCGTACATGCTCCCAGCTCGCCCCGATGAGTTTCTCCGGCACCGTTGTCCCGCAGGAATCAAACAGTGCCCGCACGGCATACTCGTCCAGCGTGACGAGCGTGGTGCCGCCATTCTCATATTTCAAAGTCACCAGAAGCTCCGCGTCGCCATCATGGGCGGCCGCAATCTGAACCTCACTGATGACGGCAATGCTCATGCCTTGACCTGCGGCGCCTCGATGAAGATCACATCGCTTGGCAGGATCGGATTGGTGCCGCGCACGCCGCCCGCCGCGCCCGCTGCCCGCATGAACACATGCAGGTTCCAGCTTTGCAGGCTGGAGACGGCCTTGGCCGCGTCCATGTCCGGCAATTCGCGCTTTGCGATGCTGTCCCAGGTGTCGCCCGGCTGGGGCAATACCGATTTGCGCACCCGTGAGAGTTCTGCAGCGGCCATGATAATCCTCCCGATCTTTGAAATAATTGGAACATGTTCTAATTTTTCTGGCAAGCGGCTCCCTTAGGGAAACTTATGAGCTTTTTTCAGGTTTTCGGCGCGTCCCATTCCGCCCCCCTGATTCCAGACAAAAAAAGGGGGCGCCCCGAAGGACGCCCCAAAAAGTTAGGGAGGAAACTAACCGCTTGCGCGGCTTCAGTTGGCGTCGCGAACCGCGACCCCGGTTTCTGGGTAATCAACCCAGATTCCATCAGCGCCGGCCTTGATGAGCGCTGTCAGCTCAGCCTGCGCATTTTCATAGCCGGCCATCGGCGCGTCATCGCGCACGGTATAGACGTGCACCAGCAGACCCTTGGCGTGGGCTTTCTCGATAAAGTCCGTCGTCGTGCCATCGGCGTTGAGGATGAAGGACTTCTCGGCGCCAACGCCGGTCGTCGTCATCTCGTCGATATTGTATTCCAGGCCGAGCATCTTGTTGTAGGGAGGGCCCACCATGTTCTGGATGGTCGGCAGATCGCTCTTGGCGGCAAAGGCGGCCAGGAATTCCGGCTCGAAGCTCTGGATGAACACCGGGATGTCGGCTTCTTCCAGGCCCTTGGCCTTCATGGCTTCGATCATCGGGTCGACCATGTCGAGGCCCACCGAGGAATAATAGCCCGGCCATTTGGCTTCGATGTGCAGGCCAACAGTGCGGCCTTCCTTGGCGGCGGCCAGCGCCACATCCATCACCTCGTCAAAGGTCACGATGTCCAGCTTGCCGTCATGTTCCTTCGTTCGCGACGGGAATTGCTGGCGCGCTTTCAGGGTCTTGATCTCGGCGAGCGTGAAATCGTCTGCCCACCAATCTTCCATTTCGCCCATTGGCGTTTCGCGCTTCACCTTGCGATCAGCGAACTCGGGACGGTCGGCCACGTCCGTGGTGGCGGAAAGATAGGCGTCATGGCGGGCGATCAGCACGCCATCCTTGGTCATCACGAGGTCGGGCTCGATGAAGTCCGCCCCCTGATCGATCGCGGCTTCATAGCCGGGGATCGTATGTTCAGGGAACAGGCCGCTCGCGCCGCGGTGGGCGATGATGATCGGCTTGTCGCCCGAAAGCGTACCGTAGGCAGCAGGCGCCTGCTCGGCTGCGGAGGAGGTCAACGCCTCCTCCGAGCCTGCAACAGGGGCCGCGCTGCAAGCCGCCAGCATGATGGCGGCAATTGCGACGACATATTTCATGGCAGAGGTCTCCTCTTTGCCCGGATCAGAATTTCACGTAGGCGCCGGCTTTCAGCATCTGCGGCTTGCCGCGGATGATGGTGTGCAGGCCGAACGCGCCGCCGGTGTTGCCGACATCGATCAGATACTCTTCGTCCAGAAGGTTCTCGCCCAGCACATAGACGCCCCAGCGTTCATCGGCGCTGTCAAAGCCTGCGCGCAGGTTGACCAGGCCATAAGCACCGGTTTCTTCGACCACTGGCGTCCCGTCAGGATAGGTTTCCCGGCGGCGAACGAACCCGCCATTGCCATCGGCCGCATAGTCGTAGCCGTTGTCGTCCTCGAAGTATTGCTGACCCTTCCAGATATAGCTCGGCGTGAGCGAGAAGGTGCCGTGCTCAGCGAACGGAAGGGTGATATCGGCGGCCAGAGAGAAGCTCTGCTCCGGGCTCATCCGGAACCGGTTACCGGCAAACTGCAGCGGGTTCCCGTTGCTGTCTTCGTCATCATACTCAGAGAAGTTGTAGGCATAGGTGCCCAGCAGGCGGATATTGTCGGTCACCAGCGCCTGGCCGTCGAACTCGAGACCATACTGTGTGGCGTTGCCGGAGTTTTCGACAATGAATACGCCGTTGATCGGGTCAAAGCGGCTGGTCTGGAAGTTCTCGTACTGGCCGTAATACACAGAGGTCGTCATCTGCAGGCGGTCGTCGAAGAAGCGGCCGAACATGCCGGCTTCCACGTTGTCCAGTGTCTCGGCATCGATTTCCGAGACGTTGCGGCCAGAAATCGACAGCGTTTCCGGGCGGCGGCCACGGCCATACGACACCCAGGTGTTGACGTTATCGGAGACGCGGTAAGCCGCGTTGAGACGCCAGGTGAAGGCGCCGTCCGGCTCGGCCGAAGCGTTGACCGGGTTGCCGATGGTCGCTGCGTTGATCAGGAAGCCCGGCGCAAAGGTCACGCCGTTGAGGGCGCCGCCGAGTGCCGGGTTGCCGCGAAGCACTTCGCCGGTGTTGGACGCAGACAGCTCGTTGATCGTGTAGCGCAGACCACCGGTCAGCGTCAGGCGATCGGTCAGATCATAGGTGATGTCGCCGAAGAGGTCGTAGCTCGTGCGACCATCAGAGGTGCGCGAGCGTTCGGCGTGGGCCGGATTGAGTGCCAGGAAGGGGCCGAACACCATGTCGGCTTCCGCGATGTTATTGGCAGCCTGCGCGCCGTACTGCGCCAGGATTTGTGCCACCGAATACTGGAACGGTGTTTCAAAGCTGCCGAAGTTGGCTGCGCCGGGCGCGCCGGCCAGCGCCAGAATGCGGCGGGCGTTCGCCATGCCGCCTACCGATGCCGCAACCTGCGGGCCGAACAGCGACTGTGCATACGCTTCATCGGTCGAGAAGGTCAGCGTGTCGCGGGTTTCATAGTCGAAATAGTTGGCGCCGAAGAAGCCGGTCAGCTTGCCGCCATTGTCATAGTTGACGCGCAGTTCCTGGCTCAGGGCGTCGCCTTCGCGGGTCTGATAGAATTGCAGCAGGTTGAAGGCTGCGCCATCCGAATCCCAGGCTTCGTTCGAGCTCAGCTCGCGATAGTCGGTCAGCGAGGTCAGCGTCCAGGCGTCGTTCAGCACGAATTCCAGGTTGGCCGTACCGGCGAGGATCTCGCGGTCATTGCCCAGCTTGCTGCGCACCTGGTCGGCGTTGATGTTCATCGCCGTCGGGCCGTAGGGGTCCACAACGCCGTTTACGGGGAAGAAGCCGGAGGTGAACTGCGTGCCGGTGGAGTCGTCTTCCTGATAGTTGACGAACACATCGGCGGTAACCGCCGGGGTCGGCTCCCAATGGATCGCGCCGCGAACAGCGGTCGTGTCCTGGCCCATCAGGTCGGGAGAGTTCGCCGTGTTCGGAACATACCCGTCCATATTCTTGATCTGGCCGGCCACGCGAACGGCCAGCGTGTCGCTCAGCGCGAAGTTGTAGAAGCCTTCGCCGCGCAGGAAGCTGTAATCGCCGCCTTCAACAGTTACCTTGCCTTCATTGCCTTCGGTCGAGGCGCGGTTCTGAATGTAGTTGATGCCGCCGATCAGGGCGCCCTGGCCAAACAGGGTTGCCTGCGGGCCTTTCACAACTTCGACGCGCTCAACGTCATAGATGGCGATGCTGGTGGCATAGCCCGGCGTCCCGATGGACACGCCGTTCTGGAAGATCGCAACGCGCGGCGCGCCGCCATCGGCCACAACCCCGCGCAGCGAATAGGTCGGCGCGTTGAGGCTCTGTGCCTGCACCTGCAGGCCGGGAATGAAGTTGGCGAGGTCTTCAATGTCGTCGCCGCCCAGCTTGTCGATCAGGTCCTGGTCGGTCACGGAGATGTTGATCGGAACATCGATCAGCGACTGCTCGGTCTTCTGGGTCGTCACGGTGACGACTTCCAGGCGGCGCGAGTCTTCTGCGTCAGGCGCGTCTGCAAAGGCGGAAAGCTGGCCGGAGACGCCAAGGGCGGCAACGGCGGTTGCGGAAAGGATGCGGAATTTCATGTCATACCCCGGTGTTGCGGCGCAGCAGAGCGCCGGTTGCCGGGTCGTTAACGAGCGCCTCGCAAGCGTTCAAATCAAGGTTTTGCGAAACTAATGCGTTGAAAATATTAAATTGTTACGGGTTTTTGGCTGTGGCCATCAAGACACGATTTCCGCCATCCTTCGCCTCGAAGTAGGGCCAATCGCGCCCCTCGAACGGCCGCCTGAGTATAACTTATTGGACAAATATCCAATAACTACCGGCCGCTACTTCAACACGATGCGGGCGGTGTCCCGGTTGCCGCCCGGCGCCCGGCCCGCGCCCGATTGAAACCTCGGGTCACCCGGTATCGCGGCATGTGTGCGGCTTGGGGGCAGGGAGAAACATGACGGGTCTGACACGCGACTCCCCGATCCCCTCCCGGCCTATGGAGGATTGCTGCAAGGCGGGTCACACCTGTCTTGCCGGTCTGCTCGGGAAGCTGTCTTCCGATGTCAAATTCTGACCCGTCCGTGTTCTGAAATGACCCGTTTTGTCCGGTTTTGTCCCAGTTTGTCCCGGTTTGTCCAAGTTTGTCCGGCTTTGTCCACGTGCGAGTCGCGCGCATTCAGCCAGCTGTCCAACACCGGTCGGTCCGCTACGCCCTGTGCTTTCCACACCGCCGCGCCGTGCCTGCCGCCGATCAGTCAGCACCTGTCCAACACACCTCCGCCGCCGGCCCCGCCACCAATCCAACCGGCGCCCCATCCTGCTAAACTCTCCAGATGCCAAAACGGATGTTCACCCGGTTTTCCGGAACTATCTTCCGATCTGCCAGACACGGGCGCGGCGTGCTGTGGCGCTTTCAAGCTCCATGGTCGTGGCGATGTCGTATTCGGCCAGCAGCCCGGTCTCCGCCACCGGTGCATAGGCCCGGCCCGGATCACCGGCATAAACCGCAATCCCCCGCGCTGCCGCCTGCCGCATCCAGCCGAGAAACCGCGCCGCCATGCTCATCTCGTAAAAGATGTCCCCCGCCAGGATCACATCCACATCCGCAGGCGGAGCATCCAGCAGGTTGCCCCCCATCCAGCTGAGCGAAACACCGTTCGCCTCGGCGTTCAGTTGCGCCGCCGCCTCGCAGATCGGGTCGATGTCATTCACCCACACCGCGCTCGCTCCGGCGGCCGCTGCGGCTATGCCCAGCATTCCGCTGCCGCAGGCAATGTCCAGCACGCGTTTGCCGCGCACGCTCTCCGGCCGCTCCAGGATCAGCCGCGCCACCGCCTGTCCGCCTGCCCAGGGGAATGCCCAGAAAGGCGGCTCGATGCCCTGCCGGTCCAGGTCCTGCTCGGTCGCCGCCCAGATCGGGGTGATCTCGTCAGCCTGCCATATCTTTAGCAGCTGCGGGGTTTCGCTATGGCGCAGCTCCAGCCCGTCCACCGGCGCCAGCCGCGTATTGGCGACAATGAACGCGCGGTTGCGCGCAAGAGTGTCCTGGGGTGCCAAAGGGCCAGCCTATCTGTGAAAATGCTCAGCGCGCGGGCTGTATCATCTTTGGCTTGGGCATCAAGGCAAGCGCGCCCAGGACGATGACGAACCAGACAAAGATAATGAAGAAACAGTCCCTGAACGCATATACGGACGCTTCCATGGCCACCTTCTGATTGAGCAGACCGAAGGCAGACTGAAACGCCTGAACCTGCGTCATGCCGGTCATCTCCAGCGTCTGTGCCTGCAAGGCATGCTGGTACATCATCTCGGCATTGGTCTCGTTCATCGCCGTCGAAAGATGTTCGCCGTGAAAGATTGTCCGCCGCTGTAGGATGATCGCCAGGATGTTCACCCCGAACGCCCCGCCCACCTGCATCAGGAAAGACACCCCCCCCGTCGCCGAGGCCAGCAGGTGCGGGGGCACTGCGCGCACAGCGGTCGTATTGGAAGGCGGCATACAGAAGCTGATCCCGATCCGGCTGAGCAAGATCCAGCCCACCAGCACCCAATAGGGGGTCATGGCCGAAACATGCGACAGCAACCAGGCAGAGGCGGCAAAGGTGGTGATGCCAAAGCCGAGTAGCCAGCGTGGATCAACCCTGTCGGTAAGCCGTCCGGCAATCGGAAAGCCGATCATCATGGCAATCCCGGCAGGGATCATCATCACCCCTGCCGCCGTGGGCGAATAGCCCTGCACCAGCTGCACGAAAAGTGGGATGAGATAGGTCGACGCGTAAATCGCAATCCCCGTCGCCGAGATGATCAGCCCGGCCGACCAGAACTGCCGATAGGTGAACACTTTCGGGTTCAATGCCGGAAAGGGATGGCGCAATTCCCAGAAGAAGAAGGCAATGGCCGCAAGAATGGCGATGGCAAAGCGCAGATAGGTCTGATCCGAATCCCACCCATCCCGGTTCCCCCCGGCAAAGGCGGCCAGCAGGCCGATCACGGCAACCGCCAGCAGGCTCAGCCCCACCCAGTCGAGCGGCGGGCGCGGGGTGCTCCGGTTGCGGTCCCCCTTCGGCATCAGGAAAGGCGCGATCCCCAGCGCGACCAGCGCCAAAGGCAGGGTCGCCACAAACACCAGCCGCCAGCTAGCCAGATCCACCGCAATCCCGCCCAGCGCAGGCCCGAATGCAGGCGCCAGCACCACACCGATCGAGAACACACCCATCGCTGTGCCGCGCCGGCTATCCGGAAAGGTCTGAAAAATCAGGAACATCGACATCGGCTGCAGCAGGCCCGCCGAAATACCCTGCAATCCGCGCGACACGATCAGCAATTCCAGCGTGTTGCTCACCGCCCCCAGCAGGGAGCCGAACACGAACACAACCATGCCGAACGTATACGTCGCCCGCGGCCCGAAGGTGGTCATCGCCCAGGCGTTCGCCAGCATGGCGATGGTGGACGAGGCGAGGAACGCTGTGGACATCCACTGCGCCTGATCCTGCCCCAGGCCAAAGGCGCCGATAATCGCGGGCAGGGCGACATTGATCGTCGTCGCGGCCAGCATGGTGGCCATTGAGCCGGTCAGCATTGTGAACAGCAATATCCAGCGATAGATGCCGCCAAATCGCTCGAACTGAGCCCGGACGGATGGGCCGGCCATGGCGGGAATGTCGTCGGGCAGGGGTTTGCGGGCAGTGCCGGGGCCGCTCTGGGACGGGATGCCGGGGGCGACGGTCACGCCGGTGTCCTGCCGGCCTCCGCGCCGCCTTCGATCTTCCGGATGCGGACACGCACCATCGTGCCGGGCCGCAGATCAACATCTGTCGGATCAAGGGCAATGCGCACGCCGATCCGCTGCGTGATCTTGGTGAAAACACCATTGGCATTGGGGTTTGGCATCATCGCCGCTTCCCCGAGTGTGGCGTCATGAATGCGTACCACCCGCCCGGAAATCTCGTGGGAAGGGTCACTGTCAGCCCGAACCAGGGCGCTTGCCGACGGGCGCACATGGCGAATGTCGGTCTCTTTGATATTCGCCGAAATCCACACCGCATCAGGGTCATGAACCAGCGCCATGCGATAGCCGCGCAGCGAATGCTCGCCATTATCGAAGAACAGCTCATCGACCACGCCGTCAATCGGGCTGCGGATCGTGTGTTGTTCAACCACCACTTTTTGCGCCTCAACGCGGGCTTCTGCCTGATCCAGCGCGGCGCCCAGAACGGTGAGTTCATAGTCGATCAGGCGCACTTCCTGACCCGTGATGCTGGCGGTGCGCTGGTCGGCGGCGGCGGTTTCCCGTTCAGCCTCTGCCCGGCGCAGCGCCTGTGCACGTGTATCAAGCACGTTCTTGGCCTGGTCGAGATTGGACTGTGGCATCAGGCCTCGCTCGAACAGGTCTTTCGTGCGGTCATAATCACGCTGGGCAATCTCGAGATTGGACCTGGCTGCCTCGACACTGGCCGACGCCGACAGCGTACCTGCACGCCGCGCCGCCACCTGACTGCCTGCCTTCGACGTTGCCAGTCCGGCACGGGTTTCTTCCCGCGCCATCTCCGCCCGCAGCCGCGTTGCCTCGGCTTCCAGCTGCGCCAGCGTGAACACGGCCTCCCGGTCATCTATCGTGTAGAGAATGTCGCCAGCTGAAACCCGGTCGCCTTCATTCACCTGAACGCTGGTGATGCGCCCGGAAATGTCGGTGGAGAGGGCAATCATCTCCGCCGCAACCCGCGCGTCAGAGGTGGAGACATAAGCATTGCGATCCATCAGGAAGCGCGCCGCCAGTACCATCAGGATCAAGGCGGCGGCTGCCGCGATAACCATTCTGCCGCGCCTGGACCGTGCGAAAGCCACGGCGCGCTGGCGGGCGGTCGGCTCCGTTTCAACGGCAAAGGATTGTGAATCGCCTTCCATGGCCTCTGCCCGGCGCATGATCGGCCGGATTACTCCTCCCTGGCGCGGTTTCTTCGCGGGGCGTTGGCCACCCTCATCTGCCGCTGACTCTATTTGAGCGAGACATAACGCTAAGGCAATCAAGCCTTATTATTGTATGTCTGGGTCTATCATTGTGTTTCCCCGCGCGCGGCGCCAATGCTTCCCTCCAAGACGCTGGAAATCATGGGGATTCGGGGCATGGAAATGTTGAGGCGTGTAGCTGTGGCTCTGCTGGCTGGCCTGCTGTCATCCTGCGCCAGCGCCCGGTCCAGCCTGCCGGAGATGCCGGCCCTGTCCCTCCCTTTCACGCCCGGCCCCATCGCGGGCGATCCCGCCTGTGCGGGCAGCTGGCGTCTGCAGGATGGAGGCGGCATTGCGGTTACGCCGAGCGAAGAGGGGCTGCGTTGGCAATCGCTGGAAGGTGAAACCGGCCGCTTCGTATTCGAGAATGACCTTTGGCAAGCCTATAGCGGCTGGACCGAGCAACCAGAGACCCGCCAGCTGGAGTTCACCTGCGAAACCGGCCTCAGCCTCTACGAAGGCGTTGCGGCCACGCGGATCGAGGTGGTCACCCAGGAAACGGTGTTTTCCGGCGCCAAAGGCACGCAACTGGCCGGGCGGCTGATCCTTCCGGCGGGCGATTGGCCGGTGCCTGTTGTGATTCAGGTGCAGGGTTCGGAGCGCACGTCCGCGCTGATCCACGACCCCTTCCAGCAACTCCTGCCGCTGCAGGGGGTTGGCGTATTCGTCTATGACAAACGCGGTACAGGCGCCTCAATGGGCAGCTACACGCAGGACTTTGGGGTTCTCGCCACCGATGCTGCCGCTGCATCCGCTGAAGCGCGGCGCCTCGCCGGCCCCCGGCTCGGCCGCTTCGGCCTGCACGGCGCCAGCCAGGGCGGTTGGGTTGCGCCAATGGCAGCGCGCGCGGTGAAGCCGGATTTTCTGATTGTTTCCTACGGGCTTCTGGAAAGTCCGCTTGCGGAAAACCGCGCGCAGACCGTTCAGGACGTGACCGAAGCGGGCTTTGGTCCAGCGGCGCAGATGGCCGCGGGCATGCTGGCTGATGCGGCAGGCGCCATTATGGTGTCAGACTTCAAATCCGGATATGTTGAGTTGGAGGCCCTCAAGAAAATCTATCGCAACGAACCCTGGTACCGGTATGCGAAGGGAGAATTCACGGGCGAGATTCTGCAACATTCCGACGTCGTTCTCAGAGTTGCCGGGCCGCTCCGGTCAGACGGCACGAGTTGGCGGCATGAGGGCGAGCCGGTTCTACGCGGCATCAGCGCACCTGTATTGTGGATCCTTGCGAGTGAAGACCGGGAAGCGCCGCCCGCCTACACCCGGTCTCGGCTCAAAACTCTGCAATACGAAGGCCGCCCGATCACGCTTGCCGAGTATCCGGGCCATGATTACGGGATGCGCGCGTTCGACAGCCTCCCCGATGGGACACGCCAGTTCACGCATTTCGCCAACGGCTATGCGCGTATGGTGGCCGACTTCGCTTCCGATACCCCGATCGTGCCGAGCTATTACAACGAAGCGATCATCTCCAATCCCCGCTGAAACCCGATAGGTGTCTACTGCGCCTGAATGGATTCCAGATACACGATCAGCTGTTCCACCTGATCGGCCTCAAGCGTGAATTCCGGCATGTCCTCATGGCCAACGGAGATGCCTTCGGCGAGGGCTTCCTCCAGATAACGCACCGGATATTTCTCGGACAGCTGACGGAAGGGCGGGGCATCCGTATGGGGGCTTTCCCCTTCGAGCCCCACGGCGTGGCAGCCCGCGCAGAGATCCGTTGCAATCTGTTCGCCCGGCAGGGTTGCGGGCTCTGACGCAGATGGCGCAGGGGCATCGCCTGCTTCCCGCGAGCAAGCCGGGAGGCAGGCAAGCGCGCCGGCGAGCATCGCAATGCCTGCAAGCTGTGACTTGGCGATCGTAACGGCCATGATGGCGACTCCCTTGATCATCTCGCGCGAACGGTCGGTTGAGGACGGCCACCTGTCAACACGGTCATATGCGTAAGGACGCGGTGTGGAATCTGCCGCAGGCGGAGTGATTTTGCCAGCTTTGTGCCGGCGTGACCAACCGGATACGCCGCAGCGGCGGGCTACCCGTGCTTGCACCTGATGCCCTTTTCGGCCATCAAGTCCCGCTGAATGAGGGGGTGATATGTCAAACGTGGACACACCGGAGAAGGCCGAGTTGGTGGATGCCGTAGCGGAACGCTCAGGCCGTGAGATGCTGCTGGAAGCAGCAGGCGAGCTGATGTCCGAGCTCGGCACGATTGACGTTTCCCTGCACCAGATCGCCAAGCGCGCGGGCGTAACGGCGCCGCTTGTGAAGTATCATTTCGGCTCGAAAGACGGCCTGCTGCTGGCGCTTGCCCAGCGCGATACGGCCCAATCGATTAAGCAGCTGACCGAGTTGATGGAGATGGACATCGACCCGGCCACCAAGCTGCGCATTCACATCCAGGGCATCATCCGCACCTATTCACGCTATCCTTATCTCAACCGGCTGCTCGAGAATTTCCTGAAGGAAACGGATGCTGAAAAAGATGGCACTCAGTCGATCTGGTCGAGCTTCATGCAGCCGCTGATCAATGCGCAGAAGCAGATCATTTCAGACGGTATTGCCGCCGGTCAGTTCCGGAAGGTCGACTCCAAATATGCCTATTTCCTGATCAATGGCGCGTGCCAGTACATTTTCTCAACACGCATTACGGTGCGCGAGCTGGTGGGCGAAACCAAAGTCGGCCAGGAACTCGCTCGGGAATACGCCGCCTTTGCAGCCGAAACCGTGCTGCGTGGCATTGCCAAATAGCCCAGCTCCCGGCGCGGCCTCTCATCTGAAAGTTGTGTAACTCTCTGATCCAGTCGCGCGCCTGCGCCGTAGAGCTTTCCAAATCTGGAGGCTCTATTGGTTCGCATCATACTTATCGGCGCAGCGGCTTTGGCCTTCCCGGCTATAGCGGTGGCTCAGCCCGCCCCATCGGACGGTTGGGCCGTGACACTTGGCGCAGGCGCGCTTTATTCCCCCACCTATGAAGGCGACGATGATTACAGCCTGAAACTGCTCCCCAATGTGCAGCTGCGGTATGGGGACCGTTTCTTTGCCTCTGTGCAGGAAGGTGCGGGCTACAACCTCGTGAACGGCGAGACCCTGCGCGCCGGCCCCATCGCGCGCATTCGTTTTTCGCGGGACGAAAGCGGAGATGAGACATTTGCGATCAGCGGCGGAGAGACCGGCGATCTGCGCGGTCTGGGCGATGTGGATACCAGCATCGAGCTGGGTGGATTTGTTGAATACGAACTGGGCGCAGCGACGTTGAGCGCCGAAGTACGCCAGGCGGTATCGGGGCATGACGGGCTGGTGGCCGATATTGGCGCACGGTGGAGCGGCGTGTCCACCGCGTTTGGCCCGCCGGTGATCTGGTCTGCCGGGCCGCGCCTGCGGCTGGTGGATGATCCGTATACATCTGCCTATTTCGGGGTAACGCCAAGCCAGGCAGCGGCCTCGGGTCTGCCTGAATACGAGGCAGGCGGCGGGCTGCATTCTTATGGTGTGGGCGCTACGGCCATTCTGCCCCTGAGCCGGGACGGCGCATGGAGCGCTGTCTTCCTCGCGGGTTATGATAAGTTATCCGGTGACGCAGCCGATGCGCCCTTGGTTCAGCTTCGCGGTGACGAAGACCAGGCAACCTTGGGCATGTTCATCAGTTATACCTTCCAATGATGGATTTTTTCCGTGAGGATCGAGAAGAGATATGAAACTCAAACACATGATGGCCCCGCTTTCCGCCTTGGCCCTCGCGGCATGCATTTCACAGCCCGATTATCGCGCTTCTGACGCAGAACTGCCAACCGTCTCTGAAGTCGATCTTGATCGGTATGTGGGCAAATGGCACGAGATCGCGCGCTATCCAAACTCGTTTGAGCGGGGATGTGTGACGGCTACGGCTGAATATGCGCAACTGCCCGACGGCAAGATTTCGGTGACCAACAGCTGCGCCAAGGAAGACGGCAAGACGGATGTGGCCGAAGGCACAGCACGCGTGGTTGAAGGCTCCAATGGGGCTAAGCTGAAGGTCAAATTTGCGCCGTCCTGGGTGCCTTTTGCGGAAGGCGACTATTGGGTGCTTCACCTTGAGCCAGACTATTCTGCCGTGCTGGTCGGCGCGCCGAGCGGGAAATATCTCTGGATACTGGCACGCGACCCCGCGCCGCCCAAGGCGATGATTGACCGTATCCTGAAGAAAGCAGAAGACTTGGGGTTTGAAACGGACCCCCTGACTTACGCCGGAAATCCGGCGTAAATCAGGGATTTTCTCACCCCTTCAGGCTGGGCAGGTCCAGGCCATGTTCGCGTGCACTGTCGATGGCAATGTCATAGCCGGCATCGGCATGGCGCATGACGCCGCTGGCAGGGTCATTCCACAGGACGCGTTCTATGCGGCGGGCGGCGGCCTCCGTGCCATCACAGCAGATGACCATGCCAGCATGTTGGGAATAGCCCATGCCCACGCCGCCGCCGTGATGCAAAGACACCCATGTTGCGCCCGAAGCGCAGTTGAGCAGCGCATTCAGGAGTGGCCAGTCTGATACCGCGTCAGAACCGTCGCGCATCGCTTCGGTTTCCCGGTTGGGCGATGCCACCGAACCGGAATCGAGATGATCGCGCCCAATGACAACGGGGGCTTTCAGCTCGCCGCTGGCAACCATCTCATTGAAGGCGAGGCCGAGGCGGTGGCGATCCCCCAAGCCAACCCAGCAGATGCGTGCGGGGAGACCCTGGAACTTGATCCGTTCACGCGCCATGTCCAGCCAGGTGTGGAGATGAGGGTTGTCGGGGATGAGTTCCTTCACCTTCTGGTCCGTGCGGTAGATGTCTTCCGGATCACCCGAGAGTGCCGCCCAGCGAAAGGGGCCGATGCCCCGGCAGAAAAGCGGGCGGATATAGGCGGGCACGAAACCTGGAAAATCGAAGGCATCAGCGACGCCTTCATCCAGCGCGACCTGACGGATGTTGTTGCCATAATCGACCGTGGGCACGCCGCGCCTCTGGAATTCAAGCATCGCGCGGACATGTTTGGCCATGGAGGCACGCGCCGCTTTTTCCACAGCTTTGGGATCGCTGAGGCGGCGCGCCTTCCAGTCTTCCACGTTCCAATCCTCGGGTAGGTATCCATTGACCGGATCGTGCGCCGAAGTCTGGTCGGTCAGGAGGTCTGGCAGGCGGCCAAGCTCCAGAATCTTCGGCAGAATTTCGCAGGCGTTCCCCAACAGCCCGACGGATTTGGGCGTACCGGAGGCGCAGCTCTCGTCGATCATGGCGAGGGCCTTCTCAAGGTCGTCCGTCCACGCATCGAGGTAGCCAGTCCGCATCCGCATCTCGATGCTGGAAGGCTGGCATTCTATGGCAAGGCAGGCTGTCCCTGCCATAACCGAGGCAAGTGGTTGAGCGCCGCCCATGCCGCCCAGACCGGCCGTCAGAAGCCATTTGCCCTTGAGATTTCCGCCATGGTGCTGCCGGCCCATTTCGACAAAGGTTTCATACGTTCCCTGAACGATGCCCTGAGCGCCAATGTATATCCAGCTACCCGCGGTCATCTGGCCGTACATCATGAGCCCCTTGCGGTCGAGCTCGTTGAAATGGTCCCAGTTTGCCCATCTGGGAACGAGGTTTGAATTTGCCAGAAGCACGCGAGGTGCATCCGCATGAGTACGGAAGACGCCGACGGGTTTGCCGGACTGGATCAGGAGCGTTTCGTCTTCTTTCAGGCGTTTGAGCGCGGCAACAATCGCGTCAAAGGCTTCCCAGTTGCGGGCGGCGCGACCTATACCGCCATAGACGACCAAGTCTTCCGGACGTTCGGCCACATCGGGATCAAGGTTATTCATCAGCATCCGGAGCGGCGCTTCGGTAAGCCAGCTTTGGGTATTCAGCGTCGTGCCCCGTGGTGCGCGGATTTCGCGGACATTTGCAGGATAGGGCATCGGCAGTCTCCTCAGGCGTTTTCGGCAAAGGCGAGACAGGCGCCTAGCACCTGTTTCAGGATGTCTGTCATGGGGGCGGCATAGTCCGCATCGAAAGGAACGGGCCAGTCCGTATCGTCGACCGCGCCGATGGATTCGCGCATATACCCCCGGCAGGAAAGCTCCATCTGGATCGCATGGACATTGTGGTCTGGCTGCCCATGATGGCGCACGGTCCATCCACCCCGGAAGCGGCCATCCAGTACGCTGGGCTGGCCGGAGGCGGCGCATATGGCTTCAACATTTTCGGCGAATTGCGGCGCGCAGGTGGTCTTGTAGTTTGAGCCGACATTGAAGACCGGTAGCAGGCCGTCGAAGAGGTCTGGAATTTCCGAACGAATGGAATGGGCGTCATAGAGGACAACCTTTTCATGGCGTGCGCGCAGGCGGGAAATCTGGTCTTCGATAGCGTGATGGTAGGGAATATGAAATGCGGCGCGCCTGCGGGCGATGTCCGCATCATTTGGGGGGTGGCCCGGTTTGTAAAGCGGCGCGCCGTCAAAGGTTGTCAGGGGGCAGAGCGTTGTTGTGTTCTGGCCAGGATAGAGTGAGGCGCCGGACGGATCGCGGTTCACATCAATAACCGACCGCGAGATGGCCGTGTGGATCAGGGTGGCGCCCATGTCGCCTGCGAAGGCATACAGCTTGTCGACCCACCAGTCCGTGTCGCGGCGTGCAAGTTCTGGAGATACGAAATGGTCCGCCACATCTTCCGGCAGAACGGTGCCAGTATGCGGAAAGCAAATGATCAGGGGACGGGGCCCCTCCTTGACGGTCAACCAGCCGGTCATGGCGCCGCCTCCAGGGCCGGCAGAGGCCGGTTGACGGCGCGGATGGCTTCGCCGCTGCGAATGAGCCCCGTGGCAGCCTCGATATCGGGATGCATCAGGCGATCATGGTCAAGCGGCGGCACATCCTGGCGAATGCGGGCGCGCAGAGCCTCCAGGGCGTCGCTGGACCGCAGCGGCGCGTGAAAGTCGCAAGCCTGCGCCGCAGCGAGAAGTTCAATACCAAGAATATAATCCACATTCTTTGCCATCGTAAGAAGCCGCCGTGCGCCATGGGCGGCCATGGAGACATGGTCTTCCTGATTTGCGGATGTGGGGATCGAGTCCACGCTGGCGGGGAATGCCATCTGCTTGTTCTCGGAGACCAGGGCGGCCGCCGTGACCTGCGGGATCATGAAGCCGGAGTTGAGGCCGGGCTGGGGCGTGAGGAAGGCGGGCATTCCTGAAAGCGCCGGATCGACCAGCATCGCAATTCTCCGCTCGGAGATGGAGCCAATTTCGCACAGCGCCATTGCGATCATGTCGGCGGCAAATGCGACGGGTTCGGCGTGGAAATTTCCGCCGGAAAGCGCTTCATCCGTCTCCGGAAAAATCAGAGGGTTATCGGAGACCCCGTTGGATTCGGTGAGCAGTGTGTCAGCCGCCTGGCGGAGCAGGGTGAGCGCGGCGCCGGCGACCTGAGGCTGGCAACGGATGCAGTAGGGGTCCTGAACGCGGGTATCGTTTTCAAGGTGGCTGGCGCGGATTGCAGACCCCGCCATAAGATCCCGCAGGATATCTGCGCAGTCGATCTGCCCCCTATGGCCGCGCAGTTCGTGAATGCGGGGGTCGAATGGGGCGTCGGAGCCTTTGGCCGCTTCGGTGGAGAGGGCGCCGGTGACCAACGCGCTTTGCAGAATGCGCTCGGCCTCAAACAGACCTGCGAGTGCGCAGGCGGTAGAAAATTGCGTGCCATTGAGGAGGGCGAGGCCTTCCTTGGCCGCGAGTGCGGGGAGGGGCGTGAGGCCGGCCTTGCGAAAAGCGGATGCCGCGCTGAGGCGCTCTCCCTTGAGGAACACATCGCCGACGCCGATCATCGCGCAGGCCATATGGGCGAGGGGTGCCAGATCGCCCGAGGCACCAACGGACCCTTGCGCCGGGATGAGCGGCAGAAGATCGGCGGCCAGCATCGCTTCCATCAAATCAATGGTTTCAAGGCGCACGCCGGAGGCGCCGCGGCCGAGATTTGTCATCTTGAGGGCCATCATCAGGCGGACGATGTTTGCAGGCGAAGGCTCCCCCACACCGGCGGCATGTGAGAGGACGATGTTGCGTTGGAGCATTTCCAACTGATCGTCGGGAATACGCACGGCAGCGAGTTTACCGAATCCGGTATTGATGCCGTAGACGGGTTTTCCTCTGGAGAGGATGCGCGCGACCGCGCTGGCGCTGCCGGCGATGGTGGGGCGGCAGGCCGGATCAAGCTTGGGCGTGGCGCCTTGCCAGAGGGCGCGCCAACTGGAGAGTGGGACAGAGCCAGGCGTCAGCGTGATGGTGGTCATTGGCCTCTCCAGACGCGCGTGTGAAGGGGGTTTAGGCCCATGGCGTTGACGAGCTCTGCCGGACGATCAATGTCCCAGATACTCAGATTGCAGAGCTTTCCGGCCTCCAGTGTGCCGGTTGCTTTTTCGAGGCCAAGCGCGCGGGCGGCGTGGCGTGTCGTGCCGAGCAGGCACTCCTCGACGGTCATGCGAAAGAGCGTGGCGCCCATGTTCATGGCCAGAAGGATGGAGGTGAGGGGAGAGGTTCCGGGATTGCAATCCGTTGAAATCGCAAGGGAAACGCCCGCGCGCCGCAGTCCCTCCAGCGGCGGGGGATGTGTCTCGCGCAGCACGTAATAGGCGCCGGGAAGCATCACGGCGACCATCCCTGCCTGAGCCATCGCCGCAATGCCCGCCTCGTCGAGATATTCCAGGTGATCGGCAGAGAGTGCGTTGTGGCGGGCGGCAAGAGCGCCGCCCTGAAGGTTTGAGAGCTGGTCGGCGTGAAGCTTCACGGCAAGGCCATGATGGCGGGCCGCGCTCAGTACACGGCCAGTCTGTTCCGGTGTGAAGCCAATGGTTTCGCAGAAGGCGTCCACGGCGCTTGCAAGCCCTGCCTGGGCGGCGGCAGGGATGATCTCGTTGCAGACGAGGTCGATATAGGCGTCGGCGCGGCCTTCATATTCCGGGGGTAGAGTGTGCGCGGCGAGAAGGGTGGTTTCCACATCGATGGGGCGGACTTCACCGAGCGCGCGGGCGGCGCGGAGCTGTTTGAGTTCATCTTCAATGTTCAATCCGTATCCGGATTTTATTTCTATCGTCGTGACGCCTTCACCAATCAAGGCGTTAAGGCGGGGAAGACTTTCAGCAACCAGCTCAGCCTCACTGGCCGCGCGAACAGCGCTGACGGTTGAGCGGATACCGCCGCCAGAGCGGGCAATCTCCTCATAACTGGCGCCGGCGAGGCGTCGTTCAAATTCGTCTGCGCGGCTGCCTGCCCAGACGAGATGTGTATGACAGTCGATCAGGCCGGGAAGTATCCAGCGGCCGCCGCAATCGGTTACCTCATATCCCTGCGTAGAGGGCCCCTCCGTATAGGGAAAGTCAGATGCCAGGCCGGCAAAGGTGATCCGGTCGCCTTCTGCCGCGATGAGGCCGTCTTCCACAATGCCCAGGCCCGGCAGGCCTGCGGCCATTGTGGCCAAGCGTGCATTTGTCCAGATCCGCTTCTTCTGCATCTCCAGGGTCCCGTTGTCTTCGCATCGGACTTCTTTTAATATGTATAGACATAATAGAAGAGTCGGAGGGATGTCCAGTGGCCGGGAAATCTTCAGAGCGTCTCTGGTTCGATCACGCGCTTCTGCCTTCTGGCTGGGCAAGCGGGGTGGCGATCACGATCGAGCGCGGGCTCATCGCAGATGTATCCGTAAATGTTGCGCCTCCTTCAGGGGCGGTTCGGGGCCGGTCTGTTCTTCCGGGTCTGACTAATCTTCACTCCCATGCGTTCCAGAGGGCGATGTCCGGGCTGACGGAAGTTCGGGAAAATATTCAGGACAGTTTCTGGTCGTGGCGAACTCTACTCTATCGGTTTGTCAGCCGGATTGGGCCGGAGGATGTCCACGCGATTGCGGCGATGGCCTATGCGGAAATGCTCGAGGCTGGCTTCACGCGGGTCTGCGAGTTTCACTATGTCCATAATGACGAAGCGGGCGCGCGTTACGCCGACCCGGCGGAGATGGCGGGGCAGGTGGTTCGTGCAGCGGGCGATACAGGATTGGGGCTGACGCTGCTGCCGGTGTTCTATGCCCATTCGGGCTTTGGCGGGCAGCCGCCACTGGACGGGCAGAGGCGGTTCCTGAGTGATCTTGAGGGCTTTGCTACGCTGATGGACGCGGCAGCAAAGCATGGTGCCAATCAGCCTGATTTTGTGTTGGGTTTTGCGCCGCACAGCCTTCGCGCGGTGACCCGCGCCCAGCTCAAGGCATTGCTGGCGATGGACAAGGCCGGGCCTGTCCACATCCATATTGCCGAGCAGGCGCAGGAGGTGGCGGACTGTCTGGCCTGGTCGGGCGCGCGGCCTGTGGAGTGGCTGCTGCACAATGCCGATGTCGATGCCCGCTGGTGCCTTGTGCATGCGACGCATACGAACGACCGGGAAATCCACGGGATAGCCAAAAGCGGGGCGGTTGCGGGGTTGTGCCCGGTGACCGAGGCGAATTTGGGTGACGGCATTTTTGATGGCCGGGGCTTTGTTTCCTATGGTGGACACTACGGCGTTGGAACCGATTCCAATGTTTCAATTGGCGCGGCAGACGAGTTGCGGATGCTGGAATATTCCCAGCGTTTCAAGACATTGTCTCGCAACGTCCTGACCGGTGAGGGGTTTGCCTCGACCGGGCGTTCGATGTTTGAGCACGCCCTGGCAGGCGGGGGCCGGGCGGCGGGCATTTCTGTTGGACTGGCGCCCGGCAATCCGGCGGATATGGCCGCGATCACCGACGCGGTGCTGCCCGAAGCGGCAATGGGGGACGACCGCTTGCTGGACGCTTGGGTGTTCCGGGCTAAAAGCGGAGCAATTTCAGATGTTTGGCGGCGCGGTGAGCATGTCGTACAGGGCGGACACCATATTCACAGACCCGCAATCGAGGCGCGGTACAAAGCCTGCCTTGAGGCGCTTCTGGCGTGACAAAAGCCGGACAAATCTGGACAAACTTGGACAAATCGAGACAAAGCCGGACAAAACAGGACACATGCGCGACCCTTCCGAACCCCTTTCCGTCAGCGAACGCATCCGCTCCGACATCGAGCGCCAGATCCTTTCCGGGGGGCTGAAGCCGGATGACCGCATCCCGCTGGAGCGGGAGCTGATGGAGATTTACGACTGCTCTCGCATGACGGTGAACAAGGCGGTGAGCGATCTGGCGAGCCGGGGGCTGATCGTGCGCCGGAAACGGGCCGGCTCGTTCGTGGCGCACCCGCCCAGCGATTCCACCATCCTTGACGTTCCCGACATTCGCCTCGACCTGGAGCGTAAGGGGCATCGCTATGACTACACGCTGCTACGCCGGGCCGTGCGCCGGGCCAAGGGAGAAGGCGAGCAAGCGCTGGCGGGCAAGGGCGGGCGGCTGATTGAGCTGCGCGGCGTGCACCAGGCCGATGGGCAGCCGTTCGGTTTCGAGCGCCGGCTGGTAAACCTCGCGGCGGTGCCCGAGGTTGAAGCGGCCGACTTTGCCGAAACCCCGCCAGGCACCTGGCTTTTGGGGCATGTGCCCTGGTCGCAGGCCGAGCACCGGATCTTTGCGGTGGCGGGCGACCCCGCCATTGCAGCCCATCTCGATATTCCGGAAGGCGCGCCGTGCCTGCTGCTGGAGCGGCGGACATGGCTTAACGGCGTGCCGGTGACGCATGTGTGGCAGACTTTCCCCGGCGACCGGCATTCCTTCATCGGCGAGCTGACCCGGCGGCAGGCCTGAGTAGTTTCCCGGATAGGGCGGGTTCTGACGCGAGGACAGGCTTGTATCCGGAAAATCGCGTGGCAGGTTCGTCTGATAACTGAATATCAGGGGAGTTTGCCATGGCTGAAGCAGCTGAAGGCTACAAGACCATTCTCGCGCCGGAAGACGAGTTCACCCACGATCCGGGCACCGCCGAGAATTACAATGAAAGCATGTATTTCAACGTGTTCGACGCGGGAAAGCGCGCCGGAGCGTGGTTCCGTTTGGGCAACCGGCCCAACCAGCGCTACGCCGAAATGTCGATGTGCGTTTACTTCCCCGACGGCCGGGTTGGTTTCATGTTTGCGCGGCCGGAGATCAGTGACAATTCACAGATGAACGCGGGCGGCCTGCGCATTGATGTGGTGGAGCCGTTCAAGACGCTGAAGATCACCTATTCCGGCGAGCTGCTGGTGCTGAAGGAGCCTGGCCAGATGGCTGATCCGAAGGTGGCATTCCGGAACAATCCGCGCCTGCCTTGCAAGATGGAGATGACCTATACCGGCGTCTCACCGATGTATGGCGGGGAAACCGTCAAGGCTGACGGAACGCCGCTGGAGATCGATCCGGAGAAGTCGTTCGCCAAGGCGCACTATGAGCAGCATTGCGCGGCCAAAGGCTTTATCGAATGCGGCGGTGAGCGGCTGGAGATTGACGGGCATGGGTTGCGCGACAAATCCTGGGGGCCGCGCCACTGGCAGGCGATCGAATGGTATCGCTGGTGCCCGATGAATTTCGGGGCGGACTTTGGCATGATGTTCAATGTGATGGGCGATGGCAAAGGCGGCGTGCATCAGAGCGGCATGGTGTTCCGCGATGGCATCTATGACGGGATCGTTGCCGCCGAGCTTTCCAGCAACTGGGACGCAAACGAATACCAGACCGATCTTGAAGCAAAGATCCGTACCAAGAGCGGTAAGGAATATACCGTTACCGGCAAGGTGCTCTCCCTCATTCCGCTGCGCAACCGGCGCACGGCGCCCGATGGCACCGAGCTGACCACGCGCATCACCGAGGCGATGACGGAGTATCGCTGCGACGGAAAGGTGGGCTACGGCATGAGCGAGTATCTGGATCAGATCGTGGACGGGCGCCCGCTGGGCCGTCTGGCCGGGTATTGAGGGGAAGAAGATGACTAACGTGATTGTGTATGAACATCCGCTCTCACCCTATGCGCAGAAGGTGAAAATCTCGCTGCGGGAAAAGGGCGTGCCGTTTGAAACGCGGTTGCCCGAGGGCATCGGCACGGGCGCAACGGCGGGGGGCTTTGCCAAGGCCAATCCGCGCGGCGAGGTGCCAGCGCTGATCCATGGCGATGTGGAGATTTTCGACAGCACGATCATCCTGGAATACATTGAGGACGTGTGGCCCGACCCTGCCATGCTGCCCAAGTCGCCGGCGGACCGTGCCCGTGTGCGGATGATCGAAGACGTGATGGACACCCAGTTTGAGGCGATCACATGGGGCCTTGGCGAGCTCAATTTCTTCCGCCGCGCCGAGGGCGCCAAGAAAGAAGAAATGGAAGCCAAGGCACGCACGCAAGCCGAAGCTTTCTTCAAGGTTCTGGAGGGGTATCTGGGGGACCGCGAGTGGTTCAATGGGGCCAGTTTTGGCTGGGGTGATCTCAGCGTGGTGCCATATCTCAATGGCGCGGCAGGCTTTGACATCCGCCCGGCCGAAAGCTCGCGCCTTGGCGCATGGGCCAAGCGGGCGAATGCGCGTGAAAGCGTGGCGCTGGCGCGGCGCGAGTCCGAAGCCTCTATCGGCGGCATGAACCAGGTGGATCAGGCGGTTAAGGCCGGCCTGTTCAAGCGTCAGTACCGGGATCATCGTCTGGAATGGATGATGAAGACGGGCGGAACAGAAATTGTTCTGAAAGGGCTTGAAGCCGGGAACATTCGCTTCACCGGGCCTTGAGGCACACCGGAAATGGAAAACGGGATCAGGCGGTGGCCCGATCCCGTTTTTGTTTGGGGCGCTCTGCCTTACGAAAGAGCGGTGTCGCGGGCGGCCTTCTCATTGAGTTCGCGGCCGATATTCTTGCTGGCGAGCCAGTAGAGCACGGCGGGAATGACGCCCATACACCCGGCCACATACAGCGACCAGCGCACGCTTTCGCTGCCCGCCATCGGCGCCAGAAGATCTGACAGGATGCCGAACAGGAGCGGGCCGAGGCCGAGGCCGATCAGGTTCAGCGTGAACAGCATCAGAGAGACCGCCACGGCGCGCGAGGCCGGGCTGATGAGGAGCTGAACACAGCCGAAGGTGGGCGCGTAATAGACGCCCGACAGCGCCGCCGAGAGGCAGAGCATCGGGATGGCGACCCAGACGGGACCGGCATAGCCGATCAGTAGGATCGGCACGGTAAGCAGCATGGCGACGGCCGGGGCGAGCATATAGTGGACCGGCTTGCGGATGCCGAACTTGTCCGACGTCCAACCGCCCAGCCATGTGCCTGCCACGCCGCCGAGACCTGCGCTGACGCCGTAGAGCAGACCGACTTCGGTAAGCGAGAGGCCATGCGTGCGAATGAGGAAGATGCCGTTCCAGACGCCTTTGCCATAGCCCAGGAAGGCGACGAAGGACGCGCCGAGAGTGGCGTAAATGAAGACCTTGGAGCTGAGCACTTCGGCGATGGTTTCGCGGATCGAGGCGCGGGGCGCGGCCTGGCTTTGCTTGAGGCGTGCGGCGGCTTCGGCGAGGGTGCCGTCCTTGCGGGGCTCCTTGACGAGGAACCAGAGGAGCAGGGCGAGGATGACGCCCGGAACGCCGACGGCCATGAACGCAATGCGCCAGCCGACAGCGTCTGCCAGAACCCCGCCGATGACCATGCCGAAAAGCGAACCGATCGGAATGCCAAGGCCGAAAAAGGCGATGGCCGAGCCCCGTTTTTCAGGCGGTACGGTATCCCCGATCAGTGAGTGGGAGGCCGGCGTGCAGCCTGCTTCGCCAATGCCCACGCCGATGCGGGCGAGCAACATCTGCCAGAAATTCTGGGCGACACCGCAGATCGCCGTCATGCCCGACCAGATGGCGAGCGAGCCGGCGATGATGCCGACGCGGTTTGACTTGGGATTATCGGCCCAGCGCGCAATCGGAATGCCGAGCGAGGTGTAGACGACCGCAAAGGCGAGGCCGGTCATCAGGCCGATCTGTGTGTCGTTGAGGCCGAGATCATTCTTGATCGGCTCAGCCAGGATGTTGACGATCTGACGGTCTACAAAGTTGAACGCATTGACGATCAGCAGGAGCCAGAGGGTGACCCGAACGCGCTGTTGCGGATCGGCGGCAGTGCCGGGTGGCAGGAGTGTCGGGGACATGAAACTTCCACTCTTGAGATCGTTTCTGTTGAAACAATATGCAGGTCTTATGTTCAGAAATGAACTTGCGGTCACCCCATTTTGGAAGGGATGACCGCAAGTCGCAGCAGGTTACGTAACGTCAGCCTGATCAGAATGATCCGCGCAGGGTGACCCCGAATGTGCGCGGCGCGCTCATATAGGCGTTGACGTCTCCCGACTGCAGCGTCGTGGAGAAGTGGTTGGTGACGTAGCGCTTGTCGAAGGCGTTCAGCAGCCAAGCTTCCAGCGTCCAGCCATCGACCGATTTGATCCCGAAGTTCAGGTTGGTGAGCGCGTAGCCGCCCTGCTCGGAGAAGTCGGAGTTGCCGGTGTAATAGCCGCCGGAATATTGCGTCTGAACCCGGCCGACGAGGGAGAGGCTGTCGGTGACGGGCTTATCCATGCGCAGGGCAATGCTGCCGGAAAGTTCCGGAGCAATCGCGAAGCGGCGGCCTGAAAGAACAGGGCCAAGCGTGGGGTCTTCGCCAAGCTCTGCCTGAGAGAGCCAGGTGACGGCTGCGTCCAGCGAGAAGTCCTCGGTCAGCTCGAACGCGCTTTCCACCTCGGCGCCATAGACCTCGGCGGTGGCCGAGTTGAGAACCTGGAACTGGGTGCCGACGAAGCGGGCTACCTGCAGGTCTGTCATGTCGTTATAGAAGGCGGAGAAGTTGGCGCGGGCGCGGCTGGCCCAGAATTCGGTTTTCAGGCCGAGTTCGTAGGCGTTGACATATTCCGGATCATAGGTCGGATCACCGGGAACCGCGCCAGGGAAGAAGTCCGGGTTCTGACGGAAACCACCTGCGGCGTTGGCGTCGAGGTTTACCCCGCCCGCCTTGAAACCGCGATTGTAGCTGGCATAGAGCATCGCGTCTTCGTTGACGTGATACTGGACGCCGAGCGTGCCGCTGAAGGCTTCATCGGTTTTGCTGGTGTTGAAGTGGGGCGCGGGCTGGACGCCGAGCACCTTGTACACATCCAGAGGATTGGGGCGGTAATAGAGGTTTTCGAACTGACCCTGCTTTTCTTCCTGCGACCAGCGCAGACCGGCGGTAAGGCCCCAATTCTCGTTCAGGCGGCCGTCCCACTGGCCGAAGACGGCGAAGGACTGGTTGTTGCCTTCGATGACTTCCACCGAGCGCAGGCCGGCGGAGGCGTCGAACACCAGAGTCGGCGGAAGGGTGAAGCTGTAGACTTCCTGAAGGTCTTCGCCCCACCAGGCGGTGCGGTTGGAATTGATCTTCTCGTCCGAATAGAAGATGCCGGCGACATAATCGGCGCTGCCTTCTGCTCCGAAACGGTGGTCACCGGAATAGCTGAATTCCTGCGAGAAGAAGTTGCTTTTGAACTTTTCCTTCAGCGTGAGAAGATCGGCGCCGGAGAAGTCCGCATCGGTCATCTGGTCGACTTTGTACTGACGAAGTGCTGTGACCGAGGAGAGCTTTCCGGGGCCAACGTCCCAGTCTGCTTTCACGGTATAGCCGGTGTCTTCGACGACCTGGCGGGGCGGAATATTCAGCACCGACTGGTATTCATCCTTGCGGCGCGATGTGGGCACCTGGCCACGATCCCGGATGATCTGGTCAACCACATCCTGCACAGGGCCGGGAATGGCATCTACCGTACCGAAGCAGCAGTTTTCGTCCGAACGCGAATGATCGGCGATGATGCGCAGGCGCAGCGTGTCGGTGGGCTCGTAAAGGAACTGCCCTTTGAGGCCCATGCCGCGGCGCTCGTTATAGTCTTCGCCGGTGTTGGGGTTTTCGAAGAAACCCGAACGGTTGGCGCTGATGCCGGAGAGGCGCAGGGCTGCCTTGTCACCGATCGGTGCATTGACGGTGACCTGGCCTGTCACGGCTTCATAATTGCCGATGGAGAGGGAGTAATCGCCGCCCGTTTCGCCGATCACCGGCGTGGAGCTTTCCAGCAGGATAGCGCCAGCAGACGTGTTCTTGCCAAATAGCGTGCCCTGCGGGCCGCGCAGAACCTGCAGGCTGCCGACATCCAGGAAGTTCTGAAGCGCAGCGCCCGGCCGTGTGCGATAAACGCCGTCCACGAAGACACCGACAGCGCCTTCAAATGCGCGGTTGGCGCCGGTGGTGCCGATGCCGCGGATCTGGAGGTTGGCGGAGGTGGCCGGGTTGGACGTGTTGCGGAAGGTCACGCTGGGCGAAACGGCGGTGATGTCGCCGATATTCTCGACGCGCGCTTCGGCCATGAACTCGGCATCGACGGAGGTCACGGCAACGGCTGTGTCCTGAAGATCGGTTGCGCGGCGGGTGGCCGTGACGACGATCTGGTTGAGCTTGAGGTCGCTCTGTTCGGCTTCTGCTTCGGCGGGCTGATCCTCGACCTGGGCGAAGGAAAGCGGCGCGAAAACGGCGGCGAGTGCGAGCGCCGATGTGCCGGTGAGCAACGGGCGGCAGTTGAGTTTTTTCAAGAGAAGTCTCCCTGGGCTGACGTGTCATTGGCTGGCGGCGGCAAGCGCGGATGATGGCCAGACACGGCAAAGCAACAGGGATCGCCGCCAAGAGGCGCGCGCCATGAAATGTGCCTGTGTTTTACAAGGAAGCTCGTGCCGCGAAGCTCACGGATCGAGGAAACCTCCCGCCATTATCAGCCGCGCGAACAATGCCGACGCTGCCGGGGTCTCTGCCCCGACGCCAGCGATAGGGAAGCCTTAACGGGCAGTCAAATGCTTTCGGGTTCTTTTTTCTGACGAAGTTTGAGCGCTGCCGGCGGGACTGGAAAAATGGACATCCGCCAGCAATCAGTGGATGTGGGTCGGAAGATGCGATCGTAGAAAAATATCAATTAAAACAGATATAAAATTGAGTTTTTATGTTTGGGATGCGCCTGGATTTATGAAAGATAAGCGTCGTCAATATATCCTATCCAATCATAAAGCAGGATGATTTTACGTTTTGATGCGTGTTAAGGCGCGCGCAGATTACCGCCGCGCCGAAGCGAAAACAGGGCGCCTCTGAGTCTCTCAGAGGCGCCCCGGATTTTCGTCAAAGGACGTTCAGCGTAACCTCGATGTTGCCCTTCGTTGCGTGCGAGTAGGGGCAGACTTCATGAGCTTCGGCGACGAGCTTTTCAGACTCGGCGCGCTCAACGCCCGGAATGGCGATGTCGAGCTTAACGACAAGGCCGAAGCCTTTGTCTTCGCGCGGGCCGATGCCGACTGTGGCGGCAACGGTGGTGTCGGTGGGCAGTTTGAAATGGTTACCCTGCGAGGAGACGGCCTTCATGGCGCTGAGGAAGCAGGCGGCATAGCCGGCCGCAAACAGCTGTTCGGGGTTGTTGCCATTGCCACTGCCGCCCAGCTCCTTGGGCATCGCAAGCGACACATCCAGCGCGCCATCGGCGGTCTTGGCGCGGCCATCGCGGCCGCCTGTGGCCGTAGCGGTGGTTTTGTAGAGAACGTTGATGGCCATGGGGAACATCCTTTTCTGCTGGTTCCATCCTGAAATATCATTCGCGATTAGATCGCGTGCGATACATATTGCGCATTGGCGTTAAGACTTCAAGCCTTGCGATTAAATCGCGTGCGATTTATATTTCCGCCATGAAGAAAAAACGCGAGACACGCCCCGAAGGTTCCCCCCTGAATGGTCCGGCCGTGCTGGATCATGCGCTGTGCTTTGCCATTTATTCGGCGGGGCTGGCTTTTAACCGGGTCTACAAGCCGCTCCTGGAGCCACTGGGGCTGACCTATCCGCAATACCTTGTGATGGTCGCGCTGTGGGAAGCCGAAGGCCAGACCGTCAGCGAACTGGGCGAGCATCTGTTCCTGGAATCCAATACGCTGACGCCGCTGCTGAAGCGGCTGGAGGCGGCAGGTTTGGTCAGCCGCGCGCGCGCCAAGGCCGATGAGCGTCAGGTGCTGGTGTCCCTGACCGACAAAGGCCGGCACCTGCTGGCCGAAGCCTCTTGCGTGCCTGAGCAGATCCTTCAGGCGACCGGGTTGACGGTAGATCAGCTGACGCTGCTGCAGCGCTCGCTTTCGGGGCTGCGCGATAATCTGCGCGCCTCGCTGCCCGAGAAAGCCTGACACGCCCCGCGGAATTCACAGCGCGTGCCTTGAGCGTAAACGAGGTGTAAACGTCTTATCTTCAATTGAGGAGGCTTGCTCCAGATGGGGCAAGAGTTTCCAACGTTTGCATAAGGCGCGCGTTCATGACCGGACAGGTACGTTCTTCTTCTCAGGCTTCTCCGCCTTCCATTGCCCGCATCATTGCTGATGAGCTGGGCGTTCAGGAGCGTCAGGTTCAGGCGGTCATGGAGCTGCTGGAGGAAGGCGCGACGGTTCCCTTCATCGCGCGCTACCGCAAGGAACGCACCGGCGGGCTGGACGATACGCAGCTGCGCAACCTCGCCGAACGGCTCGACTATCTCACCGACCTGGCCAAGCGCCGCGAAACGGTTCTGAGCGCCATCCGCGAGCAGGGCAAGCTGACGCCCGCGCTGGAGCGCGAGATCAACTGGGCGATGACCAAGGTGGCGCTGGAAGACCTTTACGCCCCTTACAAACAGAAACGCCGCACCAAGGCGACCATCGCCAAGGAAGCGGGCCTTGAGCCGCTGGCCGAGCGCCTGCTGGCAAACCCGTCGCTCTCGCCGTTTGATGAGGCCAAGGCGTTCATCGCGTCCGGCAAGGGCGTGAAGGATATGGATGCGGCGCTGGAAGGCGCGCGGGATATTCTGGTGGAGCGGATCGCCGAGACGCCGCGCCTTGTCGGAAAGGTGCGCGAGACCGTCTGGAAAGAGGGAAAGCTCGGCTCCAGCCTCGTCAAAGGCAAGGAGCAGGAAGGCGCGAAGTTTTCCGACTATTTCGACTTTGATGAGCCGGTGACGCAGATGCCGTCGCACCGTGCGCTGGCTGTCCTCCGTGGACAGAAGGAAGGCGTGCTGAAAGTGAAGCTGGCCGTGCCGGTGGAACAGGGCCGCGAACATCCGGCGCTGCGTGAAATCCGCACCGAGTTCGGCATCGCCAAGAAAGGCCGCCCCGGCGACGACTGGCTGATGGATACCGCCGAAGCCGCCTGGAAAAGCAAGATGGAGCCCTCCTCCTCGCGCGACGTGATCAGCCGCGTGAAAGAGGGCGCCGACCGCGACGCCATCAAGGTGTTCTCGCGCAATATGCATGACCTGCTGATGGCGGCGCCCGCTGGCCCAAAGGTTGTGATGGGGATCGACCCTGGCATCCGCACGGGTTGCAAGGTCGCGATCGTGGACGCGACCGGCAAGCTGCTGGAAACGGCGACCATCTATCCGCATGAACCCAAGAAGGATTGGGCCGGGTCCCTGATGACGCTGGCAACCCTCTGCAAGCGCCACAAGGTGGAGCTGGTCAGTGTCGGCAACGGCACAGCGGGCCGCGAGACCGAGAAGCTGGTGGGCGATCTGGGCACCAAGCTGCCCGAGCTGAAGCTGACCAAGATCATGGTGTCGGAGGCAGGTGCCTCGGTCTATTCCGCCTCGGAGCTGGCGGCGAAGGAGTTTCCGGAACTGGACGTCAGCCTGCGCGGCGCGGTCTCGATTGCGCGGCGCCTGCAAGATCCGCTGGCGGAGCTGGTGAAGATTGAACCCAAGGCAATTGGCGTTGGCCAGTATCAGCATGATGTGGATCAGGCAGGCCTTGCCCGCTCGCTCGACGGTGTTGTGGAAGACTGTGTGAACGCGGTGGGCGTGGACGTGAATACCGCCTCTGTGGCGCTGCTGGCACGCGTAGCGGGCCTCAACGCGACGATTGCGGCCAACATTGTCGCTTATCGTGAGCAGAACGGTCCGTTCAAGGCGCGTACGGAGCTGAAGAAGGTGCCACGCTTTGGCCCGAAAGCCTTTGAGCAGGCCGCAGGATTCCTGCGCATCATGAATGGCAAGAACCCGCTGGACGCTTCGGCGGTTCACCCCGAAGCCTATCCGGTGGTTGAGAAGATTGCCAAGGCGGCTGGCCGTAAGGTCGAGACGATCATTGGCGACAAGGCCTTCATTTCAAAGCTGAAGCCGGAAGACTTTGCCGACGCGACATTCGGTGTACCGACAATCAAGGACATCCTCAAAGAACTGGAAAAACCCGGCCGCGACCCGCGCCCGGAGTTCAAGACGGCAACCTTCCAGGAGGGCATAGATAAGGTGACCGACCTGAAGCCCGGTATGCGTCTTGAGGGCGTGGTGACCAATGTGACCGCCTTCGGCGCATTCGTGGATATTGGCGTGCATCAGGACGGGCTGGTCCATATTTCGGAGATGTCTGACACCTTCATCAAAGACCCCCACGATGCCGTGAAAACAGGGCAGGTGGTGAGCGTTACCGTGATGGAGGTGGACGTTGCCCGCAAGCGGATCGGCCTCAGCATGAAACAGGGGGGTAAGCGCCCCTCCGGCGCGCCGGACAAGGCCGCCTCTGCGCTCTCATCCAAGGCGCCACCCGCCAAGGAGCAATCCAAGCCATCCGACAGCCCGTTCAGTGTGCTCTCGCGCTTGAAGTAGCGCATATCAGGACAAGCCGGGACAAATCTGGGCAGGACTTGTAGACAGAAGAGGCCGTCGCGGAGATCGCGGCGGCCTTTGCTCATCTGGCCCTGGAATAACATGTCGGTTTCGCTGCTCCTGACCCTGTTCCTTGGCGCGTTCTTCGATGCGACGCTCGGTTTCTGTTTCTTCGTGTTCGGGGAGGCATTCTTCCTGATGGCGGGCGGGCTGCTGTTCAGTGAGGGGGCGATCTGGGCAGTGGCGGCCGTCTTTGCCGGGGCGTATGCGGCCGACCAGATCGGCTATCTGACCGGGCGGCAGATGCGGCCCTGGTTCAACCGGTTTGCATTGGCTAAGCGCTCGCGACGGGCGGCACTGCGCAAAACGCGGCGGTTGCTGGCGCGCCATGGGATCAAGGCGGTGGCGGTGTCGCGGCTGCTCGGGCCGATTGCCTGGTTCATGCCGCCGGTGTGTGGCAGCGCGGGGATGGCGTGGCAGCGCTTTGCGGTGGGGTCAGCGCTGGGGGTGACGCTGGGCGTGGGGATGTTTGTCGCGATTGGCTACGCCGCCGCCTGGGGCGCGGCGCGGGGCGATGTGGACGTGGAGGCCTTCATCGCAGCGCACAAATGGGCGCTGCTGGCGGGCGGGCAGGTGGTGTTCCTGATCGCGGGGGTTATCTCACACTTTGTTGGAAGCGCTCTGTTTCGGCGCGTGTGAAGGCGGCGAGATCGGCCGCGCCGTTACGGGCGCGCAGGGCGGAGACAAGGGATTGCGCGCGGGCGCGCATCTCGGGCGCGGTGAGCTGGGCCAGCAGCGTCACCATCTCATCCTCTGTCGACTTGCCGGTGATATGCGCCGGTGCCACGCCGATCTGGCGCAGGCGCACGCCGTGCCAGAACTGGTCGAGCCGATCCGGCACGATCAGCTGCGGCGTGCCCGCGCGCAGGGCCGTGTCGAGCGTGCCCGCCCCGCCATGATGGATGACGCCCGCGCAGAGGGGAAACAGTGCCGGATGAGATACATGGCCAGAAACGAAGTGGCCTTCAGTCAAATCCTGGGGCAGCTGCCCGACGAGCCCCGAAGAGATGATCGCGCGCAAACGCAGGTGGCGGATGGCGCGCAGGAGTCGGGAGATCTGTTCGCGCTCTGCATCGCTCTCGAACGAGCCGAGGCCGACATGCAGAGGCGCGGCGCCCATGCTCAGAAAGTCGAGCAGCGCCGGCGGCAGTTCATCTGGCCCCTGAACATCCAGCGACGGATACGGCATGAGATGATCGTTCGAGCGCCAATCCTCTGGCCGGCACGCAATGAGCGCGGGCGAGACGCTGGTGACGCGGGCCAGCGGCTGGCCAAGATGCCAGCGTGTGCCGCCTTGCGGGATGGGGCGCAGGTCGAGCGCGCGTCTCTGGTCCTTGAGCGCTTCGAGCATCAGGCGCTGGGCGATGTCTACTGTAAGATAGCCCGCGCGGTTCAGCCATGTGCCATGCCAGGGGCGCCACATGAGGGCGCAAGGTATTTCACGGGTCGGGCTGATGGCGGGCTGCTGGGCGCTGAGGATGTAGGGGATACCATAGGCTTCGGCCGCAACACGGGCCGGCGCGCAGATGCTGTTGCCGAGGACGATATCGGCATGTTCGGCCGCCATCAGGCAATGGGCGGTGATGTCTTCCACATAGGGCACGACCATTTCGCCCCAGTCCCGGAAGAATTGTACGGGATCGGATAATGTGCCCCGTCGCTCAGCCTCCGCGTTCCACTCATTCAGCGAGAAGGCGGGCGCCATGGCGGGCGTGACGCCATGGGCGGTCATCGTCTCGGTGTATTCGCGCGGCGCCATCAGCGTCACATCCGCGCCGCCTGCCATCAGGGCACGGGCGGTAGTGATATAGGGCATCACATCGCCGAGGCTGCCCAGCGTCTGGATCGATACTCTCATGGAATGGCGACCCGCACACGGCGCAGCTTGTGATCCGATGGCGGAAGAAGCAGGGCGGTGCCCGTGGCAATATCCGGGACCGCGCCGCAGGCCTTGAACATTGCTGCGAGGCTCGCAGACGCGGCATCCAGGCAGTCAGCTTCTTCCACCTTCAACTCCAGCAACACCTTGTTGCGCGCAATCTGCGTTACCCGGAAATCGGAGATGCGCCGGTCCGCCCGCAGCACGGCATTGCGGATCACATCTGGCGTAACGCGCACCGGCTGGCCATAGCTCGGCAGGGTGAAAATATCGTCGCAGCGGCCATGGATCTGCCTGATGGCGCGGTGGGGCGCGTGGCAGGGGCAGGGCATGTCGGTCAGTTCCAGAACATCATTCATCCGGTAGCGGACCATCACCTGCGTCTGCCGCGAAAAATCGGTGATGAGAGGCGTGACGAGGGTGTCGCTGCCTTCGACAGGCTGGAATTCGAAGGCGACCTGATCTTCCAGGAGGTGCAGCGTGCCATGCTCGCACGCGATGGCGAACAGGCCTTCGGTGGCCATGTAAATCTCGCGCAGCTTCAGGCCGAAGCGCGCCTCGATGATGCGCCGGTCTTCACTGTCGAGCACCTCCGCGCCGGAGAAAATGCGCTCTGGCGTGAGGGCTGTGCCGCTTTCAGAAAGTGCGCGAAGGAATTTGGGCGGGGCAACGATGACCGTCGGCTGAAACTCCGCCAGGGGCGCAAACTGCGCGTCGATGCCCCGGCCAAGATCAAAGAAGCGCAAGCTGAGGCGGCCGCTTTCATTGGCCGCGTCATACAGCCGGCTGTTGGCGGGCAGGACAATGGCCACGCGGTGCTTGCGGGAAAGGAAATCGGGCAGCGCGCGCGAGAGCATCGTGCCGAGCCAGCGATAGCGTTCCCGCTCCGATACGATATAGAGCCCGCGATTGCCGGATGTGCCCGTGCTTGCGCCTATGGCGTAGCCCTTGGGCGCGGTGCCCGCCTCCAGATGCGCCCAGCCCTGCACGGCAGTGAGGCCGAGGCGGTTATACCGGTCGAAGTCGGCCATCAGCGCGGCCTTGTCCATCACCGGCCAATCGCTCAGCGGCAGGCCGCCAAAGGCCTTAAAAGCGGGCACATCCGCCGCTTTTCCGGCGAGGAATTTATCCAGCCGCCGATGCTGTGCGGCGAGCAGATGGTGGCGCGTGCGCGCGGCCTTGTACCGGCGGCGGGCCTCGTAGAAGGCGGTAAGCGTCAGGACGGCGGCGCTGAGGTTCATGGCCGGTCCTCCGGGTCGTGGCAGAGGGCGAGGCGTCCGCCGAGCTCAACGAAGTTCCGGATACGGAGGGCGGTTTGCGCGGCGGCGGCGGGGTTGTCCAGGATCAGGCGCGCGGGGTATCCGGGCGAGCGGTCCTCCAGAATGGCGCGGGCGAGCCAGTCGGCATCGGCGGCGTAAAGCAGCGGCGCGACTGGGCCATTGAACAGAAAGCCGGTATGGCCGCGCATATGGCCAGGCAGAGGCACGGCAAGCACGCTGGCGTCGCCGAAGATGTCGGCCGCCGGGCCAAGCCCATGGGGCGCCTCAGCCCTCGGGAGGGTTTCAAACCGGATCACGCGCTCGCGCAGATCGTCTGGCAGGAGTTCTTTGAAGCACCCCTTGTGCGTGCGCCCGAGCCAGCCCTGATCGAGGAAATGGTCGATGGCGGCGCCATCGGCATAGAGGCGCGCCTCGGGGTAATCCTTCAGGGCGCTTACATGGTCCGCATGCAGATGGGAGAGGAGGATCGCGTTCACACGTGGCTCTGCGGCGGGCAGGGCTTCTGCTGTAAGTTTCGGGTTGAGGATTTTCGAATAGAGCCACAGCGGCAGGCTGCGCTGGCCGCGTGTGACGCGGGGCGAATAGCCCGTGTCGATGAGGCAGCGGCCGAAAAGGCGATGATCGAACCGGCCATAGCGAACCGGAATGCGCACGCCCTGCCAGCGCCCGCCCTTCAGGACCAGCCTTTCGGGCGCTGAAACGAACGCGCTGTTGGGAAATTCCGGGTGGATCATGGGGCCCTCTGCGCGAAGGTTCTCGCGAGTCCCGCCTCAAAGCAAACTCTGGGGCGCCATCCAAGCTCGCGCCCGATCCGGTCGAGGCTGAGCGTCTGGCGGAAGGCGAAGAGGCCGCCGCTGTAGGCGGTGACGGGCGGCTCGGGGCGGCCGGGCAGGGCGGCGCAGAAGGACTCGGCGGCCTGGGCAGCGGTCTTCACCACCGGCCAGGGCATCTTCCGCCAGCGGACGGTGAGGCCCACCATGGCGCCTGCGCGCTCGGCAACCATCCTGATGGAGAGCGCTTCGCCCCCGGAAACGTTGTAGATTTGCGACGGCGCCGCGCGGGCGCGCAGGGCGGTGATCGCCGCGTCTGCCACGTCGTCAATGTAGGTGAGGTCCGTTGCCGCGACGCCGCCGCGCATCAGGGGCAGGGGCCGGGTGGCCGCAGCGCGCAGCAGGCGGGGCAGCAGGGCGGTGTCGCCGGGGCCATACAGGCCGCGCGGGCGCAGGATGATTGGGGAGAGATCCGGCACGGCGAGGACGAGGCTTTCACTGGCGGCCTTGGTGGCGGCATAGGCGTTGACCGGGGGCGGCAGGGGTATGTCTTCGCGCACGGCGTCCTGATCGGCGAAGCGGAAATAGATGCTGGGCGAAGAGATATGCACGAAGCGGCGGACGCCCGCTTCCAGCGCCAGAAGCAGCGCGCGGCGCGTGCCGGTAATGTTGGCGCGCTCGAACGCGGCGCGCGTGCCCCAAGGCGAGGACAGCGCGGCGCAGTGGATGAAGCCGGTGGCATCAAGCGCGGGGAGGGCGTCGTCAGAGGACAGATCAAGCGCGTGCGTCTCCGCGCCGGCCTCGGCCAGCGCGGCGAGCTTTGCGCGGTCGCGGCCGAGCGCGATGACGCGTTCGCCTTCAGCCAGCAGGCGGTGGGCAATTGCGCCGCCGAGAAAGCCCGTGGCGCCGGTGATGACTGTGCCGCTCATGCTTCGAGGGTTGCCCCGCCAATGGAGACGCCGGCCGAGGTGCCGATCAGCAGCACCTTGCTTCCGCGCGTGATGCGGCCCTCGCGGCGGGCGGTGTCGAGCGTCATGGGGATGGAGGCGGCGACGAGGTTGCCGGTTTTCTGAACGGTGGAGACAACGCGGTCGCGGGCAAAGCCGCATTTGCGGATCATGTGTTCCAGCGCCAGAGGGCTCGCCTGATGGGGGATGACGAGGTCAACCTCCTCCTGGCGCCAGCCCGCACGGGCGAGCAGGCGATCAATGAAGGCGGGCAGTTTGGTGCGGGTCAGCTTGAACAGGGCGTGGCCGTCCATGCGGAAGAAGGCGTTGGCCTCGAAGGCGTCGCGGTTGGTATGCAGATCATAGCGGGTGCCGCCCGCGGGCAGGGCGCAGAAATCGTAACCCTCCGCCCAGGTTTCGAGGGAGATATCGCGCAGGTGCAGGCCGGTGGCTTGCGCCGGGCCGAGGATGAGGGCGGCGGCGCCATCGCCGAACAGCGCGGCGGTGGCTGGGTCATCCGCCCAGGGCAGGGCGCGGGTGGCGATCTCGCTGGCGACGATCAGCACATGGCGCGCGCGCCCGGCGGCGATGTAAAGCGCGGCGACTTCCATGGCGGCAACGGCGCTGAGGCAGGTTGCGTTGATGTCAAAGGCAGGCGCGGCGCAGTGGCTGAGGCCCAGCTCGCGCTTGATCAGCGTCGCGGTGGAGGGGATCGGCTGGCGGCCCACCGCGGAGGCGAAGAGGAGGAGATCGATGTCAGCCGCCTCAAGTCCGGCATCTGCCAGCGCCAGGCGGGCGGCGTCCACGGCGAGGCTTTCCTGCGTTTCGCCCTCGGCGATCACCGGGCGGGTGATGACGCCGCTGGCGCTTTCCAGCCAGCCGGACGGTTTGCCGAGGCGCGCGTCGATCTCGGCGGAGGGCAAGGCTCTGCCACCTGCGCGGGCGCCTGTACCAAGGAGAGCTGCGTTCAACATTCCGGGCCTCGTTGCTTTCCCGTTGCTTCAATAAGTGAGTGTTTACTCACAAATGCAAAGGCCGTCAAGCGGGAAGATTTCAGCTTTCTGCATTGTGAGGAACTGTCAGGTTTCGGGCGCAGGCCGGGCTGCGCGAGGCCATGAGGCGCGGGTCGGGTGGGAAAACCTGTCATGGGAGGGCCGGACCGGGTGAAAGAGGGATTCGCTGTTCTTGAGGCTGACGTTTTCCTATGGCGCAGTGGCAGGACAATGTCTAAATAAGCGCAATGACCCGCAGACTGGCCCCCACAGGAACGCTGCATCCGAGAAGCCTGCTGATTGCAGCGCTCGGGTTCGTGATGCTTGTGGCGGCGGCGATTTCTTCGGGCAATCACGCCACGCAGCCGGTTTTCTCGGTCGCTGAGGCGAGCCAGGGCGCGGCGCAGGTTTCTGATGCCGTGCTGCCCAAGGCTGACCGCGACCAACGCGCGCGCCTCCAGATGGTGCCGTCTGATGGCGATGATGTGCCGTCTACGGTGTTTGCGGCATTGCCGGGATATTCGTTCCCGCCTGCGGCCCAGAAATCGCTGCCGGACCCGCCGTTCGGCGCGGACGCAACGCCCAGTCTTTCAACACGTTTTTCGGCGCCTCGCGCGCCGCCGCTCTCCGCTTGATGCACGGACCCGCTGCGCGCGATGCGCAGCCTGCCGTTCATCCCGATCAGGTGTGATCTGCCGTTCCCCCGTGGCAGATCCCTGGCCGGGGCGGAGACCTTTCTTCCACGCACAACATACCCCTGTAAGAGACATTGCATCCCTCCATGTCTCTGCCGTGCGTGAGGCCTTCGCCCCGGCCCCTTATCGGATGAACTGACAGCCAGACTGCGCCCGGCCGGATTCCGGCCCTGTGCGCGCGATCACCGGCCGCCATACGCGATGGCCTCCGGTTTCAGGCATCCTCAAGGAATTTCCGCATGCGTACCACCAGAACGGTACTGGTAACCTATATTCTTATCATCCTGATCGGGCTGCTGGCGGCCCTGCCAAACGTGCTGTCGCCGCAGCAGATTGCGGCCATGCCCGACTGGCTGCCCAAGAAGCAGATCACGCTGGGTCTCGACCTGCGCGGCGGCTCGCATCTTGTCCTGGAGGTAGACGGCCCGGCCTTGCTGGCTGACCGGCTGAAATCCCTCGCCGCCGAAACCCGCACCCTGATGAGCACCGAAACCGTGCGCGGCAAGGTGGAGGTGACGGGCGACACGGTGGTGGCACGGATCACCGATCCCGATGGGCGCAGCCGTATCCTCTCAAGGCTGCGCGAACAGGTGACGCAGGTTCAACAGGCCGGGTTTACCGGTTCGGTGCCTGACATCCTCATCCAGCCGAAGGGCGATACGATCACCCTGTCCCTCTCCGAGGCGGGCACCGCAGACCGCATCAACCAGGCCATCGGCCAGAGCGTCGAAATCGTGCGCCAGCGGGTCGATCAGGTGGGTGTTGCCGAGCCGACCATCCAGCGCGTCGGCGCCGACCGTATCCTCGTCCAGCTGCCCGGTCTGCAAGACCCCACCCGCCTGCGTGAACTGCTCGGCTCCACCGCGCAGATGTCTTTCCACATGGTCGCGCCGGAAACCTATGGCGGCGAAGTGCCCGATGGCGTCACCCTCCTGCCGGACACCAAAACCGGCGCGGAGATGCCCATCTATGACCGCGTTGCCCTGAGCGGCGACCGGTTGTCCGATGCCCGCTCGGGCTTTGATTCCCAGACCAACGAGCCCATCGTCACCTTCCGCTTCGACGCGGCCGGCACAAAACAGTTTGCCGAGATCACCAAGAACAATGTTGGCAAACCCTTTGCCATTGTTCTGGACGGAAAGGTGCTGACCGCCCCGGTCATCCAGGGGCCGATCCTTGGCGGCTCCGGCCAGATCACCGGCGACTTCACGATTGAAGAAACCGCGATGCTCTCCGCCCTCCTGCGGGCAGGCGCCCTGCCAGCGCCGCTGACCGTGATCGAGGAGCGCACGGTGGGGCCAGACCTTGGCGCCGATGTGATCAGCATGGGCCTCTACACCGGCCTGATCGGCTTTGCGCTGGTCGTCGCGTTCATGACCCTGCTTTACCGGGGCTGGGGCCTGATCGCGAGTTTCGCGCTGTTCCTCAACGTGGCCCTCACCCTTGGTATCCTGACCTTCATGGGCGCCACGCTGACCCTGCCGGGCATTGCCGGCATCATTCTGGGCATCGGCATCGCGGTGGACGCCAATATCCTGATCAACGAGCGCATCCGCGAGGAAAGCAAGAAAGGCGTCAGCGCCCTCGCCGCGCTCGACCGGGGGTTCAACATTGCCTATTCAACCATCCTCGACGCCAACATCACCACGCTGATCGCCACGGCGCTGCTGTTCATGTTCGGCTCCGGCCCGGTGAAGGGCTTTGCCGTCACCATGATCGTGGGCACGGGTGTGTCGCTGTTTACAGCGGTCACGGTGGTCCGTGTCCTGATGACAGCCTGGGTGCGCCACCGCCGCATCAAGCGCATCGACATCGAGCCGCTGTTCCGCCTGGTGCCCGACGGATCGAAAATCTCGTTCATGAAGGCGCGCTATTTCGGCATCGCCACCTCCATCCTGCTCTCGATTGCCTCCATCGGCCTCTTCATCAATCCGGGCCTCAATTACGGCATCGACTTTACCGGCGGCATTCAGGTGGAAATCACCACGCCGGGAGAAGCCAACCTCTCCCAGCTGCGCGCTGAACTTGGCGAGCTGGGACTGGGTGAAGTCGCCCTCCAGCAGATCGGCGGCAAGGATGACGTGCTGATCCGCATCCAGCGACAGGATGGCGGCGAGGCGGCCCAGACGGCGGCGGTCAATACCGTGCGCCAGACGCTGAGCGAGATCGATCCGGGTATCTCGGTGGAGCGGACCGAAGTGGTCGGGCCGAAAGTGTCCGGCGAGCTTGCCCGCAACGGCATGATCGCCGTCGGCCTCGCGAGCCTGGCGATGCTGTTCTATATCTGGTGGCGGTTCGAGTGGAACTTCGCCATCGGGGCAATCGTCACCCTGGCGCTGGATACGACGAAGATGCTCGGCTTCTTCGTTCTCTTCGGGCTGGACTTCAACCTCACCGCCATCGCCGCGCTGCTGACCTTCATCGGCTATTCGGTGAACGACAAGGTAGTCGTCTATGACCGGATGCGGGAGAATATCCGCCTGGCCAAGCGCTACGATCTGCGAACGGTCATCGACACCAGCATCAACCAGGTGCTGACCCGGTGCATCTTCACCTCGATGACGACGCTGCTGGCCATCGTGCCGATGGCCATCTGGGGCGGCAATGCGGTCGAGAATTTCGCCTTGCCGATGGTGTTTGGCGTGCTGATCGCCACCATGTCCTCGATCTTCATCGCCGCGCCGATCCTTCTGCTGCTGGGAAATCTTGCCCAGCGCCACCAGCATGCCGGAGCGGTTCAGCCTGACGCCCCCGTCAGCTGACCCTTCGGCGGGGAGCGCCGCCCGCCCGCCTGTCCTGGCGGCGCTCCCCTTTTTCTTTCGCAGGTGCGTCCGCCCCTATCGGCGTTTTGCGCGAGGTTTCGGCCCGCGTTTCACCTGCCGCGCGAGTGACTGGTTTTTAGGCGGGGCTGCGGTCATTCCGATCATGACAGTCCTGCAACAGAGACAGGGTGCGTGAGCCACAAATCCGCCTTTGGTTTGCCTCAATCTCATGAAAAACGGACCCTGTTTGCCCTCCCATCTGACACCGTGCCTCAATTGTCCTTCCAATCTGCCTTGACGGTGTCGCCGCTGAACGCGGTGACCCATTTTGATGGGCAACCAAATGCGCACACGTTCGTTAGGCAGGTCAGGGCTTGCTGCACTGCAAGAAACGGCTTCCGGATTGCCGGAAGGGGTGATGGTACAGGGAGTAACAAGGCTTGAGGCACTTTTCAGGCGTCTCTTTCAGGATCGTTTGCGGCTGTCTCATGGCCGGGCTTCTGATATCGAGCTGTTCGCCGTCTGCTGATCCGGCCCCCGAAGCGCCGGTCAAAGCCACTGTCGAGGGTGATCCTGCGCTCAATGCTGCCAAGGCGGCTGAGCCAAAGCTGGCCGCAGCGCCCGAAGCGGTTGTCGAAACGCTGAGCCCCGAAGCGGCCGCAGCGCTCGCCGCGTCCGAGGAAGATCCGTCTGCGGCGCCCGCGCCGCCGGTCACGGCAGAGTTCGACTTTGAAGACGTGCGCCGCAAGGCAGAGATCCTTGCCAGCCGTCCGTTCCAGACCCCGCCGGGTATTCCCAAAGAGGCCGGCGCGCTCAATTATGATGCCTACCGCCGTATCCAGCTTCACCAGGACGCGGCGCTCTGGAAAGACACCTCCGACAAGTTCCGCATCCTGCCGGACCCGCGCGGCTATCTCTTCAACTACGCCATTCGCCTGAACTTCGTGGAAGAGGGCAAGGAAGTTTCCCGGCCCTATTCGCCCGAGGACTTCAATTTCTTCGATCTGCCGCTCTCCGATGAAGCCAAGCAGCTGCTCGGCTTTGCCGGCTTTCGCGTCGTCACGCCGCTCAACATTGCCGGCAAGTGGGATGAGCTGATCAGCTTCCGCGGGGCGAGCTTCTTCCGCGCGCTGGGCGCGGGCAATCTCTACGGCGCCTCGGCGCGCGGCATCTCCATCGGCACCGCGTCGCCCGAAGGCGAACAGTTCCCTTACTTCCGGGAGTTCTGGTTGCAGAAACCGGCGCCGGGCACCGATACGATCCGCATTTACGCCCTGCTCGATGGCGAGAGCATCACGGGCGCTTACGAGCTTTCGGTAACGCCGGGCGTTGAAACCAAAATGCAGATCACGGCCGCGCTGTTCCCCCGCAAGGAACTGGCCACGGTCGGCATTTCGCCGCTCACCTCGATGTATTTCTTCTCGCCCCACGACATCCGCAAATTCCAGAATGACTTCCGCCCGGCGGTCCACGATTCTGAGGGTCTCTCGATCCAGATGTATAATGGCGAGTGGGTCTGGCGCCCGCTGTTCAATCCCAAGGCGTTGCAGGTCTCGGTGCTGGCAGACCGCCCGCCGCTCGGCTTTGGCCTGGTTCAGCGCAAGCGCGCGTTTGAGGATTATTCAGACATCGAAGCGGGCTATCACCATCGCCCGACCGTCTGGGTACAGCCCAAAGCGGGTTGGGGAGAGGGCGAGCTGACGCTGGTCGAAATCCCCACCGGCAACGAATATAACGACAATATCGTCGCTTACTGGAAGCCGAAAACACCCTGGCAGCCCGGCACGGCGTATACCGTTTCCTATGACATGAAATGGAGCCTGCTGACTTCATCCGTGCCGGATGTGGCGACGGTGAAGAACACCTTTGCCGGGGTGAAACCCGCCGCGACACAGCAGCTGTTCGTGATCGACTATGAGCAGATCCCTGCGGCCCTTCTGGAAGGCGTTGAAGCCGAAATCACGACATCGGCCGGCAAGGTTCTCAATCCCATCATCAAGACCAATCCAGAGACCGGAAATGTCCGGCTCAGCTTCGAACTCGAAGCCCAGAATATCGAGGTGGCCGAGCTTCGTGCCCTGCTCACCAAAGGGGGAAAGCCTATCACTGAAACCTGGCTCTACCGTTGGCGGAAGGAATGACCTTGCTGCGTGCACGTCCCACTGAGTTTCCGATCGATATGCCGAGCCAGACGCTTGGCCGTTCCGTTGCCGTATCCGCCCGCCGGCCGACCTCCGGCATGTGGCGCAAGCTTTTCATCCTCGTCTCGTCGCTGGCGCTGACCGCCTGGGCCACATACGAGATGCACGAAGTGCTCTCGGTCTCCGGGCTGACGCTGCTCGAATGGGCGCTGCTGGCGATCTTCGCGATCAACATCGTCTGGGTCTGCTATGCCTTCGTCAACGCGACGATGGGCTTCTTCTCCGCACTTGGGTCTCTGATGAAGAAGCCGCGCGGGGACGCCGGGCCGGACCTTCGCAACACGCGCACCGTGATTGCCTTCCCGATTTATAACGAAAGCGTCGAACACATCTTTGGCACCGTTCTGGCCACGGCGCAGATGATGTCGGGCGCGCCAGGCCGGTTTGACTGCTTCATCCTCAGCGACACGACCGATCCTGATGTGGCGCTCGCCGAGGAAGCCGCCTTCGAGCGTATCCGCCAGCAATCGCCCTCGGATGTGCGCGTCTGGTATCGCCGCCGCACGATCAACCATCACCGCAAGGCGGGCAACATCCGCGACTTCGTTACCCGCTGGGGCGGGCGCTACGATTACATGATCGTCTATGATGCGGACTCCTACATGGAGCGCGACACGCTGCTCGAGCTTGTGCGCCAGATGGAAGAAGCCCCCCGCACCGGCCTCATCCAGACCATTCCGCAACTCGTCGGGGCCGAGAGTCTCTTTGCCCGTATCCAGCAATTTGCCGCCGCCCTTTACGGGCCGGTGCTCGGCCATGGCATTGCCTGGTGGGCACAGAAGGAAGGCAATTTCTGGGGCCACAACGCCATCATCCGTGTGCGGGCGATGGCATCGGCTGCCGGTCTGCCCGAACTGCCGGGCCGCGCGCCGTTTGGCGGACATATCCTCAGCCACGACTTTGTCGAAGCCGCGCTGCTGCGCCGGGCTGGCTGGAACGTTGAAATCAAGCCCGCGCTCAGCGGCTCGTTCGAGCAGGGCCCCCCCACCATCATCGATCTGGTCATCCGCGACCGCCGCTGGTGTCAGGGCAACATGCAGCACATGCTGGTGCTGCTGAAGACGCGTGGCCTTGCCTGGACCAGCCGTTTCCACCTGATCACCGGCATTTTCTCCTACCTCTCTTCGCCGCTCTGGCTGGTGTTCATCACCGTCGGTATGGCCCTGTCATTGCAGAACAGCTTCATGCGCCCGTCCTATTTCGGCGATGGCTTCTCGCTGTTCCCGACATGGCCGGTCATCGACTCCGTGCGCGCGCTCAACCTCTTCATCGTCACGATGGTGATCCTCTTCGCGCCGAAGATTTACGGCCTCATCTATGGCCTCATCAGCCCGCTCTGGCGCCGTCAGGTTGGCCTCTTCCGCACCACGCTGGGCGTTGTCACCGAAACGCTGCTCTCGGTCCTGATCGCGCCCATCATGATGGTCACCCAGACCAGCGCCGTCATCTCCGTGCTGACGGGCCGGGACTCCGGCTGGTCGCCGCAGAAGCGCACCGAGGATGGCTATTCCTTGATGGCCACGCTGCGCCACAGCGCCCCGGCCATGACACTCGGCGTGGTCCTCTCCGTCGCCGCCATGATTATCTCACCGGTCTACGCCGCCTGGCTCGCCCCGGCGACGATCGGCCTGATCCTCTCGGTGCCGCTGTCCTACTGGACCGCCAAACGCTCCGCCGGCCAGGGGTTCCGCAAGGCCGGCGCGCTGGTTTCCCCGGCTGAAGTTGTATTGCCCGCCTCCTTCGCCGCTGCGCAGGAAGCTCAGCACGTCTTCGCCGATCTGCGCCCCGGCGATCTTTACTCGCTCCTGCTTGACCAAGTGAAACAGCAGCGCCGCTGCGCGCTCGTGGATACCCACTGGTCGCTCGCCCGGAACGAGGTGCACACGCCCCTCGCGCTCGCCCGCGCCCGCACCGAGACTGCCGAGTCGGCTGCCGAATACGTCGCCTCGCTCAGCAAGGGCGAGAAGATCGCGCTGCTCAACTCCTGTCGCGATCTGGCATCCGTCAGCTCTGTGTTTGCATCCTCCAGCCGCCCGCTCAGCCCCAGCGTGCAGAGCGGCGGCCACCTGATGCCCGCAGGGACTGCCCACGACCGCTCCGCCTGATAAGGGGCGCCGCCGCTGTCTTAAATTGTGCGGCGGTCATTGGCCCACGATCGCCAGCCATTTAAGGCAAGGCATCTGATCGCATTTAGCGGAACCCTTCTTATATGTGCTCCTCATCTCCAAGCGCCCGCGGGGCGAGCTTCTGATAGGATCGCGACATGATCAAAAACGAACCCATCTTTCCAGCCGACCGCCATGCTCTTTACGAGCAGCACAGGTACTCTGCGGCGATCCGGTCGGGTGACCTGCTTTTCGTCTCGGGTCAGGTTGGAAGCCGGCCGGATGGTTCACCCGAACCCGATTTCGCCAAACAGGTGCAATTGGCGTTCGACAATCTTCTGAGCGTGCTGGAAGCGGCAGGCTGTAGCCTGAGCGACATCGTCGATGTCACCACGTTTCACACCGACCCCGAGGCCCAGTTCGGAACCGTCATGGAGGTTAAGAGCCGCGTCTTCCCTCAGCCGCCCTATCCCAACTGGACGGCTGTCGGTGTCACCTGGCTTTCGGGTTTTGACTTCGAGATCAAAGTCATTGCCCGCTCTCCTGCAAAGTAGAATGACCTGAGAGGGGCTCCCTCTAAGGCAGAAGGGAGGCTCCCATGGCCGCAGACGATCAACCCGAACATCCGGTCTACAAGCTGGCCGCGCTCGACCAGGAGTTCATCCTGGGCGACTCCATGCGCGGCGCCCGCTTCATGATGGAATACGCCAAGGCCGAGGAATTTCTCCGCCGCGAGCGCGTGCGCACCACCCTCGTCGCCTTCGGCAGCGCCCGCATCCGCGAGGATGGCAACCCCTGGCAGGCCCGCACCTACGCCGCCGCGCGCACCTTCGGCCGCATCGCGTCAGAGCGTGGGGGCGCCCTTTGTGAAGATGGTCAGTGGCGGGACAATGTCATCGCCACAGGCGGCGGCCCCGGCATCATGGAAGCGGCCAATCGCGGCGCGCGCGACGCCGGTGCCGTCACCATCGGCTTCAACATCCAACTCCCCCATGAGCAGGCGCCCAACCCCTACATCACCTCGCAGCTCAGCTTCCAGTTCCACTATTTCGCCATGCGCAAGATGCATCTCGCCATGCGCGCCCGCGCCCTCGTCATCTTCCCCGGCGGCTTCGGTACGATGGACGAGCTGTTCGAACTCCTCACCCTCAGCCAGACCGGCAAGGGCCACCACATGCCCGTCGTACTTTACGACCGGGACTTCTGGACACGGATCATCAACTTCGAAGCGCTCGCTGACGCCGGCGTGATAAGCCCCGACGATCTCAAACTGTTCGAGTTCGCCGATGATCCGGAGGAGGCTTGGGAAAGCCTCCTCCGTCTCGGTCTGGAAGTGCCACCAAAGCCCTAGGCCGGCGCCTCCGCTTTGGGCGCAAACCAGCGGTGCAACGCGGGCAACACCAGCAGGGTAAGCAGCGTTGAGGTAACGAGCCCGCCCATCACAACGGTTGCCAACGGCCGCTGCACCTCAGCGCCAACGCCGCTGGCAAACAGCAGCGGCGCGAGGCCAAGCGCGGTGGTCAGCGCCGTCATCAATACGGGCCGCGCGCGCAGGCCCGCCGCCTCGATGGCCAGCGCGTCGGCCGGGCGGCCCTTGCGCGCAAACGCGTCCATGAAGCTCACCAGCACCATCCCGTTGCCCAGCGCGATGCCAAACAATGCAATGAAGCCGACCGTTGCGGGCACAGACACAGGAAGCCCCGCAATCCACAGCGCCAATGCCCCGCCTGTCAGGGCCAGCGGAATATTGATGAGGATCAGCGCCGCAGACGCCAACCGCCCGAATGTCAGCAGAAGGACGATCATCACGATGCCGAGCGCCACCGGAATGACGAGGGCAAATCGCGCATTGGCCTGCTGCTGCAACTCGAACTGCCCGCCCCATTCCATCCGGTAGCCCGGCGGAAGGGTGAGGGCCGCCCCCGTCGCGGCCTGTGCCTCGCCCACATAGGACCCGATGTCCCGGTCGCGCACATTCAGCTGCACTGTGATGAACCGCTCGCCATTCTCGCGGGTGATCTGCCGGGGCCCGGTCACCTCGCGGATGCTGGAAACCGATTCCAGCGGCACGCGCGCCCCGCTGTCTGCGCGCAGCACGATGCGCCCGATGGCGGCTGCGTCGCTGCGGCTCTCCTCGGTATAGCGCACCATCACGGGAAACTGCCGCACGCCTTCAAACACGGCCCCCGCCTGCGCCCCGCCCACGCCCGTCCGCATCGCTTCCAGCGCGTCATTCACGCTCAGCCCATACCGGCCCAGCGCCACACGGTCGGGCGAGACCACCAGCTGCGGCGCGCCGGTGATCTGATCGGCCTGAACATCGCTGGCCCCGCGCACGTCCTGGAGGATCGTTTGCAGTTTCTGCGAGGTCTCAAGCAGAACATCCGTATCGGGACCGAATATCTTCACCGCCAGCTGCGCCCGCGTACCGGTGACGAGTTCATCGACAGACATGGCAATCGGCTGACCCACACTCACCTGCACGCCGGGATAGGCGCCCAGATTGTCGGAGATGGCGGCGCGCAAGTCATCCGGTGAAAACCCCTTGCGCCATGCGCTTCGGGGTTTGAGGGCCACGAAGCTCTCCGACGAGTTCACCGGGTCGGCATGGGCGCCCACCTCGCCGCGCCCGATGCGGCTGACAACTGACTCCACCTCTGGAAATGCATCGAGCAGCCGCTTCTCGATCCGAGTGATCGTTGCCGCCGCCTCAGTCAGCGAGATCGACGGCGCCATGGTGATGCGCATGACGATGTCGCCTTCTTCCAGCGCGGGCTGAAATTCGGACCCAAGCTGCGTCATCGCCGCGCCTCCTGCTGCCAGAAGGCCCACCGCCAGAGCCACAGCCGCAATCCGCCTGCGGATGAAGAAGGCCGCCACCGGCTGGACGATCCGGCCCGCCCGGTCAGGCCCGGTGCTCGCGACGCGCTTGCTTGGCCGCATCAGGCCAAACGCCAGGGCTGGCGCCACAAGCGCGGCATAGATTAGCGAGCCGAACATCGCCAGCGCTGCCGCAGCAGCAAGCGGCCGGAAGGTTTTTCCCTCCACGCCCTGCAACGCAAACAGCGGCAGGAACACGATGATCACCACCGCCACGGCGGCAATCAGCGGCGCGATCACTTCTGCGGTCGCCCGCGCCACGATCGCCTGCGCGGTCTCGCCTTCTGCGCGTTCGCGGAAGCCCCGGTCAACATTCTCTGCAATCACGATGGCCCCATCGACCATCATGCCGATGGCAATTGCCACCCCGCCAAGCGACATGAGGTTTGCCCCGATGCCCAGGACCTGCATCGCAATAAATGCAAACCCTACGGAGAAGGGGATCGACATCACCACAACAAGGCTCGGCCGCCATCCGCCCAGAAACAGGAAGATCAATGCCGCCACCAGCAGCGCGCCTTGCCACAGCGCCGTGGTCACTGTCGCCGCAGCTTTCTCCACCAGCGTCCCCTGATCGTAATAGGGAATCGCCGTCACGCCCTCGGGCAGCGTCTCGTTGATTTCGTCAAAACGCTGCTGGGCGCGCGCGATCACGTCTGAGGTGTTGGAGCCATAGAGTTTCAGGACCAGCCCGGCGACCACTTCGCCCTGGCCATTGGCGGTCGCCAGGCCCTGGCGCACGCCGCCGCCAAGCGCGACCTCGCCCAGATCGCCCACGCGCACGGCGCGCCCGTCCTGCGTCGTCACCGGCGTCTCTGCCAGATCTTCCAGCGTGCGCGCCAGTCCTGCCCCGCGCACGGTAAACTGCTGCGCGCCGCTTTCGATGTATTGCGCGCCCTCGGTGCGGTTGCCCGCTTCCAGCGCGGCCATCACATCGCTGAGGCTGATGTCATGGGCAATCAGAAGGTCGGGGTTCAGGCGAACCTGATATTCCTTCTCATAGCCGCCAAGCGTCAGAACCTCGGTAATTCCGTCTACGGACTGGAGTGGGTACTTGATCATCCAATCGGCAATCTCGCGCATCTCGGTCAGGCTGCGCGTGCCGGTTTCGTCTTCCAGCCGGAAATAGAGGATGATGCCGAGGCCGGTGGAGATCGGCCCCATCTTCGGCGTGCCAAAGCCCTCGGGGATCGCTTCGGAGGCTTCTGCCAGCCGCTCGCCGACGACCTGCCGGGCGAAGTACATGTCCGTGCCATCCTCGAAATAGAGGTTCACGACGGAGAGCCCGAAATTCGATGTCGAGCGCATGGACTGCATCTTCGGCAGGCCAG